>DAOUBH010000026.1:0-17302 GCA_034432775.1 Chloroflexota bacterium
CAAAGGCCAATCTACCTTGGCCCGCCTCGCCCCACTATCCAGCTGTTAACGTGCCCCTTCCAGCCAAACTCTATTATATCCACTATCCTGTACCACCGCAACTCTATACTTCTCTCCGACCCTCCAGCGCCCGTGCGAGGGTGATCTCGTCGGCGTATTCCAAATCAGAACCCACCGGAAGGCCCCTGGCCAGCCTGGTCACCTTCACCCCCGTGGGCACCAGTAGTCTGGCTATGTACATGGCTGTCGCCTCACCCTCAAGGTTCGGATTGGTGGCCAAAATGACCTCCTCCACCTCTTCTAACCGCACTCTGGCTACCAATTCCTTGATCCTCAGCCGATCCGGACCGATCCCTTCCATTGGAGAAATGGTTCCGTGGAGCACATGGTAGAGGCCCCTGTAGCTTCCCGTCCGTTCCAAAGCTATGACATCCAAAGGATCCTCCACCACGCAGATGCGACCCCTCTCTCTTTGAGGGTCGGTGCACAAGGTGCAAGGTTCTACCTCCGTTATGTTGAAACACACGCTGCACAGCCGTATCCTGTCTTTAACCTGTAGCATGGCTGTTGCCAAGGCCTCCACCTGCTCCCTTGGCGCCTTCAAGAGGAAGAAGGCAAGGCGAGATGCTGTCCGCGGCCCAACTCCGGGCAGCTTGCTTAGTTCGTCTATTAGTCTGTTGACAACTTCTGGCGTATGACCCAAGGCCCAGCCTAGATGTCAAATATTATGCGGCAGTGCCATCCCTGTTCCATGGGTTCTACTGTCGCATCATGATAGGTGACTGCCTTTATCTCACGTGCGGCATGGTGCCGCACTGGATCGTACTCTTCCCCCAGCAAGTTTGCCTGCAATGTGACCCGCGACGGTTCGACGGTGACCGCAAAGCGACGAAATACCAGCCTGTGCACCTCGAAGAGATACAGCAGTTCAGATAACCATCGCACCATAAGGTCTGTGAGGTCTGTGCCTTCCAAGTTGACTTGTCTCTTCACCCGCGGTCTAACGGCGGACGGGTTCGTAATCAATATTTTCGTAAAGCCGCGGGCAGCAGCTGCGAAAAGCTCGTCGATAGAACCCGCTACCACTTCTATGCCTATGTCGGCCGTGTGAGGTATAAGGGTGATGTTAGCGCTACCTGGTTTAGGCACTTACCTCAATCGTCTCCTTAGGAGCTTCCCTCCTCCGAGCCTTCCGTATGGGGACCGCTACGGGCGGTTCTGTGCTTACGTCTGCGAGGGCAGCTCTGAGTGCCTCATCAACGGTCTCCACCAGTATGAAGGTCATCTCCTTCTTCAGTTCGTCTGGAAGCTCCTCCAAGTCGAGCTGGTTCTTTGAAGGGAGGATCACGGTCTTGATCCCAGCGCGATGGGCCGCCAGCACCTTTTCCTTTATTCCCCCTACAGGCAGCACACGGCCCCGTAATGTTATCTCACCGGTCATGGCAAGGTCATCTCTGACAGGTCTTCCAGTAAGTAGGGACGCCAAAGCTGCCGCGATGGTTATACCTGCGCTGGGTCCGTCCTTGGGGATCGCACCTGCAGGCACATGGATATGGATGTCGTACTTTTCGAAGAACTCAGGGTTGATTCCCAGATCTTCTGCTTTGGACCGGATGTAAGATAGCGCTGCCTGCGCGCTCTCTTTCATGACGTCGCCCAGCTGGCCAGTAACTAAAAGTGTACGTCTTCCTTGCATTTTGGTGGCTTCAATAAAAGCGATCTCGCCGCCAGCGGGCGTCCACATCAGCCCTATAGCGACGCCAGGGCGATTCCCCTTTTCCGCTGCCTCCGAGAGGAACTTCGGTTTGCCCAGATACTTGTGCACGGTGCTGGCTTCGATCAGGAAGGGTCCTGCGACGCCCTCGGCCACTTGTTTGGCGACCTTGCGGAGTACGGAAGCGATCTCCCTCTCCAGGTTCCGGACGCCTGCCTCTCTGGTATAGTGTCTGATGATCTCTCGAATGGCGTCGTCAGTGAGTGTGACATCATCAGGTGCTAATGCGTGGGCCTTTAGCTGTTTGGGAATCAGGAAGCGACGGGCAATGTTGAGCTTTTCCTCCTCGGTATAGCCTGGCAAAACAAGTATCTCCATCCTGTCTCGAAGGGCTGGCGGTATCGTATCGAGGATGTTTGCAGTACAGATGAACATTACCCGGGACAGGTCGAAGGGCACGTCAAGATAGTGATCTCTGAAATCCTTGTTTTGCTCTGGATCCAGCACCTCAAGCAGGGCCGAACTCGGGTCACCCCGCCAGTCGGCCCCAATTTTGTCGACCTCGTCGAGCATGAAGACGGGATCGCTGGTTCCTGCCCTACGGATGCCCTGTATTATTCGTCCTGGCAAAGCTCCCACATAGGTGCGCCGATGGCCTCTTATCTCTGCTTCGTCGCGAATACCCCCGAGGCTCATTCGAACGAACTTGCGGTTGAGAGCTCGTGCTATCGACTGGCCTAGCGAGGTCTTTCCCACGCCCGGAGGCCCGACAAAGCAGAGGATCGGCTCCTTCAGCTGTACTTCTGGCTCGACCCCTCGCTCGGCCCTAAGCTTTTTTACAGCTAGATACTCGAGGATGCGCTCCTTGACTTTGTCCAGGTCGTAATGATCCTCATCGAGGATCTGCCTGGCCTTCTCGACATCTATATCGGAGCCGGTCGTAACACTCCAGGGGAGGCTGGTCAGCCAGTCAAGGTAGGTTCGTATGACCGAATATTCGGCGGCCTGAGGCGGAAGCTTCGAAAGTCGGTCGAGCTCCCTGAGGGCCTCTTTCCTGGCCTCTTCCGGCATGTTGGCCTGCTGTATCCGTTCGCGTAAGGCGTTGATTTCAGCGGTATGTTCGTCCACTTCGCCCAGTTCCCGCTGAATAGCCTTCAGCTGTTCTCTCAGGAAGTACTCGCGTTGGGTTTTACTCATCTCTTCCTGTACTTCCGACTGGATCTTCCTGCCCAGCTCGAGTACCTCTACCTCCTGAGATAGGAACGCTGTCAGTTTCTCCAACTTCTCTTTCACTGAGGGTAGCTCTAAAATAAGCTGCCTGTCAGGCAGGCTCATCCTCAGCGAAGTGGCCACAAGATACGCCAGCTGCCTAGGATCGTCTATATTGATGACTGTCATTACCAGTTCTTCGGGCATGTGGGGGACCAGCGATACGAGGCGCTGGAAGAGATTTATCACGTTGCGCATCAAGGCCTCGACTTCAACGGTTCGCTCGGCCTTATCGGGGAGCACCTCGATACGTGCCTTGAGATAGGGCTTGGTCTGAGTCCACTCCACGATGCGGAAACGTTCCAGTCCTTGTACTGCAAGCCGTATGGTGCCGTCGGGCACTTTCAGCAGTTTATGTATGATGGCAACAGTACCGATATCAAAGGTATCCCCCGGACCTGCCTGCTCGATTTCAGCACTTTTCTGAGCGACCAGCCCGAGCAGCCGGTCTCCCTGCATGACGTCGTCTACCAGCCTCAAGGAACGCTCCTGACCAACGGCCAAGGGGAAGACGGTAAGCGGATAGACCACCGTGTCCTTGAGGGGAAGTATGGGTAGCTCCTCCGGTATATGCTGCTGTTCGTCGTTGTCGGGTGTCGGCAGTAAGCTGGGCATCTTGGTCTCCTGACTTAGGGTCTGATGTTGACCTGGATCCGCCTTGCCTGAGCTATAGCGGGGTTCCGCTTGGGCAACGATACGGTCAGAAAACCTTTGTCGTAAGTTGCAGAAGCACCATCCGGATCTATGGCCGCTGGAATTGTCACCCGCACCTGGAAGGTTCCGTAGTTGATGCCAGTTTGGTAATAGACTTTACCGCCAGAAACTCTCGCTTCACGGCGACAGCCCCATACTGCAAGGGTACTGTCCTCCACGGCAACATTGATGTCATCCGGTGATAGGCCGGCCACCTCTATCTGGACGACAACGCAACTATCTGTTTCGAAGACATCCGTGGGCGGCTCCCACGGCTTGCCATAGCCGGGCATAGGCCTAGCAGGGGTAGCCCAAAACACGTTGAAGGCCCATGATCTCTGCGCTGCCATAGCTTCCTTTCCAGGCATAGGCTCTCTACCCGATCTCATCCCAGGCTCCAGGTTTATGGCATTCACCTTCATTGTACACGAACCCGCAGCGGCTTTAATGTTCGAAATCTCATGGGCCCAGCTGGATGTCCAGGAATTGTGTGTCCATTATGAAACAAACTGGAGGTCGTCCGTGATGTAAGTTGTGCATCCACACATATCTTCCCATGGAAACTAAAAGGAAGGGTGGGGCAGATGCGCACCTTCGGTGCGGCCCTCAGACCGCTAAATTCGACCGCGGGATCGTTGGCCTTGCTCAAGGGTTGGTGAAGGTGCTAGAGGCATATTTGGCGAAATTACGCCGTGGCCGGTGAGGGATGCAGCCAGTTGTCGGAGCCGCGTATAATGGATATTGGTGGCCGAAGTGGCGGAACAGGCAGACGCGGCAGACTTAAAATCTGCTGGCCCGGGAGGGCCGTGTGGGTTCGATCCCCACCTTCGGCACCGATAGGCCATAGGGGTTACGGATTCCATCTAAGGGGTGCACACCCTAACTTTCGGCCTCCATTCGGGTGAGGTATCTGCTGGAATCTCCCTTTTCTGAAGGCCCAGCTTTCCTCTAGCGACAAGTGTCTAATGTACGCTCCCGTTCGTCCCTGAAACCTGGGAAGAATAGAGCGAAGCCACCAGGACGAAGGAAAGGAGGACCAGTACCGCAGACGCTACGCACCAAGGGCATACTGCATGCAGTACAAATACTTCGATGTAAGTGAGGTATGCCGAGTAGAGTGTGCCAGAAGCAGTCACGATAAACAGACCCAGCCACAGCACCGGCCTAAGCTCTCGGCGCTTCATGTACAGAGTTGCCAAGCTGCCTATAGTGACATACATTCCCAGGCCAAGGAGGGATATTGGCACACCCATGAGCTCGGAATATGCGGAGAAGTTTACCTTTTCGCAGTCACCCACGCCGCGACACAGGAGGTCGCTTCCGCCCCAGTGCAACCAGGTCAAGTAGACGGCAATAAGCGATCCCGCTATAGATATGGCGATAAGGGCTATATATCGCCACTCACGGTCGGCTGTTCCGGTTACGGTGCGGCCGACCTCTAGTCCTCTGGCATCCCGAACAGGCTCTTGCCTCCGCACACGTATAAGATCTGTCCTGTTATGTACCACGCTTCATCGCTGACCAAGAAGCGTACGGCCCACGCGACGTCCTCTGGTTTGCCGAACTCGCCGGTAGGCTGTGCTCGGCGTAACTGCTCTACCACCTCTGGCGGGTTGCCCTCCATGGACATGGGGGTCTCGATGACACCAGGGGCGATCACGTTTGCCGTTATATTGTACCTCGCCAGCTCCAATGCCAGCGTGCGGGTGAGCCCTATTATTCCTGCCTTAGATGCCGCATAGTTGCCCCACGCGTACCATCCCAGCCAGGAACGGGAGGCGACATTCACTATGCGTCCCCATCCCCGCTGGATCATGAGGGGTGCAGCCGACTGAGAGCACAGAAAGACCGAGTAAAGGTTCACCTTTAGTACGGCATCCCAGTCGGCGTCGGTGAGCTTGAGGATACCACGGTTCCTGGCTATGCCGGCATTGTTCACAAGGATGTCAAGGGAACCAAAGGCTTCCACCGCGGACTGCACCATTTGGGTCACAGACTCGCGGTTAGCTACGTCTCCGGGGCATGCCACGGCCCGGTAGCCCGCTTGCGTGATGGCTGAAGCCACGGCTTGGGCTCGGTCGGGAAAAAGGTCGTTGACCACCACATGGGCGCCGGCTTTGGCCAGTTCCCAGGCTGTAGCCTGACCTATACCACTTCCTGCTCCCGTGACCAATGCGACTTTTCCTTCTAAGCTCATTGCGCCACCTACGCTGTGAGACTGGAATAGATGCATCTGCCGCCGTCTGCGTACAGGGCCTGACCCGTTATGAAGCCAGACCTCGGGCTGGCCAGGAATGCGGCCACCTCGGCCACGTCCTCGGGTCTGGCAACCTTGCGTATGGGTTGGGTCGCGAGCCATTTCTCCAGGGGCTTTCCGTGAAACTCTGTCTCGTCCTCTGCGCAGACTACCCCCACCACCACGGCATTGACTGTCACCCTCTGCTTGGCCAGCTCCCACGCCAGACTGCGCGTTAGC
Source organism: Chloroflexota bacterium (assembly GCA_034432775.1). Lineage (GTDB taxonomy): Bacteria > Chloroflexota > Chloroflexia > DAOUBH01 > DAOUBH01 > DAOUBH01. The sequence goes on from DAOUBH010000026.1 coordinate 6,153, forward strand.
GACAAGAGCCCTCCATTAAGGAAACTATAGGCTGACACTTGGTGCCATCCCAACCAGTCCCTGTGAAGCACGTTAATTATGCGTCCCTGGCCAGAGTCCGCTAAATAAGGTACCAGCGTTCGAATCGCCTCGATGCGAGGTGCTAACACTTTACTTGAGAGGGAATCTATCATTTCCCTAGAGGTATCGCTTATAGCAGCGTGCACGAACTCGTCGTCGCAGGTGACCAATACACGGGGTCTTCCCACTTCCTCTACCAGCTGCAGCAGAGCGGCGCGAACGCTGGCGGTATCAGTGGCTACCGCGCCCCGCGAACCCGGGACGCTGGATTCCAGGGCCGCTGTTACATCGTTGGATCCCGCTAGGAAGGCCGTTCGGTAGCCGTGCTTGGTGAAGACCTTCACCATAGCTCTGCCAATGGGACTGGACGCACCACTGACGAAACAGATGTCCAGATTCTGGGTCATTTGCAATTCCTCACAAGAGGTGCTGGATAAGACGATAGAAGTTGTTTCCGAGAAGTTTATCCTTAACGCCTGGTTTCCATGTTTCTTCCCGATTACAGAGAGGACAGTGCCAGCTGTCGAACTCTCTGTACATCTTAAGGAGCTCTCCGGATTTGATAAATGGGTAATCACTCCCAAATACAAAGCGATTGCTTAGGTCACCTATCTGGGCGTAGTGCCAAATGTGCTGGGGGACGTGCTTCGGCAGATGACCGGAAACGTCGATGTAGACGTTGGGATTTCTCCACGCTACAGCGATGGCCTCGTCGACCCAAGGCCATCCGAAGTGTGCCATGATGAAGTTCACCTCTGGAAAATCCACAGCGGCTTCGTCCACCCAGGTGGGCTGGCTGTATTTGACTTTGGTGCCTGCCAGCAGTGTGGAACCGGTGTGCAGGAGCACGGGAGCTTTGAATTCGGCGCAGATCTCGTATAGGGGATACATCAGCTGGCGGTCGTTGGGATAGACTTCTTGGTACGATGGATGGACCTTCAGTCCCACCATGTGAAGGTCTCCTAGCGCCGACCGGAGCTGCCGTATGGCCTCTTTCCCTTGTCGAGGGTCGACGCCCGCAAAGGCCCTCAGCCTGCCGCTGAAAGCCTGGATCTCCTCGGCCAGAACCTCGTTCGGAAGGGAACTAGGTGCCAGGGGTGTGCCGCCGAGGTTGACTATTATGCCAAGGTCGATGCCGGACTCTTTCAAGTGGAGGACGGTGGCGGAGATATCGATGGGTCGCCTCGGGTTGCCTTCGAAATGGGAGACCCTCACGTTAGTGTAGATGTCGGCGCACTTCAAGTAAGGCTCACCGTAGCTATCCAGGGCCGCGGACGTGTGGAGATGCATGTGACAGTCAATGATCATTTTACGCCTCCTTGAGGAGGGATCGAGCTATTATGATACGCTGGATGTGGGCTGTACCCTCATAGATCTGCAGGCCCTTTGCGTCGCGTAAGTATCGTTCCACTGGGTACTCATTGTTGTATCCGTACCCTCCATGGAGCAGAACAGCCCGGTCGGCAGCTCTGACAGCGACTTCGCAAGCGTAAAACTTGGCCATGGAGGTCTCAAGGGTGGCCCGCTGGCCGCGGTCTCTGAGCATTGCTGCCCTATATGTCAGCATCCTTGCGGCTTCGGTTTCCGTGGCCATCTCCGATAGTGTACCCTGTATCATCTGGAACTGCCCGATGGGTTGTCCGAACTGCACTCTTTCACGGGCAAAACGTAAACTGGCTTCCAGGGCAGCCGTAGCGATGCCGACTGCGCCTGCTGCTACCGTGAGGCGCCCGTTGTCGAGCGCGCTCATAGCCACCTTGAAGCCTTGTCCCTCCTCGCCCAGCCGGTTCTCAATGGGCACCTTGCAGTCGTTGAAATATATGCGGGCGTGGTCGGCCGCGCGGTGGCCCAACTGTTTGGCATCCATGCGCTCTCGGACCACCCCCGGGGTATCGAGCGGGACTATGAATGCCGTAATTCCTTTATGTCGCAACGAAGGATCGCTGGTTGCGAAAACTATTGCCTGATGGGCCAAGAGCGAATTCGATATCCAGTGCTTCATGCCATTCAGGACATAGTAGTCTCCTTCCCTACGATAAGTTGTCTGGATATTGGCGGCGTCAGACCCTGCCTGGGGCTCTGTAAGGGCGTAGCAGCCTATGAGCTCGCCTCGCGCCAAGGCGGGCAAGTAGCGGCGCCGCTGATCTTCTGTTCCCCACTCCAGGATGCACATAGAATGGAGCCCTAGATGGACTGACAGGAAGCCTCGTGTGGAAGAACATGCCCTTCCCAGCTGTTCGAAGATCAATACGGCTGCCAGAAAGGAGTAGCCGCTGCCGCCGTACTCTTTCGGTATGGTCGCCCCGAGGAAGCCGAGCTCCGCCATTCTTTCAATGAGCCGTGGTTCGAACCGCTCCTCCTCGTCCATGCGACGGGCCACAGGGGCTACTTCCTCGTCGGCAAAGCGGCGCGCTTCTTGCATGATTTGACGCTCTTGGTCAGTGAACAGGAAGTCCATATGTCACTTTCTCCACGGTCGTTCTTTCTCTTTAAATGTTTACACTGCTGCGTTAAGATAATGTTAGGAACTTGAGCAAAAAGGGGCGACAGTGACCAGGAGACCGCTGGGGCTTTTTGTTGGGAGCAGTCAGGCGCTGCAGGAGGCTGTGAAGAAGGCCTTGAGGCGCGGCCTCTCTGTGTCGAGTTTTGTAACGGCCAAAGAGGCACTCCTTACATTTTCGGCCCTATCTCCTGATTTCGTTGTGAGCGACTATCTGCTTCCCGATACAGATGCTTTGGACCTATACAATCGACTCGCTTTAGAAGGACAGGTTCCCATTTTGATCCTCATGCCATCGGATGGTTCGTGGGTCGAAGCTCCCTTCAAGTTAGATGAAATGGTGAAGGTGATCTCAGTCGCCAACCCTGGCCGCGAAATAGAGGAGTTCCTGGCGTCCTTAAAACTGAAAAAACGGCGCAAGATGGTCGACCGCGAAGGTCTCGAGGTAGATGTGGCCCTTCGTACGCTCAGCTTTCGAGGCAAGCGGGTACGTATTAGCCCCAAGCAAGCTGCCGTTTTGGCAGCCCTGGTCAAGAAGGTGGGTGAAGTCGTATCACGACAGGAGCTGGTGTATGCGCTGGATCCTCTTGGGCGTCGCCTCAGTAGATCAGTGGATCATCACGTGGCGAGGCTTAGACGGTGTTTGGACGAGGTATGTGGTGGGGAATGGGCTATAGAGACAGTCTATGGTGCTGGATACCGACTGGTGCAGGGTAGACCCGTGGAGGTGGCTGATGGTGATTGAGAGGACACGAAGTGCGTTGGGCACAGCCGTAATATGGGTTGGGGAAGAGGCCGACGAAGCCGGTCTTCGAGGCGAACTGGCGAAGGCTGGCTTCGAGGTTCATTGTGTCACTGATGAGACGGGTCTTTTGAGTGCTTGTCACCTTGGTTACCCCACCATTGCCCTGGTGGACGTTGGCAGGCTAGGTGAGAAGGTGGCCTCAATATGTAGAAAGCTAGCCTACGGTCAGGACGTGGCAGTTATGGTGATAGCTAGGCCGGAGGCCAGGGCCGAGAGGTTGAGGGCCTTAGCAGCGGGCGCCGATGATTGTGTGGATCCGAATATGCCTGCCATTGAGGTTGCGGCTAGGGCGAGGGCTATTCTTCGGAGGAAGGCGGCCAACGGCTCCAGGACTCGCCTCACTTGGGGTCCTATCTCTCTGGATCTGCTGCGATTTCAAGCCTTTGTGGATGGTGCCCCCTTGAGGCTCACTCCGGCAGAGTTTCGGGTCCTCAGGTCTCTGCTGGAGAACCGGGGCAGGGTGCTAACCCGCGAACACCTCCTCGTGAAGATCCATGCCGAAGGTGAGCGGGAAGCCGGCGGGCGTACGGTGGATACGCATGTGTACGCCCTAAGACGGAAACTTGGTCCATACGGCCAGTTGATTAAGACGGTACGCGGCGGCGGATATAGCATAGAGACCCCGGGAGAGCCCTCTGGCAAGCTGCCTTACGGGTTGGCCACACAGCTGCTCCATAGGCTGGCCGCCCCTTTGCTTGTGGTGGATTCCGACATGCGGGTTCTCTTTGTCAACGAGTCAGCTGCCGCCCTTCTAGACTTCCAACTAGACCGTGTCCCAGCAACCATCACCTGCCGAGATCTCCTCGGATGCACCGTCGATGGCTCCTCTCCCATAGCTGAGGCCGACTGTTTTGGTCTCCATACCTTGGCGTTGGCCAGCTCAATGCCCTCTGTCCGATACTTCATTCGTTCCAGCGGGCAACCCGTGGCGGTGGAGGCCACGTATACCTACCTGGATCCAACAGACTCTTCCAGATATATAGCGATATTATTACGACCGGATAAAATCCGCTAAATTCGTCCGGTTCTTGAAGTTATCTTGACATTGGCGGAGTACTATCGGCCCAGAGGCACCGGTGCCTCTGGGCCGATTTGTTTGCTGGTTAGGGAACAGGGCTTTGCAAACTGTTTGATAGGAGGGACCCAATGGAGGTGGTGACGACACTGGACGAGGTGTTGCAGCGGGGACGCGAGCTTATAGAGGACAAGACCTTCGCCTGGGTGCGCGAGTGGAAGCGGACACATCCGGGACACAAGGTAGCGGGGATATTTCCGGTATACAGCCCAGCGGAGATCCCCTCTTCTCTGGGGATGCTTCCCGTAGGTATCTTCGGCGGCGGGAACCGAATAGAGATCGCCCATGCCGATTCGCGGTTTCAGTCTTTTGTGTGTTCTATCGTCAAGAGCACCCTCGAACTTGGCTTGATCGGCAATTTGGAGCCCTTCGACGTTCTAATGTTCAGTTCTATATGTGACTCCGCAAGGAATCTTTCCAGCGTCATGGAACGGAACTTTCCCGATCAGCGCGTCATATACTTCCACTTCCCTCAGAACCCGGCCTCTCCAAGTGCCGTCGATTACCTGGAGCGTGAGTACCGTAAAGCGATCTCCGTGTTGGAAGAGGTTACGGGGCGGCCGTTCAACCCTGACGAGCTGACGATCGCCATAGAGCTGTACAACGAGGTGAGGGCGGCTATGGCTACCCTATATCGCCTCCGTCGAGAACGACCTCACCTGCTTTCCGCCGCGGAATCCTACCAGTTGGTGCGGCTGGCCACGATGCTCGAGCCCCGAGAATATGTTCAGCTAATTCACCGTCTCCTCCCAGAGATCGAATCAAGGAAAACTAGGCCAAAGGACAGGATCAGGGTAGTTCTCGAGGGGGCCTTCTGTGAGCAGCCTCCTATAGAGTTTATCGAAAGTTTGGAGGAAGCCGGTTGTTATATCCTCAACGACGATCTCTTGCTGGGATGGCGCTGGTTTTTGCGGCCGGTGCATACCGAAGGCGACCCGGTGAGGAACCTCGCAGAGGCATATGTGCACAGCTCAGTATTCTCCAGCGTCAAGCATGATCCGAAAGAGCCGAGAGCCAAACATCTTTTGGACGAAATAAGGGCCACCGGTGCTCAGGCGGCCGTCTTGGTGTCGGCGAAGTTCTGTGAACCCGCGCTTTTTGACTATGCGCTGTACAAGAAGGCTTTGGAGGAACATGAGGTGCCTCATGTGTTTCTGGAGTTCGAGGAGAAGGCTTGGGTATTCGACAAGGCGCGCACCGAGATAGAGACATTCGTTGAGTCGATGCTTTTCGACTGAGAGGAGGAGCGTGATGGAAGGCACCAAGTACCAGGGAAGGATGCACCTGCTGCAAAAGCAACTTATGGCCAAGTACTATGCGCAGCTTAGCAATGCGGCTGCCACCGGGGAGCCACCGGCGGCGTACCTCCTGATAAGCGGGAATCCCGTTGAATTGGTGCGAGCATTCGGGATGGTTCCGGTATACCCCGAGGTCAATGCCTTACAGCTGGCAGTGAAGAAGCTTGCACTCCCCTACATACAGAGGGCCGAAGAAATTGGCTACTCTGTCGACAACTGCGCATATGTCAAAGCGGACATCGGCCTCTATTTCGGCGGGATGGAAACGCCCTTTGCCAAGATTCCAAAGCCGGACTTGCTGGTTTGCAACTACGTTGGCTGCAACGTCTACCTACACTGGTTCGAGCATTTGGCAGAGCTGACGGAGGCCCCGCTCTACAACCTGGACATCCCCTTCACTAATAGTCAAGATGGCACCACTACAGCCGAGCGGCTGGCTTATGTGGTCAAACAGCTGGAAGAACTCATCGAACTAACGGAACGGACGTTGGGGAGAGACCTAGACTATCGCGCCTTAGAGCGTACAGTGGAACTTTCAGCCTTGGTAGGCGATCTGTGGGCTCGCATCAAGCAGCTGGCCAAACACAGGCCCGTCCCCTTCGACGCCTACTTCGATGCTGTAACCATGATGGCACCTCTCTATTGCCTCCGTGGCACGGAAGATGCCGTGGTTTTCTTCGAAGCTGCTCTGCAAGAGGTAGAAGAGCGTGTGGAGAAAGGGTTGAGTCCTGTGGGGGAGGAAAAGTTCCGCATCGTGATTGAAGGCCCTCCCCCGTGGCCCTACCTGCGGGTCTTCCGGGACATGTTTGCCAAATGGGGTGCCGTTGCTGTTGCCTCTACCTATTCAACGGTGGGGGGAATATGGGAATTTGGCTTTCGCCACAACCCAGGCAAGCCGCTTGAAAGCATTGCTGAGCACATGCTGACGCAGAACTTGACGAACAGGTCGCTCCTGCTCAGGTACGAGCAAATCAAGAGATACATAGATGAGTGGGACGCAGATGCCCTGGTGATCCACTCCATAAAGAGTTGCCGCCTCTTCTCAGCCGGGCAGGGAGACATGAGGGAGTACTTCACCAAGACCCTTGGGATCCCAACCTTGCTGATTGAATCCGATATGGAGGATCCCAGGTACTTTGCTCCCGCGCAGATCATGAACCGCATAGATGCATTCTTCGAATCTCTGCAACACAAACGCCTGGTAAGGGCTTAAAGGAGGTTGCACCGATGGTCTACGCTGCCGGTGTTGACGTAGGGTCCACGCAAACTAAGGCTGTGCTGATGGGCAGCAACTATGAAATTGTGGCCACGGCTCTGGTGGATACCGGAGCGAATGTTATCAAGGCTGCCGAACGGGCCTTTGAAGCGGCTCTTGAAGCGGCTAAGCTTTGCAGGGAGGACGTGGCCTATGTGGTAGGGACAGGGTACGGGCGGTATAAGGTGACCTTCGGCAACGCCCAGATCACGGAAATAAGCTGCCATGCCAAGGGTGCCTTCTTGCTCTTTCCCAAGACGCGCACGGTCATTGACATTGGAGGCCAGGACGCGAAAGGCATCCGTGTAGGGGAGGACGGTGAGGTCAAGGATTTCGTCATGAACGACAAGTGCGCTGCAGGAACTGGACGATTTCTGGCCAACTCAGCCGATGTGCTCAATTTGAATCTCGATGAGATAGGTCCCATGTCTTTGCATGCCAAGAACCCAGTTAGGTTGAGCACCGTGTGCACGGTCTTCGTCGAATCGGACATCATGTCTTACCTGGCCCAAGGCAAGAAAGTGGAGGACATCTTGGCGGGAGTGCACAGGGCCATCGCTGCGCGAGTGATAGCTCTGGTGCGGCGCGTAGGCATCGAGCCAGAGGTCACCATGACCGGTGGTGTATCCAGGAACATCGGTATGGTGCGCGCCCTGGAAGATGTGTTGGGAATGCGCGTAAACGTCAGCCCGATGTCCCATTTTATGGGTGCTATCGGGGCGGCAGCTTTCGCTGTCGAGAGAGCTCAGTCGTCGGAAGCATCGAAGAGACTGCAAAGCGTGGTATGAAACCCTAAGGGAGGTTAACCGTGTACGTAGCTGGAATAGATCTCGGGGCTAGGTCCACCAAGGCCGTGGTGATCGATGAAACCCAACGAGTGCTGGGATGGGCTACTGTGAGGACCAAGCCGGACTTCGAGGCTGTTGCTCGGCTGGCCTTGAACGAAGCCCTCAGGCCCTTGGGCATTGAGATCGAGGATCTCGACTACGTCGCGACCACGGGCTTTGGACGCTACAACGTTCCCTTTAGAGACATCCAGATCACCGATATGACCAGTGCTGCTCGGGGAGCTGTGGTGCTCTTCCCGCAGACACGGTGCGTTCTGGACATCGGAGCCCAGAGCACCAGGGCCCTGCGGGTGGACGAGCGAGGGAGAGTCAGAGATTTCAAGACTAACGACAAGTGTGCAGCTGGAGCAGGAGGTTTCATAGAGAGATCGGCAAAGTATCTGGAGGTTTCCCTCGACCAAGTTGGCACCCTGTCGCTGCATGCAGATGACCCCCAGCCTATCAGCAGCATTTGCGCAGTGCTGGCAGAGTCTGAGATCGTCAACCACGTAAGCAACGGCCGAAGCGTCGAGAACATATTGCGGGGTATCCACCAGTCCCTGGCCACCAGAGCCCTGGCACTCCTGAAGCGCGTCGGCATAGAACCCGAAGTGACCTTTGTAGGCGGAGTCGCCAGACAGCAAGGGATGGTTGTGGCACTGGAGGAAACTCTGGGCATGAAGGTCAATGTGCCAGGGGAGCCGGAGCTGGTAAATGCTCTGGGGGCTGCGGTACTGGGCCTGAGACGGTTTCAAAAACTTCAGGGAAGCACACTCTCCTCGGAAATTCTCAAAAAGGTGGGCTGAACAATGCAGGGGAAAAGCGAAGTGGAGCGCAACTGGAGGTCGTCGGTAGCCATCTCGCATGGCTTCTACTATGCTTGGCTTCAAACCATTAGGGATATCAATCCGCACTTAGATCCATCGGAGCTGACCGTACAGTTTTACACTCGAGTGGCCGCCCAAACAGCCCAGCTCTACAGGGACAAACTGAATCTGCAAGGGGACAACGCGCGAGCTCTTGCCGAAGCCTTCGCGAGGAGCAGCGAGGTGATGCTGGAACGTGTCGAAGTGGACGGGGGGCCCGAGGAGGCTTTCATTACGCACCTAGAGTGTCCATGGTGGCCGGAGCACAGCAGGGCTACCGGGGGATACAGCTGCCAGCCGGGGTGCGATGCCTGGTTTAAGACCACAGCGGCCCTTCTGTCTGAGCAGATCAAAGTGGAAACCTTGGCCTCTAAGCCGTCGGGAGATAGCGTGTGTAAGCGGAAGATAACGTTAAGCATGTCGACTGGCGGTCACTGAAGGTGCCCAGACCACTGCTACTGCATAGAGGGTCGATCGCGCTCCAGAACCATGAGGTTGGAGGTGAGTATGCCGTTCTTCGAGGGCCGGGATCCAGAGAGCTTTGACTTTAAGGAGATCATCTATACAAAAAAAGATTGGGTGGCCACCGTTACAATCAATCGGCCCCATGCCTACAACGCCTATACCACTCGCACCTTGCTGGAGATGACGCAGGCATTCCAGGACGCCGCATGGGACGACCGGATCGCTGTACTTGTCTTGACGGGTGCCGGTAGAGACGCCTTCTGTACCGGTGGTGACGTCAAGGAGTATGCCAGCGAGTACACCCGTCGGCCACATGATTACTGGAAATGGATGGGCGTGTTTATTGCGTGTCACGATGCCTTGCGTAACATAGGCAAGCCAACCATAGCTAGACTGAACGGCATGGTGGTAGGCGGTGGAAACGAATTTAACATGGCCTGTGACCTAGCTATAGCGGCCGATCATGTGCGCATTCGACAGGTGGGTGTCCAAGTTGGCAGTGTGGCTGCTGGAGGCGCCACGCAGTGGCTGCCCATTTTGGTCGGTGACCGACGGGCCCGCGAAATTCTGTACCTGTGCGAGTGGATCGATGCCCACAAAGCTCTCGAATGGGGTCTTGTCAACCAAGTGGTGCCTTACGAGCAACTGGATGAAGCCGTGGAAGTTATGGCTAGAAAGCTGGTGGACAAGTTCCCCGAATGTCTGCGCTACACGAAGCAACAAGTCAATTTTTGGAAAGATCTGGCATGGCATACAACTGTTGGCCATGCCAGGGACTGGCTTTCCCTTCACTTTGCCACAGCTGAACCGTGGGAAGGGATGAAGGCATTTGTTGAAAAGCGTCAGGCCGACAGGGTTGGCATCAGGCGAAAGGCGGTAGAAGGAGGATCTACCTCCTTCCTCTGGGGTGCTTACACGCAGGAATGCCCATCTTGTGGGGCTAAAGGCATCCCAGAAGAATTCCGCTACTGTGGCCTCTGCGGGGCTAGACTTCAAGAGGATTAGAACGCTGTGATGTGGTAACCCGCATCTACATATATGGTTTCACCGGTGATGCCTCGGGCCAGGTCGCTAAAGAGGAACACGGCGGCATCGGCGACCTCTGCTGCCTCGGTGTTCCGGCGTAAAGGCGCGCGCTCGCGCACGTAGTCGTACATTTTGACAAAGCCGGGTATGCTCCTGGCGGCCAGCGTCCTAATTGGTCCCGCTGAGAGGGCATTGACCCTGATCTGTTGTGGTCCAAGCTCGTTGGCCAGGTACCGTACCGAAGCTTCCAGCGCGGCCTTTGCGATGCCCATGACGTTGTAGTTTGGCACAGCCCTTTCGCTGCCGAGGTAGGTGAGGGTGAGGATACTACTGCCGGGACGCAGCAAGCCCTCGGCTCCCTTCACGGCAGCAACAAAGGTATAGACACTTGCCTCCATGGCTGTGCGAAAGCCCTCGAGGCTGGTGTCGATGAAGCGTCCAGTCAAGTCTTCGGACCTGGCAAAGGCCACGCAGTGGGCGATGAAGTCGATGCCGCTGAGAGCAGACTCCGCCTGACGGTATATCGCTTCTACCTGATCCGGGTAAAGTAGATCGCATTGCCCTGTAACTGCACTGGGGAGGGTTGCAACTAGTTCTTCCACGTCTTCACGTACCCGTTCATTCTGGTAGGTAACTAGTAACCGCGCTCCCTCCCTTGATGCTGCCTGCGCTATGGCCCAGGCTATGCTGCGCTTGTTTGCCACTCCGAAAATTACACCTGTCTTCCCTTCAAGCAGAGCCACGGATTAGACCCTCCGTTAGTAGACGAATTACAAATTACATCGGGACACGGGGCATCATCATAGTGCCCCGTGTCCCTCAATGACCGCTGGTTAGAACTCCATCGGTGGCGTGGCTGGAGCGGGCTTTTCCTCCGGTATTTCGGAGATTAGGGCCTCGGTGGTGAGGATCATAGCTGCGATGGAGGCTGCGTTTTCCAGGGCGCTTCTGGTGACCTTAGCGGGGTCTATGA
>DAOUBH010000027.1:0-17769 GCA_034432775.1 Chloroflexota bacterium
GGGGCCCCGACGCCCTTGTGGCGTCGACAGGTTCCTTCGCAGGTCCGCCTCGCTGTGAAGGCATCACACTTCCACGAGCCCGCCCAGGGGACTGGAACCAACTGGTCGATCACCACAGAAAAAGCTCTGCATCCTGGCATGGCAGCCTTGGCAGCAAATCAATAGGTCTGAAATAGAACACTGCACCCTATTGACAATTCAGGGGTTGAGTGTTATAGAACTCTATAACAAAGGAGCAAAACCGTGTCCCGATACGAGGCCATAGCCGAGAGGCTGAGACGCAACATATTGGACGGGACCTATGGGCCCCGCCAGCAGCTTCCTTCCCAGCGGGAACTTGCCCGGCAGTGGAGCACTACGGTCGTTACTGTACGTCAGGCCCTCGATCTGCTCAGCCAGGCCGGCCTAGTCACCGTACGACATGGGGTTGGCACCTTTGTGGCCGATCTCGGCAGCCAGCATGAGATCCTCCACCTTAGCAGCTTTGCCGAGGAACTGGCCAGCCGTAACCTCAAACTGACGACTCACCTAGTGTCTCTGGAGATACGTACCCACTGCGAGACAGCTGCCCACGCCCTTCACCTGAGCCGGAGGGCCAGTTTAGTGGCCCTGACCCGCCTCCGCGTCTTAGGGGAAGTTCCGATCTTGTATCAGGTTTCCTACCTGCCGAGCCGCTATGCCAGGGCAATAACAGGGTACGAAGCCAGTACTCCCCTCTACGCCTACTTGAGGGACAGAATAGGCTTGGTAGCGACCTCGTACGAGGAGGAGCTCCTGCCCACCCTTGTACCTGCCGACATTGCCGCCTGGCTGGCCGTACCACCCCATACCCAAGCCATCCTCTCCTGTAGGGTCAGCTTCGGTGCCGATGGGAAGCCCTTTCTCTACGATGAGGCCTACATGCCACCTGACCGCATAACCATCAAGGTGCGCCGCACGGGCAGTCGCTTCTCTGTCGAGTACATGCCAAGACTAGACACAGCTCAAGCCGGCCCTTCGGCTATAGCAGACGGGTGAGGGATCGAAATGGCAGCTGAGCTGATCCTGCGCGCCGAAGGCATCGTAAAGGAGTATCCGGGTATAAGGGCAGTAGACGGGGCTACTCTTGAGCTAAGACGTGGGGAGATCCATGCCTTGGTGGGGGAAAACGGTGCCGGCAAGTCCACCCTGATAAAGGTGATCAGCGGTGTAGTACGCCCCAATGCAGGTAGGCTCACCTTCAGCGGTAGACCCGTGAATTTCAAGTCTGTTCAGGACGCCCGCAAGGCTGGCATATCGACCCTCCAGCAGGAGCTCACCCTGGTACCCACCCTGGATGCCGTCGAGAACATATTCCTGGGAAAGCCCTATCCGACCAGATCGTTGGGTCTGGTGAATTGGCGAGCCCTTCGACAGGCTGCTCGGGAGGCCTTCCACAGGCTGGAAATGGAGGTGCCCCTCGACCTGCCAGTCAAGTATCTTTCGCCCGCCCAACAGACCATGGTAGCTCTAGCCAGGGCCCTGTCACAAAGGGCAGAGGTGGTCATCCTGGATGAACCCACAGCCTCCCTCACTGATCAGGAGACCAACCATCTGTTTCAGGTTCTGAGGAGCCTTAAGGCGAGGGGGTTGGCCGTAATCTACGTATCTCATCGGCTGGAAGAGATCTTCCAGATTGCCGACCGCATCACCGTTATGCGCGACGGTCGCACAGTGGCCACCCTGGACGCCGAAACCGCAGACGCCGAGAGCCTCATACGTCTCATGACCGGTCGAAGCTTCTCCAACATGCAGCCGCCGCCTCTGCAGCTGGGCGAACCCATCCTGGAGGTGGAGAGGCTAAACTCGGGCATCCTCAGAGACATATCCTTCAAGCTACACAGGCGCGAGATCTTGGGCATAGGTGGTCTGGCAGGTTCAGGGCGCAGTCGGCTCCTCAAGTGCCTTTACGGGGTTGAGCCTCTGGCCGCGGGCACAGTGAAACTCGAAGGGCGCACGGTCCAGGTGTCGTCGCCCATTCAGGCCCTGCGTCTGGGCATCGCCATGGTGCCGGAGGAACGTCGCTCACAAGGCCTGTTCCCCGCCCTGGAGGTGTACCAGAACATCACCCTCACCCACCTGCGGAACTTCTCCCTATCGGGGGTCTTCCTGCAACGTGGCAGAGAGCTGAACATTGCGCAGAACCTTACGTCCCGCCTGGCCATCAAATCCCTCAGCGTGTTTCAGAGGGTATCGGAGCTGTCTGGCGGCAACCAGCAGAAGGTGGTCTTTGCCAGGTACTTGGCAGGACCCGTCAAAGTGCTTCTGCTAGATGAGCCTACCAGAGGGGTCGACGTCGCCTCGAAATACGAGATCCATCAGATAATCAGAGAGTTGGCTACCCAGGGCAGCGCTGTCCTCCTCGTCACCTCGGAAGTCCCAGAGCTGTTACAGCTTTCTCACCGTATTCTAGTGCTGAGGGAGGGCAGGCAGGTCGGAATTTTCCCTTCGTCAGCTCTGAGTCACCATGAGCTTCTCGCCAGGTTCTATGGGAGGATGGAGCCTTGAAGCCTGGTGAGACTAAAGCCATCCTGAAGAAGCCACTACGGTTGAGTTGGCATACCGCCCTCAGCAACTACGGCACACTGCTGGGTTTCCTTTTAGTGGTGGCATTCTTTTCCCTTCTGCGACCCGGCACCTTCCTGAGCGCAGCCAATTTGCGGAACATCCTAGAGCAGGTTGCCATCCTTGCCATTGTCTCATCTACCATGACCCTTGTTATGGTAGTTGGGGATTTCGATCTTTCGGTAGGATCCCTAGCCAGTTTGTGTGGGGTCATTGTTGCCTCCCTCCTCCTAAAGGGAATGCCGATGCTGCCGGCCGTTATAATCGGGCTGGCCTTGGGACTGGTGGCAGGTGCCCTCAACGGCTTCCTTGTGGCCTACTTAGGCCTTTCGGCTTTCGTCGCTACTTTGGCAACAATGACGGCTTTCCACGGTCTATCCCTTTGGTACACCGATGGCACTACCCTGTTCAACCTACCCAGCCATTTCACCTTTCTGGGTCAGGGGTCTTTGGGACCTATCCCCGTTCCAGTGGCCTTGGTTTTCGCCGTAATTGCCCTGTGCTGGATACTGCTTACGCAGACCACCCTGGGGCGCCGATGGCACGCCGTGGGCGGAAACGCCGAGGCTGCCTTCCTTTCCGGCATCAACGTACGCCGCATGCGCCTATACGCCTTCATGGGCTCAGGCATGGGAGCGGCCTTGGCAGGAATAGTCCTCACCAGCAGGCTGGCCTCAGCCCATCCCCTGGCTGGCGAACCCCTCATGCTCAACTCCATCGCTGCCGTTTTCCTAGGAATGACCATGTTCAAGGAGGGACAACCCAATGTGCCAGGTACCTTCGTGGGCGTATTGATTCTAGGTGTACTGAGCAACGGGCTGAACATTCTGCAGGTCAACACCTACCTACAGGATGTCATGGCCGGTGCCATCATCGTACTCGCCGTATTGCTATCTGGCGTGGCCAGGAGGGGTCGATGAACCACGATCTGACTTTAGCCTTCACAGCCGCCCGTGCCAAGAACCGCGCGCTCCTCATAGGATACCTGCCCGTAGGATTTCCCACACCACAGGCCTTCGCCTCGTTGGTCGAAACAGCTGCGGAAGGTCTCGACGCCCTGGAGCTCGGTTTGCCCTGCCAGGATCCCTTCATGGATGGCCAGATCATACGGCAAGCCATGACCAGGGTCCTCCAGGCTGGCATCGATATGGCGGGAGCCTTCGACCTTATAGAAGAGCTCAGATCGAAAGTCGCCATACCGCTCATTGCCATGGCTTACTGGCAATCTGTACAGCAGTACGGTTCGAGCGAATTTCTGCAGTCCTGCCACCGGGCATCGATCTCCGCGATCCTCATACCCGACGTGCCCGAAGACCTCCTCGGTGCTCTATGCCGGCAAGTGGAGGACCTTGGGATGGCCATGGTGGGATTCCTGCAACATCCGAGGGCCGTGGCTGCTTTCCTTTCTGAACCCCCCTGCAGACCTGCCTTCTACTACCTGAGGTCCTCGGCGATGACGGGCGAGGCTGTGGACTTGACCCAGGCCACCGCAGGCCTCGCCGAGCTCAGGCGCCTCCTCAACGGCGCCGAGACGCCCGTGGCTCTGGGTTTTGGTATCCAGGCACCCGAGGAGCTGGCCGCCCTAGCAGCAGCCGGAGCGGACGGCTTAGTGGTAGGGACAGTTTTGGTTCGAGCTGCTGCCCACGGCCCGGCCGCCCTCAGGCGCACAGTAACAGCCTTGGCAAGAGCCACCCAAAGGGGGGAATAACAGCATGGAGCCTAAGGATGTCATAGCGGCTATAGATGTGGGGACCTCTGCTGTCAAGGTAGCCCTCATAGACCGTCAGGGCAACATTTTGTCCAGGGCCTCCTCCCGATACGACACCTACTCGACCCCTGGCGGCTCGGTGGAGCAGCGACCGCAGGACTGGTGGCAAGCTACCTGTAGAGCCCTCTGGAGCTCCAGAGCGCCCGAAACCCACATAGTGGCCTTGGCCATGAGCGGCCAGATGCAAGACCTGATCCTGGTTTCGCGCGACGAGGCCCTGGGACCCGCCATCCTTTATTCGGATGGCCGCGCCACGTCGCAGGCAGAAGCCATGCTGGCCATCATTCCCCAAGATGAGTGGATATCTGTTACCGGCAACCTTCAGGACGCCTCCAGTCTGCCGGCAAAGCTCCTTTGGCTCCAGCAACACGAGCCTGATCAATATACCCAAGCCGAGGGGCTTCTCTTGGGGGCCCATCACTACATTCTCCTGAAGGCCACAGGACTTCGTGTCGCCGACTTGACAACGGCTTCCACCACAGGCCTTATGGACCTCCAGACCAATTCCTGGGCCTACGACCTGCTCGACCGGCTAAAGCTCCGTACCGACTGGCTACCCCAACTGGCACCCTCGGATCAACCCATCGCCAGCCTGGACCGACAAGCTGCCAACCTTATGGGTCTTCCCCCAGGCATCCCAGTCTTCCAGGGCGCCGGCGATGCAGCCACAACCACCCTAGGCGTCGGAGCTGGCGAACCCGGCTCAGGCTACATCTACCTGGGGACCAGCGGATGGATAGCCCTCACCACCGAAGGAACCTGGGCCGATCCTACCAAAGGGATCTATACCCTGAGGCATCCCAACCCAGCGTGGACCATCCTTGCTGCTCCCATGCTTACAGCGGCGGGCAACCTGGATTGGGCACGCAGCCAGATGTTCCCTTCCCTCACCTATGCCCAGATGGAGGCCGAAGCTGCATCAATACCTCCCGGCTCAGGTGGGATAATCTACCTCCCCTATCTGGCCGGTGAACGCGCTCCTTTCCGCGATTCCCATGCACGGGGAGCAGTGGTAGGGCTCTCGTTGGCCACCAGAACTGGCCACCTAATAAGAGCCATTATGGAAGGGGTTGCCCTGGCCTTCAGAACCATATACGAGGCAGCTTCCCTCGACACCTTGGGTTCCCTGGTGGTTACCGGCGGAGGCAGCAGGTCGGCCCTCTGGTGCCAGATACTGGCCGACGTCCTCGGCAGAGATATCCTACGCTCCGAGGAGGCAGAGGACGTGGCACTCAAGGGTGCTGCACTCCTGGCAGGTAGAGGGCTCGGTTGGTACGCCAGCTACACATTTCCCAGCTCCGCTCGCGAACAGGTGTTCCACCCCGATCCCAAAGCCGCCCAAGTCTACGACAGGCTTTACACCGCCTTTAAAGAGCTTTACCCGGCCCTCAGAGGTACATACGCCCGTCTGGCAGAGTTCGCCACATCAAGATCCTAGGAGGTGCTTATGGATCACCACAAAATCGGTACCAAATTACATTTAGGAGGAGCCCCATGTTCAGAGCATTAATTGCCTCGGCTTATCTAACACTCTTGGTACTGACCGCCTGCGCACCTGCAGCTACGCCTGCGTCCTCTCCCGCCGCCACGCAGCCACCCACCTCCAAGAAGATCGCCCTCGTGACGCCCTATATGGCCAACGCCACCACCAAGCAGGTCATAGACCTCTACGTAAAATATGCCAAGGAGAAGGGCTGGGATATCGCTGTTACCGACACAGCCGGCGACTTCGACAAGTTGGTCAGCGCCATCCAGAACGCTGTCACCCAGAAGGTCGATGCCATAGTCCTGGGTATGGGTGACCCAGCCCAGATGACCAAAGGCCTAAAGGCAGCTCAGGAAGCAAATATTCCCGTCTTCGGCATCGATGCCGGCGTAGCTCCCGAAGTGGTAGCCAACGTCACGTCAGACAACGATGCCCTCGGCACTATGAGCGCCGAAGACCTCGCTCAGCGTATCGGCAAGAAGGGGAACGTGGTAATGTTCACCCACGATCCCCATCCGGGAGTCAACGCCAGGGCTAAGGCAGCCGCAGCCGTATTCGCCAAATACCCCGATATTAAAGTCATCGAGAAGAAGCACGTCAACGTGCCAGGGCCTGTCGACAACGCCAGAAAGATCATGCAAGACCTCCTCACCGCCTACCCCGAAAAGGGAGCGATAGCCGGCGTATGGGGTGGATGGGACGAGCCTGCCCTTGGTGCCACGCAGGCCCTGGTAGCTGCTGGTCGCACGGAGGTCGTCGTAGTGGGGATCGACGGCACAGACTTCGCGGTGGCTGAAATCAAGAAGGGGGGCCCCTTCAAGTCTACCGTCGCGCAGGACTGGGACGGCATTGCCAAGAAGACCGTTGAGCTCATGGAAAACTACTTCAAAGGCCAGAAACCCGACAAGAACCTCTACACCCTGCCAGGCAAACTCATAACCGTCGAGAGCCTCAAGTAACCACATTTCTTCAGGGTGGCACCATGCATGGTGCCACCCTGGATCCATCCTGTGGTAAATTAGAGCCAAACACACCAACAGGGGGAGAACCCCTTGCCACAAGAACGCATAAGTCCTTTCCTGCAACGCTTACGCCAGGGTTTCCTTCTGGCCGACGGGGCTATGGGCACCGAACTGTATCGCAGGGGTGTGCCCTACGATAGGTGCTTCGAGGAGCTCAATATCTCGAAGCCCGACCTGGTGCAGGCCATACATATGGACTACATTCGAGCTGGAGCTGAACTCATTGAGACCAACACTTTCGGCGGCAATGCCCTTCGCCTTGCTGCCCATGGGCTGGAAGACAAGGTTCGGCCCATAAATCTTGCGGGAGTTAAGCTGGCCAGGGAGGCCCGAGAGATCATGGGCATGCCGGCGTTCGTGGGCGGTGCTGTCGGCCCCCTGGGGAAACCCATGGAACCCTACGGTGTCATTACCGTAAAGGAGGCCAGGGCAGCTTTCCGAGAACAGATCGAGGCCCTTCTAGAGGGCGGCGTGGATGTCCTCGTTTTAGAGACCTTCTCCGACCTCAACGAGATCCGAGAGGCCATCCACGCCGCCAGGGAAGTATGCGATTTGCCCGTCATTGCCCAGATGACCTTTGCACAAGATCTCCGCACACCCTACGGTGAAACTCCCAGAGAGGTCCTCAGAGTGCTAAGAGACCTGGGAGCCGACGTGGTCGGGGCCAACTGCAGTGTGGGCTCTCAAAAAGTCCTCCAAGTGATGGAAGAGATGCTGGCCCACAATACTGACGGTGTTTTTCTGTCGGCTATGCCCAATGCAGGCTTCCCCACCTTGGTGGGCGGAAGGGTCTTTTACCATTCGGGGCCTGAGTACATGGCCGAGTACGCCAGGTTAATGGTCGAAAAGGGCGTCACCATCGTCGGAGGCTGTTGCGGCACTACCCCAGACCATATAGCAGCCATGGCAAAGGCACTCCGACAGGTGCGGCCCAGCAGTAATGGGCTGCCCTGGCTGGAGGTCAAGACCACTAAGGATATCTCCGATGAGCATGTCGAGGCCGCAGCTCCAGGTTACTCTCCTTTCCACTACAAGCTGGGGCGCCAGTTCGTGGTTAGTGTGGAAGTCGACCCCCCTAAAGGGCTGAACCCCACGAAGATCCTCGAAGGTGCCAGACTTCTGAAGGAACGAGGGGTCGACGCCATAAATGTGGCCGACAGCCCCATGGCCCGGGTGCGGATGTCGGCCATGGCGGCCGCCATCCTGATACACAAGCAGGTAGGTATCGACGTCATCCTCCACTACACAACCCGAGACCGAAACCTCATGGCGCTCCAGTCGGACCTGTTGGGAGCCCATGCCCTGGGGTTACGCAACATCCTGGCTTTGACAGGCGATCCCCCCAGCCTGGGCGACTATCCCACAGCTACAGCCGTCTACGACGTCAACTCTGTCGGCCTCATCCGCATCATCAAGCGCTTCAACGAAGGTTTCGATCTTGCTGGCAAATCCCTCGGAGATCGAGCCTATTTCACTGTCGGCTGTGCCCTGGATCCGTCCAGGCCCGACCTGTCGGCGGAGATCCGCACCTTGCGCAAGAAGCTCGAGGCCGGGGCTGACTTCATCATGACCCAGCCTATCTATGAGATCGAAACGCTACGTCGAGTGCTGGAAAGGCTGGGTGAGGTCCCTGTGCCCATACTGGTGGGCATACTTCCTCTCCACAGCTATCGCCATGCCGAATTCCTCCACAACGAGGTCCCCGGGATAACCATACCCGATTGGGCGCGAGAGCGGATGCATCGGGCCGGGAGCCACGGCATTCAGGAAGGCATAAAAATGGCCCAGGAGATCCTGGCTCAGGCCAAAGACCTGGTGCAAGGTGCCTACATCATGCCCTCCTTCGGCCGCTACGAGGTGGCAGCCGAAGTCCTCTCCGCCATAGGTAGATGAAAGGCAAGAGCTACAGGTAGAAGAGAGCAGCGGCTACTATAGCCAACCCCACTGCCAGCAGACGCACCGGCGTAAGAGGCGCTGCCTGCACACCGAACCAGCCAAAGCTATCGATGACCAGGGCCGACAGCAGCTGGCCCGCCACGATAACTGTCAGCCCGAAGGCAGCTCCCAATCTACCTACTACCAAGGCCACCCCACCTATTATGAGCGCTCCAAGGGGAGGTCCCACCAGCAAGGCGTACAGAGGAACATGACCCAGCTTGGCCAAGTTGGCAAAGGAACCCATCCCCAGCAAGATGAAAATACATGCTGTAATCACGGCACCTAACTGGAAGAGGCCTGCCGTTTCCCACCTACCTATGCTTCTGGCCGCTAAGCTGGCCAGCACGCTCTGCAGGGTTATGATCACCCCTACTCCAAGGGCCACGATGCCAGCAACCAGAGCTGTCTCGCGCAATCTTCCACCTCCAGCAAGGCAGCGGTACTCTAAAAGGGGAACGCACCCAGCTACGAAACCGATCAGTCAAGTCGGTGGGCCATGCCCACACATTCGTCCAGCGGCGGCAGGCCCAGCTCATCCCTTAGCCTTTCCATCTCAGCGAGGATCCTGGAAAATATCTCAGGCCCGTGAAGAGACGCAGCAGTGTAAACACCCACCGCTGAAGCACCCGCCATGAGCATCTCCAGCGCATCCCTACCCGAGAACACGCCTCCGGTGCCTACGATCGGTATCTTCACTGCCTGATAGATGCGGTACACTGCTGCCAACGCTATCGGCTTTATAGGCCTACCAGTAAGCCCACCCAGCACCATCCCTAGTTTCGGCGCATGCTTCTGCAACGACACCTCCATGGTTGGATACACGGAGTTTATGGCCACCACGTAGTCGGCACCGCTGGCCTCGGCAACCACCGCTCTATCCACAGGGTCGCCCCCGTTGGTCGATATCTTTATCAATAAGGGAACCTTAATGGCCCGCCGGAGACTGGTGATGATGTTGCAAAAGGCACCATGATCGGTTTCCAGATCTCGAATGCTGGCCACATTCGGACACGAGGTGTTGAGCTCAATGGCATCGGCACCCGCCTCTTCAGCCATCTGCGCCGCTTCGATGATGTCACCTGTGGTGTACCCGAAAACGGAAACTATTAGCGGCCGATCTGTCACCAAAGCCTTGTACTCCCGAATCTGACTCACGAAGGCGTGCATGCCCGGGTTGGGCAGCCCTTCAGAGTTGATCATGGCGTCGTCAGAGATCTTCACGATCCGGGGCCTCGGATTCCCCTCCTTAGGGAAAAGGCTGATGGATTTGGTGACTACCGCGCCAGCGTGCCTGGCGTGGGCCGCCAGCACCGAAGCTCTGACACCTATGGAACCTGAAGCTAGCATCAGCCTGTTGGGCATCACTAGGCCGTTGAAGGTCGGCACGGTTCCAAACCTCTCCACAGGGCTACAACCTGAATTATAGCAGCCCAAGGGCCGGGGACAGGGTATAATGGCTATCGGGCCGTAGCCTGGCTCGCATCTCTCCTGAAACCGCCTTTAGCATTCTATCCTGCAGAGGAGGTCTATGTCCGACTTCGTCCATCTTCACCTCCACTCTGACTACTCGTTGTTGGACGGCTTGGGTAAGGTAGATCACCTCACGGCCAGGGCCAGGGAGCTCGGCATGAAAGCCATGGCCCTCACCGATCACGGCGTGATGTATGGTGCTCTCGATTTCTACGAGGCAGCAAAGAAAAACGACATCAAGCCCATCATCGGTGTCGAAGCCTACGTGGCCACCTCCAGCTACCGAGAGCGTGACCGCGAGAACTACCACCTTATCCTGCTAGCACAGAACGAACATGGCTATAAGAACCTTATAGCCCTCACCAGCAAAGCCAACCTGGAAGGTTTCTACTACCGTCCCCGCATAGACTTCGATCTCCTCGAAAGTCATAGCGACGGTCTCATTGCCCTTTCTGCCTGCCTCTCGGGCGTTGTGGCTGGTCCCCTCAGCGCAGGACGTGAAGACCTGGCCTGGTCCATGGCCAAGCGCCTAAGGGATATCTTTGGACCAAGTCGCTTCTACCTAGAGCTACAGGACCATGGCATACCAGCCCAGAGGGAACTGCTGCCCAAGATCGTAGATATGGCCCGTGCCCTAGGGTTGGGCCTAGTAGCTACCAACGACGTCCACTATGTAAAGCCCGAAGACTACTACGCTCACGACGTCCTCATCTGCATCCAAACGGGCACTACCATCACCGAGCCGCGTCGCATGCGCATGGGATCCGACAAGTTCTACGTGCGCGCTCCCCAGGAGATGGCCGAGCTCTTTCGCGATCTCCCCGAGGCCTTGCAGAACACCGTAAAGATCGCTGAAAGCTGCAACCTCACCCTCGACTTCCACGAGTACTATCTGCCGCACTTTCCCCTTCCAGAAGGCTTCAAAAGCCCCGCCGAATACTTGGAGAAGCTCTGTTGGGAGGGCCTTACCAGGCGCTACCCAGAAGTGACGGAAGAACTGCGCAACCGTCTGCAGTACGAACTGGACGTAATAAAGCGCATGAACTTCGAGGCCTACTTCCTGGTAGTATCCGACTTTGTCAACTATGCCAGGTCCCACGGCATTATGGTGGGTCCGGGCAGAGGTTCGGCAGCTGGCTCGCTGGTAGCTTACACCCTGGGCATCACCAATGTGGACCCCATAGCTCACAACCTTATCTTCGAGAGGTTCCTCAATCCCGATCGCATCTCTATGCCTGACGTAGACATCGATTTCGAGGATGCAAGGCGCGACGAAGTGATCCGTTACGTGGCGGAAAAGTACGGCCACGACCATGTAGCACAGATCATTACCTTTGGCACTATGGCAGCCCGGGCGGCCGTGAGAGACGTGGGCCGCGTCATGGATCTGCCCTACGGCGAAGTGGACAAGGTTGCCAAACTAATACCCCACAACAGCACCATAGCCGAGGCCATAGAGGCGGTTCCCGAACTCGCCCAGCTTTATACGGAAAACGAAGACATCCGCCGCCTCCTCGACACCTCCATGCGCCTGGAGGGCGTGTCTCGCCACGCATCCACCCATGCCGCCGGTGTTGTGATAAGCCGCGATCCACTTACCGAGCACGTACCCCTGCAGAGGGCCACGGGTGGCGAAGTTGTAACCCAGTACCACATGAACAACCTCGAGAAGATAGGCCTCCTCAAGATGGATTTCCTAGGCCTCTCCACCCTATCCATATTGAGAAGGGCCGTCGAGCTCATCTACACCATCCACGGCCATTGGATCGACCTCGACCGCATTCCCCTGGACGATCAGGAAATCTACGCGCTACTGAGCAGGGGCGAAACCGTAGGCATATTCCAGCTAGAAGGTCCAGCTACCACACGTATGACCATGGACGTACGCCCCACTTGCTTCGACGATGTGGCCGCCCTCATGGCTCTCATCAGGCCCGGCCCCATGGCCATGGCCAACCTCTACATCGAACGAAAGGAAGGCAAGGTACCTATCGAGTACATGCACCCTTCCCTGGAACCTATCCTCAAAGAGACCTACGGCGTCGCCTTGTACCAGGAGCAGATCATGCAGATAGCCCACCTCCTGGCAGGGTACACCATGAGCGAGGCCGACAGCCTACGCAAGGCCATCGGCAAGAAGCTGCCCGAAGAGATGGCCAAGCACCGCGATCGGTTCATCCAGGGCTGCTTGTCCAAAGGCATCGATGCGTCCCTCGCAAGCGAGCTCTTCGAGATGATAGAGCGCTTTGCAGGATATGGCTTCAACAAGGCCCACAGCGTAGCTTACGCCGTTATTGCCTGTCAAACAGCCTACCTTAAGGCACACTACCCAGTAGAGTACATGGCAGCCCTCCTCACCACAGAAATGGGCAATGCCGACAAGATAGCGATAGGCATTGCCGAATGTCGCCGGTTAGGCGTAGAGATCCTTCCCCCCAGCGTCAACCGCAGCGTAAGGGATTTCAGCGTCGAAAGGCTCGAAAACCCCAGGGGAAAGTTCCGCTACGGCATCCGCTTCGGCCTGGCCGCCATCAAGAATGTGGGCGACGGGCCCATAGAGGCTATAGTGCGCGCCAGAGAGCATCTGCCAGGTCGACGCTTCAGATCCTTTACCCAGTTCTGCTACGAGATCGATTGGAGGGACGTCAACCGTAGAGCCCTCGAAAGCCTCATCAAAGCCGGCGCCCTCGACGACTTTGGCGACCGCCGTCAACTGCTCGAAGCCATGGACAACGTCATGGGGGCAGCTCAGAAGCTTCGAAGAGACAGAGAATCCGGTCAGGCAAGCCTCTTCAGTACCACCATATCGGAAGAAGCCGACGACCTGGTGCTGGCTCCCACCGAGCCAGTGGATCTCAAAGACCAACTCCGATGGGAAAAAGAGTTGGTGGGTATTTATCTCTCCGAACACCCCCTTACTCGCCTATGGGACAAAATCGCTGCCGATACCAGCATCACCCTCCTGAAAGACGTCACTTCGGACCTTTCCGGGAAAACTGTGGAAACTGTAGGCATGCTGACCAACCTCCGCCGCCTCATTACCAGGAAAAAACAGACCATGCTTGTGGCCCAACTGGAAGACCTGGAGGCCTCCCGACAGCTAGTAGTGTTCCCCGATGCTTACGAACGCTACCGTGAAATGTGGGTCGAGGACGCCATCGTCTTGGTCCGTGCCAAGGTCGACCAGCGGGGTGAAGAAATTCAGCTAGTATGCGATTCTGTGCGGCCCTACGGTGACAGCCTGCAGCAGCTGCTGGGATTGACGCAAGACAGCGCAGACCAACAGCCCGATGCTGAAAAGGGCGATGGAGGCCGCCCTTCGGTGCTCAACGTCCACATTCGCCTGCCTGTATCCGGCGATGTCCAAGCCGACCTAGAACGGATGAAGCAGCTGAGCCGACTCCTCAAGGAAAACCCTGGAAAAGACATGATAACCCTTTACCTCCCTAGAGAAGGTTGCGTTGTCACCATGCAGCCTTATGGTCAAAAAGTCGCCTACAGCGAGGAGCTGGAAAAGCAGCTGCTTCAACTATTGGGCGAAAATGCCATTATTAAGAAGGAGGAGATAGAGGTCACCGAGGAAACCGATACGTCTCAGGACTAGCTTTACAGCCTTCCAACCCCTTGGAAACAGCCGAGGAATATACATACTCCATGGTGTAACGCAGCAGTTCCACTGAAACGACAAGGAGGTCAAGGCCATGGCCCTAGGACTAACTGCAGAGGAAATGCAGACCATAGTCACCAACACCGTGGCAGAGGTGGCATCTAACCCCGATATAAGTGACGAGAACCGTACTTCCCTCTGGGTCTTGCTCACCTGTGTCAGACTGCTTCAGGCCAACAACGCCAGACTAGAGGAACAACTGCGTAGCCTGGGCGTACTGGACAAGGATCCTTAGCCTCGCCATTCCAGCACTGAAGGTTCGCCACAGGGCTAGAGAATATAATAAAATGCATCCAATGCTGCCCCCTAACTCATATTAGGAGGTACACGCATGGGTAAGCTCGACGGCAAGGTGGCCATAATCACCGGTTCAAGTATGGGCATCGGGGAGGCCATCGCCCGCCTCTATGCCCAAGAGGGCGCCAAAGTGGTCATCAACAGTCGATCCCTGGAGAGAGCATCCAAGGTCGCCAACGACCTGGTGGCCAAAGGATACTCAGCCATACCCGTGGAGGCCGATGTCTCCTACCCTGAGGGTGCCCAGCGGTTGGTAGATGCCGGTGTGAAAGAGTGGGGCAGACTGGATATTCTAGTGAACAACGCTGGGGTGAGCGCCATCGCTCCTTCGGTGGACCTATCCCCCGAACGGTTCCTAGACGTCCTGAGGGTCAACCTGGCAGGGCCCTTCTTTTGCTCGCAGGCCGCAGCCAAAGTGATGATACATCAGGGTGGCGGAGTCATCATCAACATCTCGTCGATTTACGGCCATGTGGGTGTACCGAGAAGGGCGGCCTACTGCTCTTCAAAGCACGGCCTAAACGGCCTCACGAAGGTACTGGCTTCTGAGTGGGCCCGCAACAACATACGGGTTGTAGCCCTAAACCCAGGCTACATCTATACCCCCATGGAGATCGCCGATACCTCCACCGGCGACTATACCTCCGAGGATATCCTGGCACGCACCCCCATGGCCCGGTACGGCACCGCGGAAGAGGTAGCCAAGGTGGCACTCTTCCTGGCATCTGACGATGCCAGCTATATTACTGGTGCCCCTATCATTGTCGATGGAGGGTGGCTGGCCTTTGGTGCGTGGGAGCGTTCCCTCAAAGTCAGCTGACCGCCCATAAGGGTGCAAGGGCCCGGGATCGTGCGTCCGGGCCCTTCATCTCAGTATAGATACTACAGCGTCTAGGACCTCTTGCACCGATGGCCAGCCCGGCTTCCCTCCTCCTAACACTTTAACCTGCGCCCCCAGGGGACTCCAAACCGCTGGATCTGTACTCCCGAAGACGGCAACCGTGGGACACCCCACAAGCCCCGACAGGTGGCTGATACCACTGTCATTGCCCACATAAGCCCTAGCCCTTGAAAGGAGATAGGCGACCCGGACTATCGAAAGACCCCTCAACACCCGAAAGGGAGTCGAACTCAAAGCCTGCCCAATCCCCTGGGCTTCCTCGACTGGTCCCAGCAGAAAAGCTACCTCCAGCTCACGCCCTCGAAGCCTGTATGCGACCTCGAGAAAGTTTTCTAGCGGCCAATTCTTGGCCGCGCTGCCACTGCCAGGATGCACTAGAACTTCCGGGCATGGCCCCTCAACCTGGGAAACCAGCTCTCCTAGCTCAAGACGCGGCGTCACAGGCGCATCGAGGCCCCAGTGATCTATGGAGGCCATGAGCTGTAAAGCGGCATGTTGCCCAGACCGAAGCTGCGACACGTAGACCACCTCTTCTGCTCCCCAACGGGCTAAATTGGCTCGCACAATGCCATTCGGGTCGGACATCCAAAGAGCTATACGTGCTCCTTCCGCCCAACATGGGGGTGGAGAGCTCCCCTCTTGGAAGAGGCTGGTTCCCAAATCATCGAAGGACACATACCGAGCAACATAGGGGCGCAGCAGGGAACCAAGAGCGTCGTTCCCTGCCATTACCAAAGACGCGTCAGGATTTGCCCGCCGAAGAGCCACTAGGGCAGGGAAGGCTATCAACCCATCGCCTAAGGCCCCACCACGAATCAGCCAATAATTGGACCTAGCCATCATACGGAAGCTATCGCCGAGGCAGGATCATTGCCAATATACCACTCAGTAGTAACATAGCTCCTGCCACAATGAAGGCCATATCTAACCCGAAGCGGTCACCTACGACCCCCGCCACTATGGGAGCCAACGCCGAAAAAGCCATATTTGCAGTGAACAAAATACCTACCGACGTAGCCCCCAAGTGTGAGGGTACCACGTCGGCCAAATAAGCAAAAATAACCGGTCTCATGGAAAACAGGAAGAGACCGATGGCAAAAAGCGCAACCACAAACATCAAACCAGCCTTTAAAGGTGTCAGGGACACGATTAGGGCACCGGCTGCAAACAATCCGAAGCCCATGAGAGGTTTCCTACCAAACCTGTCCGACAGTGTCCCCATAGCCGGACCAGTCAACAGGCTTGCAGCCGTAAGTGCGGCCATATAGACGCCTGCCGACGCAGCTGGCATTCCCAGTCCCCTAACTAAGTAAAGGGGCAGAAATGCCAGCAGGGCTATTTGGCCCATGGTTCTCAGCGCCGATATGATACCTAAGACTACCACCACACGGTGGGTTACCAGCTCCTTTACACCCCTCCAATAGCCCGCCCAGTCAGACGAGGGAGGCCGCCGGCTGCCCTCTTGAACCAGAATCCAAATGGCCAGAGCGAATATAAGACCTGGAAGCACGTTCAGTCCAATAGAGGCCCTCCAGCCCCTCAGCAGATCGATGGCCAGACCAACGCCCAAGGGAGCCAAGAAATCGCCGACGTTGGCGCCCAACTCGTGGACAGACAGAGCCATTCCCTTACGGCCTGGGAACCTATCTGCCAGAGACGACATGGCCGGCGGATGCCACTGAGCGTTGCCCGCTCCGATGGCCAAGGCTCCCAAGACAAGCAGGGGAAGGCCTCCTGTAGTACCGACGATGAAGTAGCCTACGGCAGGCCAGACTAAAGACGTCGAGAGAATAACGCGTCGTAGTCCTAGGGTATCGGTGAATATAGCTGCAGGCAGATTAGCTGCGGCGACCAGCAGCGACTGGAAAGCCACCAGAAGCCCGGCCTGAGAGTTACTCAGCCCGTAGTCGATGGCTATAAAAGGAAGTATCACGAAAAAAGCCTGGTTATACCAGTGAATCCATCCATGAGCAATGGATAGAAGACCCAGATAAGCGGTGGCTCTAATCCCAGACTCGACCTGTGACATATAGCACTCAGGAATTCAGAAGAAACATAAATAATTTACCCCATCCACCACGACAGAGGCCAGGCAAAGTCCCTCGCATTCACGCTGTGGTACAACGAAGAGCCTTTACAGAGATTTTGCAATCCAAGGGCATGTTGTATCGCTCTTTCACGGATGGGATCATGTCGGTGCCGGAAGCCGTTGGGGATATAAAAACCACCGACCATATACCCAGGTACGGTAGCCGCTCCTCAATAATACCGCGCCTGTGTCGACATACCAGGCCAAGTATAAATCGCACCTAAAAACAAGGGGTCCGTGTGGTCCGAAAACGTGCGTGGTCAGTGGTTTTAGGTAGAAACTGGGCCGATCCGTCGACCTCCTGGCCTTTTCACGCTACCGGAGGTCGACGGATAATACACTACGAAAACGCCGTTGACAGATCACCGGATCGAGCTTATACTCAAAGGGTAAAGCCTAGCACGGGCTTCCAGGGGTTCCTAGCCTACCTATGAGGGATTGAAACATGCGCCGCATCCACCGATACGGCGCATCCTCTACCATCGTTCCTAGCCTACCTATGAGGGATTGAAACTAGGTCCTTGAGGAGATAGCAGAGGAGATCGCCG
>DAOUBH010000028.1:0-22794 GCA_034432775.1 Chloroflexota bacterium
AACGCCGGTAGCGATAGAGGCTGGGCTGAGGTTTGCGATACGGGAAGGTGGCAGGACCGTGGGAGCCGGTGTAGTCACCAGAATAGAGGAGTGAAATGGCCCGACAACGGCTGAGGATAAAGCTCAAAGCCTACGACCATAGGATCCTCGATAAGGCGGCGGCTGAAATTGTCAACGAGGCCGAACGCACGGGCGCTAAAGTGGCAGGCCCGGTACCTCTGCCTACAAAGATAGAGAGGTACACCGTCATTAGGTCTCCATTCATTGACAAGGATTCTCAGGAGCAGTTCGAGATCCGGACACATAAGCGCTTGATCGATATCCTCGAGCCTAGCGCCCGGACCATCAGCAACCTAACCCGCCTGGAGCTGCCGGCGGGCGTTTCCATCGAGATCAAGGTACTTTAAGGATGCTGGGAACTATGATTGAAGGCCTAATGGGGAAAAAGCTGGCTATGACCCAAATCTTCGATCAGGAGGGCCGTGTGGTGCCTGTCACCGTGATTAAGGCCGGCCCGTGCTGGGTCACACAGATCAAGGCCCCCGAACGCGACGGGTATACAGCAGTGCAGTTGGGATTCGAGGAGGTGAAGAAGCTAAATAACCCTCGTAAAGGACATTTAGCCAAGGCCGCCAAATCGGGACAGAAGGTTCCGCTGCTCAGGTATTTGAGGGAATTTCGTGTGGATGATCCATCGACGGTTTCGCCGGGGCAGCGGGTCACAGTGGGCGACTTGTTCAAGCCCGGCGATATCGTCGATGTCACTGGAACTTCCAAGGGAAAGGGTTTCGCAGGGGTTGTCAAGCGGCATGGCTTTGGCGGGGGACCAAAGACCCATGGTCAGTCGGATCGATGGCGGGCGCCCGGCTCTATCGGGGCAGGTACGGATCCGGGAAGGGTCTGGAAGGGTTTGAGAATGGCTGGACACATGGGTGCTCAAAGGGTTACAGTACAGAACCTGCAAGTAGTGCAGGTTGATCCTGATCGGCACCTTCTCCTTGTAAAAGGCGCTGTGCCGGGAGGCCGCAACGGACTGCTTTTGATCCGAAGGGCTGTCAAAGCTGTGGCTAGGGAGCGATAACGGTGCAAGCAACCGTCTACGATATGCATGGCCAAGAGATCGGGACTGTAGAGCTGCCCGACATGGTGTGGGGCATCGAACCACACGAGGCAGTGATGCATCAGGCTGCTGTGCGACAGCGGGCCAATGCGCGCCTTGGCACGGTGAACACCCTGAACCGACGGCTGATTTCCGGCGGTGGACGGAAGCCCTGGCGACAGAAGGGCACGGGTCGAGCGCGCCAGGGGAGCAACAGGGCGCCTCAATGGCGGCATGGGGCAGTTGTGTTTGGCCCCCACCCCCGCAGCTATAGACAGGCCATGCCCAAGAAGATGAGGCGCCTGGCTCTCAGATCGGCCCTGTCGGCCAGGTTCAGGGACGGGGATGTCAGGTTTGTCGATGGAATATCAGAACTGGACGCGAAGACGAAAGCCATGCTGGAGTTCCTGCGTGCCCACGGGCTCGAGGGAAAAAAGACCTTGGTGATCGTTCCCGGTGGGTACGAGAACGTGAAGCGCGCAGCGGCGAATCTGCAGAATGTAAAGATACTGCATGCGGGGTATCTGAACGTCATCGACCTGCTCTCCTTCGACAGTATCGTGGTGAGTCGCCCTGCTCTGGACGTCATACACAGTTATTTGACCAAGACCGAGAGGGTAGTATGAGGGATCCTTCTCAGATCTTGATTAGACCCATAACCACCGAAAAAACGGTGCGTCTCATGCAGGAGGGACGCTATACCTTTGAGGTCCTCAAGGATGCCAATAAGCCCGAGATAAAGCGCGCCGTGGAACAGATCTTCGGGGTCAAGGTAAAAGCTGTAAACACTATGATAGTGCCCGGCAAGCCCAGGCGGCGGGGGAGGATCGTGGGGCGTAGCAAGTCGTGGAAGAAGGCGATTGTGACGCTTTATCCTGGGTACCGGATCGAGCAGATCGAAGGGGTGTAGGCATATGGCAGTGAAAAAGTACAAGCCAACGTCTCCAGGCCGCCGCATGATGACTGTTGCTACTTTCGAGGAGATAACGAAAAGTAAGCCAGAGAAGAGTCTGGTTGTAGCCAAGCGATCAAAGGCTGGTCGGAATTCGCAGGGACGCATCACAGTAAGGCATCGGGGCGGTGGCCACAAGCGGAAATATCGCATCATAGACTTTAAGAGGGACAAGTTTGGGATTCCAGCCAAAGTGGCGGCCATCGAGTACGACCCCAACCGTTCAGCTAGGATAGCCCTCCTGCATTATGTGGACGGGGAAAAAAGATATATATTGGCTCCCCTGGGCCTCAAGGTGGGCGATGTCGTTGTCTCGGGACCAGATGCAGAAGTTAGAGTTGGAAATGCGTTGCCGCTGGCCCGCATTCCGACTGGGACTATGATCCACAACATAGAGCTGGAGCCCGGCAAGGGCGGCCAACTCGTGCGGGCAGCTGGCACGGCGGCACAACTTATGGCGAAGGACGACCACTGGGCACAGGTGCGCCTTCCTTCTGGAGAAATTAGGCTCATTCACGTGAAGTGCATGGCAACGATCGGCCAGGTCGGAAATGTCGACCACGAGAACATCAGTTTAGGAAAGGCAGGCCGATCTCGGTGGCTTGGCCGGCGTCCTTCTGTGAGGGGCTCGGCGATGACTCCCAGGGACCACCCCCACGGTGGCGGTGAAGGCAAAGCGCCGATAGGTGGAAAGCCCCAGACCCCATGGGGTAAGCCTGCCATGGGATGGAAGACAAGGCGCAGCAAGCGCACCGACAAATTCATCCTCAAACGAAGGAAGTAGGAGGGGCTGTGTCTAGGTCTCTGAAGAAGGGTCCGTATATCGATCCAAAGCTGAAAAAGAAGATCGACGAGATGAATGCCTTGGGGGAGAAGCGCGTTATCAAAACCTGGGCGCGGGACTGCGTGATCTTCCCTGAGATGGTGGGCCATACCATTGCAGTCCACGATGGACGCAGGCATGTTCCCATCTACATTACGGAGAACATGGTGGGTCACCGTCTCGGTGAGTTTGCCCCTACGCGGACCTTTCGTGGTCATTCCGGCCATCACACTGAGCGTTCCACAAGGTTGAAGTAGGTGGGTTCTATGGAGGTAAGGGCTGTCGCCAGGTTCGTACGCATATCGCCGCGCAAGGCCAGGCTTGTGTTGCGCGAAATAAAGGGCAAGCCGGTGCAGGAAGCTCTGGCCATACTACGTTTTACTCCGAAAAAGGCAGCTAGGATAGTGGCAAAAGTGGTTAAGTCGGCAGCCGCTAATGCTGAGAACAATTTTGAAATGTCGCCGGAGAAGCTTTACATTGTGAAAGCCTATGCCGATGACGGGCCTCGCCTGAAGCGTTGGGTTCCGCGGGCCCGCGGAAGAGTAGATATGATCCAGAAACGGATGTCGCACATAACTGTGGTGGTGGATGAAAAGGAGGGGTAATTGGGTCGAAAAATTCACCCTATAGGGTTTCGGCTAGGCATAACGAAGGATTGGTTCTCTAGGTGGTACTCCGAGCGGGAATATACCCGATATCTGCAGGAAGACATGCAGATACGTCGGAAGATCATGGAAGAGTTACCTGACGCTGCCATATCGAGAATCGAGGTTGAGAGGACACCCAAGGAGATACGGGCTACTATCCATACGGCAAGGCCCGGTATCGTCATCGGTAAAGGAGGGCAGAAAGTTGAGGCACTCAAGAAGGAGCTTGAGCAACTGACGGGCAAGCGGGTATCTCTCCCAGTGGCCGAGATACGTCAGCCCGACTTGGATGCGGTCCTCGTGGCCAACAATATTGCTGAGCAAATAGGCAAGAGGGTGTCGTACCGTAGGGCCATGAAGCAGGCTATCCTTAGGGCAATGAGGCAGGGCGCTAAGGGCGTGAAAATCAAGGTTTCGGGCCGGCTCGGTGGTGCAGAGATGGCACGTACGGTGTGGGAAATGGCTGGGCGAGTGCCGCTGCATACTATACGGGCTGACATTGACTTCGGTCTGGCCCATGCTTACACCACTTACGGCCGCATCGGAGTTAAGGTCTGGATCTACAAAGGCGACATCATTGAACCGGTGAGGGAGAGGCCCGTGGTGGCCGAAGCCTCGCAGGTTGAAGCCAGTTCAGAGGTAGTGTGAACATGCTGATGCCCAAGCGGGTTAAGTACCGAAAGCAACATCGTGGTAGGTTGAAGGGCAAGGAGGCCCGTGGAACCAAAGTCGTCTTTGGCGAGTATGGACTCCAGGCCCTTGAGCCTGCCTGGATAGATGCTCGCCAGATCGAGGCGGCGAGGCGTGCCATCACACACCATATCAAGCGTGGCGGAAAGGTGATAATACGGATATTTCCGGACAAACCCGTTACCAAAAAGCCTGCTGAGACGCGGATGGGTGGTGGCAAAGGAGCTCCCGATAGATGGGTTGCTGTGGTGAGGCCAGGTCGCGTCTTGTTCGAAGTTTCCGGTGTTCGGAAGGAAGTGGCTCAAGAAGCACTCAGGCTTGCGGCCTACAAGCTGCCCATCAAGACCAAGTTCGTGGAACGAGAGGGACTCGTTGCGGCAGCTGAGGAGGCTGCCATAGGAACGTCGGAGGAGGCTCAAGGTGGAGATGAAGGAGATTAGATCTAAAACTGACGCTGAGCTCCACCGCCTTCTTGCGGAGGCCCGACGGGAACTGCTCAACCTTCGCTTCCAGCTGGCTGCCAATCAGCTGCAGAACGTGAGCCGTATAAAGCAGGTGAGGCGTACTATAGCGCGGATACTGACTGAACTCCATGACAGGCACATGGCCCGCGAGGCCCAACAGGGAGGTCAGTGATGCTCTCTAAGGTACAGCAGGAGATCGGGCGGGTGGTGTCTGACAA
The DNA here is from genome assembly GCA_034432775.1 of Chloroflexota bacterium. Classification (GTDB taxonomy): domain Bacteria; phylum Chloroflexota; class Chloroflexia; order DAOUBH01; family DAOUBH01; genus DAOUBH01. The sequence goes on from DAOUBH010000028.1 coordinate 4,894, forward strand.
GATGGACAAGACCGTCGTCGTCGAAATCGAAAGATTTCGGCGTCATCCGCTATATAAAAAGCTCATAAGGAAGATTAAGCGCGTGAAGGCCCATGACGAGCATAACGAGTGCCGCGTCGGGGACATTGTGAGGATCATCTCTTCACGCCCCTTAAGCAAGGAGAAACGGTGGCGCGTGCTAGAGATCCTGCAACGCGGAACGCCTCTGGAGGAGGTTGCTGAGCCTCAGGAGGTGGTGTCGGAATGATTCGGCCTCAAACTAGGTTGAAAGTTGCCGACAACACCGGGGCTAAGGAGATCATGTGTATCCGCGTGCTTGTCGGCTCCAATAAGCAGTACGGGACCGTAGGTGACGTCATAGTGGCTTCCGTCAAGGATGCAGTGCCCAATACATCGGTGAAAAAGGGCGAGGTAGTGAGGGCTGTGATTGTCCGCACTGCCAAGGAGATTCGCCGTCCAGACGGATCGTATATCCGTTTCGGAGACAACGCGGCCGTGCTGATTACGCCGCAGGGTACTCCCAGGGGAACACGAATTTTCGGTCCTGTAGCTAGGGAGCTTAGGGAGAAGCAGTTCATGCGCATAGTTTCGCTGGCTCCAGAGGTGCTTTGACCTATGAGGAAAATCAAGAAGGGCGACACGGTAATAGTTGTCAAGGGTAAGTGGAAGTCCGCAGGGGGCGTTGAGCACAAGGGCCAGGTGAGACGTGTTCTCCCGGAGAAGAACAAGGTCATCGTAGAGGGCGTCAACCTCATCAAGAAGCACGTTCGGCCTCGACCCGGTGTGCAACAGGCAGGCATAGTCGAGATGGAGGCGCCTATATCCATCTCGAATGTGATGCTCATCTGCAAACATTGCAATCGTCCTACTAGGGTGGGTTTCCGTTTCCTGCCAGATGGAAGCAAACGGCGATACTGTAAAAAGTGTGATCAGATCATCGACTAAGGGATGGAGATGACGACGCAGGTAATTCCTGAACCAAGGTTGCGCGTTAAGTATCGCCAGGAGGCCGTGCCTGTCTTGATGCGCGAGTTTGGGTACAAAAATCCTATGCAGGTGCCCAGGCTCGAAAAGGTGGTCGTCAATATTGGTTTGGGCGAGGCCATCCAGAATGCGAAGGCCCTGGACTACGCTGCCCAAGATCTGGCAGCCATAACGGGCCAGAAGCCTGTCATCACCCGGGCTCGGAAGTCCATAGCGGCATTTCGGGTCAGGAAGGGTATGCCCATTGGTGTCACTGTCACCCTCAGGGGCGCCAGGATGTGGGAATTCTTGGATAGGCTGTTCAATGTGGCCTTGCCCCGGATTAGGGACTTCAACGGTGTTTCGCCCAGATCCTTCGATGGTCGGGGCAACTACACTCTTGGTCTCAGGGAACAACTCGTTTTCCCAGAGATCGATTACGACAAGATCGATAAGGTGCGTGGATTGGAAATAACTATTGTGACCACAGCAAAAACCGATGAAGAGGCCCGGAGGTTGCTGGAACTTATCGGGATGCCTTTCCGGCGCCGTTAAAGCGGGAGACGATGGAGACATGGCAAAGAAGGCAGATATAGTTAAGGCTTTCATGAAAGAACCGAAATACCCAGTCCAGCAGCGGAACCGCTGTCGGCGCTGTGGTAGGCCTCGGGCCTATATGCGGAAGTTTGGGCTATGCCGCATCTGCTTTAGGGAACTAGCCCACGAGGGAGTAATCCCCGGCATTCGGAAAGCAAGCTGGTAAGGAGAGTAGAGGTGACCACAGGCACTGACCCCATAGCCGACATGTTGGTTCGCATTAAGAATGCCTCGCGGGCACGCCACGACGTGGTGGAGATGCCAGCATCGAAACTTAAGTTGGAGATCGCCCGGGTACTGCGGGACGAGGGCTTCATAGGTGACTACCAGTTGGTTGGAGAACCTCCGAAGCAGCAGCTCCGCCTACACCTGAAATACACTCCCGACAAGCGTCCCCTGATCAGTGACGTGAGGCGCGTGAGCAAGCCAGGACTTCGGGTGTACGCTGGGTGGCGTCAGCTTCCGAGGGTCGCGGGCGGACTTGGCATAGCTGTGGTGTCGACCCCGCGAGGTGTCATGCCAGGTTACGAAGCCAGAAGGCGAAGACTTGGCGGTGAAATCCTCTGCTACGTGTGGTGAGGTGGCCATGTCCAGGATCGGCAAGAAACCTGTCCCGATTCCTCAGGGTGTGACGGTAGATATCGATGGCCACACTGTAAGGGTGAAAGGGCCTAAAGGAGAACTGGTGCGTACGTTCCACCCTGATATGGCCATCGAACGTCAGGATGGTGCCCTGGTAGTACGAAGGCCAAGCGAAGATGGGCTGCATCGGAGCCTTCACGGGCTTACGCGCACTCTGTTGGCGAATATGGTTGAGGGGGTGACCCAGGGCTTCTCTAAAACCCTGGAGATCTCTGGGGTGGGGTACAGGGCTGTCAAAGAAGGAAAAACCTTGGTTCTCAGCGTAGGCTACTCGCACCCTGTGAGGATCGATCCGCCGGATGGTATCAATATCCTGGTAGAGGGCACCAACAGGATCGTAGTACAGGGCATCGACAAGGAGCTCGTTGGCGAAGTTGCAGCTCGGATCAGAGCGGTGAGGCCGCCGGATCCATACAAAGGCAAGGGCATCATGTATGCGGGCGAAAGGCTGCGGCGCAAAGCCGGCAAGGCCGGCAAGGCTGGTGGTAAGAAGTAATTTAGAGGAGGCCGGTCGAAGTGATCAAGAAAGTCACCCGTCGAGAGGCGCGGATCCGCCGCCATCTCAGGATACGCAAGCGGGTCTCTGGCACACCGGAGAGACCAAGGCTGTGCGTATTTAAGAGCCTGTCTCACATCTACGCCCAGGTCGTGGATGACACCCGCGGACATACCTTAGTAGCGGCGTCTTCTCTTGAACCTGAGATCCGACCACTCGTCGCGGGCAAACGCAAGACCGATCAGGCCCAGATAGTCGGCCAGATCCTGGCAAAGAGATGCCTCGAGCGAGGTATCGTCAGAGTAGCCTTCGACCGGGGTGGATTTAAATATCACGGAAGGGTCAAGGCACTGGCCGAGGCAGCGCGGAAGGAGGGATTGCAGTTCTGAAGATGACAAGGATAGATCCAACTGGACTAAATCTTAAGGAGAAGGTAGTACAGGTCAACCGCGTAGCCAAAGTCCAGAAAGGGGGCCGCCGTTTCCACTTCAGCTCAATTGTGGTCGTGGGCGACGGCCAGGGCCATGTCGGCGTGGGTCACGGTAAGGCCACCGAGGTGCCGGAGGCCATCAGAAAAGGCATCGAGGACGCCAAGAAGCATTTGATCAAGGTTCCCATCGTTGGAGCGGCGACCATACCCCACGAGGTTATCGGGGAGTTCGGAGCTGCACGCGTTCTCCTTAGGCCGGCAGCTGAAGGTACAGGGGTGATAGCAGGGAGTTCGGTCAGGGCCGTTGTAGAAGCGGCTGGATATCAGAATATTCTCACTAAATCCCTTGGGTCAAACAATCCGGTGAATGCGACCAGGGCCGTCATAGCTGGCCTGGCCAAGTTGAAGTGGGCAGACGAAGAGGCCCTTAAGCGCGGCAAGAGCCTCGATGAGCTTGCCCGCCAGGGCGCACGTTTGGCAACCACAACGGCAGCTGGGGGGCGCTGATGGATACGCAAGGGTCGACTCGGCTACTGAAGATAACATTGGTCAGAGGGTTTGTTGGCCAACGTGAAGACCACAGGCGGACCCTCAGGGCCCTGGGCTTGCGGAAGCGCCATCAGTCGGTGGTCCACAGGGACACGCCTACGATCCGCGGAATGGTTGATAAGGTGCGGCATATGGTCCGTGTAGAACTGCTTGAGGTGTAGCCTGATGCGTCTTTGGGAACTGGGTCCCCCTGAGGGGGCTAAGAAGAGTCGAAAACGGGTTGGCCGGGGAACTAGTTCTGGCCATGGAAAGACTTCTGGACGGGGACACAAGGGCCAGAAGGCTAGGTCAGGCGGCAATGTCCGGCCGGGATTTCAAGGGGGTCAGACACCGCTAACTCAGCAGCTTCCCCAAAAGCGTGGTTTCGTGAATATCTTTCGGAGAGTGTACGCTGAGGTAAATGTAGGAAGGCTCAATGAGGTGTTCCACGCAGGCGACGAGGTAACACCCGAGGTCCTTCGAGCTAAGGGCATTGTGAAGAAGGAAATCGCGGTCAAGGTATTGGGTGATGGTGAGCTAGATAAGCCACTCACCGTCAAGGCACATAAGTTTTCGAGCTCAGCCAGGTCGAAGATTGAAGCAGCTGGCGGCGCTGTAGAGGTCCTGCCCGAATGATTGAGGCGGCAGTTAGTGCTTTCAAGCTGCCTGACCTGCGCCGCAAAATCCTTTTCACCCTGGGACTCCTGATCGTATTTCGCCTTCTGGCCCATGTGCCTATCCCGGGCGTCGATCTGGAGAAGTTGAGGGTACTGTTCCAGCAGAGTCAGCTCCTCGGAATGTTCGACTTATTCTCCGGGGGCGCGATGTCCACGTTCTCCGTTGCCGCTATGGGCGTTTACCCGTACATTACTGCGTCCATCATTATGCAGTTGTTGATCCCAGTCATTCCGAGGCTTACAGAGCTATCCAAGGAGGGTGAATACGGCAGGCAAAGGATCAACCAGTACACCCACTGGCTCACCGTGCCGCTGGCTGCGCTTCAAGGGATCGGGCAAGTATCTCTGCTCCAGAGCCAGGGCATAATCTCTAACTTTGACTTGCTTCGTGCCGAAACCTTCCTTCCGAGTTTCGCGATCGTCTGCAGCCTAGTTGCTGGTACCGTGTTTCTGATCTGGCTAGGCGAACTCATCACCGAGTACGGGGTAGGCAACGGAGTATCCATCATAATATTCAGCGGCATTGTGGCCAGGCTTCCGACACTGGTGGGTCGCCTTCTGGGTGGAACGGCCATCACGAATTTGGCTGGTCTCGTGGCCTTCGCCCTCCTAGGGCTGCTTACAGTTGCTGGGATCGTGCTTATTCAGGAGGGAACCAGGCGCATTCCAGTGCAGTACGCCAGAAGGGTCAGGGGGAGCAGGGTGTACGGCGGCGTGAGTACCCATATTCCTCTCAAAGTGAATTCGGCAGGCATGATTCCGCTTATCTTTGCGATAAGCGTTCTTATCTCGCCTAGCATCCTGGCCAGCTACGTGGCCCTGTCTCCGAACCCAACGGTTAGGTCGGTAGCTGAGTTCGTGGTGCAACTTTTCCAGCCAACTTCGCTCCTGTATCAGGTACTCTATTTCTGGCTGGTGGTGGCGTTTACGTACTTCTATACTATTGTCCTGTTTAGTCAGCAGAACATTGCGGAAAACCTTCAAAAGACTGGTGGTTTTGTACCTGGTATCAGGCCAGGAAGACCGACGGCCGAATATCTCAACAAGGTGCTGATGCGCATCACCTTAGTAGGGGCCCTATTTCTCGGGGCAGTTGCTGTGATGCCGTACTTCGCCGGCCTTGTCACGGGCGTTACGGCGCTGAATCTCAGTAGCACAGCCCTGCTGATAGTAGTTGGGGTCGCCATCGACACCATGCGGCAGTTGGAAGCTCAGTTGATGATGCGTCATTACGAGGGGTTCTTGCGGTAGACGGGGAGCAGGAGGAGTCATGGTAGACAATACGTCTGTCATAGTGCTGTTTGGTCCCCCTGGTGCTGGGAAGGGAACCCAGGCAGAGATACTGGCGAGACGGCTCAACCTGCTGCACATTTCGACGGGCGACCTTTTGAGGGATGAGCTGGCGCGGGGCACGGAGCTCGGAAAGCTTGCCAAGAGTTACATGGAAAGCGGGGAGCTAGTGCCCGACGAGGTTGTAGCGCGGATGGTAGCCGCTAAACTCTCGAAAAACCGAGGTGCGGTGTTAGACGGGTTTCCCCGAACGGTAAATCAGGCCGAAATATTACAAACTCTGCTGGCCGAGCGCAATGTGGGGGTTACTGCCGTTGTAGAGATGCAGGTAGCGGATGAAACCGTCGTGCGGAGACTATCGTCCCGCTATATTTGCTCTGTGTGTCAGACACCCTATAACTTGACCACAAATCCTCCCAAGGTGGAGGGTGTTTGCGATAGGTGCGGTGGTCGCCTCTACCAGAGGGAAGACGACCGACCGGAGACCGTGATGAGGCGGTTGCGCGTGTACAGGGAACAGACAGAGCCGGTGGTAGAGTACTACCGGCGTAAGGGCGTACTTGTGTCGGTGGAGGCTGAGGGGCCCGTTGAGGAGGTAACTGAGAAAATTTTGAGCGTCCTAAGCGATCCGTTATGATCTCGTCGGGGCAGCTGTGGCTATCATTTTGAAGACCACGCAAGAAATCAAGAAGATGCGTCAGGCCGGCATTATCGTGGCTGAGACGCTAGCGATGCTTACTGAGAGGATCGTTCCGGGTCTTAGGAGGCGGCAGCTGGATGTCTGGGCCCACGACTACATAGTCCGTAAGGGAGGCTATCCCACATTCAAGGGTTATAGAGGCTATCCCGCATCCATATGCGTGTCTGTAGACAGTGAGGTCGTACATGGTATACCGGACGATCGAATTCTGGAGGAAGGGCAGATCGTTAGCCTGGATGTGGGTGTTACCTACAGGGGCTGGGTAGCTGATGCCGCTATCACAGTGGGCGTGGGGGCCATCAGTCCCCAAGCCCAACATCTCCTCGAGGTGTGTCGTGGGGCCCTGTACCGAGGCATAGAGAGGGCCAGAGCAGGCAACCATTTGAGCGACATTTCTGCGGCCGTTCAGGACTTCGTGGAATCCAATGGCTGCTCCGTGGTGCGCGACTATGTGGGGCATGGCATTGGTAGAAACATGCACGAGGAGCCGCAGGTTCCCAACTTTGGTCCTCCGGGTATGGGTCCCCTATTGGTTCGGGGTATGACCCTGGCTATAGAGCCTATGGTGAACCTGGGCTCACCAGCAACCAAAGTGCTCTCGGATGGATGGACGGTCGTCACGGAGGATGGAAGCCTTTCTGCCCACTTTGAACATACCATCGCGGTCACTGACGGGGATCCGCTTGTCCTGACATCTCTGGATTTGTAGACCTGGCTGGAATGGTATATAATGGCCAATTTGGAGCATGGTGGCATGGAGGTCAGAGTCGGTATTGCCTAAAAAGAAGGACGTGATCGAGTTAGAGGGCAAGGTGGTGGAGGCTCTTCCCAACGCCATGTTCCGGGTACAGCTGGATAGTGGTCATATGGTGCTGGCCCATGTCTCTGGCAAGATGCGGATGAACTTCATCCGGATTTTGCCAGGCGATAGGGTCCTGGTGGAGCTTTCGCCCTACGATCTCACTCGTGGGCGCATAGTATACAGGTTCAAGTAGGAAAGGTGAGAGATGAAGGTTCAGGCGTCAGTAAAGCGAAGATGTGAGAAATGTAAGATCATTAGGCGGCGCGGTGTCGTAAGGGTTATCTGTAGCAATCCGAGACATAAGCAGCGGCAGGGCTAGGTGTGCCATGGCCAGAATAGCCGGGATCGATCTGCCACGGGACAAGCGCATTGGGATAGCCCTTACGTACATCTACGGTATAGGGCCGTCAAACGCCAAGACGGTTCTCGCTAAAGCGGGAGTCAACCCTGCGACGAAGGTGCGCGATCTTACCGAGGACGAAGTCACGCGCATCCGCGAGGTCATAGATCGAGAGTACGAAGTGGAGGGTGACCTTCGCAGGCGGGTGGCCATGAGCATCAAGCGGCTGATCGAGATTGGCTGCTACCGGGGCCTCCGACATCGGCGGGGCCTTCCGGTGCGCGGTCAGCGCACCCGCACTAATGCGCGCACTCGTAAGGGGCCACGCAGGACCATTGGGGTAAAGAGAAAGAAAAAGTAATTAATAGGGTGAGTAAGGAAAATGCCAGACGAAAAGGGACGCAGAAAGAGTGCTGGCCGTCTAAAGCGGCGTGAAAAGAAGAACATCCCTCGAGGTCGAGCGTACATTCAGGCGACCTTCAATAATACTCTTGTCACCATTACCGATCCCTTGGGAAACGTGGTGACATGGGCTAGCGCTGGAACTGTTGGCTTCAAAGGTTCACGAAAGTCGACTCCTTATGCAGCCCAGATAACGGCGGAGACAGCGGCTCGCAAAGCCATGGAGCACGGCATGCGCCAAGTGGACGTCTTTGTCAAAGGGCCAGGTGCGGGGCGTGAAGCTGCGATCCGATCCCTTCAGGGCGCTGGGCTCAACGTTACATCAATTACGGATATCACGCCCATTCCGCATAATGGCTGTCGACCGCCCAAGCGGCGTAGGGTTTGAGGAGGCATCATGGGACGTTATCTTGGCCCTGTTTGTAGGTTGTGTCGTCGCGAAGGGATGAAGCTCTTCTTGAAGGGCGAAAAGTGCTTTACGCCCAAGTGCCCTTTCGAACGGCGTTCGTACGCGCCGGGAATGCACGGACAGCTGCGGCGCAAGGTGTCGGATTACGGGATACGCCTTCGTGAAAAACAGCGCGCAAAGCGAATTTATGGCATCCTCGAGAGGCAGTTCCGTAAGCATTTCGAGGATGCCGAGCGTCAGCACGGGGCGACGGGTGAGAACCTCCTTCGCATTCTGGAGAGCCGGCTGGATAACGTTGTGTTCCGACTCGGCTTCGCGGAATCTCGGGCCCAGGCACGGCAGTTGGTACGCCATGGCCATTTTGAAGTAAATGGTCGCAAAAGCGATATTCCTTCTTATCTGGTGAAGCCTGGAGACGTGATATCCGTACGCGAGCGCAGTAAGCAGCTAGAGCACTTTAAGATGTTGGCCGAGGCTTTACGGCGGAAACAGGTACCGACTTGGCTGAGCCTCGATCCCCAAACTATGACGGGGCGCGTTCTTGCGCTTCCGCGACGTGACGAGATCGATGCTCAGATCAACGAGAATCTCATAGTTGAGTTCTATAGCCGCTGATAATCCGGATCGGCGACTATATAGCTGAAGGAGGCTGATGGCCTTGTTTGAACTGTCTCTTCCAAAAGTGGAAGCGGTGCTCTTGGCAGAAAACTACGGGCGGTTCAAGATCGAGCCGTTGGAACCTGGGTATGGCATAACGATAGGGAATGCTTTGAGAAGGGTGCTCCTTTCGTCTCTTCCTGGGGCTGCCATCACTACCGTTAAGATCGACGGTGTTTACCATGAGTTTTCGACCATTCCGCATGTTCGCGAAGATGTGGTCGAATTGATCCTTAACATAAAGCGCATCCGACTGCGCTGTCATTCCGATCGCACCGTGAGGATGCACCTCAGGGCCAGGCGGGAGGGCGTGGTCCGGGCTGGCGATATTGAGACCCCTGGGAACGTTGAGATTGTAAATCCGGAGCTGGTAATAGCGACCCTTGACAGCCCGGAAGCTCGGCTGGATATGGAGTTCACCGTAGAACGGGGCAGGGGTTATGTGCCTGCTGAGGCGCGTACTAACCTGCCCATCGGGGTTATACCCGTGGATGCGGTTTTCACCCCAGTGCAGAAAGTGAACTACGTGGTGGAGCATACCCGGGTTGGACAGCAGACGGACCGTGACAGGCTCATCTTGGAGATATGGACGGACGGTACCATTACTCCGTCGGAGGCTCTAACGGAGGCTGCGAAGTTGCTTGTCCAGCACTTCCAGCTCGTAGCCGGTTTTACAGGCGAACGGGTGGGTGCGGTACCCAAGGGCCAAGAGGTAATGGCTACGGTGCCGGGGGCCGAGGATCCCATCGAGGAACTGGACCTGTCCGTGCGCACCTACAATTGCCTCAAGAGGGCCAGCATAACGAAGGTTGGTAACATTTTGGCTATGGACAAGCGGGATCTGTTGGCTGTGCGCCAGTTGGGCGAAAAGTCCTTCGAGGAACTTCTCCAAAAACTGGAGGAAAAGGGCTACATTAACAGGGCGCGGCCGGGCAACACGGTCCTGGAGCAAAGCTTGCTTCGCGAAGCCGAAGCAGCTGAGAGTGAGGCAGATCTGTCATAGAAAGATAAGGCTTGAGCTGGGAGTGTGGCGATGCGACACAGAGTGGCTGGGAAAAAGCTCAATCGAACTAAGGACGAGGCCAAGCAGCTTAGACGCAACTTAATGGTGTCTCTGATCCTCCACGAGAAAATCAGGACGACGGAAGCGAAAGCCAGGGCGATACGCTCCGAAGTGGAGAAGCTCGTGACATTGGCAAAGGAGGACAGCCATCACCACCGAGGGCTCGCGTTATCGGCCCTCGCCAACCCGAGGGCTGTGGCCAAACTTTTCGAAGTGATTGCGCCTCGCCTAGCCGACCGCCCTGGGGGTTATACTAGGCTCTTTAAGCTTGGCCGACGCCAGGGCGACGGTGCTCACATGGTTCAGCTCGAATTCGTGGGCAGGGAAAGCAGCTGAGCCAGGTCAGTGGGCAGGCTGAAGCTCACCCTGGAATATGACGGTACCGAGTTTTCAGGTTCACAGAGCCAGCCTGGCAGGAGAACGGTCCAAGGAGTCCTAGAACTGGCCCTCGAGCGGTTCTATGGTCAGCGTGTTAAGACATGGTTCGCAGGCCGGACCGATGCTGGGGTGCATGCCGTCGGACAGGTCGTTGCCTTCGATCCTGTGTGTGACTACGATGAAGACACCGTAATGGGGGCTCTAAACTTTTACTTGCCGCCAGATGTACGTGTGACAGGCGTGGAGAGGGTTCCTGGAAAATTTCAGCCCAGGTACTGGGCCAAGGAACGGCACTACAAGTACCTTATATGGAATTGTTCCAGCGGCGGTGCCTTGGTGAGGCGGTATTTCCACGTCGTGGATAGGCCCTTGGACGTGACATCTATGGAGTTAGCAGCCAAACAACTCATTGGAACAATGGATTTCTCTGCCTTCGCCGGCAAGGGTATAGGCACGCCTAAGACTAGAATCCCCCGAGGGACCACCGTACGGACGGTTTACCGCGCTGAAGTCCGCCGGAATCACCATCCGTTGGGCGATCACGTCGTGGAGTTCTTCATATCGGCAAATAGTTATCTCCCCCACATGGTCAGGAATATAGTAGGTACCCTCTTGTGGGTTGGTCTAGGCCAGATGTCCATCGGCCAGTTTGCAGAGGTGCTAAGTTCGAAGGACCGATCGAGGGCAGGTCCCACTGCACCCCCCCACGGGTTGTACCTGGTAAAGGTGGTATACTAGATTTTGTTGCCGTCAAGGAGGATCTTTGGGGTATGAAGACGTATATACCTAAAGCGGCTGAAATTGTGCGCCGCTGGTATATAGTGGATGCATCGGGGCAGACTCTAGGACGTCTGGCCTCTAGGGTTGCCTCGGTGCTCATGGGGAAGCATAAGGCTATCTATGTACCGCATATGGACGTCGGCGATCATGTCATTGTGGTGAACGCTTCGAGGATCCGTGTTACTGGTAAAAAGATGCGGGATAAGATGTACATATGGCACACGGGATACCCGGGGGGCCTTCGGCAACGCTCCCTTGAGCAGTTAATGCAGAAGGATCCGTCTCAGGTGGTGAGGAAAGCAGTGGAAGGTATGCTTCCCAAGACACGGCTAGGGCGGGCTATGGCAAAGAAGCTCAAGGTCTATCCTGGCGCGGAGCACCCACACGCCGCCCAGAAGCCAGAACCTCTGAATCTGTTTGATTAGGTGTCGACCATGACTCTGCCCAGGGATGAGCACCAACGATATTTCTACGGACTAGGCCGTCGAAAGACCTCGGTGGCTCAGGTGCGGCTCTATCCAGGCACCGGATCTATGACAGTGAACGGCCGGTCCTTTGACGAGTACTTCGGGGCGCGGGAATTTTACTGGGTCCTGGTGACACAGCCTCTCGAGGCAGTGGGGCTCAATGGCAGGTTCGATGTGGTGGCCAAAGTCGTTGGTGGAGGTCTTTCCGGTCAGGCGGGAGCTATCAGGCACGGCATTGCCCGTGCACTCCTTGCCATGAGCGAAGATCTAAAGAAGCCCCTCAGGGAAGGAGGGTTTCTGACCCGGGATCCGAGGGTCAAGGAACGCAAGAAGGTTGGTCTCAAGCGGGCCCGCAAGGCACCACAGTATACAAAGCGCTGATACCAGCATAGGCTCTACGCGGACGATTGCACTCGGGCACTACCCGTGCGCTGAATGCCTTGAAGGCATGTTGGGGTCAAGGCAGAAGCAGTCTTGCAGTGGCGCCCTTGGGAGCATTTATTTTGATTCGACACCCTCGACAGATCGATGGTCATATGCGTAACAACCGCCCCGCTCCCGCTGCAAAGGGACCTAGTCAGGTGCTTACGTGGCGTCTCAAGGCTCGCTAACCGCACAAGGATTCCGCGAGCTCCAACTCTGTGGGGCCCTACGCTCTCTTCAAGAAGTAGTTGCGCTGGTAAAGTTGAAGGTCCCAAGGGCAAGGGCCGGAACGTAAGTGGGACCCAGGGTGCCTCGGGCTAACATGGCCGAGGAGGAGGCTGCCAACAGGGTACCCAGCGCGTCTAGAATGCTCTGCGTGAACCTGAGGTTCTTCACCGGTCGTGCGACTTCGCCTTTCTCGATTAGGAAGGTGCCATCGCGCGTCATACCGGTCAATATGGTTGCAACGGGGTGAACTACGTTTGTGTAATGGAACCGGGTGACCCATATCCCTCTGTCTATGTCTTTGGCGAGGTCCTCTTTCCTACGAGTACCCACCGCCATGAATAGGTTCGTCGGGAGAGGGCCTTCCGGATTGCCACCCCGAAAGAGGTGTCCAGGCAAGGCGTGCCCCGTGCTCTGCTTGCCTTCGCGGGCCGCTGTTAGCGTGTCATAGACGAGGCCCACAGCCACGCCCTGTCGAATGAGATCCACCCTCTGCTTTGGTACACCCTCGAAATCGAAGGGAACGGGGAGTCCTCGTTCATCTAGGGCGTCGTCCCAGATCGTGACGCCTTCGCCCGTTATTTTCTCACCAAGTTTCATGAAACTTCGGCCTTCCTGGTAGGCCAGGGCTCCGAATCCCATATAGCCCAACATGCCCACCAGGTCGGCGACAGCGTATTCCTCTAATACCACGGGATAAGGTCCAGGATCCACGGAAATCGGGTCCCTCGAACGTAAAGCTCGGTCGATGGCCTCCAACGCCACCTGCTCGACGTCTATTTCGTCTACATCTCCCGTCAGGCGGGACGCATAGCCGCTAGAACTGTCGGACATTACTACTGTAGTCAGTTCGGCCTCGGTTGCTTCCGCATAGGCCTCTACTCCCAAAGAGTTCACGACAGCTAGCTCGCCGTTGCTGGTAGAGAAGCTTCCCGAGGCAACGAGGCCCTTGTCTTTTGCTAGCGCACATATGCTGTTCACCGCGTTGGCTCGACGGTTCGGGTCAGCGCTAGCAGTGCTACTAAAGTAGCCCTTGACTCCAGGAATCGGTTGTGGAGACGGTAGCGACTGGAAATCGGGGACCTCAGGCTGGAGTCTTGCCTGCCGACTCACAGTCTCTAGAAGTCTGCTTAGGCTCTCCTCGGTGAGGATGTTGGTAGACCCCGCTCCGATCCTTTTGCCATATACGAGGCGAAGGAACACTTGATGGTCGCGTTCTGCCACGTTCTGGTGGATGTATGAGTTGGCAAATCTAGTCAGTTGGAGGTCTTTGCCAATGTACACTAGCTCTGCTTGGTCAGCATTGCAGTTTGCCAAGGTCTTGCGTAGCAACTCTAAGATGCGCTCGGGCCCCAGCATCGTATATCACCTCACCTGGTTATCAGCCGTGATGCCGACCTTCACGTTTCGGAAGCGTGCAGGAGCTGCTCCGTGACCTACATGAGCAATCTGCATTGGCTCACCTTTACCACAATTTGGTAAGCCCCACACCTTCCATTCCGACGGCCCACCGATAGCGTCGCAGGAGTTCCAAAATTGGGGCGTAATGCCTGCGTAGCTGGGATTCTTGATCATATCGGTAAGTTTGCCGTTCTTTATCTCCCATCCCACTTCCAAGCCAAACTGGAAGTTGAGGCGCTTATCGTCAATGCTCCAACTCTTATTAGTTTGCATGTAGATGCCTTCTCTGGTCTCCTCGATCATCTGTTCAAGGGACGATTCGCCAGGTTCGAGGTTGACGTTTATCATGCGGATCATGGGAATACGGTTCCAGCTCTCAGCTCGAGAGCAACCGTTGCTGCGCCGCCCGATGCGGGTAGCTGTCTCTCGGTCCATTAGATAGCCCACGAGGATGCCGCTCGCTACCAACTGGGTACGCTGCGCCTCTACCCCCTCATCGTCGTAGCCATAGGTCCCTAGAGCGCCAGGAATGGTAGCATCCGCTGTGATATTGACAAGCTCGGATCCGTAACGGAATGTGCCGAGCTTGTCGAGGGTGAGGAAGCTGGTTCCTGCGAAGCTGGCCTCCATGCCCATCACTCGATCTAGTTCAAGGGGATGGCCACAGCTTTCGTGGAGCTGAAGAGCCACTTGAGAGCTGTCCAATATCAAGGTTGTCACCCAGCTCGGACACGGCTTGGCGCTAAGAAGCCTTACTGCCTCCTCACCGATGCGTTCTGCGTTGCCCGCCAGGTCCAGCTCGAGGACCAGCTCGAATCCGCGACAGGCCCACTGGCCCCCATGCGAATTGGGGTAGGACCTGCGTTGTACGTCGTCCATACCAACGGCTGTAGCCTCTATTCCGGCTCCGGTCTCGATGATTTCCTGCTCCAAGAGAGCGCCCTCGGAGTTCCCGAAGAATTTTCTAGTCTTTACTGCCTCTAGGGTAGCCATTCGCACGGTGACACCTTTCACCCTTGCCATTGCGCTGTCGGCTGCGAGCAGAATCCTTAGTTTTTCTTCGAGGCCTACGGAGAATGGATCGATCCGGACTGGAGTCCGATACGTCCCTACGTTTACGACGGGATCGCCTAACTCCACCGGCCGTTTTAGTGTTAGGCTGCTAGAGCGAGCTATGGAGGCAGCTCGTGCTGCTGCTTCCTCCACGCTTGCTCGGTCCAGGTCAGCTGTAGCCGCGAAGCCCCAAGCACCGTTCACAAGGACTCTGATCCCTATACCCTCGGTCTCGTACTGGCTTATCGTATCGGGCCGTCCGTTCTTCACAATCAAAGACTCGTGAAGTTGGTGCACTATGCGCGCATCACAATATGAGGCACCTAGGGCCTGCGCGGTGTCTAGTGCCACGTATAGGATGTCTTTCATGGGCGATCACCTATGGGTCTTTCTGCCGTCACCGGCATGTTACCATATAAGCAGACATTAATGCATCTCGAGGGAAAGCAGCTATGCCGGTCTATACCTATCGTTGCCGATACTGTGAACACGAATTCGATGAGAGGGTTGCGTACGATGATCGCGATAGGGAGCGCAGCTGCCCTCGGTGCGGGCAAGGCAGCACGGTAAGGCTTATTCCCGTGCCGGTTTTTCCCCTGGGGGCCAGGAGGGGTCGAGACGATAGGGCGTCGGCTTCAGGGTGTGGCTGCGGGGGAAGCTGTAGCTGTGGTGGAGGCCGCTTTTGAACTGTAGTAATCGCAGAGATCCTTCAGGTTGCAGAGTGTGCACAAGGGCCTACCGGCTTTACACACCTTGCGGCCGTGTTCGATCAGGTCAATGTGGAAGGAGTAGAATGTGCTCGGAGGTAGAATAGCCTCCAAGATATCGTGGGCTCGTTCCCGCGTGGCTTTCCAGGGGACCAATCCAAGCCGTCGTGTGACCCTGTGAATGTGGGTGTCTACGGGGAAAGCCTCTTTCCCGCAGGCGAAAAGCAGCACAACGGCGGCGGTCTTTGGCCCCACGCCTCGGATGCCGGTTAGCCATCGTCGAGCCTCTTCCCTGGGCAAATCACAGATGAAGGACAAGTCGAGGGATCCGGCATAGTCAAGCACAGCTTTGAGGGCATCCTTAATCCTCGGAGCCTTGATGTTGGCCAGGCCAGCGGGCCGTATCGCCTCTTGGATGGCACCTTCTGGGGCGACTAGCACTTCCTCCCAGGTTGGAAATCGTTCTTTCAAGCGTGTAAATGCCCTGTCTCTATTTATGTCGTTGGTGTTCTGGCTCAGTATTGTAAGGATCAGCACGTCCAGTGGCGCCATGGTGCGGCGCAGAGGTTGCCCGTACACCTCGAGGAGCCTTTTATATACCTCGAGGGCTTTGGCCCTCACAGCCTTCTCCTCCTGCGAATGTCGTTCTTCCACGGCTGCACCGTCTTTGAGGGCCGAAGCTTGATAACTCGGCCGTGATAACATAGAATACCATCTAGTTTGAAATTCTCGCATGTGGAGGCATTGAATTGGTTCACAGGGTGACCTTGATTCCCGGAGACGGCACTGGCCCGGAGATCACGGAAGCGACCCGTCGGGTGGTGGAGGCTACAGGAGTCCCTATAGAGTGGGAAGTGAAGGAAGCCGGCATGATCGCGCTGGAGAAATACGGAGACGTGCTGCCGGCTGATGTGCTTGAGTCCATCAAACGTAACAAGGTCGCCCTTAAAGGCCCCTTGACCACCCCGGTGGGGAAGGGGTTCAGGAGCGTGAATGTGCTTTTGAGACAGACTCTGGATCTATATGCCTGCGTGCGTCCCTGCAAGAGTTACAGGGGTGCCAAGACACGTTACAGTGATGTGGATCTAGTGATAGTGCGGGAGAACACTGAAGACCTGTACGCTGGAGTCGAATTTCAGCAGGGTGCTACCGAGACAGACGAGCTCAGGGATTTGGTGGAAAGGCTTCTGGGTAAACGGATCCGGGAGGATTCGGCTGTCAGTCTAAAACCGATATCGGCGTGGGCTTCGAAGCGGATTGTTCGGTTCGCTTTCGAATATGCGAGAGCCAACGGTAGGCGCAAGGTTACGGCTGTGCACAAGGCGAACATAATGAAGTACACCGATGGCCTGTTCTTGGCTGTTGCGGCTGAGGTGGCCAAGGAGTACCCTGACATCCAGTTTGAAGATCGGATTGTCGACAATATGGCAATGCAGCTGGTACAGAAGCCGGAGTTATACGATGTGCTGGTAATGCCAAATTTGTATGGCGATATACTCTCCGATCTGGGAGCTGGGCTGATCGGTGGCCTGGGCCTTGCGCCTGGGGCCAACATCGGGGATGAGTACGCTGTATTTGAGCCAACCCATGGGAGTGCGCCAAAGTATGCGGGGTTAAACAAGGTGAACCCCATGGCCATGATGTTCTCCGCAGTTCTGATGCTACGCCACCTGGGAGAGTCAGATGCCGCGAACCGTCTGGAACGTGCCATGGCGGCTGTAATAGCGGAGGGGAAGAGTGTGACGTATGATATGAAGCCGACACCTGACGATCCTACGGCGGTCGGTACCTCGCAAGTGGCTGATGCTGTTATTGAGAAGCTGGCAACGCTCTCCTAATTCAGCTTCTATTCCTGAAGAAAACTATCATGTCCAGTACTGGAGCGTCGTAGCCCAGCATGCTTAGCATGCTGCATAGCTGCGACCTGTGATCTGTACCGTGGTTGATTACGTGAGCCATTTGAGACCACAGGGGAGCAGAATAAGATGTACCGTCTGTTGTGGTGTATGACAAGGGGCTGGCCAGATCCGAGGGGGACAAAGAATCCAGAAGCTGCTGTATAGCGGTGTCTAGCCTTCTAGCCTCTTCCTCGAGGTGTTCTAGCGACGAGTAGTCGCTTGCGTTCTTGATGGCCTTTGGGCTTTCACCCTTCCATCGGCTGTACCATAGTTCCTGAGCAGCCACAATGTGGGCGGCGGTTTCGCTGATAGTACGCAGGCCGATGCCTGGGAACGGTTTGTGGAGGTGGTGGGGCGGTATTGATCTGAGGGCTCGGAGGATCAGGTGGTTAGCCCAGGCGTCGTAGTTGAAGAGCAGCTTAAGGGTTTGGCGATCCACTTAGGCCTCCCGAAGAGGGTAGAGATTTGATCTAAGCGAGGGCCCCTCGCGGCGGCCTATTTTTGCCTGGGGCTTCCCCCTGGCTATTTTTGGCGCTGTGGCCTTTGACTTCCGGGTTCGGGATGGGGCCGGGT
>DAOUBH010000029.1:0-49148 GCA_034432775.1 Chloroflexota bacterium
CAAAGGCCAATCTACCTTGGCCCGCCTCGCCCCACTATCCAGCTGTTAACGTGCCCCTTCCAGCCAAACTCTATTATATCCACTATCCTGTACCACCGCAAGGCCAGCGCCTACGCAGCCTGCTCCTCTCATTGGCTGCCGCCAGCGTACCACGGGCACAACACCCGCTCGGCGAGGTTCACAATCCCAAAAAGTATTATCCCCATGAAAGACAGCAATACCATGGCCCCAAAGGCTAGCCCAGTGTTGATGTGACTGCTGGCTATGAGAACTAAGTAGCCCAGCCCCTTGTCAGATCCCACGAATTCGCCGATAACTGCCCCTACCACAGACAAGGTGATAGCCACCTTGAGCCCACTGAAGAAGAAAGGCAACGCCCATGGAAAACGTATCTTCCGAAAGATCTGCCACTGGTTGGCTGAAAGGGAACGTATGAGGTCCATCAGCTCCGGAGGCACAGAGTTCAGACCCGTGGCAGTGTCTACCACTATTGGGAAGAAAGCTACGAGGAAGGCCACTACGATCTTCGGAAGGTCCCCTGTACCCAGCCACAACAAGAGTAACGGAGCAATAGCCACCTTGGGTATCGACTGCGTGATGAGGAGCAGGGGATATATGCTGTTCTGCAGAAAAGGGGAATAAGCGATCATGATGGCCAACGGCACCGCCACCACTATGGCTAGGATGAACCCTGCCAAAGTCTCGTACAGGGTAATCCACGTGTGCATGGGCAGCTCCCCTGCCCACTCTGCTGTCCTTTCTACCACTAGCGTGGGTGCAGGTAACAGATATGTGGGCACGTTTAGGACTACTACAACTGCCTCCCATATAAGTATCAGCACAGCCAGAGTAGTAGCCGGCACCAGGTATTGGGAAACCCTCTCCTTAGCTGCCATATGCTACCCTCTCCCTTCTACCTGAGTATATGACGTCGCGAAGTGCTGAGGCGTACTCCTTAAATTGATCACTGTACTCCATCTCCACTGTTCTCGGTCGGGGCAGCTTTACCTCAACAATCTTTGCTATCCTGCCTGGTCTGGGCGTCATGGCGACGACCCGATCAGCCAGCAGGACGGCCTCGGGAATTGAGTGGGTCACAAAGATAACCGTCTTCTTCCTTTCCTCCCATATTCGCATCAGCTCTAGGCTCAGCTCTTCCCGGGTGAGGGCATCTAGGGCACCGAAGGGCTCGTCCATGAGCAACACCTTGGGGTCATAAATGAGGGCCCTAGCGATGGCTACTCGTTGCTGCATCCCTCCCGACAGCTGCCTAGGACTCCTTGTTTCAAAGCCTTCGAGTCCCACAAGGCTCAAGAGGTCCAGGGCAGTCCGCCTATAACTTCTTACAGGCCATCCAAGGATCTCGATAGGCAGAAGTACGTTATCTAGTACATTTCGCCAAGGGAGCAGTACTGGTTGTTGGAACACCAGACCGACATCTGGTCTGGGCTTCTCCACCTGTTCCCCTGCCAGTATGATGCGTCCTCTGGTTGGAGCAATCAGGCCCGCTACCAGCTTCAATAACGTACTTTTGCCGCATCCACTTGGGCCAACAACAGTCAGAAACTCGTTTTCCTGTATCTCCAACGATATGCTTTTAAGTGCATCTACGTGGTGGCCGTCCTGGCTCATGTACACCATGTCCAAGCTGTCTATGGTAATGAAACCTCGAGACATCCCTAGAGCCCCCTACGGGCGTTTTAGCTCCCCTTCGGTAGAAAGTCGTTGGTGTACAGATCCTCCGGCTTTACTTGGCCCTTAAGTTGGAAGTAAGTAGCCATGAGGTCCCGCGTCACCGCTACCTTGCCCGAATCCATGTATCCTATCCCGTTCTTCTTGGCCTCATCGCTCAGGACCAGGTCTTTTACGATACCTATCTCCTGTACGCCTATGTCGGCCTCCACTTCGGGATGATATTTGCGGAGTATCGCGATGGCTTCGTCCGGATGATCGAAGGCATAGCGCCAACCCTCGATAGTGGCCGCTACAAACCGTTTCACCACGTCTGGCTTCTGGCGGAGGTAATCCTCGGTCACCATTATGCCGTTTGAATAAAAATCTAGCCCGTATTCCGGAAAGTGAAACCACTTGACTTTGCGATCTTTCGCCTGCTTCTGGATGAGAGGGGTGGCCATTATAAACTCGGTGGTGGCGTCCGTCTGGCCGGAGAGGAATAAGGGTAGTTTCGAGGCCGCATCGATGGTCACCCATTGGACTTTGGTCTCATCAACGTTATTGGCCTTGGCGAAGGCCGGGAAAAGGGTGCGGATGGCATCGCCTGCAGGAGCGCCAATCTTTTTGCCCTCAAGGTCCTTGGGTTGTTTGATACCGCTGTCCTCGAAGAAATATATAGTATGGGGGGCTCGACTGTATACCATGCAAACTACTTTCACTTTCACGTTGTCGTTAGCCCGCGCCAGCACCAATGATCCCATGTCCCCAAAAGAAAACTGTCCCTGGCCTGCGGCAATGCGCTTTATTGAATCGGCTGAGCCATAGCCGCGAACTATGCTCACGCTGAGGTTTTGCTCGGTGTAGTACCCCTTGTCCAATGCTACGAAGTAGCCTGCGTGTCTCCCGTAAACCACCCAGTCCAAGGCGAAAAGCACCTGCTCCAGCTTGGCTGGTGGGACGGGAGTGGGACCCTGGGCGGGTGCCTGAGTAGGGGATACAGGAGATGCTGTAGGGATTGTGGAGGGGGCGCAACTGGCTGCAATGAAGTTCAGTCCAGCCACGGAAATGACACCTAACCTGATGAACTCCCTACGTGACACGCCATGAGCCATTGGTTCCATTAGAGCCACCTCCTTACAGCTTACAGATTCCCTTCACTGGCCGAGGACCAATGTCTGAGTGAGGCTATGGCTGCACTGTGTCGAGCATACCGGCTGGCCTACTGGATTAAATATCATGAAATTTGTGGCATGTCAATACATTACGGCTTAACTTATTGACAGGGATTAGGGAGATTAAATAGAGAAAAACCGTCTAAATTGTGGGGAACGGCTCCCTTCACCAATGCCATGACCTTGAAGCCCCCCAGCCCAGGGGGCCAGACCAGTTCGGAGATGGCCAGGCGAACGGCACGAAGGGACTCTTCAGGGGCTCCAGCCTCCAGCAGTTCGGCTATGGCGTCGCCCACGCCGAGGGCTGCCAGAAAGTACGCCTGGGTGGTGAAGCCAGCCACTTCGAAGCCCACTTCTCGGGCCGCCTTGCAGAGCGCCGTGAAGTCTACGTGGGCGGTGATATCCTGCTCGCCAGGCCTGGCTAGCAGATCGTCGCTGTAGGTCTGTCGAAAGTAGGCAAGGGCTGTGCCCTTAGGCCTCGATCTTCCGGCCACCTCGTCTGAGGTGTATCCATAGTCTATGACCAGCACGTAGCCTTCCTGTATCACGCTGGCTAGCCGCTGCATCCAATCCACCATTGCCAGGTTCACTTCCGTTTCGGATCCATCAGGCAGCTTTCTGTCGAGCCAGTCGATGAACTCGAGGACTTCACGCTGTGGCTGCCCCTCGACCTCGATCAATCTTCCCTGGCACTCCGACACGTAGATTTCGTAGAGTTCGTTCTCCCTTTGAACTACCCTGTGGAAGGGCAGGGCGTCGAAAAATTCGTTGGCTATAACGAAGCAGGGGCCTGTAAGCTGCTCCGGGAGGAAGGCGACCACGTTGGCAGTTCCCTCTTGGATCCAAGGTTTCAGGATCGCCATGGACTCTTCTCTGCGGGCCGAAGAGGCCTCCACTCCCAAGTATGAGACTTTGCCCTTGCCCACCGCTTCCGAAAGATAGCGCATGAGGTGACTGGCGAGGATACCCGAGCCCGAGCCCAGTTCCACCACGTTGAAAACATCGGGCTCTCCCATCATCGCCCATGCTTGCTGGATCTGCCTGGCTAGACATCGGGCAAAGGCAGGGTGTATATGTGGGCTCGTGAAGTAATCTCCCTCGGGACCGATGGGGCTTCTTGCCTTCTGGTAATAACCGAACTCAGGATGGTATAGGGCTATTTCCATGAATCGAGCAAAGGTGATGGGACCGTGGCACCGTATTTCTCTGAGTATCTCCGCTGTTGCGTCCATGACTTTAGCACTGATATTTCTGAAGGAAAACTTGACAAGCTCCACCTGATCGGGCTAGACTACAGAAGTGATGGCATCGTGCCACAACACCTCCTAATAGGAGACTGGGATGCTGACCCTTACGGAAACTGCAGTCAAGCAGCTTAAAACAATTTTGGCTGAAGAAGGCGACCCCGAGCTGGCACTGCGAGTCTTTGTCATGCCCGGAGGCTGTTCAGGTCTATCTTATGGCATGAGTCTGGACAAAGACAAGCAGCCGGACGACGTTGAGATCGAGTGGGATGGGCTCAGGATCCTCGTCGACGAGATCAGCGCACAGTACTTGGTAGGCGCCGAGATCGACTATGTCAACAGCCTTATGGGTGCGGGCTTTACTGTCCACAATCCCAATGCGGTGCGCACTTGTGCCTGTGGCCACTCCTTCGACACAGGTGAGAACGCTAGCACAGCCTCGCCCTGTTGCGGCCATTAAGTTCCAGTTTGCTTCCTGCATGGGCGACCTCGCGGGGTCGCCTTTTTTGTGCGCTTAAAGGCAAATGCTACAGCCGGATCCATGGTCAGGGAGAAGATACTAAGGCCAAACGTGGCCTGCGATTGTTCTGGATTAAGGTTAGTGGTAACAACCGTGGCACTTCAGTGGCGTCGCTGTGCTATGACCGTTGTGGCGGAACCGATGAGCAACGGAAGCTCGGTGGACGGACTGACGGTATTCCCCAGAGATATGGAGCTCAGCGACGACACTGGCAGAATCTATAAAATCGGTAAGGCAGCCCACAGGGTTCCGTGGGCGGGTAACAAGGCCTGGTTCAGCTGGTCCATCCCGTGCCCAGATCCCCAGGCACGACTTCTGCGACTGACCATCCATGCCCTCAGGCGGGTCTGTCGGCCAGATGGCAAGCCTGCCATTGACACCATCCCTGGGCCTTGGAGCTTTGAGATTAGTCTGGGCTGAGTTCCATCAGGACTTGCCTGATGGCTAGTAGAGCTGTGTCTATGTCCTTGCGCACGATTCCGTAGTGGGTTACGGCTCTCAAATAGTCTGGTTCAATGTGGCTGACCAGCACGCCCTTTTCGGAAAGAAGCCGCTGGAACGTCTCCCATCCTCCAAGTGCCGGATCCACCTTGAAGTAGACCATATTGGTCTGGACCTTGTCCATTTCCAGCATTAGGTGCGGCATATCGGCCAGACCCTCGGCGAGGGCCCGTGCGTTCTCGTGGTCTTCTTCCAGCCTTTCTATCATTGTTGAGATGGCTACAATCCCCGCTGCTGCTAAAACCCCTACCTGCCGCATCCCTCCTCCCACAAGCTTGCGGTTGCGCCTCGCCCGCGCGATAAACTCCTTGGATCCACAGAGCAACGATCCTACAGGGCAAGCCAGACCCTTTGAAAGGCAGAAGGTCACTGAGTCTACAGGCCGGGTGAACGCCTGGACCCCTACCTTGAGAGCGACGGCGGCGTTGAAGATGCGCGCTCCGTCCAGGTGAACGGGGATGCCGTGACGGTGGGCCACTTCGGCGACGGCAGCAATCTCATGGGGCTGAACTATCGTTCCTCCACAGTAATTGTGGGTGTTTTCCAAACACACAAGCCCCGTAATGCCGTAATGGGGATCGTCGGGGTGGATCTCGGCTTCGACGTGGGCAGGATCGAGAGCCCCGTACCTTCCCGTTGGTACAGATCTATAGGGAACTCCCCAGAGTACCGATGCCGAGCCCGCCTCGGCCTGGTATACGTGGCTCTTGTCGCCCACTATGACCTCCTGGCCACGGCTGCAGTGTGACATGATGGCTACAAGGTTACCCATAGTTCCGCTGGCTACGAAGAGGGCGTCTTCTTTTCCCATGAGCTCAGCAGCCAATTCCTGAAGGCGATTTACGGTGGGATCCTCGCGGTACACGTCGTCCCCGAGTTCGGCTTCGTACATGGCCCGGCGCATCTGGGGGCTTGGTAGGGTGACAGTGTCACTTCTGAGATCTATCATCTTCGGTCCCTCCAGAGGTAAGTTGCGTCAACAGTATGATGGCTTTGTCCACATCTCCACGGCGCACCAGGACCCAACAGGGTAGAGGCGAGAGTATCGAGGCAGTAACTGCCAGGGCGTCGAGACATCTGACTACAGCCGGGATGCCCTCGGATATGAGAGCCTCAGCCCACATCACGGCGACGGTCTGATTGGGTGCTACTGCCAGTTTTACCAGCTCTTCTTGATCCACGTCCAGCCCAATTGTCCCCTGAATACAGGATTGTACGTCTTATGCGGCGGCTGGGTTGAGCAACAGATGTCGGTATATCCGTTGGTACTTATGTGCTCATGGAAATAGTACCTGAGGAGCTTGACCTGTTTCATGCCCATCTACTAAACTGGCATCAAACACTGATTGCATGGGGCTGCTTACGTTGGACCCGGCTACATCCGACATCCCAGGGCTATCGTCCCAGGGGATGCGGCGCCTGGCGAGCCTTATAATAGCCAGGCTCGGTAGGGCGCAGGCGACTGATGAAGTCTTGTCGGAATTGGCCCGGCTCGCCATCGATATGTTGGGGGCCCACCGTAGCGTTGTATCGTTGTTGGAAGGCGATCCCCCGACACTTATTCCCCAGGCTACGGCCGTAAGCGACCCTTCCTGGCAGGCTACGGTGTCCGTTTCACCCCTCCCCATCGGAGAGGCGCATCTTTTCCGTATGGCGCTGGAAGCCGATGGCTACGCGGATAGCGAGGAAGTGAGCTTAGACAGGCAACTGCTTTCCAGCTCACCTATGACGGCCCGAGCGGCCGTCGCTGTCTCCGTAGTCATGGGCTTCGATGAGCAACCGCTGGGTGAGCTATACATGGACTGGCTGGGCTCCAGGGAGACTTGGGGGCGGATACACTGCATACTGGCGCAAGTGATGGCCCATATAGGCGGATTGGCTATCCACATCGCCCGGGAAAGAGATGTGAGCCGGCGACGGCTTGCCGACCTTGAAATGCTGGTTGCTGTGGGGATGGCCTTAGCCCAGGCGCAGACTACCTGCGATGCCGTGCGCGCTGCGATGCGGCAGGCTGTAGAGGCGTTAGGCGCGCGGGCGGCGGCCTATGCCCAATACCATCCTGAGTTGGGCCTGCTCGAGTTCCGAGATGACAGCTACAGCTCCCATAGGGGCTGGGTCAGAGACTACTCCGGACTTAGGGTTTCCTTGTCGGCTTTCCCTGGCGTCCGAGTGTCCCTTTTCGAGGGAAAGCCGACCATCTACGATGGGCTGGTCTTCAGAGCTGGTGCAGCTCACGAGGGGGCCAGGGGTGCCTTGACAGTTATCGTTCCGGTCACCTTTCGGGACACCGTCTACGGCATCCTGTCGGTGGAGTGGGACCAGAGCTCTGGTGCCTTGCCAGACCTTCGGATCTTCAAGGCTGTAGGCGACGAGCTCGGCATGGCTATGCACAGTGCTTTGGCTTTCGATTATCTCAGGAGCCGTGAGGAAGAGTTAGTTGCCCTGTTCCGGGCTTCGCAACTCATCTCCGCTCATCTGGAGATGCCTCAAGCCTTACGGAGTATCTGCCGCGTGATCCTCGAATTAGTGGACGCCGATCAGGTTGGCGTCTGCACCCTCGACGAGACGGGGCTCCTGGTGCCGCTCACCTATTACGACAAGTTCTACAAGGATGTGACGCCTAACCCTGAATCGGCTCTCAGTCTGGATGAGCTCCCGTTCCTCCAAGAGGCACTTCAGAGAGGCCACGTGGTCTTCATAGCCGATGCCGAAACGGATCCGAGGGTGCCCGAGGTCAACAGGCAAAGGTTCCCAACCAGATCCTTCTGCGTGCTGCCAATGATACACCGTGGTAAGGCCCTGGGTGTGATCTTTGTGGATTGGAAGGCCGACTGGCACAAGTGTACGGAAGGAGAGTTGCGAGTACTAGATGCCATAGCTGCTCAAGCTGCCACCTCCCTGGCCCATGCCTTGATGCATGAAGATGTGCAGCAGCGCTCCGAAGAGTTCGAGATGCTCTACAGTATATCCGTACAGGCGCCGTACCGTGGCCTTGAGGAAAGCCTCACTGACGTGCTACAACGGATGATGCGCTTGGCCGAATGTGACGCGGGAAGTGTCTTCCTGATGGACGCCGACGGTGAGCTGCTTTACCCCGTCATCGATATCGGTACCGACCCTGAGCGCTGCGGCAGGCCGGTACGGGTGGGCGAGGGTGTAGTTGGACGTGCAGTCCAACAGGGCATGGCTGTGGTCGAGACAGAGGCCTCCGTGGCTTCGCCCTACAGGGCTATAGCTGCGGTTCCGTTGACATGGTCTGATCAGCGCCTCGGCGCCGTTGCCCTTGGCCACAAAACTGAGAAGAAAGGTTTCAGTAGGCCACTGATTCGTTCTCTGGAAGTGTTCGCTTCCCATGCTGCGGCCGTTGTGGCGGTTTCTAAAGCTATGCAGGACATCAAGGAGTACTCCCAAAGGTTACGGGGCCTGAACGAAGTTGGACAGCGATTGGCCTCCACCTACACCGTGGACGAGGTTCTCAGAGAAGGGTTGCAGGGAATGTCCCAAACGCTGCCGTTACGGCGAATTGCCATCCTTCTAGGTGGCTCGCTCGACGATCTTGCGCTAGCAGCAGGGCACCCGGAAAGCAATGCTGTCGGCGATCTTGCGAGTCTTCGCCTGGTAAGGCAAGCAATCCGGGCTGCAGCCGCGAAGGTAGCGTCCGACCACCGCGGAGGCCTTCCTGTGATTGCTCTGCCGCTTCTCTGGCGAGGGAAGCTCTTGGGCGCCATTGTTGCGGAAGGCGAGGACTCGGCTGTTCTAGGGCCCACCTGCATCGATATCCTGGAAGGCTTCTCCCACTATCTAGCGCTTTCGTTGGAGAACGTGCATTTGTTCAAAGAGGTAGGCGAGGTAGAGGCCGCCTACCGTACCGAGAAGATGAAGGGCGATTTCCTGGCCTTTGTGTCCCACGAGCTACGGACACCGTTGACCACCATATTAGGTCACAGCGAGCTGCTGGCGACCCGTGAATTCCCAAGGGAACAGGCTCGGTGGATGCTGAGCGAAATCCAGCGCGAGGCCAGGCGCATGACCGAGCTCATCAACCGGTTACTGGACACGTCGAAACTGGAC
The DNA here is from genome assembly GCA_034432775.1 of Chloroflexota bacterium. GTDB lineage: Bacteria > Chloroflexota > Chloroflexia > DAOUBH01 > DAOUBH01 > DAOUBH01. The sequence continues at coordinate 9,183 of DAOUBH010000029.1, forward strand.
AGTCACGGCATAGTAATGGATCTCCAGCCGATATCTTTGGTACAGACTGCTGAGGAGGCAATTCAAGAGGCTAAGGCGAAAACTCAGCAGCATGTCTTCACTTTGGAAGCCGAGGAGAACTTGCCGAAGGCCATGGCTGATCGCCAATGGGTGGCTAGGGTTTTCTCCAATCTTTTAATCAATGCTATACGGTACTCTCCTCAGGGAGGAGCCATAAGGGTGCGCATTGCCCGGGCCACGGCGGAGGGCAAATTGGGGACACCGTGGTTGAAAGTGGCTGTGTCAGACCAAGGAATAGGTATACCCGAGGACCACAAGGAGATCATCTTTGAAAAGTTCCAACGCGGCCAGAACGAGGTGACCCGGACCGTACGCGGCACGGGCCTGGGTCTCTACATAGCCCGAAGAGTAGTAGAGGCCCATGGCGGCAAGATTTGGGTCGACAGTAAACCAGGCGAAGGCAGCACCTTTTACTTCACTCTGCCTGTGGCTGACTAGCCTTCGATCACGTCACCCTCTACAGGATCGACCCTTATGCCCAAGGAGGACACCCAATTGACCGCAGCTTCGACCCGCTCCGGCTCCCCCTCGATCTCCAGCACAACCCAGCCCCTGTCGCGGGTAACATCGGCCCTGCGGATGTTCGTTACGACGTCGAAGTTTCGACCCATTCTGTAGATGACGGGCTCGCCCACCAGTTCGGGTGGAAACGTCAATTTGACCTTTAACTTCATCTAACAACCTCGGAGTGGCGAGGGCGTAGAGCTATTATAGCAAAGGACTTTGGCCCTTTCCTAGGTGGTATCATTCATCTGTCCATGAAGAGGTACAGGGAGAGGGGAGTTATTGAGGGACGACGACTGCCGACTGGTCGAAGCGGCTATAGCTGGTGATGCGGAGGCCTTCGGACTCCTCTACGATCGGTACGCCAACGACGTGTTCACCTACCTGTATTACAGGCTCGGCGATCTGCCAACGGCGGAAGACCTGACTTCCGAGGTTTTCCTTAAGGCATGGCGCAGCATAAAGCATTACCGGTACCAGGGCATCCCTTTTATAGCCTGGCTGTACCGTATTGCTCATAACCTCCTTGTGGACCACCACCGCCGCGAAGGTCGACGGCCGGTGCAGGTCTCAGCGACTGTGGACGAAGTGCCCGACGGCGGCCGAAGTGGCTTGACAGAGGCGCTCAACCGTGCGGATCTGCTCAGAGCCATCGCGAGGCTTTCGGAGGATCAGCAGCAGGTTATCGTGATGAGGTTTATCTTGGGTATGAGCTCGCCCGAGATCGCAGAAGTCCTGGGTCGCAGCAAGGGAGCGATCGATGCCCTCCAGCACCGGGCTCTCAAGAACCTTAGGCGCCTCTTGTCGTGATGGTATGCAGAAAGCTGGAAATACGTTATACATGATGGTGGTGTCGGCCATTGGCCCTAGGAGGTTCTGGTACCAAGTGGCCTGGCGGAGTTGGTGAGAAGTGAGTCTTTCTAGGGTCCTGGCAGAATGTTTAGGTGAGGTGCTCTCAGGCCGCAGCAGTGTGGAGGCGTGTCTGGCACGCTATCCGCAGTACGCAGATGAGCTTCGTCCTATGCTGGAGCTGGCCCTCAGCCTTCGAACTGTCCCGAGGGTGTTCATGGGGCGCCAGGCCTTTTTGAGGGGCCGGGAGAGAGTGGTTCATGCAGCACGCACTATTGCTCCGCGCGGATCGCCCCTTGCCGTATTGGTCGGCGCTACAGCCCGTTTGTCCAGGCTGCTTTCGCTGCCGCGGAGGGCCCTTGTCTATGGTGCTGTGGGGCTTGCCATCGTTTTGAGCCTGGTGATGGTGGGGTCGCTTCTGGGGCTGGGAGTGGCTCGAAAGGTACCGGCGGACCGTGGCACGTTCTATCCAGTTTTCCAGCCCAGTCCCATTTCTGGGGTCTTGGAGCCGTTGCCCTCTCCCTTTCCCACGTTGATCCCCACAGCCACAGCAGAGATAGTAGCTCAAGAGCCGACAGTTGAGGTCACGCCTCGGTATCGGCCTGAAGCAACACCTCGAATGGAACCTACCAAACCCAGGGCTGCCGAGGCATCAGACGACGGGGACAAGGCAACTCCAGCGTCTGTTGTGCCCCCTTCGGGCGTACAGCCGCCGCAGCCTACGGCCACGCCTGAGCCGCGGGAGATTCCCACACCTCCGAGGGTGGCGGAGCCCACCAAGGCTCCTGAACCCAGGGAAACACCTGAGCCTACGCGGACACCCAGACCTACGAAGACAGTGAAGCCGACTGAAACACCGGAGCCGACAGAGACAGGCCGCGAGGAGGAGACGCCCCATCCCGAGGAAAGGCGTACTCCCAGGGACGAGGGAGATTGACCCTCGCCCATTTGGGGTTGCAAGTAAACTACGTCGTGGTTCTGTGGACGCACACAGGGATGGATCCGACCTTGTCAGCTGGGGGGCCTCTATGTTGCCCACATCGTTAACTATGGGCAGGGCGGGCTCCTCGTTTTGGCACTAGTTCCCTTGGTTAAGATCAAGGCTCCTAGCCCTGGGGCGGGCCTGTCCTTGCGAAACTGCTTTGTAGACAGAAAGATTTTGCTCACGGCCGTAAACCTCTGACGTCAAATCCGTTTATCAAGTTAGAGAACGCTGGAGGTAGAAGAAAGATGAGACGGAGCCTGCTGGTCTATGTCGTGGTTGTCGTTCTCATGGCTTTGTCAGCGTTGCCGGTGGCAGCCCAGAGCACCGTATCTGTCTCCGGCACCGTGTCTGCCGCGTCGTCAACGGGTTTAACGGTGCTAAGGCATGATCACACTAGCGTGTTCCTCACCTACACGGCCTCGACTACCTTCCAAAAGAACGGGGTTCTGGCCAGTGCTGGAAATGTGTTGGTGGGCGATCGCGCTGAGGTCAAGTACGACCCGGGTACGTCCAACGCCTTGGCTGTTAAAGCCTGGACCCCTCGCTCGAGGAAGATTACGGGTATGTTCGATGCGGCGTCTGGTAGCACCTTCACGATAAAGCTGGGCCGAGGACGCACAGTGACTTTCGAGCTGGACCCAGCGGCAAACGTGGTTAAGAATGGGGCCTTGTCGAGTTTGGACCAGCTAACCATAAGCGATCAGGTACAGGTGACCTTCGTGGCTGGTTCGCCGAACCGGGCCTTTACCATAAGGGCAAGGAGCAAGCCCTCTCATATTACAGGGACAGTCTCATCTGTGGGATCTGGTACCCTGGAACTTTCGACCCGCAGGGGTACCATGGCTTTTACAGTGGGGAGTAATGCACAGATCCGCAAGAGTGGCAAAACCATCGGCTTGCAAAGTGTCCTGCCCGGCGATCGAGCGGATGTAGAATTCGTGCACAATGGTTCTGGCTGGGAAGCGCTGCGTATCCTTGCGGACGATCCCGATGATAGGGAAGCGAAGGGTACGGTGGCATCGGTAGATACGGTGTCTAACACGATTACTGTCAATACGTCCTCTGGGACTCGGGTGTTCCAGGTTACCTCTCAGACCAGCATTGAGCGCGACGATGTACTCATATCCCTGGGTGATTTGGCTGTTGGCGACTTCGTTGAAGTGAAGTACATCGTGGATAGTGGAAACTTGATTGCCGTGTCCATTGAGGTAAAAGTGCCGAAGCAGAAAGTGCCGAAGCAGGAGGTGTTCGGTATTGTTCAAACTGTGGACACTAGCGCAATGAAGCTGACGGTGCAGGTAGGTGGCACACCCATGGAGTTCTGTGTGGACACCAGCACCGAAATTAAGAGGGGCGATCGAAGGATATCCCTGGGCGATTTAATGGTTGGGGATGCCGTTAAGGTGGAGTACATAATCACAGCATCCTGCAACTTGGCACGGGAAATCGAGGTTGAGCGCCACCACGAAGACCTGGAGGCGGAGGGCCAGGTCACAGCCAAAGGCGTCACCGACTTTACTATCCTGGCGGAGAATGGCGTGAGCGTAACTTTCCGGGTAGACCGTGGCACTGTATTTGAAAAGGACGACCACCCAGCCTCCTTCGGTGACCTGCAGGTCAATGATAGGGTGGAGGTCCATTACACGGAAAACAGTGGTACATTGCTGGCCACTAAGGTCAAGGTAGAGGACTAGACTGACTTTTGGCCCGAGGGGAGGGCCGGACTCAGCTCCCGGCCCTCCCCTTTTTTGGTTGCGTAAACTGCTAAAATAGATGCTGGATTACGGAAGGGAGGTACTTGCTGACAATTGGAACTGTTGGGAGCTCTGCTGGGCATCGTACTTATCGACATAATTCTGAGTGGAGATAATGCACTGGTCATCGGCATGGCAGCTCATGGCCTTGCTCACCATCAGCGTCGCCTGGCCATATTGGTGGGCGGCGCCGCCGCTATCGTGTTCCGCATCTTGCTGACCGGGGTAGCTTCAGCGCTACTGCTGCTGCCCTATCTGAAACTGGCAGGAGGGCTACTGCTGGCCGTGATAGCTGTCAAGCTGCTCACTCGTAACCTGGGGCACTCCAAGCTCTCCAGCTCGGCTACGGGTGGTCTCCTCGGTGCCTTGTGGGTGATCCTCAGCGCCGATGCCGTGATGAGTATGGACAACATCCTTGCGGTGGCGGCCGCATCTCGGGGTCACCTTACGGCGCTTGCCTTCGGCTTGCTCCTCAGCATGGGGATTCTCCTCTTTGTAGGGTCTCAAGTGGCAGGGCTCCTGGACCGTTTTGGGTGGCTGAACTACTTGGGTGCTGCGGTGATAGCATGGACGGCCGGCGATTTGATAGCTGCTGACAGCGTTGTGCATAACTTGTTCCCCGCTGTCCGCGACGGGTCCTTTATCGTTCCAGCCTTGACCTGTGTGGTGGTTGTCACGGTGACTTTGGCCTACCGCAGCCTGAGACCTCGTCCGCTAATGGAGTAGCTATCCCTGAATGGTGTGTTGGTTACCGCAGCATCTCAGGAGTGCTTCTTCCGAGGCCTATGGTCGGCGAAAAGCCTGTAGAGCTTCGTTCCCAGCCCCACTGCCCGTAGTGTTGCCAACAGGGGCACGAGGATCGTAAGCCCACGGACCCTGCGGCATAGCTCTATAGTGGCGTCCAGGCCGCGGTAGAGAAGTAAAGTCTCACCGGTAGAGACGGCGCATAGCTCGCGGTCAACGTCTTCTTGAGACAGGCCATAACGGGTATACGAGTGATCGGTTCGATAAGAGGTGATCTCTACTAAGCCTCGTCGATCCAAGGCAGAGACGATCTTCCCCGCCAGCGTGCAGCAGGGGCACGATCCATCAAGGTAGACACGGATCCCATCTGGCGGGGTTCGAGGTTGCGCGTGCATAAGTACACTCCGGAACGCCACTATTGCTTCAAACCAAGTGGCACCTCCAAACTATGTTACCACTTATCGGGAAGGGCGGTGGGGCCCCTGGGCGGAACTGTTGCTTCAGCGGGACATGGCTGGTAGGATGCTACTTGTGATAGAGTCTGTGGAGGAGGTGGTGGCGGTGAGCGTGCGAGTTGGCTTGATTGTGCCGAGTTCCAATACTGTTATGGAGGTCGATTTCTACCGAGCTCTGCCCCCTGAGGTGACCCTTCACACGGCCAGGATGTACTTGGAAGAGACCACGGTAGAGGGCGAGGAAAAGATGCTCGACGTGCACCTGCCTAGGGCGGCCGAAGACATCGCTACAGCCCGACCCAATGTGGTGGTCTTCGGGTGCACTAGTGCCGGGGCGTTGCGTGGCAACGAATATGAGGCTGGGTTGTGCCGATGGCTCTCTGAGCGGACTCGCGCCCCTGTGGTATCGGTCATAAGTTCCGTGAGGAAGGTTTTGTCAGATATAGAAGCTTATCGAATAGCAGTGGTCACTCCATATGTAGAGGCTCTAAACGAGCGCATTGCCCGCAGTCTGGTGGACGACGGCTTTGAGGTGGTTCGGATAGCTGGCCTTGGGATCGACGAGAACTTTGCTATCGCTGAGGTGTCGCCTCAGGAGATTTTGGAATTTGCCCGCCGAACCATCAAGGGGGTTGAGGCAGATGCCATATTCGTTTCGTGTACCAATTTTAGGGGCATGGCCGCAAGGCCAGCTCTGCAGCGCGAGTTCGGTTTGCCCGTTGTCACCAGCAACCAGGCCACGCTGGTAAACGTGGGCAGGGTCCTTGGTTTCGAGCATAGACTGAATTGGGAGGTCGCTTGAGGTGTCAGGATCGGGTTACATGATCAGTCTCGAAGGCGCTATAGACATGCATCTTCACTCCTATCCCGATTTAATACCACGGATAGCTGACGATCGCACCATTGCAGAGGCTGCTGCTAGTGCTGGTATGGCCGCCATACAGCTTAAGTGCCATATCGAAAGCACCGTTAGCCGAGCCTATGCTTTGAGGGGAGCTTTTCCCCATCGACCCGATTTCCAGGTGTTCGGTGGGATAGTGCTCAACCGATATGTAGGAGGTATTAATCCCCGTGCTGTGGAGGCCGCGCTTCGGCTGGGAGCGAAGACGGTATGGATGCCCACTATAGATTCGGCGTACCACGCCCTTAAGCACGGTGGCACAGGAAGGTACGACGTGCAAACTACAGGTCAGACGCCATCGGAGGATCCCGGCATCAGCGTGCTTGGGGAAGACGGCAGGTTGACGGCCGACACTGTTGAAGTGATCGATTTGGTGGCCAAGTACAACGCCATTCTGGCTACGGCCCACCTTTCTCCGCAGGAGATATTCGAGTTGGTAAAGGTGGCGAGGCAACGAGGCGTGCAGAAAGTGGTTATAACCCATCCGTACTTCAAAGTGCCTAAACTTACGCTGGCGCAGGTTCAGGAACTGGTCGGTATGGGAGCCTTTGCGGAGCTTGGCTACTGTACGGTATCTCCCATGTGGGCCTATGCCACCATCGATGAAAAGAAGCAACTTATCGAGACAGTAGGGCCCGAACGATGTATTCTCATGAGCGATGCTGGCCAACGGCACAATCCCATGCCTCACGAGGCCCTGAGAATATTTGCCCAGAGCCTCTTCGAGAAGGGCGTATCAGAAAACGCCATCAGGAAGATGATGGTAGACAACCCTCGGCAGCTTCTGGACATGGACTGAATACAGATCAGTCAGAAGAGAAGCCAGAGAGCTATGTCCGGACTCTCGATACGTCCCGAGGTACGGTTGTCGTAATTGCCCCAGCAAAAAGATCGTTTCTCGAGCGGCTCGATGTAGATTCAGGCTTTGTAAGCCTTCTTCCCTCGGACCAGCTGCGACCCGTGCTACTGCGAATCGCGGACGTTGGCCAAGTAGCAGTGGCATTGGCGGGTCACCTCCTGGTGGGCTACACTACCGCCTATCCAGTAGAACCCATAATATGGGAGGGCCGCGTCTACCATGTGCGATGGGAGCGGGTTCCCGGAATCTGGGAGTTTGGAGGGATCGAAGTGAGCGAAGGGTGGCTTGGTCTTGGCCTAGGAAAAGCCCTGTTGCAGCTGAGTTTTACCGACGATGTCTGGGAAGACCGAATAGCCATCCTCTTTGGATTCACCTGGCACTGGAATCTCAGGGCTACTGGCCTGGACAAGCCCGCGTATCGGCGGATGCTCAAGGGTCTGATGGAAAGCGTCGGTTTCGTTGAATACCATACGGACGAAGGTAACGTTACCTTTGACCCGTTCAATCTGTTTATGGCTCGCATTGGTAGGCGCGTGGAAGCTGAACGGGTCAAAGGTTTCAAAGAGTTGCTTTACACAGGGGAGATCATGTAGGAGGAACCTGTATGCTCGTAGGAGCTTGGATGACTACTGAAGTGGTGACTGTCGGCCCCGAGGACCCATTGGCCAGGGCCTGGGAGATCATGCAGGGTCGCCGTATCAGGCATCTACCCGTGGTCATGGGCGAAAAGTTGGTGGGCATTGTGACAGACCGGGACGTGCGCACTGCTTTGCCAAGTCCGCTTCAGCGGGAGGGCCCCACAGCTGCCAAAGTACTCTCAACTACTTCTGTTGCACAAGTCATGACCCGTGACGTCATCGCTGCCATTCCCGAGATGCCCATGGAGGATGCTGCTGAAATCATGTTGGGAAGACGCATCGGCGCTCTGCCTGTAGTACACCGAGGAGTGCTAGTGGGCATCGTAACCGTAACCGATGTACTTAGAGCCTTTGCCGAGACCTTAGGGGTTGGAAGGCCTAGTTCCAGGTTCGAGGTCGAGATAGGGCCTGAACCCAAGGAGCTGGCCAATTTGGTGGAGCAGATGTGCAAGCTGACGCGGGCCAAGCTCTGCAGCCTTGTGACGCCGCCGTCACCATCTCCCGATCGAATTCGGGTGGTGGTCCGCTTAGAAACGATAGATCCAGGCCCCGTTGTGAAGGGCCTCCAGTCAGCTGGTTTCAAGGTAGGGTGGCCTTTTTTGGAGGGCTCGTGAATATGGGAGGTAAGGTAGCCCTTCTCTACAGCGACTCCTATCTGAAATACAATTTCGGACCTAACCATCCGTTTATGCCTAGGCGAATGGGGGCAGCCCTCGACTTGATGCGTGCCTACAATCTGCTTGATGGACAAGTATCGTTGGTGGAGCCCCCCAGGGCTACTGAGGGGGAGCTTGAGCTGTTCCATCACAGAGCATACGTACACCGGGTAAGGGAGTTGGACCTTTCGGGGGAACCAGGTAGGCCCGATCTTGACTATGGACTAGGCACTGAAGACACACCCATGTTCCCCGGGATTTACGAGGGTGCTACTAGCATCGTGGGGGGAACCCTTTTGGGTTGCCGGATGGTGATGGAAGGAAGTGTCACCCATGCCTTCAACATTGGGGGCGGCCTCCACCATGCTCGAGAGGCCTTTGCCTCTGGTTTTTGCGTATTCAATGATGCTGCAGTGGCTATTTCTTGGTTGAAGGATAAGTATGGTGCACGAGTACTGTATGTTGACATCGATGCACACCATGGGGACGGCGTGCAATTTGGTTTCTACGACGACCCCACGGTGCTGACTATATCCTTTCACGAGACTGGAAGGTACCTTTATCCAGGAACCGGTCACTACCATGAGCGTGGCCATGGAGCTGGATACGGTTACAGCGTCAATGTGGCCCTGGACGCCTTCACCGATGACGAGAGTTGGTTGGAAGCCTTCGAAGCCGTGGTTCCGCGCCTGGCTCGCGCCTTCTGTCCCGATATCATACTGTTACAAGCTGGCTGCGATGCCCACTACTGGGACCCGCTCACTCACCTCAACATCACGACGCGCGGCTACGAAGGGGCTGTAAGCAGGGTGCATCAGTTGGCCCACGATCTGTGTCAGGGAAGGCTGGTTGCCATGGGTGGCGGTGGTTACGACATTTGGAGGGTGGTTCCTCGAGCCTGGACCATCCTGGTGGGTGTGCTCGTAGGGCGGGAGTTGCCCGAGGACATACCGTCGCTCTGGATCGAACGGTGGAGATCGGAGGCGGCCGTGGACCTTCCGAGAAGCCTGCGTGATGTACCCGAAGATTTCCCTCCGGTGCCACGCAAAGCCTATATCGACGAAGCTAATAAGCTCGCCTGGCAGAAGGCCCTGGAAGCTGCTGACCGTATCACTTGCTATTAGCCGTTTTTGCGAGGAGTGACATCTGATGCTCTATTTGCTACACGGTGGCGACGCTTTCCGTGCGGAAGTCTTCTTGAAGGGGAAGATGCCGGGCGATGCAGATGTCGTAGTCCTCGCGGGCGATGAGCTCGATGGAGAAACCCTGGCGCGGGCTTGTCAGGTCATACCAATGTTCGGACAGGAGCACTGGGTCGTAGTCAAGGGTTATCCACCTTCCAGTGCCTTTTTACCCTTGAAGACGCTAGCTGAAAGCGGCAGCTCGATGTTACGGCTGGCGATTCTCGTGGCCGAAGAATTGCATGAGGGCGACAGACTACTAACATTGGTGCGCCAGCATGGGGAGGTTTACCTATTCCGTCCCTTCAAGAAGCAGGATGCCATAGCATGGATCCAGCAGCAGGCCGAAAAGATGGGCCTGGATATCGAGCCTGGTGTGGCTGAACTAGTGTGGGAGGTTGCAGGTTCAGATTTGGCAATGGCATGTTCTGAGCTCGAGAAATTACTAAGCTACTCGGGCGGCGCCAGGCTTTCTCGGCAAGAAGCGGCGGCGGTCGTGGGGCAGTGGGGTCAAGAGCGGCTCTGGAACCTCTTCGATGCCCTAAAACTCCAGGACGTAGGAGAGGCGCTGAAGCGTTTAAACCGCATGATGAGCCAAGGCATTGATGCGGCGCAGATCCTCGCAGGCCTATCTAGTTACCTGCGGAGAGTCCTTGCAGCCGCCGAGCTGCGGGGTTCGGACGAAGAATTGGTGCGGGCGATCGAGACGTTGGAGAGACGGGCAGGCAGCCTGACCACGGTGGAAACCTGGCAAGTCAGGAATTATAGACAGCACGCTTCGAGGATATCTCGTGAGCAGCTGCACGGACAGTACACTATGCTTGCGGTAGCCGACGAGTTATTGAAGTCCACCTCGCTATCTTCGGAGCTAATTTTAGACCTCTTAATTTCATACCTGGCAGGTGGTCCAGACGCACGGCTTGAAGAACTGCTGGAAAGCTATCGCTGACTATCAGGGTCGCTTGGGTAGCTCGGCTGAGATGGTGTCTTTCAGAAGAAGATGGGACCTCGGCTGCCACCAGTGTCCAAGGCTCGAGAGGCAGCTCAGGTCGTCGGCTGCAACGGTAGCGTCGGTTTCGAACGCAAAGCGGTTGTGACAAGTCCCTCTGCCAGGCGCGGTAGGGACAAAGAAGGCACAGTTAGCGCACCTCTTTCCCGGATGCTCACTAAGGGCCTCTTGCCGCCAGCGCCGGCGGATCTCTTCAGGGTCTTGACGGTGAGGCAGGGTGACAGAAGGATCGTCTGGTAGCAGACTGTCGCGGCTCAAGGCATGAGGCTGTTCGTTATCCGGTCCAGGAGGGCGTGGTTGTAAAGACGTCAGCTGCCTAGGCATAGGGGTAGCAACAGGGCTGGGTTCAACGTCTTCCGGGCGAACGGTCGACTGGAAACGAGGGGGCGTTCCGGCCTGTTCCATGCCTCGGGCATTGTTAGGTTCGCTGTAGTGCCTGTGAGGATCTTTAGGTTGCCAGTCGTCTTTGCCCCACCCGTTCTTGCAGGCCAGCTCCCATCTCCGAACTAATACTAGGTCGTCGCGACCCACCCGAAGGAGGTTGCGGCACCAGCCGGCCCCTTCCAGGGGGCTCGGTTGGTAAAACCTGCAAGTTCCGCATTGTCTGGGCTGCCCGACCTTCAGGCGTATGGCCAATGTCGACCTCCTTGAAGTACAGATTGTGGATATTTACATCGACATAAAGACCATCGGTTAGATGATTTGTGTAAACCCGAGAGGTGCTGAAATCAAATACACTGTCATCAGTATAGGCTGTGGCAACCTGACGGTGTCAAGCGCATGTGGAAAAGTTATCAACAAATCCGGTGGGCTTGTTGAAAATTAGGAGGGGAGTACTATGGGCCGATGGGCTAGTGTGGGACGGCTAGGTGGCCTACCGTATAGGGCAACGTGTTACAATTGAAAGCAGCCAATCCCTCGGGGCCAGTGAGGCGCTCAGGCGAGAAGTGAGAGGTCGACTTGCCTAGGTCTTCGAAAGTCATATCGGGTTTGTCCAAGACCCCTACACCTAGGGCTGAGGAGTACCTCGAGACCATTTACATGCTCTGGGAAGAGGGCCAGCCACCCATTGGATCTAAGCTGGCTCAATTGATGGGCGTATCCCGTGCTACTGTGACTGTTACCTTAAGGCGGTTGCAGCGAGATGGCCTAATTACGATGGACGATCGCAAACAGATTCGCCTTACTGAGCGGGGGGCAGCCATAGCTGGAGCGTCCATGCGACGACATAGGTTGGTTGAGCGACTGCTTACCGATGTGTTGGGTCTCGATTGGGCGAAGTCCGATGCAGAGGCCCATAGTATCGAACACTGTATCTCTCCGGAGGTGGAGGAGGCACTGAACCGTTTCCTGGGTTATCCTTCGCGGTGTCCCCATGGAAATCCTATTCCCTTTAATCCGGTTCCCTCGGACCAGCACCTTGAGCAAGCGTTGTCCAGGCAGCCCATCGGATCAGTGGCTACGGTGGTGAGGGTCTCCGAGCCTGTGGAGAGTGCCGCCGAGTTTCTGGAGTTCGTACAGAGCCGTGGCCTGACTCCTGGAACGAAGGTAAAGGTCGTCGATAAAGGGCCCCGCGGCGGACCCATCACTCTGCTGGTGAACGGCAGGGCCGTATCTTTAGACCAGCAAGTAGCCTCGCTGCTTTGGGTTATTCCCGAGGCCCAAGACTAGCTTCATCCCTTTGGCTCGGCGCCGCCTTAGCCATTTCTTGACAGGGTAGCGCCCTCTGTTCTCGGCCATCCGCCGTATGGCCATGGACCCTGGAGCGCTGTCTGTCACATGGGAAAGGGGCAGATGCCGAATCGGGTCCTGTTATGCCAATCAGACTCAGGGCAGAGCTCTTTTCAGCCTGTACATGGCCGTGGCTATGCAGATGTCCGCTCTGCCGGCGGCTATCAAAGTGTTGATATCATCGGAGCTGGCGATATATCCTTCTACTGCCGTGGGGATGTGTACCTCATTGCGGAGGTGGTCCGAGTATGTCCGCAAGTAGTTGCGGCCGTACTCGGGCGCCGCATGGGGCGTCAACTGTCCAACGGTGACCCTAATGAGATCGCAGCCTCGCTGAGCCAGTATTGTCGCAATGGCAGTGCTTTCGGCCGAGGCAATTCCCTCCTTCACCAAGTCATCTGCCGTGAAGGCTGCCTCAAGGCGCACTGCTTCCTTGCGGGCATAATGACGAGCCGCATCGGCAACCTCCAGTACCCTGCCCACAGAGGCGGAGGTCGCCCTGGCTATGGTGACAAGATCGTCCACGTTGAGGCTTACGGCCAAAGGCAACTCATCCGGCCAGACGTCTCTAACCGCTTCAAAGACCTCCAGGGGAAAACGCAGCCTGTTTTCCAGAGAACCGCCGTACTCGTCTGTCCTTTTGTTAGAAGTTGGCCAGAGGAAGCTGGAAAGCAGGTAGCCCTGTGCAAAGTTAAGCTCGAGCAGATCGAAACCTGCCTCGCGTGCCATCTGTGCCGCCCGGACGAAGTCATCTCTCACGCGGTCCATGTCTTTCCGGTCCATCTCTCGGGGCTTGGGGCTGCTGGGGGCATACGGAACGGCCGATGCGGCAATGATGGGCCATCCCCCCTGCCGGAGAGGAATGTCAACCCCGCGCCACCTGGGCTGTGTCGAGCCTCGTGGGCCGGCGTGACTGAGCTGTAAACCTATGAGGGACGAGGTGTTACGATGTACAAATTCGGTCAAGGCACTCCAAGCGTCCACATGCTCAGGTACATACAAGCCGGGGCAACCTGGTGTCGCGCGGCCGTCGGCTGAAACCGCCACCAGTTCGGCCATTACAAGACCAGCTCCCTGAAGGGCTTGCTGTTTCATTTCCTCGATCATCGTGGAGTCAGGTAGGCCGTCTTGCGCCCTATAGGTAGGGGTTGCGGTCAGTGCGATCCGGTTCGGCAAGCGTCTTGCACGAAGCTGCAACGGGGCGAGGGCCGGTGGCGGAGATGTAAGGGGACGACAGGGGCTTTCGGTCCGGTTCTGGCACCAGAACCAGGCGTCCACCTTGTCCACGAAGTGAACGTCCCGCATTCTGAGGTCGTAATAGGTTACGCGCCCACTGCGGGTCAAGAGGTGGAAGGCAAACTGCTCTGGCTCTAGATGCTGATACCTCCTCGAATGCTCGAAATAACTTTGGCTTTCCTTGGCAGCTGCTTGGAGCTTCTCGGCTACCGGTTTTCGGAGCAGCTCGTACTCCGTGAGGGCAGCATCGAGCTCCTTGTGGTTTGCCACCGCGTTGGCCAAGACTATTGCATCGTCCATGGCCAGTTTAGTACCAGATCCTATGGAGAAGTGGGCTGTGTGGACGGAGTCTCCGAGGAGCACCACGTTTTTGTAGTGCCAGTTCTCGTTCTTGACCATAATGAAGTTTATCCACAAAGACCGGTTTGTCAGCAGCCTTGCTCCCTGTAGGTCTTCAGCAAAGAGCTCCTCGCAGTAGGCCATGCTCTGGGCCTCATCTGCCTTGTCGAGGCCCGCTCTGAGCCACGTATCCTCATGGGTTTCCACGATAAATGTGCTTGTGTCCCCATCGAAGGGGTAGGCATGCACTTGGAACAGGCCGTGCTGGTTTTCGCGGAAGATGAAGGTGAAGGAGTCGAACACCTTAGTAGTGCCGAACCACACGTACTTGGCTCGACCGACCTCGAAGGTGGGCCTGAATTCCTTCTCAAAGCTCTTTCTCACGAGGCTGTTCAGGCCATCGGCGCCGATGATAAGGTCGTATTCAGCTGGGTCAGGCATGACGGTCACGTCTTTAAAGAACTCCATTTTCACGCCAAGTTCGGCGCAACGGGCCTGAAGGATCTGGAGCAGCACCTTTCGCGAGATGCCGGCAAATACATGGCCGCCACAGCGTATGACCCGACCCTTGTAACGGATGTCTATGGCATCCCATAGAACGAAACGGTCGGTAATCTCCTTGTAACTCTTGTAGTCGGCCTCGCGGAAGCTTTCCAGGGTCCGTTCCGAAAAGACTACTCCCCAGCCATAGGTAGCATCTGGTGGGTTCCGATCGACAACAGTGATATCGTGGGTTGGATCGTTCTTCTTTAACAGGATGCCAGCGTAGAGACCTCCAGGTCCCCCGCCTATGATAAGGACTCTCACCTGCTCCCCTCCCCCAAAAGTCTTGGGTGAATTACGGGCGGCTTACTCCAAGCCGTCCAAGGACTTCAGCAAGCCGGTCTAACTGTTCTAGCGCCGGCACTGTTGGAAACAACACGAGATGGTCGCACCCTGCTTCTTCGTAGCCGCGGATATACTGGGCTATAGCTTGAGCGGAGGTCAGGGTGCCCGCCGCGATCCGTTCAGCAAAGGGTCCAGTGAAGGCATAGTAGTGCCTCATGTAGGCCAAGCCACGCTCCACGGTATCCTCGTCCCCGAGGGCGAAGTAGGCCTCGGCCCATAACTCCGGCGACCCCGGTCGGCCCAAATCGATCCATGCCGCCCGTACTTTGTGGGCAGCTTGGGCGAAGCTCCGGGGAGGCCCTCCGCCGTGGACATAGCCGTCGGCATACCGAGCCACCCTCATGTAAGTGGCGTTACTGGCCCCACCGATCAGGAGAGTGGGCCCTTCTGCTCTAGCCCTGGATGGGCCAAAGCGGTTCTCGGCCCAGAGGTCACGAAGTTCGACCAGCTGTTGATTGAAGCGTCGCCCCCGCGAAGTATGGTCTACGCCCGCTGCATCATAGTCTTCCCATCGGGCACCTATGCCCAATCCTACTACTAGTCTTCCCCGGGAGAGGGCATCCAACGACGCGATCTCTTTGGCCAGAAGCGCTGTATTCCGCAGCGGCGCGTTTACGATCATCGTAGCCAGCCCGACGCGACGTGTTACAGCTGCGGCCGCAGCCAGCACTATGAGGGCCTCATAACTATCGTATACCAGACGGTCGAGGACACCGATGGAGGCGAAGGGAGCAGCTTCGGCGCGGACCGCCCATTCCAAGATCAGGTCGCCGTCAGCTTCGGGAAGGGTGCTGGGAAGTCCAATTCCCACTCGCATCTACCACACTCCTAGAAATTGTTTTACAAACATCCTTTCGCTACTGCCGAGATTAAATTAATCGGTAACCTCGGCAGGGCCCAGACCACAGACTATAGCGATTCTTATGTGATCGTAATTTCTCCGGCATATTGTAGATGCCCAAGGGCTTGTTGTCAAGCGGTCGTTAAGAGAGTTGGCAAGATCCGGTCCCTCCTCATTGACTGACATCCACCTTGAGCCAAAATGCGACAAGCGCCTTCAACAATGGAACCATACGGATCTCGGTCTCGGTGAAAGCTCTTAGAGCCACCGCAACCGAAAGGGCTTGTTTGGCCAGCCGATCACGACCCAAGGATGCGAGGTTGTAGGCCAGGTCCTCGAATCTGAGCTGCCATGTTGTACGTCTATCGCCCAGAAAAGTCTTTGTAAAGGCTCTGGAAATAATAGCGTCTAGGCGTTGCTGTTGGGCTTCTGCTCCAAGCAGGATCCGACTCTCCTGGGCCTTCTTCAGGTCTTCGATTTCTTCCGCCAGGTCTACGGGTGGGTGGGAGCCCCAAACGAAATCTCGGAAGGTGTGCAGGAGCTGGGTGCTTTCTGCCAGGAAGTCAGGCACAAGTTTCACTTCCGCCTGGCTCAGCCTATTGTATACGGGATGCTGTTCCAAAGGCTGGCCGTGCAGATCCAGGAGGTTAGCAATCCTCTGTAGATTCGGCGGGATCTCTTTACCTTTTTCGAGGGCCAGGCCGGATGCCTCTTTTATCCTGTAGCAGGCGTAGGAAAAGGGAAGTTCGGCCCAGAGATAGCGGTCCTCCTGTTGCTGGAGCCTGGCTATCTCACGCTCGAATGCCCTCGAGCTCATGTCGGAACTGAAGGCGTCTACGGGTCCCATGTCGTAGTCTATTTGAGCGAATGTAGCGTTGAGGCCACCGAGTGCGCGTTGGAAGGCTATCCAGTAGAGCCTGAGGTGGCCATCGATAAGCCCTGTAGCTACTGCCTTGTATGGTCCGAGGCTCTCCGTGGGGAACTGCGGTTTTCGAGCTTCGGGTTCCGTCTTCAGGCCCGCCAGTGAAAGTCTGTACAAGGACCTTCTAGCTGCCCTGCGCCCCAGCTTTGTAGACGTGGCTTCTATCTCCCTGAGGATCCTGACGGCGTCTTCGCTAGAGACAAAGCCCAGCGCGTCGATGGCTGCTAAAGCCACGTTAGTGTCTTCGTGCTTGGATAGAGCCGATAGGACGGGG
Organism: Chloroflexota bacterium; assembly: GCA_034432775.1. Classification (GTDB taxonomy): domain Bacteria; phylum Chloroflexota; class Chloroflexia; order DAOUBH01; family DAOUBH01; genus DAOUBH01. Next base: position 26,009 of record DAOUBH010000029.1, read on the forward strand.
AGAGCATCGGCTCCTCGGCCCCTTGCGTAGTCGGCCAGAGCGAGCATTAGTTCGCTCGGCCTGTGTCTTGCCAGCTCATCCAAGACGGTATTTCGGCCCACCTCATCGGCAGCGGCTCGATCGAGAACAGCAAAGAGTTCCTGTAGCTCCTCCTGAGCAAGGGCATGACGCTTCTTCTTCGACATCTCTACGTCCCCTCAAAGAGTTTAGTGATTTCGTCCCGTTGAGAAGGGAGCAACTCTGTGGGTGTGCCACCTCGATATGCCACCTTGCTGGTCGTTCGGGTGAAGTGGCCTATCACTGTAGCGGGGATGTCATGTTCTTGCAGGGTCGAGGCCACCACCGAGCCGGATCCCGCTTGAGCAGCTATGATGAGGCTTCCAGAAGCAATCACTCCCAGAGGATCGAGGCCGAACAGTTGGCAAAGGGACAGTGTTTCCGGAAAGACCGGTATTTTGTCCAGATCTACGTGAAAGCCCAAATTGGCCGCTTCGGCCATCTCCCACAGCCCGGTGGCAACTCCGCCCTCGGTGGGGTCGTGCATAGCGTGAACGCAGCCAGTGGACTGGGCCACTCTGGCTGCTGATACTACGCTGATACCCGGATTGTGGAGGAAATCTTGGCATCGACGCGCGAAGTCCTGGCCTAACCTGGCGGCAACCTCGTCGAACCGTTCCCTTGCCATGAGGGCCGTAGCTTCGATCGCTACCCCTCGCGCCACAACAATGTCGTCTCCGGCCTCGATGAGGCCTGGGTGGGCCAAATGCTGGGGAGACACCACCCCGACCATGAAACCAGCCACTATGGGTCGTTCCAAGCCGTAGGTGATCTCTGTGTGACCGCCTATTAACTCCGTGCCTATGGCTAAGCAGGCTTCATGGATCTGCCGAAAGATCGCGTCCACCAGGGCTGCCGTGCTGCGACCTTCCGGGAGCAGAAGGACGGCTAAAAACCAGGCTGGACTACCTCCTACAACGGCTATATCGTTGGCGCTGACGTTGACCGCATACCAGCCGATCTCGTCGGTGGCGAAGGTTATGGGGTCGGCCTTGAGGACCAGCAATTGGTCTTCGAACGCCACCACAGTGGCATCGACGCCGATCCCGGGTCTAAGCACTATCCTGGCGTCGCCCGCCGCGTATTTAGAGAGCATCAGGCGAAGCAGGTCGCTAGGTACTTTACCTACTGGTAGAATCTGGGAGACGTCTTCCACCTCCGTCATGGGAACTCATTTTAAGCCGTTGGGCCGGAAAAGTCCAAATGTGCCCTAGGGGGTCAGAGCATGGTACAAGACGAGGCGATGGAGCTGATCTATTCCGTGTGTCGCGACAAAGAAGAAGCGCAGACCATAGGTCGCAAACTTCTAGAAGAGCGTATCGCGGCCTGTGTCAACATCTTCCCCATAGAGTCCCTTTACTGGTGGCAAGGGGAACTTGTCCATGACAGCGAGGCGGTCATGATCGTTAAAACCCGACGGGGTTGGTTTCAACGAGTGGCTGAGCGCATAGCTCAGCTCCATAGCTACTCGGTGCCAGCCGTATTCAGCCTGCCGGTTGAACACGTGAGGGAAAGCTATCTCCGTTGGTTGATGTCCGAGACCAAGGGCCATGGTTAGTGTGGTAGAATCGCGTCCACCGGCCTGGAGGGGGTCATGAAAGTTACATGTCTGCGCGATAACTTGAGGGAGGGACTTGGTATCGTGGGGAGGGCGGTGGCAACTAAGAGTGCCCTTCCCGTGCTTGCCAACGTGCTGCTTGCGGCCGAACGTGGGCGCCTCAGGTTAGCTGCCACGAACTTGGAGATGGGTGTTATCTCTTGGATCGGGTGTCAGGTGGAAGCTGAGGGATCCATAACTGTGCCCGCGCGCCTTTTGACCGACTTAGTGTCGAACCTGCCAGAGGAAGAAGTGCATTTCCAGGCCGATGCCCGTAGTGCAACTCTCCACGTGGTATGTGGGAGCGTTACCGCGCAGATCAGGGGTATCGATGCTGAGGAATTCCCCATAATTCCGAGAGCTGAGGATGAAGAGCCTCAGGCTGTTTTGCAGGCTGGCGAGTTGGCGGCTTCCCTCAAACAGGTTCTCCCTGCTGTAGCAACCGACGAAACACGTCCAGCCTTGGCTGGGGTGCTATGGAGGCTAAGGGACAGCTTGCTGACCCTTGTAGGGGCAGATGGCTATCGGCTGGCGCTCAGGTCCGTACGAACGCTGGGAGGATCCTCGGCAGCCAGCATGGAGCCGCAGGGTACGGAGGAGGTCGACGTCATAGTGCCTCGCAAGTCTGTGGAGGAACTGGTACGAATAGCAGAGTTGACGGAGGGCACTGTGCAGGCCACAGTGACATCTAACCAGAGCCAGATCCTCTTCCAGACAGATCGCTTCGACATGGTCTCTCGGCTTATAGACGCCCGTTATCCAGATTACGAGAGGATCCTGCCAGAGAGCTATAAAGTAAGAGCCCGGCTGGATACCGAGGCACTGTCGAGGGCAGTGAAGATTGCTAGCTTCTTCTTAGAGGACCGCAACGCTGTGAAGCTTCAGGTCCAAGGGGGAGCCGTCGTCGTGGGAACGACTGCGACCGAACGGGGAGCTACCAGCATTCCAGTGGATGCTGTCGTGGAGGGCGACGCTCTCGAGATCGCCTTTAACTATAGGTATCTCTTGGATGCATTGACGTGCATAACCACCAAACAGTTGGCCCTTGAATTTGAAGACCCAGCACGACCTGCAGTAGTCCGGCCAGTGGGCTCGGAGGGCTACCTACACCTGATCATGCCTATCTACACTTCGTAGACCAGCAGGTTCCGGGCGCTTTATCTCGTGGATGTTCGGGCGGTTTACAAGCACCGCCATGACTTCTCGGAAGACCTCGACTGCCTCTTCAGGGGTCGGAGGGGGGCTCATCTTAACGTAGGCAACGTGGCGGCCATCTACCACGAAGGTCGGCGTACCAAACACGCCGTATTTCTCTACAGCCTCCGTGTGATCTAAGGCGAGCATCTGAGCCGCGCGCGGGTCTTCCGCCCTCCGCAACAGTTCTTGGCCGTCGATCCCAGCTGCGTGGATAGCTCTCGTCAGCACTTCTAGGTCGTGAATTCGCTCCCCACGGTCGTGCCGGGCCCGGAAGATTTCCCAGCGCACCTTCTCATAGATGTCCTCGCCCATGAGGCGGGCCGCTGCCGCAACGCGGAACGGTAAAAGGGATCTGCTGCGTGCAAAGAGAGGTTGCTCCCAAATTTTCCAGGTAGGTCCCTCCTTGGAGTTGACCTGCTCCAAGGAAAAGAACCGCCACTTGATCTGAAGATCTGCCGGTTGCCTCTGTAACACGTCTCTGAGCCACACACTGGCAGCATAGGCGAAGGGGCACAGGAAGTCGTAGTACACTACTAGGTCCAAGGTCACCACCCAGACGATACCATTCTGGGACAATTATAAATTGTGATTGAAAGCGAAAGCCCTTGGGTGTCAGCTGATTGTCCCAGAACAAGGGAGACGGGGTTCGCGGCTTATATATTTTCTGAGTACGATATCAGATGCTGTCAGTGGGGAGGTGATTTTCATGGGAAGGGCTATGGAGTCAGTAAAAGCCCATCATACTGAGATCCGGGAAAAGGTTGAGGCGTATACTGGGCGCCTGCTCGACTTGAAGAGATACATGGTGCGGTGCGAAAGTCAGGGCCTCGGCGTGTGGTTTCTCGATGTGGATCGAGCGATGGATATCAAAGTGGTGCGCGAGTACGTAGGGTTCTTACAAGAAGAGTTGCTGCCCCACGTTCTGGGCGAGGAGCGGGCGCTATATCCACGGGTGGATAAGCTCCTTGGCGATGGAGGCATGGTCACCCGGGGCATGCTAATGGAGCATCGGGCGATTCACAGCCAGATAGACACGTTGGTTAAGCAGGCATCCCTGGAGAAGCACGATTTCGAAGAGGTCTTGCAAGCTGTCATCGAGTTGAGGGCAGTGCTGCTACTCCACTTAGATAAGGAGGAACAGATCTTGCTCCCCCTTATCGAGGAACGGCTATCCGACGAGGAACAAGAGCGTTTGCTCAAAGAGATGCATGAAGGTTAAGCCTTTACGGCCGGGCTGGAAAAAGTGAGCGTAGGGCTGCTGTTAGGTCGGGGTACAGGAAGCGGTAGCCCTCTCTCAGCAGTCGCCCGGGCACGGCCCGTACCCCCGACAGGACACTGCTGGCACCCTCGCCCAACAGGATCCTCAGAACTGCCACCGGTACTGGGAACCAACATGGACGGTGTAGCGCTCTTCCGAGTTCCTTGCAAAACTCGAGCATGCGTACGGTGTGGGGTGCCGTGGCGTTGTAGGTGCCCGAAGCTTCTAGGTTCTGCAGTGCCCATATTACGAGATTCCCGACCTCTTCCCAGTGTAGCCAAGGAAACCATTGCCGGCCCGAGCCCACAGGACCTCCGAGAAACCAGCGGAAGGCTCTCAGCATAGGCCGCAGGGCACCGCCTCTGGGGTGGAGAACTACACCAAAGCGGTAGATGACCAGCCTTAAACCCAAATCGACAGCTCTATGAGCTTCTGCTTCCCAAGCCACGCACAATCGGGCCAAAAAGTCGGCTCCGGGGGGCCACTGTTCGTCCACTGGCTCGTCCGAAGCCACGGCCCCATAGTATCCTACAGCTGAGCTCTGTACTAGGAGAGACGGGCGTTTCGGCGCCTGTCTTAGGGCTGTAACGATCAGATTGGTAGCTCCTACGCGGCTCTTCCATAGCGATTGTTTGTATTGCTCGGTCCACCTTCCGCCTGCTACAGGTTGGCCGACCAGGTTAACCACAAGATCAGCCCCCTGGAGCTCCTCAGCCCAGGGGCCCAATGTCTCAGCGTCCCACTGAACAAAGGTTACCGATGGGTCGGCAGGTACGGGCCAGTGGCGAGGGCGTCGTCGGGCGATGACAACGATATCCATACCGAGTCGTGATAGGGAGTGGATGACGGTACTGCCTAGAAGGCCTGTTCCTCCAAACAACACTGCTCGCATGGCAAGTGCTCTCCTAAAGGATCAACATCGCATCGCCGAAGGAGTAAAACCTGTATCTTTCCCGAATAGCTGTTTTATAGGCTTCCATGGTCAGCTCGTACCCCATGAAGGCAGCCACCAGCATTAGGAGCGTAGAACGCGGGAGATGGAAATTGGTTACCATGGCGTCGACAGCTTTGAATTGGTACCCAGGGTAAATGAACAGGTCAGTCTCACCCTCGTAGGGTCTGATGGTCCCCTGGGCGTCGCTTGCTGTCTCTAGGGCGCGTACTACCGTTGTTCCCACGGCCACGATTTTCCCGCCTGCTCCTCTGCAGGAGTTGATAAATTGAGCGGATTCGTGGCTAATCTTACAGTACTCCGAATGCATTATGTGCTTGGAGATCTTATGCTCCTTCACTGGGAGGAACGTGCCCGGGCCCACATGCAAGGTTATGAAGACGGTATGGATGCCCCTGGCGCGGATGCGCTCCAGAAGCTCGTTGGTAAAGTGCAGTCCGGCAGTGGGGGCAGCCACAGAACCTTCCACTGAGGCGAAAACAGTCTGGTAGCTTGTGGGTTCTCTAAGGGAACGCCGGATGTAGGGCGGGGTTGGCATCTCTCCCAAGGAGTAGAGGGCAGCATGCAGGGCTTCGCCGCATTTGTCGAAGGCGAGCAGTCTAAAACCTTCTGGGGTCAAGCCAGTTACCGTACACGAGAGATGAAGCGTTTCGCCCATGTCTACACGCTGGCCCAGTTTGAGTCCAGGCCGGGTCATGGCTGACCATGTACACGGGTCTAACTGGCGTACGAGTAGGATCTCTACTTTGCCGCCCGTGGGCTTTCTGCCACGGAGGCGTGCCGGTATAACCTTCGAGTCGTTGAGCACTAGGCAGTGTCCCGGGGATAAGAGGTCTGCCAGCTCGTAGAAAAAGTGGTGCTCCACTAGAGCTTTGTGGCGGTACACCACCATAAGTCTGGAATTATGGCGGGGTTCTACCGGTTCCTGAGCTATTAGATCGGACGGGAGGGGATATTCGTAAGCGTCGAGGGTAAGCAGCCGTTGGTCTTGATCCACTGCCAGAGGGCCTAATGTAACTTCGATAAGAGTTCCCCTGCACGATATAGGGTGTCGAGTTTCTTGCAGAATGCGAAGCGCAACTTGTTCCGGCCTAGTTCAGGTTTGTGGTAAAAGCTACTTCCCGGGACGGCAGCGACTCCGATCTCCTTCACTAGGTAATGGGCCATCTCTACATCGCTGTCGAAGCCGAAATCGGAAATGTCCGTCATGATGTAGTATGCGCCGTCAGGCTTGTAACATCTGAAGCCGGCTCTTGTCAGGATATCGAGCAACAGATCTCGGCGTTGACGGTAGGCAGCCAGCAGTTCGGCATAGTACTCATCAGGAAGACTGAGGGCTACAGCAGCAGCCTCCTGGAGTGGTGCGGCAGCGCCAACTGTGAGAAAATCGTGCACCTTTCGCACAGCGGATGTAATCTCCTGGCTGGCAATAATATACCCGATCCGCCAGCCTGTAAGGCTATAGGTCTTGGAGATGCCGCTTATGGTGATAGTTCGGTCACGCATGCCGGGGAAGGTGAAAAGGTACTGGTGCTGACCTGTGTAGACCAGGTGTTCGTAGATCTCGTCGGTGATAGCTACCACATTGTGCTCGATACATAGATCGGCTATGGCCTGTAGTTCTTCCCTGGAGAAGACCTTGCCCGTGGGGTTATTCGGCGTGTTGATAATTATGGCTTTGGTAGCCCGGTTGAAGGCTGATGACAATTCGTCGAGGTCGATACGCCAATCGGGCTCATGAAGAGTAACGTAGCGCGGGGTAGCGCCGGAAAGGACGGCGTCCGGCCAATAGTTTTCGTAAAAGGGCGACAATACGATTACCTCGTCGCCGGGGTTCACCACAGCCATGAGGGCGGCCATCATAGCCTCTGTGGCGCCACAAGTCACGGTAATCTCGGTCTCCGGATCTACGTCGGCCCCCGCGAAGCGTTTGGTCTTCCGGGCGATTGCGTCCCGCAAGGTCTTGCTGCCCCAGGTGATAGCGTACTGATTGATGTCCCGTTGGATGGCTTCGCATGCCGCGTCTTTTACAATCTGGGGGGCTGGAAAGTCGGGGAAGCCTTGGGCCAAATTTACCCCACGATTCCCATGATAGAACTGGATGAGCCGCGTCATTTCGCGTATGACGGACTCCGTGAAGTGAACGGTGCGGTCCGACGTCAGGGGTCTTATGCCCAACGGGCATTCCTCCAGGAGATTATCATCGCATTGTACCACAGGAAAAAGGACCGGGGGCCAGAAAACCTGGCCCCCGAGGGCGTTTATATGCGGTTGATGGCGAGGAGCTTCATTTCGGTCATCTCCTCGATGGCGTATCTTAGCCCTTCACGGCCGAAACCGGAATCTTTGGTGCCACCGTAAGGCATGTGATCGATCCTGAAGGTTGGTATGTCGTTGAGGACCACACCGCCCACTTCCAGTTCGTCGAAGGCGTAGAGGGCATGTTCGAGATCAGGTGTGAAAACGCCTGCCTGCAGCCCATAGTTGGTGTCGTTGACCTGAGCGACGGCATCCTTAAAGTCATCGAAGGAGAAGAGATTTACTAACGGTGCAAAGACTTCCAAGCTACACACCTTGGATTCTCTTCGTACATTGGTCAGAAGTGTAGGTTCGAAGATGGCTCCATGGGCCTTGCCGCCGATTACTACTCTAGCGCCCTCCTGAACTGCCTCGTGGACCCATTCCTCGGTGCGAGCTGCCACCGCGGCATCGATCATTGGTCCGAAGTCACTGGTGGGGTCCAAGGGGTCGCCAATCTTAAGTGCCTTGATTTCCGCTACCATAGCGTCAGTAAATTGGCTGAAGAGCTCTCTGTGAATGTAGGTGCGTTGCACGGATATACAGATCTGCCCGGCGTAAGAGAAACCGCCCACTGTGACCCGCTTGGCGGCGTAGGCCACATCGGCACCTCGGTCCACTATTACGCCAGCGTTACCGCCCAGCTCCAGCAGGACCCTCTTTTTTCCGCTTCTCTCCTTTATCCGCCATCCTACAGCTGAGGAACCGGTGAAGGTTATAAGCTTAAAGCGTTCGTCGGCTACCATGTCGTCCGCCGTCGAGCTGTCGGCGGGCAGGACACTTAGGGCTCCCTTAGGTACGCCGGCCTTGTCGAGGATGTCAGCCATAATGAGCCATGTAATGGGCGTTTTGGAGGCGGGTTTCAAGACCACAGTATTGCCCGCTGCAAGCGCCGGTGCCACCTTGTGCGCAGGCAGGTTCAAAGGGAAGTTGAAAGGTGAGATAGCCAGAACGGGGCCCAAGGGATATCGGCGCACTATGCCAATGCGGTTCTTGGCATATGGCAGTAAGTCCAAGGGCAGCACTTCGCCGTAAATGCGCTTAGCTTCCTCGGCTGCCGTCTGGAAGGTCAGCACGCAGCGGTCTGTCTCGAAATAGGCGTCCTTGAGAGGTTTGCCAGCTTCCAAAGTTATGGAGCGCGCAATCTCTTCTCGCCGTTCCTTGATCATCTGAGCGGCCTTGTGGAGGATCTCTGCCCGCTCGTAGGTTGGCATTCGGCGCGTGACCTGAAATGCCTCGGTAGCAGCTTGAATCGCCTTTTCTACTTGGTTTCTTGTGGGCTTATAGGTATAGCGCACCACTTCGCCGGTATAGGGATATACCACGTCGAGCCGTTGGTCGCTTCTGACCCACTCCCCCGCCAGATAAAATGGAAATTCCTCAGCCATTGCTCTCCTCCTTCGCGCTGCCATCTGTATGCATTATACCGATGGCAAAGGGGGCTACTAGGACCTTATGCCGCAGGGTGGACCGCGGGGTGCTATAATGAGGGCTCGCTATGGATGCGAAGGCAAGTTACCACATAGTCACCCTTGGATGCCCAAAGAACGAGGTGGACTCGGCCGGAATGGCCTGGCTGTTGGAGCAGGCTGGGTATAGCGAGGCCAGTAGTCCGGAAGGGGCCGACATTGTCATCGTGAACACGTGTGGCTTCCTTCAGATAGCTCGCGAGGAATCCCTTAATACGATCCGCGCCCTGCTGCCCCTTGCGCATCACGGCAAGAAGGTGGTCGCCGCTGGCTGCCTAGTTCAGCGGTGCCCAGAAGATTTTGCTGACATGGAAGGATTGGCAGGCCTGCTGGGCACTTTGGATTGGCACAAGGTAGTAGGTCTTGCAGATGCGCTCATCAGAAGGTCGGATAGCCGCGGGGTTTCAGTCCAATACCCGGTCGAGCTGCCGGTAGGCAGACGATCCAAGGGCTTCAGTGCCTACATCAAGATTTCCGAGGGTTGCGATGCTCCCTGTAGCTTTTGTGTCATTCCCCAGATCAAGGGACGTCTGAGGAGCAAGCCACGGGAGCTGATCCTCAAGGAAGCCCGGGAACTGATCGAAGCCGGGGTAAAAGAGCTGGTGCTTGTAGCGCAGGACACCACTGCCTATGGTTGGGATATGGGGGAGCGAGACGGGCTTGCTCATCTCATAGCCTCTCTCTGTAGTACAATCCCGGAGGATGTCTGGGTGCGGATCATGTACGCCTATCCCGGACACGTCACATCCCGTCTTATCGATGCAATGGCACGCCATCCCCAAGTATGTCACTATCTCGACATGCCGTTACAGCACGCTAGTGCGCGGATCCTCAGGGCCATGCACAGACCGGCACCCGAGCACGCAGTGCGGCATATTGAAGAGCTCCGCAAGGCCATGCCTGACGTGGCGCTACGCACGACCTTCATCGTGGGCTTCCCTGGCGAGACGGAAGACGATTTCCGAGAATTGCTCGACTTTGTAAGGTGGGCGAGGTTCGACCATGTAGGTGTATTCACGTACTCGGCTGAGCCGGGGACACCTGCAGCCCAGATGTCTCGGCAATTGCCTGAGGAGGTCAAGGAAGAGCGACGCCGTCGGTTGATGACAGTCCAAAGGCAGATATCGAAGTCCAAGAACCAGAAGCTGGTAGGTAAGTTGCTGCGCGTTCTGGTGGAAGGCGAAGGAGAGCTCGACGAGGGTTCTCGAAAGCTGGCAATCGTTGCTGGGCGCGCCGCCAGACATGCACCGGAAGTCGACGGTTTGGTGCTGGTTTTGGGAAGAGTTCCCGTGGGTACCTTCACCAAAGTGAGAGTGCTGCAGGCCCTGGATTATGATCTGGTGGCCAAACCGGTGGGTGAGCTGTCGGAACCGTAATCCTTTTCCTGGAGAAGGCGGCTTTTCAGCGCCTCGGCTCGCTTGGCGTAACTATGCAAGCCCATTCTCCTCGCGCGCTCAAGAGCCTCGCTAGCTTGGGCAAGGGCCGCATCCCGATCGTAGGACCGCAAGGCCTTAGCTATCTCTAGAAAGGGTTTCGGATGTGGCCATCCAATTTGGGCCAGACGTTGCCCGATTTCGAATGCCTTCCGTGGGTCTCCGTACTTGGCGCATATAGTGGCAAGTTTCGCGAGGGCTTCGCGACCCTGGCCTTCGAGCCTGTTGCTTGAGGCAGCCCATTGATACAGATATGACGCTCTATCCACTTCTCCCGTGTGCTCCCAGAGACGGGCTACCTTGATGACCTCCTCGTGGAAGCGCGAGTGGGACAAGGGATCTGTCAGTAGGTTAGAAATGTGCACACCGAGGGTGACCATGGAAAGAATGTCGCCAGCGTTGTGGCGGAATATATTCCGCAGCACGACGTCATCACCCGTCCTCAGCCAATCCCGATAGGCCGCGGGGATCTGCCAGCCAGGTAGGTCATCCCATCTGTACACCTGGAGCAGCGTAGCCTCCAGGTTGCTCAAGCAGCATGAAGGCAGTATGCCCCGCCAGAGCCTTCGAGCGACAGTCAGGAGATCGACGTTCGGAACGTTCCCGAAGGGGTACAGGATCCCATGGTATGCAAAGCGGTAACCCAAGATTTGGGTGTCGAAGGCCCGCCCGTTGAAGGTCATAATGATCTTGAAATCGCCCAGATGTCGATGCAGGGCCTCGAGAAAGGCGTCCTCGTACGCCAGGTCGGTAAGCAAGTGTTGTCGTAGGATGAGCCCTGTACTGCTCAACCGGCCGATACCCACAAGGAACACAATGGCGCCGTCTTCTATATAGAGGCCTGTAGTCTCAGTGTCCAGCAAGAGTAGATCCTCGGGTCGCACATCCGTGCAAGGAGTATCTGACACCTTGGCCAGAGTTTGAACCACCGAGGGGCCCAGGGCCCATAGGGGATAGAGGCCGTGCCTATAGTCCAAGGGGAAGACCTGCTCGAAAGTCTGCCATTTGCCTCCGACCCCGCAGGCGACAAGGCGTGACTCACCAAGCTGTACGGATTGGTGAGTTGGGGCAAAACTGAACACACCGTCGTCGTTCATGAGGCTGCCCCTTGCCTGTCATTCGAGCTGAGCTTGTGCCTTGGTGCGTTTAAAAGCATCACCATCAGTAAGGCCGGTTCTATTCGACATGGACCTTAAGGCTATGATAGCAAGGAGTGTAATCAAGTCAAGGGTGCCTGGTTACGAAGCTGTCAGTCCTTAAGGTCTAATTCGGAAACCGGTTCGCGTAATAGGCGCTTAAGATAGAGGGGGCGAAGTTTGTCGGAGAGGCTTTCTGCACGACCGCCCCGTCGGATCTTAACGATCTCGGCCGCGATGGATACGGCGATCTCCGCGGGAGTTTCGGCTCCGATATCGATCCCTATAGGGGCATGGAGGCGTTGCAAGCGTGCGACGGGCATGCCCTCATCGTGGAGCAGCTTATGCACGGCCCACACGCGTCGTTTGCTGCCGATCATCCCTATATAGGCGACATCCCAGTAGAGGATGTGACGTAGGGAGACCACATCGAATTCGTGCCCTCGAGTTACCAGTACTACGTAGGTGTTGGGAACCCAAGGGTAGTTGCGGAGCACTTGGTCGAAGTCGCCGACAATTATGTCGTCTGCGCTGGGAAATCGTTCCCTGTTGGCGAAGGAAGCCCTATCGTCAACTACCGTGACTGTAAACCCCAGCATCTTACCCAGTTGGGCGAGAGGGACTGCTATGTGGCCGGCTCCCAGAATCAGCAGCTGAGCTGCCGCGGCGAGCACCTCTATAAATACCTCTATCTCCTCACGGACCTCTTCGCTGCCAGCAACCAAATAAGTATGGAGGGCGCTTTTTTGCGTTGGTATAGCCTGGACGGCATCCAACCGTACACGCTCATCGAGCTCGACCGTTCCCAGGGTTCCCGTAACCGTTCCATCAAGGAACACTAACATTTTGTTCCCCACCCGAATGCTTCCGCGGGCGGGGCCCTTCACCACCGTAGCCAAAGCCGCCCCCACGTTGGCGGCAACAGCCTCGGCTATTGCCCGTGCCAGTGGTTCCATGGGTCACTCAGACGGACCCGTTATTCGAGGGTCCCGTGCCAGAGGGATACCAAGGTTCGACGAATATCTCCATTATGCCTCCACAAACCCCGTCGGCGTGAAGGGTGATGTCTTCAGTTAGGTCAGCCACCACAACCTGAGGCCTGCCTGTCTCGATCACTTCCAGAGCTGCCCTCCACACAGCCGCTTCCCCACAGCCACCGCCTACCGTCCCGACTATCTGTCCCGACGGCCTAACCAGCATTTTCGCGCCAACCTCTCTGGGTGTCGAGCCCTTGGTTCGAATGACAGTGGCCACTGCCACGGGTTCTCCCGCTTGCAGCACTCTAACTAGTTGCTGGTAGAAATCCTCCATGGCTTCGCTCCTGAGCTTCCTACTATCGATTATAGGGGATACCGAGTTTGCTGACCGCTGGTCAGTTTTGTCCAAGGATGCTATAATCACCACGGCCTACGGATTCACGACATACTCGAGGGTAGAGATGCGACCACTTCCTTTAGGCTACTTGCGCCCGTTCTCGGTGGATGAGGCCCTGGATATGCTGGCAATATATGGCCTGGACGGCAAGGTTTTGGCTGGTGGCCAGAGTTTGCTGCCCATGATAAATCTCAGGTTGGCCAGGCCTAAATATCTGCTTGATATCAATCGTGTGAGCGCACTGAGCTACATCCGGCTAGAGGGTAGATGGTTGCATATAGGGGCCATGACCCGCCATGCCGATCTGGAGCGCTCAGAGATAGTCAAAGCAGCCGCCCCTCTGCTCCATGAGGCTGTTAAGCTTGTGGGACACCCGCATATCAGGTTTCGGGGCACCATAGGTGGGTCGTTGGCCCACGCTGATCCAGCAGCGGAGCTTCCAGCCGTTGTGTCTGCACTGGGAGGGCGAGTCGTCCTCAAGAGTAAGGCTCGAGAGAGAATAGTGCCGGCACAGGATTTCTTTGTAACGTACCTCACGACTTGTATGGAGCCCGATGAACTGCTTGTGGAAGTGCGCTTGCCCGTATGGTCGAGAGCAGTAGCAAAGGTTGAGGAAATAACCCCGCGCCATGGCGACTTTGCTATAGCAGGGACCTGTGTGCAACTCGCCATGGATGAGGATGCTAGGGTGAGGGATGCGGCGGTATCGCTCATGGGAGTGGGGCCCGGCCCTGTTAAGGCCTCAGCTGCAGAACAAGCCTTGATAGGCGACAAGCTCACGGAAACGGCGGCCAAGGAGGCGGCCCGCCTGGCAGCAGAGATCTGCGAACCGGAGGACGATATGCACGCGTCTGCAGCCTATCGGAGGCGATTGGTTGAAGTGCTGACGTTTCGCGCTATCCTGCACATTAAGGAAAGGAGCAGCTGAATTGGAGAGCAGTCTACATGGTGGAACAGCGGCTATCGATCATACGGCACCTGTGAAGATGGAGATCGTTGTGAATGGACAGCGTCGATCTCTGGTGGTCAGGCCTTGGCGGCTTCTGGTGGATGTGCTCAGGGAAGAGCTAGGGCTTACGGGGACCAAGGCTGGATGTAGGCATGGGGTATGCGGGTCGTGCACAGTGCTTGTCGATGGGTTGCCCACTAAGGCGTGTCTGATGCTGGCCGTACAGGCCGACGGATGTCACATTTTGACCATTGAGGGGCTGTCCGTCGACGGGCGTCTTCATCCTCTCCAGGAGAGCTTTGTGTCGGAAGGTGCTGTGCAGTGCGGGTTTTGCACGCCGGGTCTGATAATGTCAGCCTACTGGTTGCTCGAGAATAATCCCGATCCCACAGAAGACGAGATAAAAGAGGTGATTGCTGGCAACATCTGCCGCTGCACCGGGTACGTGAAAGTGCTGAGAGCCATTAAGGCAGCGGCACAACGCATGAAGTCAGAGGTGGAGAGCCGATGACCGGGAGTTTGAGGGTTGTAGGTCAGCGAGTTCCCAAGGTCGATGCATGGGACAAGGTCTCGGGAGTGGCCCGTTACGCGGCCGATCTTCGTATCCAGGGTCTCTGCTATGGAAAGCTGCTCCGGAGCCAGCGTCCCCACGCCCGGTATAAGCTAGATTTCTCCAAGGCTGCCAATGTGCCCGGAGTGATAGCCCTCATCGAAAACTCCGGGCTGACGGAGAGATTGAGGCATGTGCTGCGCGTGGAGTATCGAAGGCCGGTAACGATCTTTGCCGACAAGGCGCGTTACATCGGAGATCCTATAGCCGCGGTGGTTGCCGAAACGGAGGAAGCCGCCCAGTTGGCCTTGGACCTCGTCGAGGTGGAGTATGAGGAGTTGCCGGCAGTCTTCGATCCTGAGCTGGCTATGGCTCCAGGAGCCCCGCTGCTCCACGAGAAACATGCTAACAATGTGGCTGCCCATACCAAAATGGACTGGGGTAGCGTTGAGGATGGGATGGCGCAGGCCGAAGTCGTCATCGAAGAGGTGTTCGAGACCTCCAGGCAGAAGCACTGCCAGCTTGAACCTACTGCGGCCCTTGCCCATTACGAGCCGGGCGGTGTCCTGACGGTATGGAGCCTCACACAGCTGCTGCACATAGTACATTACAAGTTGGCGAAAATTTTCGGACTTCCTTTGTCTCGGGTCCGCGTGGTTAATCCAAGCATCGGCGGTGCCTTCGGCATGAGGGTCGACCTGGTTAACGAACCTTATGCGGCAGCTATGGCTATCATAACTGGGCGTCCTGTACTGCTGGAATATTCGCGTGATGAGGACATGTATGCTACCGAGACCAGGCATCCCGTCGTAGTTCACTGCCGGCTGGGCGCCAAGGGCGACGGTGCCCTGACCGCCCTGGAGGTTAAGTCAGTGGCCAATACCGGCGCCTACCCAACGGTCGGCATCTACCTACCAATCGTTCATGGTGGTACCATGGTCCGGGCCTACAGGTGCCCTAACGTGCGTTACGATGGCTATGCTGTGCTCACAAACACGCCCGTAGCAGGGGCCTTCAGGGGGTATGGGGGACCACAATCCTTCTTTGCCCTGGAGCAACTCATAGATATTTTGGCTGACAGGCTAGGGAGAGATCCCATTGAGCTGCGAAAGCAGCTCAGGTACGAAGAGGATGAAACAGACCCTCTTACACGGCTTCCCTTTGGGAAGGTAACCCTAGACCGGTGTCTCGACCTGGGAGCCAAAGAGATCGGGTGGAAGACTTACTACCGCAGGCGAGTGAGCCAAGGGAGGTGGGTCTACGGTGTGGGCGTGGCAGCCGTGACGTGGGTTAGCGGGACAGCGTGCCTTCCTGGCGACGAGTGGCTTGAAGAGTCCAATGTAACCGTTAAGGTGAACCCCGACGGTTCTGTAAACGTGTACTGTGGCGTGCCAGACCTGGGCACTGGCACCCGTACCACCCTCGCTCAACTGGCCGCTGAGGTTTTGGGGGTACCGTTGGAAAGTGTCACTGTGGTGCTGGGCGATACCTCAGTGACGCCCTTCGATATCGGCAGCCATGCGAGCCGTACACTGTACGTTACTGGGAATGGGGTTGTCCAGGCCTGTATGGACGCTCGTTCCCAACTGCTGAAGCTTGCTGCGGAGATGTTGGAGGCGGATGAGATAGACCTTCAGCTGGAGAACGGCCGTATCCACGTGGCTGGCTATCCGGAAAGAGGCGTGCAAGTCGCAGAGGTAGCCAGGACAGCGTATTTCAAAAACAGGGTTCAGATCTTTGGCAAGGGCTCTGCACCTCAGACCAATGCAGTGCCTTACGGCGCTCAGTTTGCTCTGGTGGCTGTCGACACTGAAACAGGGCAGGTTAAAGTGGAGAGATTCGTGGCGGTGCACGATGTGGGTCGGGCAATCAACCCGAGAGTCGTGGAGGGCCAGATCGAGGGAGCTGTCCTACAGGGCATAGGCTATGCTCTTTACGAAGACCTCCCTGTAGATCCAGCATCTGGAAGCCCCATGGCGACCACATGGATGGACTACAAAGTCCCGACGGTGTACGAAGTGCCCGAGATAAAGGTGATTCTGGTGGAGGAGCCGGACCCTACCGGACCCTTTGGAGCCAAAGGGGTTGGCGAACCGGGCATAGTGCCTACAGCCGCAGCCTTGGCCAACGCCATATACGATGCTCTGGGGGTGCGTATAAAGAGCTTGCCAATGACTGCAGAAAAGATACTGAGGGCCATGGGCCAGCTTTAATGCCTCAGGCTTGCAGCCAATCTTTTTGGGTTGAGCAATAGGTCCAAGGCCAGCAGTATAGACGGAGCCACGATGTCGGATGCTAGTAGTGCCTCTGTGGCAGAGCCTTCGGGCCCTAGCACGGCGATGCCGATGGCGGCCTCTCTCAGCATAGCAACATCATTGGAACCATTGCCCATGGCCACTACACTGTCTGCCCCTAGACTCCTCACAAGGCGAGCTTTCTGAAGGGCCTCCGTACCGTCGGGAACGAGCCTGTGAAGGTGTAGGCCCAGCTTTTCCGCTACGACAGCTCCGGTACCAAAGGTGTCTGCTGTTACCATATGGATCTCTAATGCCTGTGATAGGGCCTTGAGACGCTCCTGAACACCGTCGATGGGCTTGCCGTCGAGGGTGAGGGTCCCGTTCATGTCTGTCACCAGTGCTGTCAACGTGTAAGTTCCGACTCCAGGTATCTCTATCTCCACCATGATATGCCTCAGCGGGTTGTGCTCTATATTTATAGCATCAACGGGTACTAGCGAGGGGGGCATGGGGCATAGGATTGAGAGGGATCCACTGGGGCCGAAGGAAGTGCCTGACGAGGCCCTTTATGGTGTGCAGACAGTGAGGGCTTTGGAAAGCTTCCCCATCAGCGGGCTTCGTCCACATGCCAACATGGTGAAGGCAACAGTGATCATAAAGAAGGCTGCAGCGATTGCCAATATGGAAACGGGCCGCCTGGACCAGCGCCTCGGAAGGGCCATCGTGGCAGCTGCAGACGAGGTCCTTGAGGGGAAGTGGCAGGACCAGTTCGTAGTCGACCCATTCCAGGCCGGGGCCGGCACTTCGCACAATATGAATGTCAATGAGGTGTTGGCCAATAGGGCGAACGAGTTGCTGGGCGGAAGGCGGGGCGAGTACAAGCCCGTGCATCCTAACGACCACGTAAATATGGCCCAGTCGACAAATGATGTCTTCCCTTCCTCCATGAAACTCGCGGCGCTAATGGGGCTCTCGGCCCTCTATAGCGCCTTCGAGGGGCTTGTAGCCGCTCTGAAGGACAAGGCCCGGCAGTTCGATCACGTTGTCAAGAGCGGAAGGACCCATTTGCAAGATGCTGTGCCGATAAGGTTGGGCCAGGAGTTCGAGGCCTACGCACTGAGCCTAGACCGCGGAGTCATGGTTCTGCGCCGGGCATCGGAAAGCTTGCTAGAACTAAATCTTGGGGCCACAGCTGTAGGGACTGGGATGTTGGCGGAGCCGGCCTATATAGAGCGAGTACCCCAGGTTCTGAGCGAGCTCACGGGCTTCTCCTTTCGAAAAGCGGATAATCTGGTCCAGGCAACACAGAGCATGGGTGCCTTTGTCGAAGTATCGGCTGGACTGCGTTATCTGGCGGTAGAACTCGGGAGGATCTGTAATGATCTTCGGCTGATGAGCTCAGGGCCCCACACTGGCCTTGCTGAGATCAGCTTGCCACCTGTACAACCGGGCTCTTCCATCATGCCCGGTAAGGTAAATCCTGTGATCCCCGAGATGACCAACATGGTCTGCTTTCAGGTTCTGGGCAATGATCTCTCCATATGCCAGGCGGCGGGTGCTGGACAGCTTGAACTGAACGTTATGATGCCTGGGATTGCCTTTGCACTGATGATGTCCATCGACCTACTGGCCAAGGCTGCTAAGGTGCTCGACGAAAAATGTGTGAGGGGGATCACGGCCAACGTCGAGCGATGCCGTTATTACGTTGAGCACAGTGGGGGCCTCGCCACGGCCTTGAGCCCCTATATCGGTTATGCAACGGCCGCTGAGATAGCTAAAGAGTTCGTCCTTACGGGCAAACCTATCCGCGAGATTGTGGCAGAGCGGGGCCTTCTTTCAGCCGAGGAATTGGAGCGCATCTTGTCGCCTTGGGCTATGACCCAGCCCCGCATCCCCGGTCGGAACGTAGCGTCGGAGCAAGAAAGAGATGGACACGAACCTCCGCAAAGTTAGGCTCGGTGCTGACAGACGAAGGCAGGTGATCCGCCGAGTGGCGGAAGCTGGTTTCGACAGTCGGATGTCGGTGGAGGCCCCGCGGAGGACCTTGGGCCTTGCCGGCGAGTTGTTGGGCTGCTGCTTTGCTGTTTTATGGCTTAGGGGCCCAACTGGCTCGCTCCGAGTTCTGGAAACCTATGGGGCGCCGCAGGGGCTTTCCTTCCGCGATGTGGAGCCGCATCGTTTGCCCGAGTTTGAAGGGGCACGGGCCCTGGCCAGCGGCCAACTCGTCGCAATCGATGACGTCGACGCCGCCGATCTTGCTCCTGGCTCCCGGGCGTTGCTCCAAGAGTTGAAGGATGCAGGGATCACCGTGAAGTCCATGGTGATTTGTCCTCTTTTGGCCCACGGAGATAGCCGAGGTCTCTTGACCTTCTGCTGGTCCGGGGCGAATCGGTGGCGCAGAACCGACCTTGATTTCTTCAGCTTGGTAGCGACCCTTATGGCCACAGTGGTAGACAACTGGCTCCTGAGGTTGCAGCTTGACAGTCACTTGTCCGAGCTGGATACTCTGCTCCACATTGCCAGCGCGTGCAGTAGCAGCCTGGATGTGGACACCGTTTTCCATCAGGTGCTTCCAAAAGTACGCTCCCTGTTTCAGGCCGACGATATCGGCGTGGCTTTCCTAACGGATGATGGTAGTGATCTGTTACCTACGAAGTACCTGCTGGGCTACGAAGGGGGCGTGCCCTTAGGCGTCCCCGAGGCTCTTAGGCTTTCCGCCAAGCCGTGGGTACAAGAGGCCCTTCGAACAGGCATGCCGGTTTTCGTCGCCGACTACATGGCCGACCCGAGGATAGGTGCGGTGGAGCGGTGGGTGTTTCCCGCGAAGTCTGCCGCCGTGATCCCCCTTATGGCCGATACCAAGCCACTGGGTGTGATGTTTGCCAATTGGCGCCAAAGCCACAGGAAGCTGGAAGAAGGCCAGTTGCGGCTGTTAGAGGTAGTAGGCCAACAGTTTGGAAGGTTCCTGGCCAATGCGAAACTGTACTCGGATGCTCAGCTCCAGAATCGCTATTTAAGGGCAGCCGGGCGGGTAGCCCTGGCTCTCGCCAGCTTCTCTGCTCTGCCCGGGCTCCTCACCGAGATATGTAGGCAGACAGTTGACGCATTGGGAGCCGCCCTGGCCGAGATATTTCTTCTCAAGGAAGACTTGCAGTGCTTAAAGGGTGCAGCTCTTTACGGGCCACATGTCACGGATAGCGATGTGGAGTATTTCATACGAGAGGTGCATCCAGTTTCGTCTCCCCTCCTCCTCACTACGGTAGTGCGCGAAGGCCGGACGGCGGCCGTGCGAGATGCCCAGACCGATAATCGCGTAACGCCGGCTTGGGCGCGCCGCCATGGAGTGGGACCCCTTCTCTTCGTGCCACTGAAGAGGTTGGATGGAAGGCCCCTGGGGGTAATGACCCTCGCTAAGCGATCGGGCGAACTGCACTTTTCAGCAGTCGAGGTGGGTCTGGTCGAAGGGGTTGCCCGGCAAGCCTCCGTGGCCATCGAGAGGACCCTGCTTCATGAGGAACAGGACCAAGCTCTCAAGGCAGTGACCAATCTCGCCTGGCTGAATCATTGGAGAGCGATGGAGTTCGAAGCCCTCATCAGACATATGACTGAAGGGGTTGTGGTGCTTAGAGCCAGCGGTGAGATCGACACGGCCAACCGGGCGGCAAGGGAGCTTCTCGAGGTGGAAACCCCCGACGACGTGCTGACGACCCTGAGGGTTGCCAAAATGTACGACACTAGGTGCAATCCCATCCAGGAAGGGCTGGATCCCCTCTCGAGACTTTTGAGGGGCGAAACCTTCAGGAATTACGTGCTTTCGGTGTCCTTGCCTACGGGGCACAGTAAGTACCTTTCCTTTAGTGGAACCAAGGTCGTTTCAGATGACGGTAAAGTGCACCTAAGTGTGATGGTCATCAGCGACGTCACTGAACACCACCGCCTCGAGATAGCACGGAATGAGTTCATATCGGATCTGTTCCACGATTTGGTAACCCCAGTGACTGTGATAAAGCTTGCCGC
Organism: Chloroflexota bacterium; assembly: GCA_034432775.1. Classification (GTDB taxonomy): domain Bacteria; phylum Chloroflexota; class Chloroflexia; order DAOUBH01; family DAOUBH01; genus DAOUBH01. The sequence goes on from DAOUBH010000029.1 coordinate 46,533, forward strand.
GCAAAATTCTTTGAAGAGGTTGTCTAGAGGCTATAGTGCAGATACCATCATTGAACATCTTCGGACCATTGTGAAGAGATCCGACGATGTAGGTAAGCTCCTAGCCTTGCTTATCGACCTGTCCAAGGTAGAGGCCGACGCAGTGCGCGTGTCGCCTCAGTGGTTTGACCTCTCGGAGGCCCTAGGGAGCTGGGTGGAGGAGGCGCGAGTAAGTTGGCCCGAGCACAAGATAATTTCTCGGCTGCAGAAGGAAGTTAAGGTCTATGCCGACCCTGAGGCGGTCCACAGGGTCTTCGAGAATGTGGTCAACAATGCGGGACGTTATTCTCCACCAGGCACTGAGATATATGTATGTGTCGCAACAGATGGAATGGAAGCATACGTTGCAATTCGGGACCAGGGTGCAGGTATCTCTTCCGAGCACCACGAGCGTGTCTTTGAACGATACTATCGTACCGTAAAGGGCGGACTTGGCATGGGCATCGGCTTATATCTGAGCAAGAAACTTATGGAGGCCCAAGCGGGCCGGGTCTGGCTCACAAGTGCGCCAGGACATGGTACCACGGTATTTCTTTCTCTGCCTACGACGCTTCCGGTCTCGAATTGATTTCAGCCAAGAAGGCGCTTAACAGATTGTTGAAGGCCTCTGTTTGCTCGACAGGAATCAGATGGGAGGCGTTGGCGACAATTTCGAAGCGTGATCCCCTTATAAGGTAGTGGAGTTGCTTCATGACGGCAGGGGGCATGGCTGGATCTTTCTCGCCAGCCACTATCAGTGTCGGACAGGAGATGTTCCCAAGCCTAGGCGTAAGGTTGAGAGAGGCCACTGCCCGGCAGGCAGCCGCATAGGCGCGGGGCTCGTTGCTGCCTACAAGCGCCTTTATGGACGAAACCACCTCCGGGGAGTTGTCGATAAAAGCGGGGGTAAACCATCTCTGTAGTGCTGCCTCTGCGATGGCGGCCATCCCTTCAGCCTCAGCCTGGACGGCTCGTTGTTCAAAGGTGACCTTTGCCTCGTTTCCTATTTCGCCGATGGCTGCTACCACCACCAGAGCACGCACTAACTCTGGATGGTCAGCCGCCAAGGCCATTGCCACCATGCCGCCCAATGAGAGCCCCACCACTGTGGCCGGCCACAGTTGCTCGCGGCTCAGGAGACTAGCTACATCGGCGGTCAACTCGTCGACGGTGTAGGGTCCTGGTGGTTTGTCCGAGCGACCGTGGCCCCTCAAGTCAGGTGCTACCACAGTGTAGCTGCCCCGGAACGCATCGAATTGGTGCCTCCAAATGGTGTGGTCTAATCCCAACGCGTGGAGAAACAGAAGGGTAGGCCCGCTGCCTTCCATCTCGTAAAAGAGCTTGATGCCATTTACCCTAACCTCCACTTTGGTGGCCTCCTTGTGCACGGCATAGTTGTGCCATGTACTCCAGGTTGGACCGGGGCTGAAAGCCTTCGGCTCTGAGGAGTTGGCGCCCATCTGACGAAACAGCAATGAAGGTGGGGACCAATCTCACTTCCCAGCGGCGTGCAGCTTCCTTGCCCAGGCGAGAATTAACGTCTATCTTGATGATAGGCAAGTCGGGGTTGTCCCGCTGCAGCCCATTCACGATGGGCTCCATGGCCATACAGGCGGCTCAGTAGCGTGAATAGATCTCAACAATGGCGGCATGGCCGCTGACCACTACCGGGGTCGAAACGCTTGGTCGAAAGGTGGTCCTCAGAGGCAAGATGAGGAAAAATCCCAGAAGCGATAGCGCCAATAGCTTCACTGGTGTAAGGCCCGATCTGAAGGCAACGTAGGATGCAAGGGAGAACACGAAAATGGCGAACAGGATGTATGAGTGGCGGTTAAGGAGTCTCATAGAAGTTCACCGCACCACCGCAGGAATCGGCCCATGTATCGTATGTTCTCGATATAGTCATCCAGTAAAACCCTTTCGTTTGGGGCATGGATGTTCGAATCGGCCCTGGAAGCTGTGCCAGCGGAGATAGCTGGGATGCCCAGACCCTGGCACAACGTGTACATTGGTCCACTGCCAGGTAGCATGGGGAAGACCTGCGGGTCCTGGCCGAAGAATTCTCGAGCTGCCCTCAGGGCAGCCTGAGCCACGCCGGCTGAGGCCGGCGATCTTGCCGGACAGAGACTTGCGATCAGCTCGACCCCTATGTCCTGGAAGCCCAGTCTATGGAGGTGCTGGACCAAAAGGTCTTTCACCAGTTCCGGTGTCAGACCGGGAACAAGCCTAAAGTCGACCTTAGCGCGGGCTTCCTTAGGCAGTACCGTCTTCACGCCCATGCCCGTATAGCCTGCCTGAATGCCAGCTATGTTGCATGTCGGGCCGAAGATATACCGCCGTAAGAGGTCCTTGTCCCGTAGACCCAGCAGGAACTCCTGGAGGCCGAAGTTCCTCCTTGCTGTTTCTGCATCGAAGTCTATGGTTTCAAGCATGGCTTCGTCGTCGGGCGAAGGTGGCGCCACATGTTCGAGCAGACCCTCGATGAGGATATTCTCGTGGGTGTCCTTGAGGCTGGCCAGGGCCCACACCAGCCGCCATCCTGCATTGGGCACTATGGCCGCGTACATGGAGTGGAGATCGGTGGAAGCCGTGCGGGCA
>DAOUBH010000030.1:0-52097 GCA_034432775.1 Chloroflexota bacterium
AACGCCGGTAGCGATAGAGGCTGGGCTGAGGTTTGCGATACGGGAAGGTGGCAGGACCGTGGGAGCCGGTGTAGTCACCAGAATAGAGGAGTGAAATGGCCAAGAAGGCAGACCGCATCGTCATTACCCTAGCTTGCACCGAGTGTAAGGAGCGTAACTACACCACCACGAAGAATCGTCGCAACGACCCTGGCCGTCTGGAGCTGAGGAAGTACTGTCCGCGCTGCCGTCACCATACCCTCCACCGGGAGACAAAGTGAAGGCGGTTGCAAAGGGCAGCTGCTATAGGATATAAATGTAATGTGGGCACAGGTGCGTAGCTCAACTGGTAGAGCAGCGGTCTCCAAAACCGCAGGTTGTCGGTTCGAGCCCGGCCGCACCTGCCACTTTTGTGGTTGGAAGGGTCCCCATGCTGTCTAGATCTGCCTTGGGTCGGGCCGCTCGAAAAGAGAACGCATTGGTTCGCCTCTATCGGGAGACCAGAGCGGAGCTCAGAAAGGTCTCGTGGCCGTCGAGAGAAGAGGTGATCAATCTTACGGCCGTGGTAATTGGGCTCTCGGTGGCGGTAGGGGTTTACTTGTATATCGTAGACTCGCTCCTTGAGCTCGGTTACAGGTTGTTAGTGAACATTAGGTAGGGTCTATGGTGAGCGATAGAGAAGAGGCATCTTCCACTGTTGTTGAAATAAGTCCAGCGCAGCAGCCGAAGGATCCGAGGCGTAAGTGGTACGTGATCCACACCTACTCAGGATATGAGAACAAGGTGAAGCGTACCCTGGAGCATCGTATCAGCACTCTTGGCGTGAAAGATAGGGTTTTCAACGTCCTCGTGCCAACAGAGGAGGACGTGGAGATCAAAAATGGCCAGAGGCGCACGGTTACCAGGAGGATCTATCCTGGATACGTACTGGTTGAGATGATCCTCGATGAAGAGACATGGGACGCCGTGAGAAACACGCCGGGGGTGACAGGCTTCGTAGGAACCGGCACCCAGCCATCTCCTCTGTCAGATCAAGAGGTGGAAGCTATCTTGAAGAGGATGAAGGCTGGGGCACCTAAGGTCAAGATAGCCTTAGCCAGAGGCCAAGCCGTCAGAATAATCGATGGGCCTTTCGCGGACTTTGAAGGCACTGTAGACGATGTGAACCAGGACAAGGGCAAAGTCCGGGTGCTGGTGTCGTTCTTCGGTCGAGAGACCCCCGTCGAAGTTGACTTCCTTCAGGTCGAGAAGATAACTTAATAACAAGGGCTGCTAGCGGTGGCAAAGAAAGTCAAGGCAATTGTCAAGCTTCAGATACAGGCAGGCAAGGCTACGCCGGCGCCCCCGATAGGCCCTGCCTTAGGGCAGCACGGCGTGAACATAATGGCGTTTTGCAAGGAGTACAACGAGCGTACGGCCTCCCTGGCTGGGCAGATTATCCCCGTCGAGATCACTGTCTATGAGGATAGGTCTTTCACTTTCGTGACGAAGACCCCCCCGGCAGCTGACCTGCTCCGTAGGGCGGCCGGGGTCGAAAAGGGATCGGGCAACCCGAAACGTGACAAGGTCGGACGGATTGCACGCCAGCAAGTGCGGGAGATAGCTGATCTAAAGCTTAAAGACCTCAACACCTCCGATATTGAGGCGGCAATGCGCATGATAGAGGGCACAGCCCGATCCATGGGGATCGAGATCGTAGGTTAAGGGTAAGGGGCTGGAAAGCTATGGCCAATAGAGGAAAGAAGTATCTCGAAGTACTCAAGCTTGTGGACAGAACAAGTCACTATAGCCCCGAGGAGGCAGTTGCCCTGGTCAAGAAGACTTCTATCACCAGGTTCGACAGCACTGTCGAGGCGCACATTCGGCTTGGAATAGATCCTCGCCATGCCGACCAGCAGGTGCGGACCACTGTTACGTTGCCTCACGGTACTGGTCGGACGGTTCGTATCTTAGTATTTGCAGTTGGCGAAGCCGAAAAGATCGCCAAGGAAGCGGGTGCTGACATAGTTGGGGCTGATGACTTGATTAAGCAAATAGAGGGCGGATGGTTCGACTTCGACGTGGCAATAGCCACGCCGGACATGATGGGAAAGGTTGGAAGGCTTGGGAAGCTGCTCGGTAGGCGCGGGCTCATGCCCAACCCCAAGAGCGGTACCGTTGTCAAGCCCGAAGACTTGGCCAACGTTATCAAGGAATTCCGCCGCGGCAAGATAGAGGTCCGGAACGATAAGGGCGGAATAGTACATGTGCCCATAGGAAAGGTGAGCTTCGGCGAACAGCAGCTTCTCGAAAATCTGCTGGCCCTCGTGGATGCATTGGTTAGGGCCAGGCCTGCTGCTGTAAAGGGCACCTACATTAAGGGTATTACGCTGGCTACCACCATGGGGCCAGGAGTTAAAGTGGAGGTGGCACCGACACTGCAATTGGCTGCTGCCTAAAAATCATAAGCCGAAGACGCAGGTGCACATTGGTTGCTTAAACTGCCTGCCGAGGCACGTGGGAAATGTATGGACACAAGGGCGTCCACCCGGGTTTCGGCATGGTGTACGCCCTTTAGTTTTTTGGAGGTGGACAGTGCCAACGCAACGGAAGCTAGGGATAGTCGAGCAGATAGAAGAGTGGTTGCGCCAGTCACGGATCGTGGTTGTTACCGATTATCGTGGCCTGAACGTGGCTGAGATCAACAAGCTCCGGAATTCTTTGCGTGCCGCGAAAGTCGAGTTCCATGTAACTAAAAATACCCTCGCTAGGATCGCGGCCAGGCGAGTGGGTCTGACAGGGATTGAGCAGTTCTTGGAAGGGCCTACCGCCATTGCCTTTGGCCTGGCGGATCCTGTAGGGGCAGCTAGAGCCATCATGGAGGCGCAGAAGGAGCCAAAGCCCGTTGCTATCAAGGGGGCTATATTTGACGGCCGTGTCCTCAGCGCGGACGATCTGGAACAACTCTCGAAGCTCCCGAGTAGGGATGTGCTGCTGGCTCAAACTGTCGGGGCCATTCAGGCGCCCTTGATACGTTTGGTGACAGCGCTGGCATCACCCATGCGATCACTGCTCTACCTGTTGCAAGCGAGGTCCGAACAACTTAAGGAAGCTGCATAAGAATTTCAAAGGGGGTGTAGAAGTGACGAAGGAAGAGATCATTTCCGCCATAGAGAAGATGACTGTTCTGGAGCTGGCCGAACTTGTGAAGGCTCTCGAGGAACGGTTTGGTGTAAGTGCGGCGCCAGCGGCCGTGGCTGTGGCCCCGGGTACTGGTCCGGCGGCTCCGGCGGCCCAGCCTCCCGCAGAGGAAAAGACCGAGTTTGACGTGGTGCTGACCGAAGTGGGACCCAACAAGATCCAGGTTATCAAGGTGGTACGCGAGCTTCTGCCAGGGCTCGGACTGAAGGAGGCGAAAGATCTTGTAGAGAGCGCCCCCAAGCCCATAAAAGAGGGGGTTCCTAAGGAAGAAGCTATGGCGGCCAAGGCAAAGCTGGAAGAAGTAGGGGCGAAGGTGGAGGTAAAGTAGGCATGGACCTCCGAGCAGTGCGATGCTACAGCAGTGCACTGACAGCGACGATGGGCTGTAGCTTCGCTAAAGGCCCAGCCTGGGTTGACAGGTTTAGGAAAGCATCTTAATATCTATCCGTAATGACAAGTGAATAGCTGGCGTGCCGCTGGAGGTGCTCAGCCCGAGGCTGAGCTTACAGGGGTAAGTCCGGTGAGAGGCCGGCGCTGTCCCGCAACTGTATCGTAGCCTGTGGCTACGGAGCCAGAAAACCCGCTCCGCGGCGTCCGCACCTTCGCGCGAAAGGGAGAGCGGACCAGCCAGTTGGCGCCGTTAGCTGATTGGCCCCGTTCTCGAGAGGAACGGGGTTTTTGTTGCCAAAACCTTTGAGGAGAAGGAGATGCGGTTGAGAACTCTCATTGTGGCTCTAGCTGTTGTCGTTGCACTGATGGCGCCTCTTGCCACAGCAGATGCTGCCACGGGCGTCCAGGCAGCCATTCAGTGGCTGCTGAACCACCAGAATCCGGACGGCGGCTTTGGTACGCCAGCCTCGTCTCCGTCTGCTACGGCCCAGGCCCTTCTGGCTTTAAGTGTTCCTTGGGAAGGTGTCGATACAACTGGGGCTGTCAACGCTGCGGTCGGGTATGTGGTGAACAACTGGCAGGCCTATGTGTCGGATGCAGGTAGCCTTGGCTACTTGTCTCTGGCGTTCCGCGCTATGGGCCGGAGTGTCAGAGGGCCGGAACTGGGTGGTCACGATTTAGTGACTGCTATACAGGGAACGTACCATCCCGATACAGGCCTCTACGGCAGTTATCTGTACCAGCATGGGCTTGCTGTCCTGGGCCTTCTCGCTGCTGGAGAGAACGTACCTCCCCAGGCTGTCGATCGTATCCTGTCGGCCCAGGCCCCCAACGGAGGCTGGGGCTGGAACGGCTCTGGTCAAGATGCTGATAGCGACACCAACACCACCGCGATAATGGTTCAGGTTCTTGTCGCCCTTGGTAGGGAAGCAGATCCCGCAGTAACCAAGGCTGTAGCCTTCCTCGCCGATCACACTGTAGAATCAGGAGGGTTCGCCTACCAACGGTTCCCGGAAACACCCCTCGAAGCTGACTCGAATTCCACTGCTCTGGTGCTGCAAGCTCTGCTATCAGCGGACCAGGATCCCTATGATCCGCGCTGGAAGGATCCCGTGGGTGCTTTGAAGAAATTTCAGAATTCCAGCGGTGCTTTTCGATGGACAGATGCCTCACCGGAGGACAACCTGCTGAGCACTGTCCAGGCCATTCCTGCCGTTGCACAGCGATACCTGCCTTTCTCTGTGGTGGATGCTACTGGGAAGCGCAGCCGTGTGAGAGCAGCGAGGCCTCTTCCCGAAGCCGTCACCGGCGCCGACCGGATCTATTTTAAGGAGACGGGACACACTTTAGCCTATGGCTTCAAGAGCTACTGGGAAGCGCACGGCGGTTTGCCAGTGTTCGGATATCCCCTCACGGAAGAGTTCGATGAATTTAATCTCGAAACCGGCCAAAAGTACACGGTACAGTACTTCGAAAGAGCCCGTCTCGAATACCACCCTGAATTGAAGGGTACCCCTTATGAGGTGGAAGCCGGACTGTTGGGCAAGGAACTCATGGCGGCATTGGGCCTAACATTCGAACCAGCTAGCCCGGCTTCTCCAGGCATCTATTTCGGGGCTTCGGGTCACAACGTTGTCGATCCCTTTGCTTCGTTCTGGATGGACCGCGATGGCCTGCGAAACTTCGGGTTGCCCCTTTCCGAGGCGTTTAACCAGCCAGAGTCGGGCACTGAGTTGACGGTTCAGTGGTTTGAAAGGGCGCGGATGGAGTTGCATCCTGAGGCTCCCCAGGACTGGAAAGTGCAGCTGACGCATTTAGGGCGTCTCCTGCTCTTTGGCCGTCGATGAAGAGGCTTGTCTGCGTATCTTTTGTCGCAGGGATCATATGGGCACTAGCGTTAGTGGCAACCGCTCGCGCCACAGGTTCGGGGGCTGGCCTAGTGGTACGTCACGGTGATGGTAGGATCGTTTTCCGCTACGTTGAGTTCAATGAGCCTTCCATTACTGGGTTGGACCTGCTTAAAAGGTCTGGACTGTCTCTCGTGACAGCCCCGTATCCGGGCCTAGGGGAAGCAGTGTGCGCTATAGATGGTGAGGGGTGCCCCGCTGAGGATTGTTTTTGTAAGAGCTACGGCTCGCCGTCCTTTTACTGGAACTACTACTACATTGGCAGTTCAGGTCAATGGGTACGATCCCCGCTCGGTGCTGCAAACCGACTGGTGAAGGACGGCGATGTCGATGGATGGTCATGGACCTCAGGACCGCCGGGACTGCCATCGGTGACCATTGGGCAGATAGCGGCCATGTTTGGAGTATCGCGCGAGCCAACGGCCTCTCCCTCGCCCATTTCTCCCACCCCTCAGGCTGAACTGACGGCAGATGTCACCCCTCAATATGCCACGGCAACCCCGGTGCCATCGCCGAGGCCTACAAATACCCCTCAGTCCAGATCGCAGCCCACTCCGGTGATGAGTCCTACTGCATCGCCTCCCCCGGAGCCTGGTACCGCTACACCTACCGTGGCGGCTGGCGCCGGCCCCAGGTCGACGCCGACCTCTACGCCCGTGCTCCTTGCGACCGCTACCCACGACACCACTTCCTCCCAACGGAATGCCGACGACGGAACCCCTTACGTAGTCTTTGCTTTGATGGTGGGGATCGTGAGTGGGCTGATCGGTATTGTCTGGTGGAGACGTAGCACCCATGGATAGGGTCAGTACGGGGGTTCTACTAGGTTGGGCATCAGCTGTGGGCATCGGGGCTGTAGTCGCCAGGAATCCACTTTATCTCACGATAATTTTCATTTCCTGTGTAGCGACGGCTTTATCTTTGAGGATCTCCTTTGGTGAAGCTCGGTGGCTCGTCGGCGCGTGGCTTGTACTGGGCACCATGTCTGCTCTGTTCAATTTCCTCACTGTACGGGCCGGTGACGCCGTGATCTTCAGCATGCCTCCAATTCTGCCAGTGCTGGGCGGGCCATACACTTTGAACGCCTTCGTGTACGGGCTCCTCTTAGGTCAGGTTTTTGCATGTTTGTCCCTGGCTTACTGGGTATTTTGGAAAAAAGCCAGCCTGATAGAAGTCTACAGGCTAGTGCCGTCTCGGTTGCATGGGCTGGGGGTAGCACTCACTCTGGGCTTGACACTCGTTCCTGGCCTCGTCAGCTCAGTGCAGCAAGTAGTTGATGCCCAGACATTGCGGCTGGGTAATGCGAAGAAACGGAGCAGCTACGTACGACTGGTCGTTCCCCTGATAGGTATCACTCTAGATCGCAGTCTACAGCTCGCTGAGGCCATGGAGTGTCGCGGGTTTGGGGTTCGTTACAAGGAGGGCCGGTGGGCATCGTTAGGTTTAGCTTTTGGGCTCACTGGTGCCGTAAGTGCTGCCTACGTGACCACCCTGGCCGGGCAATGGATCGGTTACAGCATGTTGCTGGGCAGCTTGCTGGTTCTTGGTGCGAGTCTGCTGACCCTCGATGACATCAATGAGTTCTTTAGAGGTCTCAAGGGCCTTCCAGCGCAGGATAGGGTGATGCTTGCCTCCGCATTCCTGATGGCTGCGGCGTTTCTGGCTGCGGCCGTTGCCCGAGTTCCCAGTCTAGACTATTATCCCTATCCTCGACTGAGCCCACCGGCATTCGATCCCTGGATAGGCATTGTTTCCATGATGCCTGCCATTCCTGCTGTAGCACGGCTGGTTCGTTCATGGTGATAGAGCTCGAAGCTGTCACGTACAGCTATCCCGGCCTTGACGACAAGGCTACTGCCTTGAAGGATGTTTATCTGACCCTTTATCCCGGATGCTTTGCGCTGGTCGTGGGGCGATCCGGCTCAGGCAAGAGCACCTTGCTGAAATGCCTCAATGGTTTGGTGCCAAACTTTTACGGTGGGAGATTTTCTGGGGTCGTCAGGGTCTTCGGTCGGGACGCGGTGACCCTGGGACCCAGACGCATGGCTGAGGTTGTAGGCTATGTGTTCCAGGACCCTGAAGCCCAGTTTGTTGTGGATCGAGTTGAGGACGAGATATCTTTCGGGCTAGAAAACCTGGGATTTGATGCCCGCACCAGGCGGAAGCGCATCGAAGATGTCCTCGATGCCCTGGGCATCGTCCAACTAAGACACCGAAAGTTGACGGAGCTCAGCGGAGGCGAGCGTCAGAAGGTTGCTCTCGCTTCAGCCTTGGCCCTTTACCCTCACGTATTGGTGTTGGATGAGCCCACATCCCAGCTCGATCCGTGGTCGGCCGAAGAGCTGTTCATGGTGGTGCATCGTCTTAACACGGACTTTGGAATAACTGTGCTGATGGCCGAACACAGATTGGAACGAGTGTTGGGCCATGCGGATGTGATGGTTACGGTAGCGGGTGGACGGGTTCGAACCGGGAAAGTCGAGCAGATGGTAGCCGAGCTAGAAATCAAGCCGCCGCTGGTGGAACTGGCATTGCGACTGAAATTGAACAGAATGCCCCTCACAGTAAAGGAGGCCAAGCAGCTAGTGGCTCCCCTCGGGAAGGTGAGTTCGCCATCCTATGAAACTCGTGGGACACCAGGGGAGCCCTTGCTTCGCCTGAGATCGATTAGGTTTTCCTATGGCCGGATCTCAGCCCTGAACGGCATTGACTTAGAGATCAACGCCGGTGAAGTACTGGCAGTCATGGGACGGAATGGCTCAGGGAAGACCACTTTGCTTAGGGCCATGGCTGGCCTGGTTAAGCCCGACGGGACAATCGAACGGGGTAATGGCTTTGAAGCAGGCTATCTTCCCCAGGATCCTAATGCTCTCCTGTTGAGCGATACGGTTCTGGACGAGTTAACCTTGGGCCTGCGTTCCCGGAATCTGCCTGTGTCGGGCCTCGACGCCGTGATCGACACCCTGGCCTTGGGAGGCATCCTCCATAGGCATCCGAGGGACCTGAGTGCTGGACAGCGGGAGCTTGTGGCCTGCGCAGCTGTCGCGGCATCCTACCCAGACCTGCTCCTGCTCGATGAGCCGACAAGGGGGCTGGATTACGCTGAAAAGGGGCGACTTTCAAAGTTTTTGCGGGAATATGTCAGGGCTGGCAGGGCCGTTGTCCTTGCCAGCCACGATGTCGAGACCGTGGCCCGTGTTGCAGACCGGGTGGCGCTTATGTCAGAAGGCGAAGTTGTCGTAGAAGGTCCTACCCGCGAGGTTCTGGCAGGTTCATTGAACTTTTCCACACAGGTTAATCGCGTTTTTGGTGACGCGTTCATTACCGTTGAAGATGTGTTAGAGGCGATGTCTCATGCCGAGAAGCCAAGGGGGCCTGGTATCTAATCTGATAGTCTGGTGGATAAGTGTATTGGGCCTCATGGCTTTCCTGTACCCGTTCTTTTTCCCCATGTTTTTGGGCGAAAATAGCTCTCATGCTGCTGATGCACCTCTGATATTTGGTATTGTTGCCCTTGGCGTTGTGGTGAGCCTGCTGAGCGAAGTCCTGAATTCCAGCTATGGCGATAGCCCATCAAAGGAGGTAGCTCTTCTCGGGAGCTTGGCAGCTCTCAATGCGGCCCTGAGGCTTCTTCCGAGCATCATGGGGGCATCTCCCATGTTCTTCTTAGTAATTGTGGTGGGCTGGGTCTTTGGTGCTAGGAGAGGTTTCCTGTTCGGTGCCCTTTCCATGCTTCTGTCAGCATTGTTGACCGGAGGGGTTGGCCCTTGGTTGCCCTATCAAATGTTGGGAATGGGCTGGGTGGGGCTCGGGGCCGGGCTTCTGCCCGGGCGTCCCCATTGGAGCTTTTGGATGCTGGTTCTTTATGGCTTTGCAGCGGGATATGCTTACGGGGTGCTGCTAAATCTGTGGTTCTGGCCCTTCGTTTCGCCTGCCAGTCCTGAGGAGGTCGGCCTGTACTGGTCCCCCGGTATGTCGGCAAAGGATACGTTGCTCCACTACGCCAGTTTTTATATGGCCACGTCGGTAGTGTACGACACCTTCCGGGCTCTAGGCAATGTGGTTGCGCTTTCGGTGCTGGGCGGTTCCGTCAGCAGGTTACTTTTGCGCTACCGTGCGCGTCTCAACTGGGCTCCAACTGGTTTGTAGGTCCTTGGGTGCGTGGGGTAAGATAGACTGAAGCTCGCTGTGTACTGGGAGGAGCAATGTCCTTAAGGAACGAGGAAAGTATGCATCCGGTGCGGATATCGCCATGGGAAGAGCTGGTGCGCCTTGAAGAGGCGATGAATCGTTTCATGGATGAAGTATTCGGTACCCCTAGGCTGGGGAGGATAGCCACTCCGAGACGTGCTCCAGGACCTGTAGCCGTTGAAACCTGGACACCTGCAGTCGACATCGTTGACAAGGGTGACAGGTTGGAGATCATGGTATACTTGCCGGGCGTTCCGCGGGATGCCATAGAAATCTCTATGGAAGACAGTGTTCTGCGCATTTCGGGCCATCGCTCCGAACCTGAGCACGTGAAGCCAGAGGACTACCAGCTCTGCGAGTCTAGATACGGTCCTTTTTCGAGGTCTCTGAATTTACCCGACGGGCTCAACCTCAATAGGGTAGAGGCGGTGCTTAAAGATGGCGTTCTTACCATAACCATACCAAAGCTCAGTGCGAAGGAGCCGAAGCGGATAGAAGTCAAGCCTGGCTAGATAGCCAGAAGGGGGTTGAGATATTGCAACAAACTATCCGTCTGGCCCGGATCTTTGGGATATCGGTCGGAACCCATAGCAGCTGGTTTTTGGTGTTCGTTTTAGTCACAGGCACATTGGCCCTCAACTACTTGCCGCTGTCTCACCCGGGCTGGCCTGTGTCGGCATACTGGCTTGTTGCAGTTATCACCAGTCTCCTTTTCTTTTTGTCTGTCCTGGCTCATGAAATGGCTCACAGTCTCATGGCCATCCGGCTAGGTGTACCAGTCAAGAACATTACCCTTTTCATTTTCGGTGGCGTCGCGCAGATAGCTAAGGAAGCGCCTAAGCCGAGTAGCGAGCTTCTTATAACTGTAGTCGGTCCTCTGGCTAGCCTTGCCATTGCTTTTATCTTCGGCGCACTGTACCTTGTGGCTGGTAATAGCAGTCGGTACGTGGCTGCTGCGGCTGAGTGGTTGGGGATAGTGAACCTGTCTGTAGCTCTCTTCAACCTTGTGCCAGGGTTTCCTTTGGATGGGGGGCGGATGCTTAGGTCTGTCCTGTGGGCTGTCACAGGGGACTACCTGCGCTCTTCCTACGTGGCCAGCTGGGCCGGTCGCATTGTTGGGTTTATCTTCATTTTTGGCGGCGTACTTGTGGCCCTCATGGGGTCACTCATCAGCGGCATCTGGTTGGCCTTCATAGGCTGGTTCTTGGAGAACGCGGCGTCTGAAAGTTACCGTCAGATTGTATTGCGAGAGGCACTTACGGGAGTTTCTGTGGGCCAAATAATGGTAACCGACGTGCCCGTCGTATCCCCGCAGATTAGTCTGAAGGAGCTTGTCTATAGTTATGTCCTCAGCATGGGACGTCGGTGTTTCATTGTTACTTCCGATGGCCGACTGTTGGGCTTAATAACCCTCCAGGAGGTTAGGCAGGTTCCCCAAGAAGGGTGGGATACCACCATGGTTGAGACTGTCATGGTACCTGCAAGTCAGCTCAGAGTCGTGAAGCAAGAGGACCCCGCTATGTTGGCGCTCCAGGTGATGGACGAGCAGGATGTGGCTCAACTCCCAGTGGTCGATGACGGACGCGTAGTGGGCATGGTGGGCAGGGACAGCATTTTGAGGCTCATGCGCACGCGCGCTGAGCTTGGTATTTGAACCCTCTCGTTCCGACAGCTTATCGCTTCAGTCGGCGCTTGACAGCCTTTTCTAGCTCCACAGCAAAGAACACAATGGGCGACGCAGCGAAAACGATAGCAAGGTCCCTAGGTGTAAGCGGCACTGTGTGGAAAATATCGTTGAGGAATGGAACATATATGATTGCCAGCTGTGCTGCCAGGGTAGCAATCACCGCGCCTAGCAACCTCCAGTTTGATAGCAACCCGATTCGGAAAACGCTTTCCTTCTCCGACCGAATAGCCAAGGCGTGACCGAGCTGGGATATACATAGGACCGAGAACACAATAGTCTGCCAGGCTGGATCACCTTCTTTCAAGGTTAGCTCCTGAAGCATGAGGGGCACCGCGGCCATGAGCAGCCCTACCCAAAGCATGTGCTGCCACAATCCTCCGGAGAGGATGCCCTCCCTGGGGTGCCTTGGAGGCCTTTCCATAACATCCTTTTCCGCAGGTTCGAAAGCCAGCGCAAGGCCTGGAAGCCCGTCTGTGGCCAGATTGATCCAAAGTATGTGTATCGGGAGGAGTGGTATCGGCAAGCCCAAGAAGGGAGCCAGGAATATGACCCACAGTTCTCCCGAATTGCTTGTCATCGTGTATTTTACGAACTTCCGTATATTGTCATAGACACGACGGCCTTCCTCGACGGCACTGAGTATAGTGGCGAAGTTGCTGTCCATGAGGACCATGTCACTGGCTTCTTTGGCTACTTCTGTGCCGGTGCCCATAGCAATGCCTATGTCTGCTGCTTTCAAAGCGGGGGCATCGTTGACTCCATCGCCTGTCATGGCCACAATGTGGCCTTTGTCTTGGAGCGCTTTAACAATCTTGAGCTTGTGGTGAGGTTCGACGCGTGCGTATACGGAAACGCGATGTACTTTCTCCTCAAAATCTTCCATGCTCAATGCCATCAGCTCGCTGCCTGTCAACTCAAGGTCGCCAGGGCGAAAGATGTCCAGCTGCTGGGCTATCACCCTAACAGTCACAGGATGATCCCCGCTGATCATTACCGGGCGAATGCCGGCTCGTCGGGCCAAGGCCACTGCATCCCGGGCCTCGGGCCGAGGGGGATCCATCATACCTACGATTCCCAGCAGCACTAGTTCCTGTTCGAGCTCTTGAGAGGCCGGTATATCCCTTACGTGCTTGTAGGCTACACCTATAAAGCGCAGGCCCTCTCTCGCCATATCCTCAGCTACGGTGTCCAGCTGCAAGCGGAGGTCATCTGTGAGGGACACTGGAGCCGGGTCGCTGTCGACGTAGCGGCATACGTCGAGCAGTTGTTCCAGGGCGCCCTTAGCCACTACTAGGAAACCGTCTGTAACCCAATGCACTGTGGTCATGCGCTTCCTGAAAGAGTCAAAGGGGAGTTCCGTTACCCTGGGATACAGGGTGTCCAGATCGGTCTTATGCCAGCCCAGCTTTTCCGCGTATTCTACTAAGGCAAGATCGACGGGATCGCCTGTCCATCGTTCGGTACCCGATTCGTCGGCGGTTCGGCGAGCATCGTTGCATAAAGCTGCAGCGGCCGCCAAGGACAAGCGAAACGGGTTTGTCGGTGGCTCCTCGGAAGGCTTCACCTGGGTCAGGACGGGTTCCCAAACCTCTTCGACCCGGAGGCGGTTGACTGTGAGGGTTCCTGTCTTGTCGGTACATATGTAGGTCACAGAACCCAGAGTTTCCACGGCGGGTAGCCTACGAATGAGCACGGACCGCCTTACCATGCGGGCAGCTCCCAACGCCAGGACAATGCTGACCACTGCAGGGAGAGCTTCAGGTACGGCAGCAACAGCCAGACTGATGGCTGTTAGCAGAAGCATTAGAAGGTTTTCTCCGCGGATTACCCCAGCCAGAAAGATGACAACTATGATGCCGAGAGCAACGAGACTAATGTGCCTACCAAATTCTGCCAAGCGCCTCTGGAGCGGTGTGCGGACATCGACGGTTTCCTGGATCATAAGGGATATCTGACCCAGCTGTGTGGCCGTGGCTGTAGCCACTACCAGGCCAACACCCCGGCCAGATGTAACGGAGGTCCCCATGAAGGCCATGTTCCGCTGGTCACCTATCACGAGATTCGGATGGTCCAAAGGCTCCGTAATCTTCTCTGTAGGCACTGATTCCCCTGTAAGCGCGGATTCGTCGATCTTTAACCCGTGAGCCTCCAGCAGCCGAAGGTCGGCTGGCACCTTGTCGCCGGCTTCGATAATTACGATGTCTCCGGGTACAAGCTGGGTGGCAGGAATGCGTGCCACGCGGTTACCCCTCTTTACCAGGGCTGTGGGGGTTGACATCTCCCGCAGGGCAGCCATGGCCTTCTCCGCCCGCCACTCTTGTGCGAACCCTATGGCAGCATTCAGTACTAGGATGGCTACAATGGCTATGGCGTCCTTTAAATCTCCCACGATGCCCGAGATAAGCGCTGCCACTACCAAGAGTAGCACTAAGAAGTCCTTAAACTGGTCCGCCAGAATACCTAGGGGAGACCTAGCTCTCCCCTCCGGCAGCGTGTTGGCGCCATAAGTGGCCATCCTTCTGGATGCCTCATCGGTGGATAGCCCTTCCAGGGAGCTGGAGAATTCCGAAAGGCACCGATGGCTGGGATGCTGATAGTGAAGGGGCTCCGACGTGCTCAGCCTTACCTTACCTGGGAGTTAGTGGAGTACCAAGTGCTGACAATGTCTGCGATCTCTACTGGATCATCGCAGACAGTGAGGATCTCGATGTCCTTCGGGTCGATGAACCCACGGACCAGCATATGCTCTCTGATCCAATCCACAAGGCCTTGCCAGTAGCTTCGGTCAACTAGGATCACAGGAAAGCTCCGGATTTTCTCTGTTTGAATAAGGGTTACTGTTTCGAAGAGCTCGTCCATGGTTCCAAAGCCGCCAGGGAGCAACACGAAGGCAGTAGCGTATTTGACTAACATAACCTTCCTGACAAAGAAGTACCGGAAGCTCAGGGTAAGGGTTGTGTAGGGGTTGGGCTTGGGTTGATTGGGCAGGTTAATGTGGAGGCCTACAGAAGGAACCCCTACCTCCAAAGCTGCTTTGTTGGCTGCCTCCATGGCGCCCGGACCGCCCCCTGTGATGATGGAGAAGCCCCTTAGCGCCAGTTCCCTGGCTATTTGCCCTGCCAGGGCGTAAATGGCATCTCCTGGCTTGGCCCGCGTAGTTCCAAAGATGGTGACAGCAGGCAGTACTTGTGGCAAGGTGTCGAAACCATCTACGAACTCGCCGATGATGCGAAACATGCGCCACGACTCTTCGAGAGCCAGCTGGTTGATCTCGTACTGGTTTCTGGATTCGCCCACCTTGGCGCCTCTCAATGCACTGGTTTTTTCACAACAATTACCGAGCAAGGAGCATGACGCACCAACTTTCCAGTCACGCTACCCACTATTAGCGCCTCGATGGAGCTCAGGCCCCTTGCCCCTGCGACAATGGCGTCGGCTTTCCATTCTTTAGCCATTTCTATGATTTCGTGACCCGGATCCCCTTCCACTACTGCCTTTTCCACCTGGAAGCCGTGCCCCTCTAGGGCCAAAGCGGCTTCATCGACTATAGATTGAGCTGCCTTCAGCTCTGCCTCCCGGGCCTCCTCGAGAGCTTCCCAAGAAGCGTAGATGCCCGCGTAGTCGATGCCAGCGACCGGTATGACCCTATGGACCACGGTAACCACCCGTACCGTGCTGCCCGGTGGTGGTGGCCACCGGGTGAGCCATTCTACAGCTGCCTTGGCGTTGTCAGAGCCGTCAGTTGCGAGCAGGATCCGCATTTGATCACCTCATGTCTTTCTTGACAGCAGTGCCCTGAGAACGTCAGCCCTGCTTACGATGCCTACCAGCTTACCATTGGCGACTACTGGAAGGTGCTTTACATTTCTGGCGACCATTAGCTCCGCTATGTCTGCTATGGGTGCCGTGTGGTCTACGGTAATTGCTGGAGATGTCATCACATCTCCAGCCGTTCTACCGATGGCTTTGCGCAACTCGCGCTGGTATTTCTCCCAAGCATCTGCGTCACGCCGCAGCCGAGCCAACACGCTGTGTGGAGGCAACAACAGCGGCTTTGCTTTATACATCAGGTCATGCTCCGTGATGACACCTAACACTCTGCGCTCGCCGTCCACAACAGCTATAAATGGAGCCCGCTGCTCTACCATCATGCGCAGCACTTCTTCAACTGGGGTGGCCGGTGCAGCTGTGGGCACCTGTGTGGACATAATTTCTTGGGCGATCATGGTGTCCTCAATCAGAAGGATTATATACCACCACGCGGTCAGGAAAACCGTGGGAAAGGGTCGATATCAGCGTTCTACTTCTTTGGCTAAGAGGATTGCCTCTGCGATCTCCCGCATGGATTTCCGAGTGTCCATGCTGAGCTTCTGGATGCGGCGAAAGGCTTCGGCCTCTTTAAGGCCGTAGGTATCCATTAGTACGCCCTTTGCCCGCTCGATGATCTTGCGTGTCTCCAGGGTTTCCTTGAGGTCCTGTACTTGCTGGCGCAACGCCCTGAATTCTCGAAATCTTTCGAGGGCTATCTCAATGGCGGGGGAGAGGTCAGCTTCACGCACTGGCTTCACCAGGTACCCTACAACGCCCGCTTCTTTCGCGCGTTCCACAAGTTCCTTGTCGGCGTAGGCGGTGAGCAAGACCACCGGGCAGATGTCCTGCTGGGTGAGGATCTTGGCGGCCGTTATGCCGTCCGTGCCAGGCATCTTAATGTCCATAATCACGAGGTCCGGACGTATCTGCTGGGCCAGGTGGACGGCCGTGGTGCCGTCGCCTGTTTCGCCGACGACCAAGTACCCCAAGCTGGTAAGCATTTCCCTCAGATCCATCCGTATTAGGGCCTCGTCGTCCGCTATCAATATCCTCACGTCAGCCATTCGGCAACTCCCGGTGCCTCGTACACGATCCGTCGTATGAAAAACCCGGCTTTGACGCTGTGGCCATTCTCGTCAAAGCCGGAGTGGTCGGGGCGGCCAGATTTGAACTGGCGACCACCTGAACCCCATTCAGGTGCGCTACCGGGCTGCGCCACGCCCCGCCTGACCTAATTATAGCTGTCACTGTATTGCCATTGCAAGAGCACCGCCCACAGGCTACCCTTCAAATATACCTAGGAAATAGGCAACGGAGAATATACCGAACTCACAGCCAATAGATATAGAGTACTAGAGAATGGTACTTTGCATGGGACATATAATGTATTGTGAAATATTTAACATGGAGGGTTTCCAGATGGGCGCCCCTAAGATCTTGGTGCTAGGAGGAGGTTCCGGCGGTCTGGTAGCAGCGAACAAGCTGGTGAAGGTGCTCGGCGATCGAGTTTCTGTGACGGTTATTGACCGGAATCCCTATCACGAGTTCATGCCAGCCTATCCATGGGTCGCTATGGGCATTCGATCTCCGGAGCAAATACGTCGGCCCTTGGAACTGTTAAGGAAGCGGGGAATAGAGGTTGTGACGGGGGAAGTTCTCAGCATCGATCCTGACGCTAAAGCTGTGGAAACCTCCGCAGGAAAGCTGAACTACGACTACCTATTGGTGGCGCTGGGGGCTGAGGCCCACCCGGAGCTAGTCGAGGGCCTCCGGGAGGACCTGGCCCCGTGGACCATGGGTACTGCTCTCAAGCTGCGCGAGCGTCTGTCGTCGTTTCCTGGCGGCCGAGTGGTGGTAGGTGTGGCCAGTATGTATCATCCTTGCCCCCCAGCGCCCTATGAGGTGGCGGGACAGATAGAGTTCTTGCTAAGGCTGAAAGGGATTCGGGATAAGAGCACCGTGGATGTCTTTCACTTTACGCCGTTCCCGCTCGCCAACATGGGGCCAGTGGTGGGCCATCTGATCTCCGAGATCCTCAGTGAGAAGGGCGTCAACTATCACGGCAATTTCGAGTTGTCCCACGTTGATCCCGATAACCGGACGGTACATGCAAAGGACGGTAGGATGTTAGCTTACGACCTTCTGGTGCTGGTACCTCCGTATGCTCCCAGTCGGGTAGTTGTCCATTCGCCTTTGGCCGGGGCAAACGGCATGCCAGCTGTTTCGTTGCCAAATTTCACGTCGCCCAAGTATCCGGAGGTCTTTATGGTAGGCGATCTGGCTGCTCCAGCCCTGCGGTTGCCACCAGCGGGCGTTGTCGCTCATTTTCAGGGAGAGTATGTAGCTGGGGTCATAGCGAACGAGGTGGCAGGCACCTACATGGGCGAGCCCTTCAACCCCGTGGCAATGTGCATCATGGACTTTGGCGATAACGCACTCTTGCCCAACTGCGACTTCACGCCTGCCTTGCGGGGCGTTGGCATGCCCACCTGCAGCTATTTGGCAAAAGGCAAGTGGGTCAGGATTACCAAGATGGCCTTCGAAGCTTTTTGGTTCGCAACCTTACTATCTTAGGGGAAGAAAAACCATGCAGAGGGACGATTTGAGCCAACGAGTGGAGGATATCAACGCCAAGCTGGACCGACTGCAGCAGGTAATCGATGCCAGTGGCCTGGGCCTGCTAGCTGAACTGCAGGCGCGACGCCTGGTCGAGGAAAACATGGCGCTTGTGCTAAGCCCCGAGGTGCTGAGGGGCTTGAGCTTCTTTGGACAGGCACTGGACGAGACCCCTTCACTGGTACAGGCATTGCGGGTGCTGAAAAGCCTCGATGATGCAGGCGCTTTGGAGTTCTCCCGGATGATAGCCGGGGCAGTTCCGGACGCCCTTTCTGCGGTGCTGGAGCCGACAAACCTGAGAATACTGGGCAATCTAGCCGTGGCGCTTCAGTTCCTGACCACAGTGGACCCCACGATAGTTGCAGCAGTGGTGGAAGCGGTCTCAGGCGAAGTGGGCAAAGTGCTTACGCCGGCCAACCTTGCCAGTCCACCACGGGTTGGTCTAACAGGTCTGTTAGGTGCGTTGCGAGATCCCGATGTTCAGGCTGGTCTGGGGCTTGCCATGCTACTTGTGGCCGCGCTGGGCAGAGCTGCCAGGCGGGTTGCAGCTAGACAGCAGGTTTCGGGGTAGAGCTTGCCCGTTGTCAGGCCTGGACGGGCCCGCCATCAGGAAAGGCAGTATCGGTCGGCCTCTATCATGGCATCGGCGATGCTGCGCCTTAGGCGTATAGTGTCTGCTGGTGTGTACCGCATAAGCCGCCGCAGGACGGCAAGGTAGGTACGCAGCGCGTCGCCCTGGGCCATAGTTGCCAACGCTTTGCGTCCCTGTAACTCGATCCAACCCAATGCCTCAGTTATGTAGGCACGGGTAGCCCGAATCTGTAGGTCGGAAGAGGCTTCTCCTCGAGCCCCCATGAGCTGACGGGCACGGGCCAGGGCACTCTCCATGGCATAGGCCTGCATGACGATGTCGCTTGCTGCCATGAGTACTTCCTGTTCTTCGGTGACACGGTCCATGTAGGTTTGGGCTGCAAGGCCCAGTAGAAGGATTGCCAGGCGCTTGACGTTTTCCACTGCTGCCGTCTCTTCGCCCAAGGGTTCAGCTTCAGGCTCGGCCGCTAAGGAGGGCGAAGTTATGTCCGCCGCCAGTCTCATAGCTTCCGAAAGCAAAGCCAATTCACCCTTGGTCGATCGCCGCAGAAGAGTGCCGCTGATGAGCATCCGATTGATCTCGTTGGTTCCCTCGAAGATCCTATTGATGCGGGAGTCCCTATAGGCCCTCTCCACGGGGTACTCTGCGCTGTAGCCGTAGCCTCCGTAGATCTGTACTGCCTCGTCGACCACATAGTCGAGTATTTCGCTGCAAGCCACCTTTATGATGGAGCATTCAATGGCGTACTGCTCTATGCGGGCGAGAGCTTCCTCGGTATCGTCCACGTCGACGTCCTGGAGGGCACTGTCGATGAGGCCTACGGTCCTGTATACCATGCTTTCGCCTACCCAAATGCGAATGGCCATTTCGGCCAATTTCTCCTTAATAGCTCCAAAGGTTGCTATGGGACGTCCGAACTGAACCCTCTGTTTGGCGTAACGAAGGGCTAGATCGGTGGCGTGTTTGCTGGCCCCGATGCAGGACGCGCCCAGTTTGAAGCGGCCGAAGTTGAGGATGTTGAAAGCGACTTTGTGGCCCTTCCCCACCTCGCCGATTACGTTCTCCACTGGCACAGGCACCGAATCTAGATTCACTACACGGGTTGATGAGCCGTGAAGCCCCATCTTGCGTTCCTCAGCCCCTGTGGTCAAACCCGGATAACCTCTTTCGACGAGAAAGCACGTAAATTTCTCGCCATCAACCTTTGCGAACACATTGAATAGGTCTGCAAAGCCAGAGTTCGTTATCCATACCTTAGTTCCTGTGATAAGGTAGTGCCGTCCATCTGGGGACAGCACGGCCTTCGAGCGTATGTTCATGGCATCGGACCCGGCCGATGGTTCGGTAAGGGCATAGGCTGCCAGCAGCTCGCCTGTCGCCAGCTTCGGCAAGTACTTCTGCTTAAGAGGCACTGACCCAAAATACACCAGAGGCAATGTGCCGATGCCCACATGGCCGCCGAAGGACACGGCAAAACTACCTGTAGGCCCCATTCGTTCGGCCACCAAGGTAGCCGACACTTTGTCCATGCCTAGGCCGCCGTATTTCTCTGGAACCTCTATGCCTAACAGGCCAGCCTCGCCAGCCTTCTTTAAGAGGCGAACTGTGAGGTCGAGGTCGAGCCGCTCTATGTGGTCGAGGTTTGGCTCGATCTCCCTTTCGACAAACTCGTTGGCCATTTTTTGCACCATGCGGTGTTCTTCTGTGAAGTCTTCGGGTGTGAAAATCCGACCTGCTCTGACGTATGATAAGAGAAACTGGCCGCCACGTGGCAACTGCTGAACCATTTCTTTCACCTCCGATCTTTGTCCAAATCCCTACTACAGGGCCTCGAAAAGACCAGCTGCTCCCATGCCGCCCCCTACGCACATGGTGACGATGCCGAAACGACCTCCCCTCCTTCTCAGTTCGTGTAGGAGAGTTGCTGTCAGCTTGGCTCCGGTGCAGCCCAAAGGATGGCCTAAAGCGATGGCGCCCCCGTTGACGTTCACCTTATCTCTGTCGAGGCCCAGTTCCTTGATAACGGCCAGCGCCTGCGCGGCAAAGGCCTCGTTTAGCTCGATGAGGTCGATGTCGTTCAGGCCGAGCCCAAACCGCTGAAGCAACCTCTTCACCGCGGTTACGGGTCCGATGCCGAAGTACTCTGGTTCTACGGCTGTCACTGTGTATCCTAGGAATGACCCTAAAGGCCTGACGCCAAGTTCGGCTGCCTTTTCTTCCGACATCACCACCGCTGCCGCGGCTCCATCGCTTGTCTGTGACGAGTTACCGGCTGTCACCTGTCCTCCCTCCATGAAGACAGGTTTGAGTTTCGCTAGCGCATCCATGGATGTGTCCGCTCTTGGGCCCTCATCGGTGTCGAACTCAATTTCTCGAACCGTCAGCTTATTGCCCGTCAGCAGTGCTTCTCGGACCTTAAGCGGAACTATCTCATCCCTGAAGCGGCCTTGGCTTATTGCCTGTAGAGCCCTCTGGTGGCTCGTTAGGGCAAAGCTATCGGCCTCCTCCCTGGTGATGCCATATTTTCTTGCCAGCAACTCGGTACCGAGGCCCATGGATATATATGCGACGGGATAGGCTTCCATGAGGTGTGGATTTGGCAGCACTCTGTTGCCACCCATGGGGACCCGGCTCATGCTTTCGACTCCACCGGCGACTATCACGGAAGCTTCGCCAACGACGATTCGGTGGGCTGCCATAGCTATGGCCTGCAAGCCCGAGGCGCAGAAGCGGTTCACCGTCATCCCTGGGACCGAAACTGGAAGCCCAGCACGGAGTGCTGCTATCCTGGCCACGTTCATTCCCTGCTCGGCCTCTGGGAACGCGCAGCCCAAAATCACGTCCTCAATTGAGTTAGGATCAAGCCCCGGTACGCAGGATACTAAAGCTGCTATGACAGTGGCTGCCATTTCGTCAGGGCGTACGTTTCGCAGGGCGCCGCGGGGTGCCTTACCCACGGCCGTTCTTAGTGCCTCTACTATCACTGCTCTTCCCATTTGTGTTGCCCCTGTTAATTTCTGAGCGGTCTGCCCGTTTTCAGCATGTGCTCCATGCGTTCCAACGTCTTACGTTGTCCGCATAGAGATAGGAACGCTTCCCTCTCCAGGTCTAGCAGGTATTCCTCAGATACCCATCCCGGATGCGGCATATTCCCACCGGTCAGCACCCACGCAAGTTTTTGGCCAACCACCTCGTCATACTCTGTAATTCGCCCCGCCCTCTTCATGAGGTGAAGGCCAAGTCTCAAGGCGGCATAACCATCGGCTCCGGTGACGTATATCTGTCTTTGAAGGGGAGGACGGTATCCAGCTCGAAATAGGGTGAGTGCCAGCTCCTTGGCATCACCGATGACCCTATCTCTGTTCATTGATATCCCATCGCAGGCGCGGAGATATCCTAGGTTACGGGCTTCAAAAGCGCTACCAGACACCTTGGCCATACCTATGGTCTCGAAGGCACGTTGCAGGAAGGGAAGCGGATCTACCCTATCACCGAACTGCAGGGGTTCCATAAAACGGATGAGGAGCTCCTTGGTGCCTCCGCCCGCTGGAATGACGCCCACTCCGGTCTCTACGAGGCCCATATAGGTCTCCGCCGCTGCCTGCACTCGGGCCGCGTGAAGAGCTATCTCGCATCCTCCGCCCACCGTTATACCGTGGGTAGCTACTACCACAGGTTTCCTGGCATACTTCAGCGCCATGTTAGCCTTTTGAAAGCTCCTTACGGCCAGCTCCAGCTCATCCCAGTCTTGCTCCTGAGCTGCCATAAGGATGAGCATCAGATTAGCTCCTGCGCTAAAGGCCTCGCCTTGGTTACCTATGACGAGGGCCTCGAAGTTCGCTTCTAGCTCTCTGACCGCGTGGTGGATCATCTCTATGGCGTCGGGACCTAAGGTATTCATTTTCGAGTGGAATTCCAGGCACAGCACGCCGTCACCTAAGTCGATTAGGCTCGCCGATGGGTTGGCCCGAACTGTGCCTTTGGCCTCTTTGATAAGGAGGAGGTCCAAGATGCCGGGTGTGCCTTCTATCTCTACGTACTGCCTTGAACCGACGTCGAAATAGTGCCTGCGGCCTGGTTCCTTACGGTAGAAAGCCCCACCAGCATCGAAGGCCATGATGGCTAATGGCGCTACCGCTACGCCCTCATCCTGAAGTCTCTGTATGGTCGTCTGCAGGCCCAAAGCATTCCAGGTCTCAAATGGGCCCAGATCCCAGTTGAAGCCCCAGCGCATGGCCCTATCGACTTCCACTAGCCTGTCGGCAATCTCTGGAACGCGGAAAGCAGCGTAGTTCAGGGTACGGCTCATAATATGCCAGAGAAAGCGACCCTGCACGGTGTCCCGCGTTACCAACGCCTTGAGACGCTCATTCAAGGGAAGGTTCCTCAGCGCCTCGACATCGGGCCAACTGGGCCTCCTGGATGGTCGATACTCCAAGGTTTTCAGATCGAGGGCGAGAAGCTTGGTACTGCCGTTTTCGGTGACCCGCTGGTAAAAGCCACGACCAGCCTTGTCTCCTAAGTAGCCCCTTTGGACCATCATACGAATGACGTCTGGCACCCGAAATATTTCGCGCTCTTCGTCATGGGGCGCACTGCGATAAATGTTGTCCATGACACGCATCAGCACGTCGACCCCAACCAGGTCGGCCAAACGGAAGGTCGCCGTGCGGGGATGTCCGATCAGTTGCCCTGTAAGGAGGTCAACTTCCTCCACGGTCAGGCCGGTTTCCACCACATACCGGAGGATAAGGGCCATGGTGTAGATGCCGATACGATTGGCAATGAAATTTGGGGTGTCTTTCGCCCTCACAGTGCGTTTTCCCAATACCTTGTCGCAAGTGTCTTCGATGAAACGTACCACTTGCGAGTCGACGTCGGGTGGCACGACAATTTCCACCAATCTCATGTACCGGGGCGGGTTAAAGAAATGCGTTCCGAGGAAGCGCCGGCGGAAGTCGCCAGGCAGCCCTTCAGAGATCTCTCTGAGGGGGAGGCCAGAAGTGTTGGTAGTTACTATGGTATGTTCATTTATAACTTCGGCTACCCTTGACAGCAGGTGTCGCTTGACCTGCAGGTCTTCAACCACTGCTTCCACCACCCAGTCCACATCCCGGAGCTTGGAGAGGTCGTCTTCGATGTTCCCTACGGTGACCATGCTGGCCAGGTCTGGGTCGAAGAAAGCCGGAGGTTTCAGGGACTTGGCCCTTTCCAGACCTTGTCGAGCGATCCGGTTGCGTACTTGGGAATCCGCCAGGGTAGCACCTGCTTCCAACTCTTCGGGGCTCAGGGAGGCAGGCACTATATCCAAAAGTAGACATCTTATGCCTGCATTAGCAAAGTGAGCCGCTATCTGGGCACCCATAGTACCCGCGCCCAAGACGGCTGCCTGTCTCAGTAATCTGACCATTTCGCACTTCCTCCTTGTGCCTAAAGGGAGACCACGTTCATGATACTTCATCCTGAAAGACCGCCATCAGTCCATTGTCCGGAAGACAAAGACACCGCCAGCTTGAAACTCCAGCTGATACCGTGACCTGAGCTTTTCCAGCTGTCCTACGTAGCGTATATTCGGGTCGATTCTCCCCTGCTCTAGTTCGCCGTACACTATGTACTTGGTACCATACCGTTCCGGTACGTCGAGGTCGGTGCCTCTGTAGAAATTGTCTACGTCACGCTCTCGGACCGCCAATTCCGCTAGTAGCTGGCTGTCACCCGCGTGCCACTGACGCTCATGATTGGCCCACCCCAGGACCGTAGGGATACCGGTGTAGGTCGAGATGCGAGCTGCGTAGGAGTAGGCGTTGCCAACCGCCTCTAGCACAGTACTTCCGGCTTCGGCGTTTCTTGACAGCCATTCCATAACCCTCCATTCGTCGGGTCGGTTGGTTCGAATCCACTCCGTAGCATCAAGGCCACGCCAACCCTGGCCCCCAAGCTTTTTCGGGACCGCTAGGGCCGGGTAGGTTAGCCCCATAAGGACCACTAAAGCCGCCAGTGACAGACCTATCGAAGACTCCAGGTTTCCTGTTCCAAATCTTAGCCTGTGGTCGTGTTGGGATTGGAGGACAGACGCGGATGGCCCATGCATCAAGGTTGGGTGGGGCAGGAGCGCGGCCAGCCACCGAGCGACCACAGCAGAAGCGGCAATGCCGAGCAGTGCCCACGCCTGGTAGTAAAACTTGAAAATGGTGTTCATCCTATTGTGGAACACGTCCTGTATAAAGATGAACTCGCAGAAGAGAAACAAAAGGCCTGCCACCAGGGCGAAACCGCCAATGGTGCGATCTTTCGCGGATAGTCGCTTGTCCAGAAAGGCAACCCCTGCCAGGACGATCAAGATGGCCAGCAATCCAAGGATCGGTATTCCAACGGCTGGCCCGGCCCCGATTGCTAGGAAGCCTATCCCAAGTCTTAGGAGCAGCTTGGATGGCTCTGTGGCCAACGGTCGCATGAAGTGCCATATCAACCAGGTCAGAGTTGGCACCAGGAAGACGCCATTGACCGTGATAAAGGCCTCCAAGGATGTGTGGTCCCAAACCACGAGGCCGAAGTATCGCGACAATGTAGGGACAAGGGGAAGTCGCACTAACTCGGGTGGCAACGGAGCTCCAGGGCCTGCAACGGGGGGACGGAAGGTCAGCCAGAAAGGCAAATACGCCAATATGCCGCCTGCCGTAAGTATGCCGACCCGGAACAGGGCAACTTCGGCCCATATGTTGCCGGAGGGTCGGTTGATGACCGACGATATCAGGGTCACGGTGACCATCAAGGTTGGGAAATCCCAGCTGTTGAGGGGATACAAACTGCCCAGAAGCCAAGTGATTCCAGCCCACCGGAGCACATCTCGGCCTGTATCCTGAACCACTAGCACAACTGCTGTGGCCAGAGCACCAACATACGGCAAGGCCATTACGTGTGGGTGCATGTCACCCAACAGGAAACTGAAGATAGGGAACTCAGAGATATTGGGCCACGGGCCCGAGGGCAAAGTGTCGACTATTACTCTGGTAGCGTTCCATCCGACTCCTTGCCACCAGTCGGTACTCAAGACCCACATCGGGCGCTGAATAAGTTGAACAGCGGTAAAGAGGTTGCCGCACATCAATGTCACGACCACCGTGACTAGGGAGGAAAGCCACCGAAACCGCAAAATCTGTGGGCCGAGTGCGAGTCCAGCAGCAGCGAAAGAACATACGGACAGAGCAAAGTAGTTCGATATGGCTAGGTTGAAAGCCACTCCATTGGGGACGCCCGCTAGTTCGGCCTGAGTCGCCGCCAGCAGATATCCCAGATAGTAGTAATTGATGGGATACCCCGCGAGCCAGGGGTCAGGTGGAGGCAGCACCTGCGTCCTCATGAGACTGCTCAAGAAAGCCATGTCCATGGGCTTCTCGGTTGACATGGTAGAGGGATCAAGCCCCCTAACTGCGGCCCATAAGGCTAGGGACGTAATATAGGCGGCAGCGGAGATCACAGGGCTACTCAGAGAAGACCGGAGATGGGAGAGGCTTAGACCGCTTCGAATAGCCACAGTCCATGCAATTATGCTTCCTATAAAAAAGGCTGCCCAGCAGCCTTCGGAAGAAAAAGGCAGGACACCTGCCATGCCAAGGAGCCATGCCATGTATCCCGTAAGGAGACTGCCCAGCGGGAATGCTAAAAAAGCGGAGATGTCGATGCGCCGCCCCGTTGCGATCCATGCCAGCGGGAAGCCACCGATAGCCATTAGTAGTCCCGACAGGCTCCATGCAACGAAGTAGATCATGATAAGCCCAGTATACCCCTGATTTATACCTCCATTAGAGGGAAAGGAGGTATAACGTGGCTATGAGTACCATAGTTGCTCCCGAGGTTCCCAGGACAGTGGTCTTGAAGACCTTCGGTCTGTTGGAGGCTTTCTGGGCAGCTTCAAGGGCTGTTACTGAGCTGCCGGCGAGTTGCAGCATACCGACTGCTATGAGTAGCAGCGGATGTAGATCACTTTCTCCCAAGGGTACCATCGGGTCACACGGCCGCTCGGGCCTGGCGAACTATGGGGCACAGGGCGTCTGCGTAGGCCCTCAGGATACCTTCCCCGACGGCCTCCCATCGGTACTGGTACACCGTCCTCACAGCGTTTCGAGCCATGTCGCGACGTAGCTCAGGATTCACCAGCAACGTTTCCATGGCAGTAGCCAAGGCGCGCTCATCACCAGGAGGGACCAGGAATCCTGTAACACCGTGCCGAACGAAGTGCGCTGGCCCATCTACCCGCGAAGCTACTACGGGTACACCACACGCCATGGCCTCGAGCAGAGCCATCCCAAAGGATTCGTACAGCGATGGCAAAACCACCACGTCGGACGCCCGATAGTAACGGGGCAATTCAGAGTGAGGGATCGGCCCAAGAAAGTGCACAGAGCCACTCAGACCTAGGCCATCTGCCAAGCCCTTAAGTCGCTCCAACTCGCCGGGGGTGGACTCTCCCCCGATAACCAGGAGTTGGGGCAAGGGCCCCGGGGAAAGTCGGTCCTGCAGCAGCCTGACGGACCGCAGCAAAATGTCCAAGCCCTTTATGGCATCGAGGCGTCCCACGAAGGCCACAACAGGGTTTTCCGGCCCGATGCCCAGTTCGGTCTTTGCCTCTTCGAGATTGCCAGGAAAGAAGGTCGAGGAATCTACACCGCATGGTACCACCCGTATTCGTTCTGGTTGCACGCCGTAAAACCATGTAGCAAACAGCTGCTCAGATGGGGTGGAGACAATTAAAAGATCGCACTTGGCTGCTACCAGGGATTCTGCCCGGAGTCTCTGCGAGGATTCTGTCTGCTGTGAAAGGTGCAGATTCTTATTTTTGAGGTGCGCCCAGGTGTGAGACATGTGGACCCACGGGATGCGCCCCTCGAGGCCTGCTTCGATAACACTCCACCCTGAAAGCCAGTAATGGCTATGTACGATATCATAGCTGTTGTTCCTGAGAATTGTGCGTACACGCTTGCCGAAATCTGGGACATAGGTTGCCAGCTCCTGCTTCGCCAGATCGGTGGGAGGACCAGCCGGAACATGATGGACCGTAATAGTGTTCGTTATCCTTTCGACGGGCTCGACATAAGCACTGGCCTGCCTTGTAAAGATGTCGACGGTAACCCCGCGGTGGCCCAGTTCCAAAGCCAGGTTCCGCACGTACACGTTAAGTCCTCCCGCTTGTCCCTGTCCGGCTGGTGCGAGTGGGCAAGTGTGGTAGGATATCATGGCTACTTTCAGCAAAGGCTGCACCTCGTCCTTTCTCTCAGCAATTGGCAAGCTGCCTGAGTTGCCGTAAGGCTCACGGCGATTATTTCGCCGTCGCGACCGCCCAGGTCATATTTGTATCGCTCGTTGCCGCGAAGGAAGTCGTACCGTTTTACACCGCGCTCTATGGCGTCTTTTATTGAGAGTGCCACTAGTAGTAGGCCAAGACTTAGGGAGCCGAAAGCAGGGTCATATCCGGAGTTATACAGGTAGAGCGTGTGGTTCATTTCTATACAGAATATGCTGGCCGCAGCTCGATCGTTGAAGTATAAGGTGTACAGACGAAGGGCCGAGCGGGCCGCTAGCCCTTGGGCGAAACATCGGAAAAACCTTTCCCGTGGTGGGGTCATGTAGGCCTGCTTCTCGGGTGAGCTAAGCCGCAAAAGGCGGAGAAAGTTGTCAAGTGCCTGAGGGTCTGCCGACAGATCTAGATGCAGGTCGAGCTTTCCGTTGGCTTCCGCTCGTCGAAACTTCCGTCGTAGCTCGTGACGGTCGTGTTTCCCAAGCAGGGTGAGATACTCGGCCCAACTGGACGGAAGGTCAATAGTTGGTGCCACATCGATGGATCGCTCATGGAAGGACAAGCCCAGCCTGTCTGCCACCGTTCCGGCAACGGAGAGTGTTGGCGAAGTTGCGGGAACACCCTGGCAATGGAGCGTGAAACCTACAGGGTATCTATCAGCAAGATTAACAATTACCGCATGCCAAACCTCTTCAGGATGTTCCGCAACCATGCAGTCCAGATAATCGGCGGTGTCTATGTCTCCCATCACAGAGAGTGCTGCTGGAGGTCCCGGGCTCAGTTCTACCAAAGGGAACAGGCCCAGGATGCGATCGCCCCAATAGACCGCCAGTGGTCTTGCGGTGGTTGACATGCCAAGGTTATGTAGCCAGCATCGGGCGAACTGGGGCGTCTGGAAGGGTGAAGGGACTCCGATCTCGGCAGCGTAGGTCCCCCAGATGCGCCATAGTTCATCCACGGGGAGCTCGATCACCCTTAAACCACGCACAGCGTGCATCCCCTAGGATCAGGCTGCGTTGCGGCCACTAGCACCTGTCTCAGTCCGGAATTGACTAGGTTGTGTCCTCCCACGAGGACTGGCTTGCCCGACCTTTTGAGCTCCAGCAGGAAGGTCCGTAAATTTGCCGATGTTATCGCTTCAGTAGCGAACAGGTCAGCTGCAAAAAGGTCGTACGCTGACGTCTCCCATCGTGTGGCTGCTACCAGAACGCGGGTGTCTAACACCAAGGCATCGGCTGAAGACAGCAGTCTACACGCCAGAGCTGCCGGATCCGCACCCCTTTCGAACAAAACTGATCTCACTGTGCCCGCCACTTCCCTGCCCGAAGCCTTCATACCCCTCTCTTCCGAGAGAAGGCGCACCTGACATTTCGCCATGGTGTCCAGAGCTCTGAAGGTTTTGGAGGAAACCCTTCCCACGATGAGCAGGGTGGCGCTAGGATCGATAAGCCTGTCGGCAATTCGCTGCACAGGCGCTGTGGGGACCTTCAGTTGCGGGAGTCTGCCTAAAAAGGCGAGTATCGATAGGTCAGCCGGCGTATCTACATCGAAATCCCATAGCTCCGAGTATGGAGCAGGCAGAAAAGCCAGCCCTGCATCACGGCGCAGAGCCCATGCTAGATCGTTGGGCGACTTCAGGCTGCTTACGGCATCGAGTTGGTCCCTGTCCTGAAGGCCCAAGATGTCACAAGAATAGAGGTTATTCGAAACCACCGCTCCCCGGGCAAGACCACATAAGGTTGTGGTTGCGGTCAGATGGTGTAGGTCTATCAAGGCACCTGTGCCGCCACTGACGTACAGGAAGCTGTCCCACCCCTCAGCACGAACGGTGTTAGACAGTTCTTCAAGGAATCGCTTGGGTTCAGAGCCGGCAGCGGCGAAACGATGTACGACCACGGGCCAGCCGCTCCGGCATGCGAGAGCCTCGAGCCGCTGTGCCACGAGCTGCCGGGCCTCTGCTACAAGCTGGTGAAATTCAGAAACTACGGCTGGCAATGTACTGTCTATCAGCACTCCGATTGCCGTTCCCATGGACCTAGGCTGTCATGTCAACTCAGGAATTATAAGGCCATATCCGCCATCGGACCTTCTATAAACTACTCGGGGGGAACGGTCCGAGCTGTCGAAAAACACAAAAAAGCTATGCCCTAGCATCTCCATCTCTTCGATTGCCTCCTGCACCGACATGGGCTTGGTCTGGAACACTTTCACACGCAGGACATTAGACGTGTCGCTGGACTCCTCACGTGCGGCGACTTCCGGGGCGGAAGCACTCTTCTGTCGGTTTCGAGAGCGGTCTATCCGTCGCTCTTTGAACCTCGTGAGCCGAAGGCGAAGCTTATCTAGTGCTGCATCCAGAGCTGTGCGCAGTTCGGGAGCTCGTTCCTGAGCCCTAAGGAGAGATCCATCGACGTTCAGGGTGATTTGAACCACGTTCTGGCTGCCAGACGACCGGGAACGTACCGTCGACAGCTCAAGCCTGGCGTGCCGGATCTCCGGCACGTAACGGCTCAGATTGGTGACCTTACGCTCTATGAGCTGTCGTAGTTCCGGGCTCAGTATCACTTCCTTCGTCATAAAGGATATCTGCATCGCAGCACCCTCCTGGCGAGCAGTTCGCACCAAACAAAAAAGGTGGCGTCTCTGCAACCACCACCGCCGGCGCCCCTGGAGGGACTCGAACCCCCGACGCAGGGCTTAGGACGCCCTCGCTCTGTCCTGCTGAGCTACAGGGGCACTAGTTTGCTTGCCAGTCCCTCTTTAGTATACTAAGGGTGAGTTTTGGTGTAAAGATGGGCAGTTTCGGGGTGTAGCTCAGCCCGGTTAGAGCGCACGGTTCGGGACCGTGAGGCCGGCGGTTCAAATCCGCCCACCCCGACCACGATGGACGTAGGGTGAGCCTTGGATCGCATCCTTACCGCCAAGCCCATCTCAGGCGATAGCGAGCTAGATTCCAGCCTCCGCCCCAGGAGGCTTGAGGCATTTGTTGGCCAGGATGCCCTAAAGGATAACTTGTCGGTTATGCTACAAGCTGCCCGACTCAGGGGGGAGGCTCCGGACCATATCTTGCTGTATGGGCCGCCCGGTTTGGGAAAGACGACCCTCGCCCACATTGTGGCTGAAGAATTGGGTGTCCCGATAACTGTTACGTCAGGCCCGCTACTTACGCGCGCGGGCGACGCGGCAGTGCTTCTGAGAAAGCTCTCCAGGCATCAGGTACTTTTCATCGATGAAATCCACCGCTTACCTCGACCTGTGGAGGAAGTCCTCTATTCCGCCATGGAGGATTTTGTACTCGACATAATGTTCGGCAAGGGTAAAGCCACCAGGTCAGTCAGCTTGAAGCTTCCGCCCTTCACTCTGGTCGGAGCCACTACTCGCCCTGCGGTGCTGACATCTCCATTGAGAAACCGTTTCGGGGTGGCGTTTAGGTTGAATTTTTATTCCGCGGAGGAACTGATGCGGATTTTGGAACGTTCGGCTGCTATCTTGGGTGTTGAGGCCGATGGCGAGGCTCTGCTAGAGATTGCGCGCCGCTCCCGAGGTACGCCGAGGATCGCCAATCGCCTCCTCAGGCGTGTAAGGGACTTTGCACAGGTCAAGGCCGACGGTCGTGTAACTCCTGAGCTGGCTCGCGAAGCCCTTCATCGACTGGGAGTCGATGAAGCGGGTCTGGATGAAGTGGATCGACGGATCCTGAGCCTCATCATTGAGAACTACGGCGGCGGGCCAGTTGGTCTAGACACCTTGGCGGCTGCCGTAGGCGAAGAGACCGATACGATTATGGATGTATACGAACCGTATCTGCTTCAGGCAGGCTTTCTTCAAAGGACAAACAGGGGCAGGATAGTTACCGAGCTGGCTTACAGGCATCTGGGGATATATCCATTACGTGACGACAGACCCATGTTCTGAGGGTGCAGCATGCCGTTGGACGCTTTGGCTAAGTCTCTGATAATCTTGGGGATCGTCATACTCTTTTTCGGTCTCTTGATACTTTTGCTAAGACAAGTTCCCTTCTTTGGCCGTCTTCCCGGCGACATATACATAACTAGGGATGGTTTCAGCTGCTTTTTCCCAATTGTGAGCTTCCTTCTCCTGAGCCTTCTTCTTACCCTAGTGCTGAACCTACTTTTGAGACTACTAAATAGGTAGCCAAGACGACATAGCGGAGGCCACAGCATTGGAAAAGACTTTTCTAGCTCTAGGTGCACTGTCAGCCGCGGTTGGTGTTGCTTTGGGTGCTTTCGGGGCGCACAGTTTGAGGAATCTTGTCCCTGAGGCGAGTGTATCGGTCTTCGAGACCGGCGTGCGTTATCACGTATACCACGCCCTTGGCCTCTTAGCTGTGGCCTGGGCAGCAACTCGCTTCGGAGGTAGCCTGGTCTATCTGTCGGGATGGCTCTTTGTAACGGGGATCCTGCTCTTCTCTGGGAGCTTATACCTTCTGGTCATCACTGGGCAGAGGTGGCTGGCTTTGGTTACCCCTTTAGGTGGGGTCGCCTTTATACTGGGTTGGTTAATGCTCGCCTGGGCTGTGGTAAGAAGCTGAACTCACCTGGCGGTCAACGCTACTGCAGGGTAGATAGGGAATAGACCAAGGACCAACACTCCTACTGCCAGCAATGCCAGAATCACCCACAAGGAGATTGGCAACCTCCATAGTTTCCCAGGCTTTGACGGGTTGAAGGTCGCGGCAACGATGCGGAAATAGTAATAAAACCCGATGACACTGGCCAGGGCCGCTACAACTGCCAGAGCAACGTATCCTTTCTGCCACAAGCCCAGAAACAGACCCACTTTTGCCATAAAGCCTGCAGTCAACGGTACGCCGGCAAGAGACGCCGCGAAGAGACCCAGCACAGCCGCCAGCCAAGGGTGGTGGGTTGTGAGGCCTGCTAAATCGTCGAGAGATGGGTCCTCCCGTCCCCGGCTCTCGAGAGCGACAATGGTAGCAAAGGCGCCCAAGTTCATGATCGCGTAGGCAGCGGCGTAGAAGGCGGCGGCCGATACGTTCGATATGACGGCCAGGGCTAGGAAGCCTCCGTGCGATATGCTCGAATAGGCCAGGATGCGTTTGAGGCTCTCCTGCCTGAGGGCGCCTACGTTGCCGACCAGCAGAGAGATGACGGCCAAGCCGCCCACACCAACTGTCCACTGAGGCTCGAGAACTGGGACCACGGTCCACAGGAAGCGAGACAGAAGAGCTAGAGCTGCCAGTTTGGCCGTCACTGCGATGGCAGCTGAGGCTGGTGTCGCTCCACCGTGCACGACATCTGGTCCCCATAGGTGAAAAGGAACCAACATTAGCTCAAAGGCAACACCTACGAGAACAAGACCAACACCAATGTTTACTAATGTTCGGCCTGGTTCCGTCAGTAGACGCACCCTCTCCCCAATGGCTGCAAAATTGGTAGTACCCGTGGCACCGAAAATATATGCAGAACCCAGAGCCATGAAACTGAAGGTGAAGGCTCCCAACAGGAAATACTTTATGGAAGCTTCGGTTGATCTCTCTGTTTGCGTTGCCCCCGCCAAGGTGTAAAGGGCCAGGGCGATAACCTCGAAGGCCACGAGGAAGACCATTAGCTCGTTCGCAAGGGCCAGTGCCACGGCCCCTACGGAGGCGAGGGTAGTAAGCGCCAGGGGCTCAATAGACCTTCGGGTGTCCTCATCATGCAACCACATTACCAGAACGATGCCGTTTGCTAGCAGCACCAGCCAGGCGAAGATCTTGTAGAGGTTGTCGGATATAGCTGCACCTGAGAAAGCGGTTCCGGTTCCTTGGATGGCCACCAGGGCCAGTGCCACGGCGTGGAGAGCAGCCCCTGCCCAGTAAAGGGCCGTCTTACTCCGTCTCAAGAAGGGATCCAAGAGAAGAAACAACACGACAGCAAGAGCCATGAGGGCCAGGGGAGACGCTGCGACGAGATCCTGCCAAGAAAACGTTATCATGGCATTCCTCCCATGGCTATCAGCCGGTGAAGGTCCAGCATGCCCGAGAGGTCAGCGGGCGCGCTGATGAACTGGAGTATCAACGAGGGTGCCAGACCCAGTAGCAGGCATAGTATTAAAGGAATGGCTAGGGCGGTACGATGAAATGCAGGCAGTTCTTCTGGCACCCGGCCCAGATCCCCATGGGCCAACCGGCGGTAGGTCAGGATGAAGTAACAGGCACCGAGGACGGTGCCAAGTAATACAAGGATGCCGAGCACCGGCCACCTTTCAATCGTTCCCACTATGATTAGGAGTTCACTCGCGAAGCCGTTGAGACCTGGTAGGCCGAGAGAAGCCAGGATTGCGACCAGGAGATAGATACGTCCCCATGCCAGTCGGCCAACACCTCCCATATCTTCCACGCGCTGCCCAAGCCAGGTAGCCATGTAGAACGTGAGAGCAGCAAGAACGCCCTGGTTCAGCAGTTGAAGGGCAGCGCCATCGAAGCCGGTTTTCGTGAAAGCGACTGCACCCAAGAGGAAAAGGTTCATGTGGGCTATGGAGGCGTAGATCAGCACGTCGATGAACCTCTGCTGGCCCAGGGCTACCAAGCTCGCGTACAGGAACCCGGCCAGGGCAACGATGCCTAGGGGAAGAGCCAACCACTCTATAGCTGAGGGATAGGTGGACTCTATCAGGCGCAGGAAACCGTAGCCTCCCAATTTGGCCATGAAAGCGGCCACTACTAACGCATAGGTGGGTGTCTGACGATACAGGTCAGGCAACCAGGCATGAAGCGGTACCAGCGGCATCTTCACTGCGAAGGCGGCGAGAAATCCCACAGCGATCCATGGCCCTACGGCACCGCTGCGCAGTGCATTAGGTAGGGCCTCGAAGCACAGTGGACGTGCGTACAGTCCTGAGTTGAGGACGTAAACTCCGGCTATGGCTGCCAACATGAGCAGGCTGCCGGCCGCTGTATAGACCAGGAACTGGATGGCTGCTCTTTGTCTGCCCTCTCCGCCGTAGGCTAGCACCAGAACGAAAAGGGCAACCACCATGGTCTCCCAGAAGAGGAAGAACAGCAAGAGGTCCCTTGCTAGGAGCACTCCGGCCATGCCCGTTGTCATGATTCCCTGAAGTGCACTGGACCACTTCCCCTGGTTTTCCTGCACCAATTCAGCTGCAGCCGCAGAAAGGCCCATGGCTAAGAACAGGGCAACTAACAGCGCACCGCTGAGGCCATCGATGGACAGCGCATAGTACACGCCGAGTTGAGGTATCCAGAGAGCGTCCTCGGTTAATTGACTCCAGGGTCCAAGGGTACCAATAAACAGCGACGCAGAAATCGCGAACAGAATCAGGTTAACAGCCAGCAAAATGCGCCTCGCCGTCCGCATGTCGATGGGCAAGAGCGTTACGACAAGGGATGTCACAGCCGGTGTTACCACGAGCAGCGTCAACACAGGTATTCTCACTGGATCACCTTGTATACGAAACTATGGCAAGGATCATTAGCACGCCCACAAAGGCTGCCAAGATATAAGGTCGAAGGTAACCGCTTTGCCATTTTCTGACGAGACGCCCGAGCCCGTCTACCACTGCAGACGTACTCCCCACAGTCGCAGAAGTGAGGCTTAGCTCGCCCGTGATTTTCAGACCGGCCGCCGCGAAAAGGAGCGTCCCAACAAGCACCTTTCGGTAGGCAGTATCAAAGCCCCAGCCCTCTGCGAGTAACCTTAAGAGGGCTCCATGCTCGGGAGCCGGCCTTACCTCGGTAGGATGTCGCCTGTAAATCAATAGGATGGCTATAAGCCCCCCTATCGCCAGGACCAAACCTGTCAACGGTATCCAGCCAATCCCCTCAGCCTGTTCCCGAGGTGCAGACCCCACGAAGAGGTTGATCTGGCTCTCTAGGATGCCTCCCAATAGCGTGGCAAGAGCGATAACTACGACGGGCACTGTCATAGTCCAGCTGGGCATACGGAACTGTTCGACCTGCCATCGCTTTGGGCCCAGAAAAACGTAGAACCACATTCTGAAACTGTACATGGCCGTAATGAAAACCCCGGCCAAAGCCAAGAGTGCCCACCCAATTCCGCCATGGGTAGCGGCGGTTATGACGGCATCCTTGGAGAAAAAGCCTATGGTCGGGGGAAGACCAGCGAGGCCAGCGCATCCTATTAGGAACGTCCAGTGGGCTACCGCCATGGGGCGGGCAAGGCCACCCATATGGCGCATATCTTCTTCACCATGAAGGGCATGGATTACCATCCCTCCCGCGAGGAATAGAAGAGCCTTAAAGAAAGCGTGACCGGTTAGATGGAACAAAGCAGCCGTCTGCGAGAACGCGCCTGCTGCAACGAACATGTAGCCCAGTTGACTGATAGTGGAGTACGCCAGCACACGCTTTAGGTTAGTCTGAGGCAGGGCAGCTGTGGACCCCAAGAGAAGGGTCAGGGTGCCGAGTGCCACAATGAGGGGCGACGGCCATCCCAAGGAAGCAAGTACAGGTTGGAACCGAACTAACAGGTA
Source organism: Chloroflexota bacterium (assembly GCA_034432775.1). Lineage (GTDB taxonomy): Bacteria > Chloroflexota > Chloroflexia > DAOUBH01 > DAOUBH01 > DAOUBH01. Next base: position 36,120 of record DAOUBH010000030.1, read on the forward strand.
TACGCCAGCCGTAACCATCGTGGCAGCATGTATGAGCGCGCTTACAGGTGTGGGACCAGCCATGGCATCGGGCAGCCACACTTGCAATGGCACTTGGGCAGATTTGGCCAGGGCGGCCAGGAGCAGGCCCAATACTATGGCCGTCATGACCCAAGAAGGAAGCGAAGACAACTGGCCTTCCAGGATGGGGATATAACTGTCGGTGCCCAGAAAAGCAACAGCCAAGGCTGTTGCCAAAACCAGCCCTGCATCGCCTACCGCGTTGACCACGAAGGCCTTTATACCCGCAGCTGCGGCCTCGGGGCGTTCGAACCAATGAGCTATAAGCAGATATGAGGCCAGACCTACTCCAGCCCATCCGGCCAATAGCACCACCAGACTGCCTGCAGAAACCAGGAGCATCATGGAACCCAAGAAAAAGTTGATGGTAGCGAAGTAACGCCAGACTCCCGGATCGCCAGCCATATAGCCGATGCTGTATAGATGGATCAGGGCCGAAACTCCCGAGACAACTGCCAGCATCCAAATGGTAATGCCATCGGTCATCAGACTAGGCGCGATTGCAAATCCCGGACCAGCCGCCCAGGTCCACAGGTCAAAGGTCGAAGTTGAGCGTCCAGCTCCCAGGAAAATTGCCGTTAGAGCGGCAAGAAAGCTCCCAAAGGCGGCGAGAGTGGCCACAGTGCCCGGCATTCGCTGGGCCCTTGTTATGCGGCTCGAGAAAAGGAGCAGTGCTGTTCCTGCGAAGGGGATCGCGATGCTGGCTACGACTGCTGTCCACATAGTTTTCGCCCCGCTTATCCTTCGAGGGAATGCACTTCATCTACATCGATGGTGCGGTGGCGGCGGAAAAGGGAGACGATGATCCCTAGGCCCACCACCACCTCCGCGGCCGCTATTACCAGTAAGAATAGTGCAGCTATCTGCCCATCGATAGTGCCGTCCAGGTTTCCCAGCACTACAAAACTGAGGCCCGTGGCAACCAGCATCAGCTCGACCGACAGGAACATGATGATGGGATTTCGCCGTATCACCATGCCTACGGCGCCAATCGCGAACATTGCCAGGGAGAGGGCAAGGTACCAGACAAGCATTAGGGTCCACCTCCTGATCGAGGCCTGCTGGCCAAAAATACGGCACTCACGATGGCAACCAGCAGAAGGAGGGAGAGCAGCTCGAAGGCCAGCATGTGTGTACCCAAGAAACCGCTGGTGAGCTGGTCCATCTCTGGTGTCAGAGCAGGCGTCCTCAAAGCGGGAAGTTGCAGTAGACTGAACAGCAGCACTGTAATCAGAAACACTAGGCCAGTTAAAATTGCGAGCCATACCAAGGCCGGTGGGCGCTCAAGCGGTTCAGGTGCTTCGGGATCGGTGGTGGTGATGACGAAGAGGAAGAGCACTAACACGGCCCCAGCGTACAGCAGTATCTGCACTGTAGCTAGGAGAGTTGCGCCCAGATAAAAGTAGAGCGCGGAGACACCTAAAATGGTCCATACCAGAGAGATAAGGGCAAACAAGGCCCGCCGAAAGGCTATGACGCCCAGAGAGCCGGAAAGCACCCAGACGGCAATGAGTCCAGCAAAGAGTACATCTCCGGTCATGGTTTAACCTCTGGCCAAGGTACCAGCAGCTGATCCTTTGTCACAATGAAAGCCTCTCTGCCGTAACCCGATATCTCGTACACGGGACCGAGCACAATTGCTTCGGTCGGACACGCCTCCTGGCAGTAGCCGCAAAAAATGCATCTCAGAAGATTTATTTCGTAACGGCGGGCATAACGCTCGCCAGGGGAGACCCGATGGTTGGGATCGTTTTCGGCAGCCTCTACATAAATGGCCTGTGAAGGACACGCCGCAGCACACAGCTCACAGCCTATGCATCGTTCCAGACCGTTCGGGTACCTCATGAGTCTGTGCCTTCCCTTGTAACGGGGAGCTACAGTTACCCGCTCTTCGGGGAACTGAACGGTGATGGGCCTCCTAAACACGTACCTGAATGTAGTGGCCAGCCCTTTTATGATTCCACCAAGGCGTTCAACCGTTGCTACACTCACCCGTCAGCTCCTTATAGCCAGCATTGCTAAACCCGTAACGAAGACGTTCAGAACCCCAAGGGGCATCAGCACCAACCATCCAAAACGCATCAATCGGTCATAGCGAAATCTAGGTAGGGTGGCTCTCACCCAGATAAAGGTGAATACCAGCACAAGAACCTTTATGAGCAGCCAGTGGGGTCCGGGAACCACGGGCCCATACCATCCGCCCAAGAAGAGGATCGAAACCAAGAGACTAGCCGTGAACACATTGACATATTCTGCTAGGAAGAACAGTGCCCACCTTATTCCACTGTACTCCGTCATGTATCCAGCTGTAAGCTCGGTGTCTGCTTCCGGAAGGTCGAAGGGAGCTCTGTTGGTCTCCGCGAAGGAGCAGATGAGAAAGAGCAGAAAACCTAGGGGTTGGACCACAAGGAGGGGAACCGAGCGTTGGGCTTCTACAATATCCGTCAGCCTCAGGCTGCCCACCACCATTACTGCACCAAGCACCGAAGTGCCCAGGGCCAACTCGTAACTGATCAACTGGGCTGCTGCCCGTAGGCCCCCTAGCAAAGAGAACTTGTTGCTCGAGGCCCAGCCCGCCAGCACAATGCCGTACACGTTCAGGGAACCAATGGCCAGGACGAGCAAGATCCCCAGGCCAGCATCAGCTACGGCCAGCGGAGTTTCGATGCCGAGCACCGAAATTGTCGGTCCCCAAGGTATCAGGCTGAATACAGTGAGGGCCACCGTTGCTGATATTATGGGTGCAAGGGTAAAGATAATCCTGTCGGCTGACCGGGGCACGATGTCCTCTTTGAAAAGGAGCTTAATGCCATCGGCTACTGGCTGAAGGGCTCCGAAGGGACCTACACGGTTGGGCCCAATTCGTGCCTGAAGACGGCCGACTACCTTGCGTTCCATCAAGGTCATGTAGGCGAATCCAGTCAGTGCTATGCCCAGAGCCACCACTGCTTTGAGGAGCACGACTAAGAATGTCAGCATCTTTCAGCTACCCTTCTGCCAGTGGGGAGGGATCCTAGGCGGCTTGGAGGTCTCTGCCCAGTCTGCACCGCTCATGGTACGCCTGGCTCCATAGGGATATAGAGCTTTTCTTAGGCCCCTGTAAGTGGGGATCAGCGTCTCTATTTCCTCAGCAACGGACGATGAGTCATGGGGCCGTCTCCAAAGGCCCATAGCTATCCCTAGCCTGCTCAATACCTCAACCACGTCGAGGCTCTGGCCCCGTGGCGTCAGTGCAGCTTCAGCCCTTTGGACTCGGCCTTCCAAGTTGGTGTAGGTCCCACTTTTTTCGGAGAAAGCGCGCAAGGGCAGTCTGAAATGAGCGTTAGTGTCCCACCGCGCAGGGAAGCTAGACATGGAAACCAGAAGCTTTACCCCTGCCAGCTGCCCGACCGGGGCGAGGGTGTCACCAAAAAAGTCACTGCCGATTACTATTAGGCCTCGGATATCCCCCTTGCGGGATGCATCTATCATGGCTGCGCCACCCAGACCTACGGTCGGGGGCGGTGTGAATCCCCACGCTTCCTGCAGCACCGTTCGGACCGGGCTGTCCAGAGGGGCATGGCCAGGCAGCCAGTTTGGACACACGCCCATGTCGATAGCTCCCTGTTCGTTGGGTTGGTCAGGCAGTGGGTATACGCCCGAACCATGATTGGCCAAGGCACCACTTGCCATAGCCAGGGCTAGGACACCCGTAGCCAGGGTCTGCCCACCTGGCTTTGGGAGCATAGAACGTGGGTAAAGTAGAGCGACCGGGCCACGGGCCAAAACTCGGGCAGCCTCGAGAAAGACCTCCCGCGGTTGGCCCGTTGAGGTTTCTGGCACCGCCCAAGGAGAAGAGGCAAGGATACTGAAAAACTCCTGCCAACCACTCGGTGCCGTCTCGACAGCTTCTTTGGTCTCCAGCAAAGCTTTTGTCAGGGCAAGGAGGCTATCACCTAGCGTTGGTTCAGGTACCTCGAGCCTACATGTTGCTAACCTGGCCAAGTCCGTATCCCTATCGCCGACAAAGACGAGGTTTGCTCCGTGCCTGTAGGCTCGCTTTATCCATAGGTCGAGCACTGGCTGACGGACGAGGGGATCGGCTCCCACAATCAGAATCGTAGCCGCACGACCGAGGTCTTCGATGGAAGCGGTTGTTCCCTCGGGAAGGCCAAGCTCACCCGGGTAATATCCGTCGAGGCGGTGGTCGATGTTGTTGGTGCCAAGTGCCCTGGCGAACTTCTGCGCCATGTAGAGCTCTTCGTTCGTAAGGTTGGGCGCAGCTAGGACGCCAACAGATTCGCCGCCATGTTCCTGGATGATGCTAGCCAGTTGGTCGGCTAACCTCTCCACCACGTCGCCCCAGGAGGTAGAGCTCATCTGTCCTTCCACTAACATCTCGGGAGAGCGAAGGTGTGCCGGTGAATTCAAGTATTCATAAGTAAACCTTCCGATGTCGCAAAGCCATCCGTCGTCAACATGGGGGTTCTCACGGGACCGTATCCTCACTATCCGGTCATCCCTGACGTCGATGTGCATGTTACAACCGACCGAGCACTGATTGCACACGCTGGGCACAGACTCTAGGTCCCATGGCCTTGCTTTGAAGCGGTAATGTACAGAAGTTAGAGCACCCACCGGGCACAGCTCGATGGTATTTCCAGAAAATATCGAGTCGAAACTACGGCCGGGAGCCACGCCGATCTCGCTAAAGGTACCCCTATCCAGAACTGTCAGGCAGGGGTCCATGGCAATCTCATCTTGGAAACGGACACAGCGGAAACACATGATGCACCGCTCCCTGTCAAGGAGGATGTGTTCGCTAATTGGTGTCGGCTTAGGGAAGCGGCGCTTGGGTTCTTGGTATCTGCTGTCACCAGGCCCATAGACGAAGGTGTTGTCCTGCAGTGGACACTCTCCGCCTTTGTCGCACACCGGGCAGTCCAAAGGATGGTTGATCAGAAGGAACTCGAGGACGGACCGTCGAGCTTCATCGACGGCGTTGGATCTCGTATGTACCACCATACCTTCGGACACAGGGGTGGTGCAGGCCGTCTGTAGCCTGGGCACACGTTCGATTTCGACCAAACACATTCTGCAGGCGCCAGCGGGCTTGAGCTTAGGATGGTAGCAAAACACAGGAATGTCTATACCCACAGTCTTTGCGGCCTCCACCAGGAGGGTACCCTTTGGCACAGTAATCTGGATTCCATCTATAGTGAGAGTAACTGTTTCTGTCACCGCACCATCTCCCTGGCAGCTGTGCACCGGCCGGTGGCCAAGTGATACTCGTATTCGTCTCGGAAGAGACGCAGACTGCTCAGCACTGGCATGCAGGCGGCATCCCCTAGGGCGCAGAGGGTTCTACCCACGATGTTGTTGCAGACCTGTTCTAGGAGTTCTAGATCGCTACTGCTTGCTGAGCCTTCTACAATCCAGCGCAGTAGTTGCACCAGCCAGAAGGTCCCTTCGCGGCAGGGGGTGCATTTCCCGCAAGACTCGTGGTTATAGAACTCAACCATACGGAGTACAGCGTGGGGGATACATACAGTATCGTCCAGCACTATCACACCGCCGGTGCCAAGCATGCTGCCAGCTTGGGCAAGGCTGTCGAAGTCCAATGGAAGGTCCATCATGTCGCCTGACAGCATCGGAGCTGATGTGCCACCGGGTATAACAGCTTTTACCCTCGTCCCTCGAGAAAGCCCATGGCCGAAATCGAAGATCAGAGATCCGACACTGATGCCCAGGGGAAGTTCGTAGTTGCCTGGCCTCCGAACGCGACCACTGAGGCTAAATATCTTGGGGCCCGTGTTGCGCGGTGCCCTTCCAATAGTCATGTACCAGTCCGCACCCCTGGTTAAGATATGGGGTAGGTTGGACAGCGTCTCTACATTGTTGATCACAGTTGGCATTCCGTACAGCCCTTGAGTGGCAGGAAATGGAGGACGGAAGCGCGGCTGGGGCCGCTTGCCCTCGATGGATTCCAGAAGCGCCGTCTCCTCTCCACATATGTAGGCACCGGCCCCTCTGTAGAGGATTACCTCGAGGTTAAAGCCAGAAGCCAGAACATTGTTGCCCAAATATCCGGCGGCCACTGCCTCCCGGATGGCAGATGCCATCCGAGCAGCCCCTAGGGAAAATTCGCCTCGAATGTAGATGAAGGCCTTGCTGGCTCCTATGGCGTATGCAGCAATGGCAACTCCCTCCAGCACCTGGTGCGGATCGTGTTCCAGGAGCATCCTGTCCTTGAAACTGCCGGGTTCGCTTTCGTCCGCGTTACATACAAGATATTTGGGCGTAGATGGGTCCTTAGGAACGAAACTCCATTTCTGCCCAGTGGGAAACCCAGCTCCTCCCCGACCACGGAGACCAGAACGTTTCACCTCTTCGATGACGTCATCGGGACACATACTCAGGGCCTTGCTGAGGGCGGAATAGCCTCCCCTTGCAAGGTAGTGCTCAAGTGTCCACGATCCTGACTGGCCCACTGCTGCTGTCAACACGGGCTCGAAGCCATCATGCATGACCTAATAACTCCAAAAGTTCCTCTATACGCTCTACGGACATACCCTCTACATAGTCACCGTTGACCATGACCGCCACAGGCTTGTCGCATGCAGCCAGGCACTCGGCGTGGCGGAGAGTGACACGGCCGTCGGGGGTGGTGTCTCCAGGTTTAATGCCCAGCCGGTGTTCCAATTCGGCCAAGAGCTCGTCAGATCCAGCTAAGTAGCACGACAGGTTGTTGCAAACGTGAACTACCTTCTGCCCCACCGGCTTTAGGTACAGGAGGCTGTAAAAGCTGGCGACACCCTCTACCACTGTGACATCCAGGTCGAGGAGTTCGGCGACCTCTCGTAGAGTGTCGTTTGATAGGTACCGAGCCTCTTCTTGGGCGGCACGCAAGGCGGGCAGGATGGCCGATCTCCGGTCGGGGAACGCGCCCTTCAGCCGGAGGATATCTTGCCTCACAACATCGCTGAGGCTCACCGGTCCACCTCCCCCATAACTGGATCGATACTGCCGATAATCGTTACTAGGTCCGCCAGCAGGGCCCCAGCCGCCATCACAGGCAGGCCCTGCAGGTTGGCGAAAGAAGGGGCCCTTACATGCACTCGATAGGGTCTGGAGGTCCCGTCACTCACTATGTAGAAGCCTAGCTCTCCGCGAGGGGACTCCACAGCCACATAGACCTCACCCTCCGGTACTCTATAGCCTTCAGTGAAGAGCTTGAAGTGATGGATGAGTGCCTCCATGGATACATTGATCTCATGCCGTGGCGGAGGGGCGATCTTATGGTCATGGACCGTAAAGTCTCCAGGAGGCAGCCGCTCGAGAGCCTGTCTGACTATCCTGGCACTCTCCCGCATCTCCTGTATGCGGACCAGGTATCTCGCATAGGCGTCGCCCTCGGACCTAACTGGCACGCGGAAGTCGTACATATTGTAGTCGCAGTAAGGCTTCGACTTGCGTATGTCCCATTCGACGCCGCTGGCTCTCAGGTTCGGCCCCGTTAATCCGTATGCGATGGCATCTTCAGCCGAGATGACACCGATGCCTACCGTGCGCTCTAACCAGAGTTCGTTGGTGGTTAGCAGGGCTTCGTATTCGTCGACGCGTTCGGGGAATACCCTCAAAAATTCATCCACCTTTTCTTCGAAGTTGGGAGGTAGATCCGCTGCAAGTCCGCCAGGCTTGATATAGCTGGTCATCATCCTCTGCCCGGAACATAGCTCGAATATGTCTAGGATCTGCTCGCGTTCGCGAAAACAGTATAGGAAGACACTCATGGCGCCCAAATCCAGGGCCTGGGTGCCAAGCCATACCAGGTGGCTAGCTATGCGGGTAAGCTCGGCGAGGATGACCCGTGCCACGGTAGCTCGGGGGGGCGGCACCACCCCGAGTAGTGCTTCGATGGCTAGGGCGTAGCCTAGATTGTTGATGAGAGGACACAGGTAATCCATCCTGTCGGTTAAGGTGACGCCCTGGTTGTAGTTCCTGTGCTCGAAGGTTTTTTCAAAACCTGTATGGAGATAGCCAATTACTGGTTCAATCTTGATAACGGTTTCGCCATTCAAGTACGTGACCAGCCGCAGGACGCCGTGCGTACTGGGATGCTGCGGGCCTATGTTGATCACCATGGGTTCGACCGCGGTCACTGCTTCAGACATGCTCGTCCTCTGTAACCAGATGATGGGTGAAGGGGATCCGCTCGGCGCCCAAGGGGTAGTCTTTGCGAAGTGGATGCCCCACCCAGTCGTCGGGCATTAGCAACCGCTGAAGATTGGGGTGGCCCGAAAACCTGATGCCAAACATATCGAAGACCTCCCGCTCATACCAGTTGGCTGCCGGGTAAAGGTCTGAAATGCTTGGCATCTCCGCGTCGGCCTCTATGGGCACTTTTATTCTCAACCACTCGTTTAACAGGAATGAGTGCAAGTGATATACCACTTTAAACCGTGACGTAATCCCTCGACCAGACTGATCCATCGCTGTTACATCCACCAGGCGCACGAACTGAAGATTCGGATCAGACTTAAGGGTTTGCACGAGTCTGCGAAGGGATGCGGGTGCGCAGGTCAGCGTCAAATGACCATCTTTGCCGATCCCCAACTCTGCATCGGTTCCCAGAACTTCCAAAAGGTTCGACAGTGCTTTCTCTCTGTCTACGGTCACAGCTGCCTCGAACGCTCGATCTTCTGCTGGAGTTTCATAATTCCTTCTATGAGGGCTTCGGGTCGTGGCGGGCATCCCGCCACATAGACATCAACGGGGATAATTTTGTCAACCCCTTGAACCAGAGCGTAGTTGTTGAAGACGCCTCCGCAGGAAGCGCAGTCGCCCATGGCAATTACCCATTTGGGTTCGGGCATCTGTTCGTAGAGCTGCCGAACTATGGGAGCCATCTTCTGGGAGACCCTACCAGAGACGATCATTAGGTCGGCCTGGCGCGGCGACGGCCTGAACAGCTCAGCACCGAAGCGGGCCAGGTCGTAGCGAGAAGCTCCTGCTGCCATCATCTCTATGGCACAGCAGGCCAGACCAAAGGTTAGGGGCCACAGGGATGATTTGCGGCTCCACGCCACTAGTCGTTCCAGCGAAGCAAAGGCGATACCGGGCTCGCCAGTTTTCATATGTCCTACTGCCATTCGAATACCCCACGGCGCCAGATCCAAAAGAGGCCGCCCAGCAGTATTACCGCAAAAATCAACATCTCTGCATAGCCCACAATCCCTGCCGACCGGACCGATGCCGCCCAAGGAAATAGGAATGCCAGCTCCGTGTCGAAAACTATGAGCAGCATGCCTACCAAGTAAAATTTCGCAGGGAATCTCTTGCGCAACGGAACAACATGCTCTATGCCGCACTCGTAGGGAGAAAGTTTGGACGCGGTAGGATGCTTTGGACCTAGAGCCCGTGCCAGAACCGTGACTAGGCCAGCAAAAAGGGCAGAAAGAGCAGCCGCCATTGCAAGGGGGAGGTATTCCTGTGCCACAGGAGAGTCCTCCTTACCTGTATCTTGTGAATTTTAGCACGAAGTGGGATGGGTGTCAATGGTCCACGACGGCGAAGGGTATAATCGCCGGGAGGCGGCGGTGAGTGAACTGAGTGTTGTTCGGGCTGAGAGGCGTGCCTGGCTGGTACTCATTAGCGCCTTTATAGCCTTCTGGCTGGTGATGGGAGTGCTTGCCTTCGGTGCGCTTTGGTATGTCAGACACGCCACTGAGATCCGCAATGCGACTTTACAGGTAGTCTCTGGGGACACGGTGTTCGTTAGGAGTAGAGAGGACCCCAATTGGCGTCAGGCTTCCGGCGAATCGCGCATTAGGGAAGGTGATACTGTGCGGACCCGGGGGGACAGCAAGGCCTTCATTGGCTTTTTCGATGGCAGCAATGCGATTCTGTTTCCTGGCAGTGAGCTGCGTATTGAGGAGACGCGCAATGCCCGGTTCTTATCCAGGATCAGGACCATACGCCTGGTGCTTCTTTCAGGTTCTTTGAGGGTATCGGTGGCGAGTTCTTCGGATTTTCCCAGAGTTCATTTTGAGGTGGATACCCCCAGCGGAACGCTAATCATACGGAGGCCAGAAGGTGCCAGCGTGCGCGTCGACGTGAAGGGGGACGCGGGGCTCCGCTCGCTTTTTATGGTACGTCGGGGAGAAGCAACAGTTACGGCGATGCAGAAATCGGTTCGTTTGACGGAAGGTTCCATGGTTGTTGTCCCTTACGGCCGCGAACCAACAGGGCCATCCGCCGCTGGGCTAGAACTCATTCGGAATGGCAACTTTCAGGCAGGCCTGGAGGAGTGGCAAATTAACCGGCCTGAAGCTGCTGACGGCACCGAACTCAATGGTGAGGTGTACCTTGTCGATGCAGAAGGCAGCCGGGTGGTGAGGTTTGCCCGGCTCGGTGGTAATACCACCCACGCAGATTTAGGTATAGCTCAAGACTTAAACGTTGATGTTTCGGATTTCGAGGAACTTATGCTTCGCTTGAGGATTCGCATCGACTACCAGAGCCTTTCCGGCGGCGGTGTCATGGCATCGGAATACCCATTGATAGTTAAGGTTACTTACAAGGATGCCTTCGGGAGACCCCAGGAGTTCTACAGAGGCTTTTACTACCAGAACAAAGATGGCAATCCGGTAGAAAATGGTCAGAATGTCACTCAAGGCATATGGGTAGATGAGCAATTCGACCTGTTCTCATTGGTTCCTAGGCCGTCTTACCTCCTTTCCATCTCGCTCTTTGCCTCGGGGCATGATTTCGATAGCAGTGCCGTATTGGTTTCGCTGGTGGCAAGATAGACGTGAGAGTGGGGGTCGACATAATACGGGTTTCCAAAGTCAAAGAAGCTGTAAGCCGGCGAGGTATGGTGCTCCTCGAGAGGGTCTTAACTGAGGAGGAGCTTAGGGAGGTGCGAACCAGGGAGCTGGCTAGGGAGGTCGCTACCCACTGGGCTGCCAAAGAAGCCGCTGCCAAGCTGCTGAGGCGGGGTATCTTTGAGGTGGGCCTTAGGTCGGTAGAGTTGAGACATAGGTCTGACGGTTCGCCCTACCTGAATTTTCTTGGGAAGGGTCGAGAGCTGCTCCTTGGAAGCGGACTACGGAATATTGATGTTAGCATTTCCCACGATGGGGACTATGTTGTTGTTGTCGTCGTGGCCGAGGAGATGTGGAGATGAGTTCTGTCTTCGTTGTTTCCGTTGACGAAACGCGTAGGCTGGAGGCAGAAGCTGTTCAAAGCGGAACCAGCCTGCGGGAATTGATGGAGAGGGCTGGCAGAGCGGTGGCAGAGGCCGCAGTACGAGAGTTTGCCCTATCGAGGGGGGCCTCGGTCCTCGTGTTAGTGGGTCCGGGCAACAACGGTGGGGATGGACTGGTCGCTGGCCGGGAGCTCGCCCGACTCGGTTTCAAGGTCGCTCTCTACCTTTGGAAGCGACCGTGGGGACCAGATGAGGAAGACCTCTTTCCAGGAGGCCAGCGGATAGCTGAGGTGGCACAGGCGAAGGAAGACCCAGCCCGTGACTGGCTGGTTAGATCGGCCGAGAGTGCCATGGTGATCGTGGACGCGCTTCTCGGCGTTGGCCTCAACCGACCCCTGGAAGGGGACATAGTTGACATAATTTCATCCTTAGCTCGGTACTGGGAAAAGGTGCTTGCGATAGACGTACCTACCGGCATAGGGCCCGATGACGGGGCGATATATGGAACTGCTGTAAGGGCGGCCGTGACCGTTACTATGGGGCATTGTAAGTGGTGTCATTTTCTGTTTCCTGCTGCGGCTATGCGGGGGCGCTTGGTTGTGGCTGACATAGGCTTGCCCAGTCCACCCGCGGGAACCGGGTCTGTGCTAGCTCCAGACATAATAAGGAGTTGGCTTCCTGAGAGACCGGCAGATGCCCACAAGGGCACCTTTGGGAAGGTGCTTGTGGTTGGCGGGTCTTACAGGTACCTTGGGGCTCCCATGCTAGCGGCAGAGGCGGCCATGCGAGGCGGAGCTGGGTTGGTTTGCGTCGCCATGCCAAGGTCGGCATACTCGGCTAACGCAGGGAGGACGCGGGAAGTTACGTATCTGCCGTTGCCGGAGATGGAGATGGTTGTGTCGAAGGCTGCGGCACGGGTGGTCCTCGAGGAAGTGGCGTCGTATTCCGCGGTCCTCTTGGGGCCTGGGCTCACTACAGAAGTAGAAGCGCCCAGCTTTGTACGCGATGTGTTAAGTCTGACGGGCCGTGCCGAGAAGCCACCTCTCGGTTTTGCTCCGACACCGAGGGGCCAGCCCGACAAGAAGGGGCAGTTGCCGCCGACTGTTCTGGATGCCGATGGGCTGAACGCCGTGGCAGGGCTTGATAGGTGGTGGGAAAGTCTGCCTCAGAAGTGCGTAATTACACCTCACGTGGGTGAGCTGGCTAGGCTCACGGGTCTAGAGACGTCGGCCGTTGTACGACAGCGCATCACCCTGGCACAGCGACTTGCCCGAGAGTGGGGGCTCACCATGATACTGAAGGGCGCATATACGCTCGTATCCGACGATACCGGTCGCCTAGCGGTGAACCCTTACGCGAACCCAGTGTTGGCCACTGCGGGCAGCGGAGATGTTTTGGCGGGGCTGGTGGCTGGATTTCTGGCCCAGCGCATGGAGCCTTTCGAAGCTGCTGCAGCTTCTGTTTTCATTCATTCGGAAGCAGCAGAGCGGTTTGCCGCCTCAGTGGGGGATAGGGGCATGCTAGCGGGTGACCTGCTGGCGTTAATACCGGAGGTCGTCAGGGACATAGTTGCTGACCGGGTACCTTCGAAGATAGGTTTTCTGCAGGTGACCGATGGTATATCTTGAGGACCTTTTGGCCCTGGGCCCAAGTATAGGCGCTAAAGTTGTGGGCCATGTCTTTGCTCGCACCTTCTTGAGGCTCTCCCATGACAGCCGAAAGCTTCAGCCTGGCGAGATGTTTGTAGCAGTGGTTTCAGAAAGAGGCGATGGCCACGACTACATTCTGGAGGCGGTCAGGCAGGGAGCATCGGGCGTCTTGTGTGAACGCCCTCCAGCGGAAGGGATTGCTGGTGTGACAGTGGTGCAGGTGTCCGACGTCCGCGAAGCTCTCACACAGTGGATGAGCCGTCAGTTGGCCAGGTATAACCCTACAGTGATTGCAGTTACTGGCAGCATAGGTAAAACTACTACCGCCAAGCTGCTTAGTGCGTGCCTTGGTGCAGCAGGTTTTCCGACCTTCGAAAACGATAATCGTAACGACCTTTTCGGTCTACCCATCGCATTGAGCGAGTTGTCGGCGGAGCATCAGTATGCGGTGTTGGAAATGGCCTGCGTTGAGCGGGGCGAATTTCCGAGGATAGTCGAGATCGCCAGGCCGAAAACCGTGGTGGTCACAGGATTCGGAGTAGCTCGGCTGGAGAACTTCGGCACGCCTGAAGCTGTAAGTGATGAGGTTGGTAGGTCTTTGCAGACGAAGAGGCCTTCAGTGGTGGCTTTCAACGGCGATGATCCCTTGGCGACTTCTGCCGCTGCGGACTCGGGATCTCGGTTACTTTCTTTTGGGCTTTCTGAAGCGTGCGACCTAAGGGCTACCGATGTAGAGTTTAGCGAAAGCAGCACACGGTTCAGCGTTGCCTGGGGTGAGTGGAATGCCTCCGTCCAGACGAGGCTGCTGGGGATACCTGCAGTTTACGGGGGCTTAGCAGCCCTTGCCGTAATCGCCAGCGAGGTTCCTGAAGCTCTTGACCTGGCTGTAGATATCTTGGGAGAGTTTGAACCCTTACCAGGCCGGCTCAGAAGACTGTCGGGCGTCGGAGGATGCACCATCGTTGACGACAGCTTCAACTCGAGCTTGCCCTCCATGGAAGCGCTGTTCCATTATGCGGAGATCATTCCAGACCGGAAGATCTTTGTACTGGGCGATACCCAGGGTTTAGGCGAGTACCGGGACAGGTATTTCGAGGCGGTTGTTCGCGGTGTGGCACACCTGGCCGAAAGGTGCATCGTTGTGGGGCAACAGGCGGAAGGCCTGCTGAGGACGGCACGGCGGCTCAAGGTTTCCACAGATAAGATACACATTGCCCCAAAGGTCGAGGATGTGCCATCCCTGGTGGGTCAGCTTGGCCCCGGGGATACGGTTCTGGTGAAGGGAAGTGAAGCAGCGCGGATGGAACGGGTGTCTGCGCTTTTCCTCGGATCTGAGGGCGATCCCAGGAGAGTCCTGGCTCGGCAGGATCCAGGATGGGTAAGCACGGTCACTTACCAGCGGGATAGGCCTACTTGGCTGGAAATAGACCTGTCAGCTATTGCTGGAAACCTCTCGCGGATAAGAGAGATCGTCGGTCCTAAAGTTGACATAATGGCAGTGCTCAAGGCCGATGCTTACGGGCACGGCGCTGTGCAGGTCGCGCGCACTGTTGGCCTTCACGGAGCTCAGATGCTTGCCGTAGCGACCGTGAATGAAGGTGTGGTCCTCCGGGATCAGGGCATCGGGCTTCCAATCCTTGTGCTGGGCTACGTGCCACCCTGGCAGGTGAGGGAGGCAATCGCGCGGGACTTGGCGATCGTCCTTTACTCCGAATGGGTGGCGAGATACGCGGATCGATGGGCGAGGGCCATGGGTAGAAAAGCTCGTGTGCATATTAAGGTCGATACAGGGATGACACGGCTCGGAGTTTTGCCGGAGGACCTGCTGAACTTCCTCGAAGTTGTGTTCAATTTGGCGGGCGTCGAAGTAGAGGGTATCTTTACACACTTTGCCAATGCAGATGTTCCAGAGCATCCCATGAACGTGGCACAGCTTGATGCCTTTCGACGCGTGTTGAGAGGCCTTATGGACAAAGGCTGGGTGCCTGATAGGGTCCATGCTGCCAACAGTGCTGCGACTCTGTACCTTGAGCAGAGCCGCTTCAATATGGTGCGCCCGGGAATAGCTTTGTTTGGATTGCAGCCGTCACCTAGATGTCCGTTGCCCGACGGATTCAGGCCTGCTGTGAGTTTCAAGTCTCAGGTTGGTCAGGTTAAGAGGGTGGCCAAAGGTACGTGTGTGAGCTACGGATGTAAGTTCGTTACGTCCAGGGAGTCCCTTATTGCGGTGTTGCCCGTGGGGTACGGGGACGGCTTCCGTCGGGGGCCCTCATCCTGGAAGGAGGTGCTAGTGCGTGGTCGTAGGGCGCCTGTCGTAGGGACTGTGTGCATGGACATGTGTATGGTGGACGTAACGGACATCCCTGGGGTGCGGGAAGGGGACGAAGTTGTTTTAATCGGGCGCCAGGGCGAGGAATGCATCTCGGTGGAGGAGGTAGCCGGCTGGCTGGGGACTGTGAACTACGAGGTGGTGTGCCAGATCCTGGCGAGGGTACCAAGGGTGGTCGTGTGACCTTATTTCGCAGAACAAACCTTCTGCGAAATAAGGTCTGCCGCACAAGCTATCCCAGCCACGCGGTCTCTGCCCAGGTCACCTGCGGCAGAGACCGAAGTACCTCCAAAACGCCCTCGGGAATGGGTTCGTCCAGGTTAATGAAGGACAGGGCCACACCTCCCCTTTCCGTGCGGCCCAGCCGCCACTCGGCTATGTTCACTCCAGCTTCGCCCAGTAATGTCCCCACCCGTCCGATAACCCCGGGTACGTCTTGATTCATCATTAGGAGGACATGCCCCCTCGGCAATGCGTCCATGCGGAAGCTGTCCACTTGGACTATCCGGGGATCACGGTCATGGAAAAGGGACCCTGCGACCAGATGCCGGGCCCGCTCGCTGGTGACCTTGCAGGCTATGAGATTCGGATAGTCCGGCGCCTCTAGTCCCCTGGCTTGTATTACGGAAATGCCCATATCCCTCGCCAGGACGGGCGCGTTCACGTAACTAACG
This sequence comes from Chloroflexota bacterium, assembly GCA_034432775.1. GTDB lineage: Bacteria > Chloroflexota > Chloroflexia > DAOUBH01 > DAOUBH01 > DAOUBH01. The sequence continues at coordinate 52,020 of DAOUBH010000030.1, forward strand.
GTCTCCCCGAGCTGCAGGGATAACAGTCCCTTCAGGATTGCGACGCTCAATGGCTTTATGTCGATAGCCAGTTCCTTA
>DAOUBH010000031.1:0-109028 GCA_034432775.1 Chloroflexota bacterium
TGCTCGGGGGCGTGGCAAAACTCTTGATTGACCAGTTTTTCAAATGTATGGAAAAGCAGATAGCCGACAGCTCCAAGGGTTGAAGGCTGGTTCTAGGGTCCGAAGTCGGTGGTGTACCCAGAGCTCAGCTTTAGCCTAGAATTTAAATATCGGTGCAGTGATAGCGGTTCCGGAGGTGCTGTGTGAAGGAGGGTTCTCCTCCCCGTATGGCCTTCTGTCAACTTTCGTCGAGGATTGGCCTGTACGATTGGAAGTTCGAGCGGGAGCATCCTCCTCTCGGTCAAGTCGTGTTTCGCAAAGTCGCTACGGATGAGAAAGGGAACACCCTGTGGTGCACGGGCGAACACGAGGGGCCGTGTCTATGGCCACAGGAATGTAAAGATGAATAGAACCGATACGGTCAACAGATCTGGTGGAAGGAGATGCAGACTCGCGTCGGCTTGCTAGCCGTGCTGCTCTAAGATTTTTGTTCAGGAGGCGGAAGTCTGAGGATAGTTACTTTTTCAGTTGGCCCTATGGAAAACAACATTTATCTATTGGTAGATGACACCTCGGGTGAGGCAGTCGCGGTCGACTGCTCTATCGGTGGGGATGCAGCCCTCAAATATGCCGAGGAAAATGGCATTCACATAGCGCTTATCGTGAACACCCATGGTCATTTGGACCATACGTACAATAATGCTCTCTTCAAGGAGCGGACTGGAGCGCCGCTGGCTATCCACTCAGCGGATCTGCCTTTTATAGAGCGTTTACCTGAAATGGCGCTTAGTTGGGGACTGTCTCCTGTGAGTTCTCCTCAGCCAGACCTCCTATTGGAGGATGGCCAAGAGTTGCAGGTGGGAGGAATGTCGCTGCAAGTCATCCACACGCCTGGACACACACCGGGTGGGATTTGTCTCTATTCGCCTGGGGTGCTCATATCTGGCGACACCTTGTTTAAGGGGAGCATCGGGAGAACTGACCTATCCGGCGGATCTTTTGCTGAACTCATCGCGTCGATACGTGGTCGGTTGCTGGTGCTTCCCGATGACACTATAGTCTATCCAGGCCATGGCCCGCCTACGACGATAGGCCATGAGCGCCGTTTCAATCCGTTCATAAGTAGCGGTGGGCTTACCTTGGTCTAAGCCATGCGGATACTGGCCATCGACATTGGTACAGGAACGCAAGATATTTTGCTCTTTGACAGCAACGAGGAGCTGGAAAACTGTACTCAGCTTATCATACCATCGCCGACGGCTATCGTCGGTCGTATGATTCAGGAGGCCACAAGAACTGGCACGCCCGTAGTGCTGGCAGGGCCCATCATGGGGGGAGGTCCCTGTGCTTGGGCAGTTGAAGCTCACATACGTGCCGGATACCGGGTCTATGCCACTCCCGAAGCCGCGACCACCCTCAACGATGATCTGGAGGAAGTACAGCGGCTCGGCGTGATTTTGGTAGACGAGTCTGAAGCGCTTTCGGGGCGCCTGGGAAAGGTCATTTACACGGGGGATGTGAGGCTCGACGCAATAGTGCGGGCGCTCGGGGACATGGGGGTCGATCCGGGCTTCGACGCCGCCGCCGTAGCCGTATTCGATCATGGCGCTGCACCTCCTGGAGTTAGTGACCGGAAGTTTCGGTTCGAATACCTGAAGCAACGCCTTGAGGTGGGAGACGACCTGACGCTCTTTGCCTTCCGGAGAGAAGAAATACCTCCTTCCATGACGCGGCTTGCCGCTGCTGCCGCGGCGTTTCCGGAAGGAATGCCGGTGGTGGCAATGGACACCGGTCCAGCTGCCGCGCTGGGGGCTTTGGAGGACCCAGTGGTGGCTAGCTCGGAGCACCGTCTCCTGGTGAACATCGGTAATTTCCATACCCTTGCTTTCCACTTGAAGGATGGACGGATCCTGGGGCTCATGGAGCACCATACAGGCTTGTTGGATGGCAGAAAGCTCCAGAGATACCTGACACTGCTAGTCTCGGGCGAGCTGACCGACGAAGAAGTTTTCTCAGATATGGGTCACGGGGCACTGGTGCGGGATGGGTCCGCGGTGTTCCCCAGCCTCGTAGCCGTCACGGGACCGCGCCGGCGACTGCTAGCCGGGACATCTCTGAAAGTCTACTTCGCAGTCCCCTACGGGGACATGATGCTTACAGGTTGCTACGGTCTGCTCCGAGCCTTCGCGAAGCGCTTTCCTGAAGCCTCACAATCCGTGCTTATGCGCCTTCTGTAAAGATGCCGCGCCTGCGTATGGTTAAATCGCTCCGCCCGATTAGGCAACAACGATCAGTGTAAGGGTGCTCTTGACACCGGGCGTGCCGTGGATGTAGTTCATCACCAAACGACCTAAGGCGTTGGTATCGGCACCCTGCAGGACCGCCACAATATCGTATGGGCCAGTTACTACGTCCACTGCTACGATGCCCGCAGTGGCTCGGAGGGCACTGGCTACTTCCTGGGTCTTGCCGGTTTCCGCGTTAATGAGAACGTAAGCCTTCGCCATGGCAAACCTCCTCAAACGTCTCTCAGTTCCCCATCGAGCTTGACAGATCCGCGATTGCTGAGTTCTTTCAGTTTACCGAGCATCTTAGTAGCCATGGTAGGATCCTGCATCGGGGCCAGCAATTGGGCTGCGCAGGCGAGATCGAAATAGAACTTCTTTAGCTGCGAATCGGTCAGTAATACGGCGTACTGCTCCGCTGACTGGCCGCACTGGGCACAGGTGTACCCTGTCGGCTCCTTTTCGCCGAAGTCCAGCACCATTACGTACTTCCAAGGAAGGTTCCAGCTGCCCACCACGCTCGCCCAGATTAGGTATACTCAGCTGCCATGAACATCCGATAGGGTAAACTCATTTAGATATTAAGCCATGGGAGGGCCCTATGGAAGAGCGTGCCCTAATGCAACGTACTGAGTCGTTTACGACATCCAGGCGGCCGAAGCGTCGTGTTAAGGGACGCATGAGACCCGGACTTGTTCAGCGAGGCATATACGACCTCAACTCGGCTATAGACTTTCTCCTTAAGACGGGCGACTTGGCCAGGGTAGAGACTGAAGTGAGCTTAGTCCACGAGTTGGCAGGCATCGCACAGAAACTGGAAGGTGGTAAGGTTGCCCTCTTCGAACGCGTGAAGGGCTATCCTTACAAGGTGCTGACGGGCCTGTACTGGAACAGGCAGGTTTTGGCACGGATGTTTGGCTGTGACTTCAGAGAGCTCCCCTTTCTAATTGCCGACGCAGTTGCCGAGTGGCAGCAGAACCCAGTAGATCCCATCGTTGTCGAGTCGGCCCCTTGTCAGGAAGTGGTAGTCGACAAGCCCAATTTAGCGGACCTGCCGATTCCTGTCCATGCGCTCGAAGACGGGGGTCCCTACATCGACTCTGCAGTGGTCGTGGCCAAGGATCCAGATACCGGCGTCAGAAATGCCTCGATCATGCGCTTCATGGTTGCGGGACCCGACCTGCTCACAGGACAGATGGACGAGGGGCGTCATTTGAGGGACTATTACGAGCGAGCTGAAGCCCGAGGCCAACCTTTGGAGATCACCATTAACAACGGTGTCGACCCCAGCATCCATTTCGCAGCCACTGTGCCGGCAAGTGCCGCTCCCATCGACAAGGACGAGCTTGGCATTGCGAGCCATCTCAGAGGAGAGCCGCTGGAGCTGGTTCCGGGCAAGTTCGTCAATGTGGAGGCCATAGCCTCTGCCCAGTTTGTCATAGAGGCTGAGGCGCTGCCCCATGTCAGGCAGCCGGAGGGGCCTTTCGCGGAAGTAACCGGTTACTACGCCCCCCGCAAGGACCGCTGGACCTTCCGAGTGAAGGGCATTACCATGAGGCGAAATGCCATCTGGCAGACGATACTTTCGGGCAAAGAAGTGTACAACTCAGTAGGCCTGTTGGGAGAAGCTGCTGTTTACAGGCTGGTGTCCCGGCAGGTTCCGGCTGTCCAAGCGGTTTATTTCACCCATGGGGGTTGTGGATTCTATCATGCCGTGATCCAGCTTAAGAAAAATGCCGAGGGCGTACAGAAGAACGCCATAATGGCCACCTTCGCTGCGTTTCCTAGCCTGAAGATGGTCATAGCGGTGGATGAGGATGTCGACATCTACAATCCCGACGATGTCGAATGGGCATTGGCAGCTAGGTTCAGGGCGGATCGTGGTCTCTTTGTAATTCCCTTCGCCAGGGGCCATGAACTTAACCCTTCCACTGATAATGGGGTTACCCACAAGGTGGGCATCGATGCGACTGCGCCGTATCCCAGGCCCGAGGCGTTTGAGCGGGCAAAAACAGCTGACGTGGACCTATCTAAATATGTGATCCACTGAGCTAAGCCACCAGGGAAGCTTTGGTCTAGTCGTCACCCAGTACTGCACGTTCTGTAGAGCTGTCGACCGGGGCGGCGAGGCCCTGTTGCCGCATTACTTCTTCAGAGATTTGTTGTAGGAGGAGGTGTTCAACGTCGATTAACTCCCTTTCGGAGTAATTGCTGGTCTCCACAACAGTTCGCACACGAGCCGGTCTCGCCGTGAGCAGTATGACCCGCGTGCCCAGGCGCAAAGCTTCACTGATGCTGTGGGTTATGAAGAGGATGGTCTTGCCCGTTTCCCGCCAGATCTTGAGAATCTCGTCCTGCATTATGCGCCGGTTTTGGGCATCAAGTGCGCTGAAGGGTTCGTCCATGAGCAGGATCTCCGGTTCCACGGCCAGGGCCCGGGCGATAGATGCGCGCTGCTGCATGCCACCGCTGAGCTTGTTGGGATAGTAGTGCTCGAAGCCTTCCAACCCCACGAGGCGCAGATAGCGCAAGCACCGCTCCCGAGCTTCCTTGCGGTCTACGTTTAGGGGTTTAAGGCAAAGGGCGATGTTGTCCTGGATGCTCCGCCAGGGGAGCAGGCGGGGCTCTTGGAAGACTACCGCTACCCTGTGGTCGTTATGTCCTTCCGAGGAGAGGTTATGGCCGTCTACCAGCACCTGTCCCGAGCTCGGTGGCTCCAAACCGCTGATTATCCTTAAAAGCGTAGTCTTTCCGCAGCCGTTGGGGCCAAGTAGGCAGACAAACTCGCCCTCGGCTACCTTTAGGTCGAGGTGGTCGATTACGGGCATCTGATACGTCTGGCAGAGCGAGCGGATCTCAAGCTTGAATTTCGAAGCTATCTCCACGCTGCCACCTTGCGAGACAAAGCTTCAAAGAGGAGCTTGTCAACAAATATCATCACCAGGATGAGGACGAGGGCCCATACGAAAACCATGTCGGTCCGTAAGGTGTCACGGGAATAATTCATCATGTAACCGATGCCTGTGTTGACGCCAAAGATTTCGGCCACAACGCTGACTTTTAGCCCGAGCCCGAATCCCACCTTCATACCAGCTACGATGTGCGGCACCGTGCCAGGGACTGTTATATGGAGAAAACGGTCCCACCACGACAAACGGTATACCCGTGCCATTTCGAGGAGCTTACGATCGACGTTTTCCACCCCCTCCAAAATGTTGGCCAACATTACTGGCAAGGTGATCATCAACGTTGTGAACATGGGGGCTGCGTCGGTCAGGCCAAACCAAATCAAAGAGACCACTATCCAGACGAATACCGACGTACTGTTCAAAATGGTCGTAAAGTCTCTGGCGACGGTCCGGGCGGTTCCCCAGAGCGTGATGAGGAGGCCCGCTACAAGCGAAACGAGGCAGGCTAAGCCAAATCCAATAGCTATGCGGTAGAGAGAGGCCCCCACATGGCGCCACAGCTCGCCCGAGATGGTTATCTCTGCGAAGCCTTGCACGACTTTCAGCGGTGATGGAAGGAGATAGTTGCCGTAGCGTTGACTGGCTATGGTCCAGAGGGCAAGTATCAGAAAAACCACGACCAGAGTGGGTAGATGCAGCTTCTTTGAAGCTTCTGCCCAGGCTGCAGCACCCTTGGCTAGGGCGGGGGACTTGGCAGTGGCGACGCCGTGGGATGAAGCCATCAGTTCCCCTCCCGCAGATCCAATATTCGTCTGGTCTTGCTCGCAGTGCGTGGCAACGCCTTGTGAGGTACAAGCTCGATGTTGACGGTGACACCGACTCTGCTCTTGATCAACTGCTGGAGGGACGCGGTAATATCGGCATCCGGCAGGGACGACGCAGGATCACGCTCCACGCGGATGGTCATAGTGTCACGGCCCAGCTCCCGCTGAAGGACTATCTGGTATTCGCTAGAAACACCTTCATGCTGTGAGATGATCGTATCTATGGTGCTGGGGAAGATGGCCACGCCGTGAAATTTGAACATGTCGTCTGTGCGGCCGAGGATTCTGTCGATCCTCGGATAAGGGCTTCCGCAGTCGCAGGGGCCAGGGATGAAACGCGAGATGTCATGAGTCCGATACCGGATCATGGGCATCGCTTCCTTCGTGAGGGTTGTAGCTACGATCTCACCGTACTCACCGGGTGGCACCGGCTCCAGGGTCGCTGGGTCGATGATCTCGAAGATGAAATAGTCGGACCAGTAGTGCACGCCGGAATGAGCTGGGCAGTCGATGCCGATGCCCGGGCCGTAGAGTTCTGTCATCCCGATTATGTCAAAGCTCTCAATCCCAAGGAGCTCTTCGATCCGCCGCCTCATTGCGTCGCTCCACCGTTCGGAACCAAATATGCCGATACGGAGAGCCAGTTTCGGTCGCAGGCCGCGGGCAGCCACCTCTTCGCCCAATAGAAGGCCATAGGACGATGTGCCCGTGATGACCGTAGTCTGGAAGTCCTCCATCAACTCCAGTTGCAGATCGGTGTTGCCGGGCCCCACCGGGATGACCATAGCTCCCAGCCTTTCCGCTCCAAGCTGAAAGCTAATACCAGCAGTCCAGAGGCCGTAGGCGGGCGTTATCTGTACCCTGTCTTGGGGTGTGACACCTGCGGTACGGTAGCAACGAGCGAACATCTCGGTCCAATCGTCGATGTCCTTACGGGTGTAAAGCGCGACGGTGCGCTTGCCCGTGGTGCCCGACGACGCGTGAAGCCTAACAATGTCCTCGAAGGGAACAGCCCGGATACCAAAGGGGTAGTTATCCCGAATGTCACTCTTATCTGTGAAAGGTAGCCTTCTTAAGTCATCTAGGCTTCGAATTTCCTCCGGATGAACTCCTGCGCCATCCATCCTCTTGCGGTAGAACTCGCTATTGTTGTAGGCGTGGGTGACAGACCACCGTAGCCTTTTCAACTGGAGATCGGCCATCTCGTCGCTCAGAAGCTGCCCCTGAGGGATCGGTTGCATGGACTAACCTCGGATATGCCGCAAAAGTGTATATGCGTTATAAGTGTGCCATAGTGCTTTGGCGGATGTCAATACCCCACTCAGTTGCTCGCGGGGGACACATACGTCTTCTGGAAGTGCCGATCCCACCTGGTTTGGCGGCCGTGGAGAGTTCGTGCCTTTTTGTTATCTGCTAGGGTACCAAAGTGGCTCCACACATCTACGGTCAACGCCGGGCATTGGACGACGGGATCACAGTCCAGGAGGCCTATCCACACCGCAGCTTCTACCTTCCACGTACGCGAGAAGGGGTCCGCTTCTGGGCTCAGCATGTCAGGCTCGTTGGTCCTCCCCATAGGCAGACGGGGCCTCAGGGGGTGAAGGGACGGTAAGCCAGAAAATCGCCGAAAGATAGTGCACCCAAGGTCAATGGCGAAATCGGGTTCACCGACGGTTCCGTGCCCAAACATTGATAAGATAGCCAGAGCTTTCCGACTCCATTCGGACAAATACGGGGAAGATCTTGGGGCCGTCTGTGCCGGTGTTCCTGATAACTTGTGAAGATGCAGTATATAGCATCTCATTATGTACGGAGTGCCCGATGAGATGGCAAAGGCTATTGAGAGATTTGTATTGTGATCCTCCATCAGCTATGCAAACGACGGCATGCAGCTAAGGGTGCTCCGCAGAGCCGCTGAACCGGAGCGGTAGCCCGCTCAACTTGTGAAGGAAGGTGTTAAGTGATGGCACCACGATCCGAGATCATAACGGGGAAGAACTTCGACTCGCCTGACGAAACCCGCCGACCCTTGGAGAAGGGTCGCATCGATGTTGTCACCGTCGGTGGATGGACCTTCTATCGCGAGACGCTCGAGCCCGGCTGGCAGTGGTCGAAGCATGTCAAGCCCGTCGTGGGCGGCGAAAGTTGCCAGCGGTTCCATGTGAAGATCTTTCTTGCAGGGCGTCAACGAATCCGCATGGACGATGGGACTGAGATGGAGTTTGGTCCGGGGGACGTGGCGATCATGCAGCCTGGGCATGATGCCTGGGTAGTCGGTGACGAACCGAATGTGTTGATCGAACTTGCAGACGTAGTGCAGCGATAAAAAGAATAAAGGGGCTGAATAACCATATCCGGCAACGTGCATGAAGATATGCTGACGAAATCCAAGCCTGAAGTGATTGAAGGCTTCAACGATGCCTTCAACTGGCATGATGTCGACGCGGTAATGGCAGCCATGACCGAGAACTGTGTGTTCGAAAACACCTATCCACCGCCAGATGGCAAGCGTTATGAAGGACAAGCAGCCGTCCGTATCTTCTGGGAGCGTTTCTTCGCCTCTTCGCCCCATGCAACTTTCGAAACCGTGGACATCTTTGCCTGTGGGGACTGATGCCTGGTGCGCTGGCTCAATCGGTGGGTTGAGCAGAATGGCAAGCGTGGACACATCCGAGGGGTAGACGTTTTCCGCGTGCGGGATGGGAAAGTGGCTGAGAAGTTCTCCTACGTCAAAGGTTAGCTTGTTGACTGCTCTAGCCGTGCCCTCGGTATGGCCCAACCTGCGCTTGCGCCTGACGCCGCTCCGCTGTGCTTCGCGACGCAGGTGAAGCGCGGGCCGTTGAGTCAGGAGTTTTGGCGGTTTTGATCGGGTCAACAATTTAATGATTTCTGCTTGTATCGCAAGGAAACAGGCCCTTGCTGGTTGGATGCATCGGTATTGGTTATGACGCTTCGTCGGTTCCAAGACCTAGGCTGTTATGGGGAGTGTGTCCATTCAAATAATAGTTATGTCGCTTAAGCAGCATTGGGAAAGTGCTTGATGGAGAAGGATGGACCAGATAGCGAATTCCGATCTGACAGAGAAAGACATACCGCCACCGAATGCTCAGTATCGAGGTGTCATGGATCGCTTCGCTCTTTCTTTCGATGGATATGGCTATTGCGGCTCATTTGAGAAGTGTGCCGAGATCGCCAATAGCAGCGTAAGGACCTGGGGGGAGAAGAAGATATTGCCGGACTCGCTAACCGACTTGCGAACCTGTCTGTTTTTCCAGCAAAGGCGTTGGCGCCACTTTGCGCAGGATCCCGACAGTGAGACCATGGCTTACATTCACGCTCTTGTTGAAGCGATACGAAGCAAGGTACAAAATGGTGAACTCGACTGATTTCTACAACTACTGCTTATTTGCTTGCAGGGCAGTCTATAAGCAACCGGAGTGGCTTTCACAATGCAATATGGCAGGCCTACAACGGTTTGCAGAAGACGTTACTCCACTGCTCTCCTCAACACAGCTGAATCCGGTCCTTAGGCAGAGGATGGCGACCGGGATGGAAGGAAAGAGGAAGAATCATAGCATCCGACAAGTGGGACTCGGCTCGTTTTTCAAGCCCTTTCGTGGCTTTCGGCTTTCTCCATTTCGAGCGCGAGTCGACTTTCCATTTAGCGGCCGCTGGTGCCAGCCGCAATCCGCGGGCCTAGCGTAGGGCAATTTGACGAAGCGGTCGGCGGTCGTTGTTGAGTGGCGACGGCTCTAGGCTGCGGAGCGGGGCTCGTTCAATGGAGGAGAATATCATGCCCCAGCACTTGATTGGCAGGCACCATGAACAGGAACTGCTCGGGCGCGAATGACGCCACGTGCTCGCCGGGCAAACAAGCGTGGCAGTCATTTCGGGGGATCCCGGCATCGGCAAGACCCGTCTGCTGAACCACGTTGCCGCACGGGCGAAACAGGAGGGCGCGTTAGTCTTGCACGGCATCACTCCGCGATGGAAGGCATGCCGCCGTACCTACCGTTTTTAGAAGCACTCGGGCAATACATCCGCGCTGCACCGCTGGCACAACTTCGCAAGCAGATCGGCGCGCACGCTCCCACGCTGGCATCGCTCTTTCCAGAGATCGCGCAGCGCCTCGGCAATCTGCCGCCTGCCTCTGCCATCCCTCCGGAACAGGCGCGCTTCCGGCTATATGAAGCCATCGCCCTTTTTTATACAACGTGTCTCGGAGTTGGACTGTCCTCCTTCTGCTTGACGATTTGCAATGGGCCGATGCCGCCAGCCTCGATCTGCTGGCCTATCTCGTCCGCCATCAACCGCACGCCCGCCTGTTGATCCTGGGGAGTGTGCGCAGCGGCGAGGGGATGTGCGCCGATTTCCTGAATCTGTTGGCCGAACTGGAACGCCTGCGGCGTCTGGTCCTTATCGAGCTTGCGCAGCTATCGGCAGACGAAGTCGCGGAACTGGCCGGGCTCTGGCTCGGCGCGCCGCTGGAGGCAGCGGCGCTACAGCTTCTCATTGCCCGCAGCGAAGGCAACCCGTTCTTTGTCGAAGAACTCCTGCGCAACTGGCAGGACACAGGGCGGCTTGCCCGCGCAGCAACAGGCTGGAGCCTTGACGTGCGCGGAAGACGAGTTTCCGGCCAGCATCATACGCGCCATCGAAGGGCGCCTGGCGCGGCTGCCTGCTCAGACGGTTGAGTACCTGCGGAGCGCAGCCATCCTCGGGCGGCAGTTTGAGATCGGCGTGCTGGCCGAGGCGCTTGGGCAGGACGCTGAATCGGTCGAGGAGGATTTGTCGCCCGCGGTGCAGGCGCGTCTTATTCGCCAGGATCAGCGCGGCTTTGCCTTCAGCCACGATCTCATCCGCGAGGCGCTCTATCAGCAGGTTCCCCCCACGCGCCGCCGGCGTCCCCATGGCCTGATGGGCCATGCGCTCGAAGCGCGTCACCAGGCTCAAGACTCCCAACATCTCAGCACGCTGGCGTTTCACTTTACGCGCAGCGGCGATCGCGAACTCGGCATCCGCTACGCCCGGTTTGCTGCTGCCGAGGCGCTGGGCGCCTGCGGGCCGAAAGAAGCGATGCTTCATTATCAGAGGGCGCTCGATGCGCTCGACCAGATGGAGCACCAGGGGCTTGCCGTGCCACCACAGCGCGGCGCATTGCTGTTGGAGTTGGGCGAAGCGGCGGTGCAGGCTGGGATGGAGCAGGATGCGATCCGAGCCTTTGAAGCGGCGCTGGCATGGTTCAGGCGAGCCGGCGATCAACGTGCGGCAGCGCACGCCGCATATGGATCGGTGTGCGCCTACTGGCGGATCGAACAGGTCGCACTGGCAGAGGAGGCGTTTCGACTCGCACTCACCCTGCTGGGCGAGCAGATCAGCCCAGAGGCGGCGTCCATCCATGCCGACCCCGCCAACCTGCTCGTCCTCAGCCGCCATCAATACACACGGGGACTATGGCACGCACAGCGCGCGCTGGAGGTCGCAAGGCGTCTCAAAGATGACCGATCGATAGCGGCGGCCCTGCGGACTATCGGCAATCTCCACGTGCGCACCAACCATCTGTCAGAGGGGATCGCCCGGCTCGAAGACGCGCTCGCCCTTGCCATCCAAATCAACGACCTGGCCGAAGCTGCCGAGACGTGCACCGGCCTGCTGATAGCCCTAGGGTGGAGTGCTCAATTTCGGCGTGTGGAGCAGATTGCCGATCAGCTGATCGGTCTGGCGCAACGGGCGCAGGCGCGCTACTACCTGCGTCACGTCTATTCGCTCCTCTTTTACCTGCACATGCAACAGGGGGGCCTCGCAGCGGCGCAGCAAGCTCTGAGGCAAGCGGAACAGGTCGTCAGCGCGCTTGCCAGCCCCGAGCCGCTGGCGCTGTTGCAGCAGTGCCGCGCGATCGTGGCCTACATCAGCGGCGATGCGCCGGCCATGGACGCCTGCACGGCCGAGGCCATCGCCATCTTCCGTGCGCTTGGCCCCGAGACGCTGATCTGGTACCTGGGGCTGCAGGCGCTGGCTAAGCTGGAATGTGGCGCCCATGCGCAGGCGCGCGCCTGCCGTGATGAATTGGAGGCGCTGGTGTGCGCCGTGCCGGAAACGGCCTTCCTGCCGCCGATGCGTTCGCGCACCTTGCATTGTTCGCGCTGGCGTTGGGCGACCATGATCGCCTTGCCGCGTTGTATCCCAAACTGCTTTCCCTCCGCGGGCAGTATCACGACGCGTTGATCGACCGCCTCCTGGGGGCGGTCGAAATCGTCGACAAGGAATGGGATCGCGCGCAGGCATCGCTGGATGCAGCGGAAGCGAGCGCGGCGCGAGGGGCTGTGCTAGGAACTGGCGCACACGCTCGTCTCGCCCGCCGACCTCGCGCTGGCGCGTGGCGGCGCGGGCAGCGCATCGCGCGCCCGCGCATTGCTGGCCGAGGCGCTTGGTATCTTCAAAGCCTACGGCAACGCACCTCAGACAAAGCGAGTCCGTCAACGGTTGCGCGACCTGCCGCGCCAGCCGGACGAAAGGCCGGCCCAGCCCACGCCCGCCGGGCTCAGCCGCCGTGAAGTGGATGTGCTGAGGCTGATCGCGGCGGGTAAAAGCAATCGTGAGATTGCCGATGAACTCGCGCTGAGCGAAAAGACCGTTGCAAATCACGTGACGGCGATTTTCGGCAAGATTGGTGTAGAGAATCGTGCCGCGGCAGCGGCCTTCGCCGTACGGCAGGGGTTGGTCTGAGCACGATCTTCCCCAGGGAAGCCAATAGGTATTTCTTCCCATCCGCTTTCTTCTGCCCTGCTCGATTCCCCAAAAAATCGGGAACTTCTGCCGATGTGTGATTGCGACATAGCTAGCATCCTGAGCAACACGATTGGAGATTGCTGTGCCGCACTCCCCAGTCGCGGGGTCCTGATCTTAAGGAGGTGGAGTATAAAAGACGCGACATCATCACCCCGCAAGCGCCTGCAAGCCCTGGTCGGCGAGTGGAAAGGCACCGGCCCCGTGGCGATTGCAGGGGAACGGTTTCCCATCACAGTCCCCTGGGGCTTCGAGTCCATCGCCGCGGGCCATGGCGTTCGTATGCAGGCGGAGATCGCCGGCATTGCCGGAATGGAGCACTTCGTCGATGTGGAGCAGTTCGGCTACGACGCCGATCAGCAGATCCACGCCGGGACGGTGTGCAATGCCGGCGAGGCGCATCACCTGGTCGGCGGCTGGTCCGGTTACACCCTGCGGGTGGAGGACACGCTAGAACTCTTGGAAGCGCGACTGATAGCGCCGGATGCGCTCCAACTTCATGGAGTCAACAAGGGAGGTGGTCCAGTGGTCGACGTGGCTCTCCAGCGCGTACATAGGGACTGAATGCTGGAGAAGACCAACGGAGCCCATGAACGCACCAGGCGCGGTCCGCCCTTGGCTCCCTCCATCGGCCGTAGCATACCACTTCATTGAGGCGAGGCTGCCCGGTGGGGTGCCTGGGCGTTGCAGGCTGGTGCACGCGCCGTGCTGGGGCAATTAGCGGCAGATCTGTGGCGAAACGTGGGGATAGTGGCGTGAACCCGGGGAAAAAGTGACTTCTCATGCGCAAGTGGGTCGGTAGTCTGTGGCCTTGTGATTGATAGTTGGGCAGTCAGCAAACTGATGACAGTCATCACAGCTTTCAGTAGCCTCGACGGTGTCATGAAGGCCCCGGGGAAACCCGATGGTGGTACCAGCGGCTTTAGTCACGATGGATGGTCACCGCGGTTGACGTGGTTGGGGTTCGATCCGTGGCCCAAGTTGGGACAACCGGTTAGTCGGTGCACAGCAGTGCCACAATTTAATTGGATCCCACCGGAAAGGAGCGTATCCAATGGGCAAGAGTTGAGGAGTTGCATGTAAGTAGTGTGAACACGTGATGAATACGAGACCCGAACAGTCGGATTCGATAAGGAGGACAATGATGGACGAGGCCAAGCTGAACGCATTCATGGGTCATTTGGTAATCGACATGGGTAGCGCAGTGATGTGGGCGAGTGTGCTCGTCGCTGACGAGCTAGGACTGTACCGGGCAATGGCCAGCAGCGGATTCCTCACGGCGGAGGAACTTGCGGAGCGGGCGAATTGCAACCCGCGGCTGGTGCGGGGGTGGCTCTGTGCCCAAGCCGCCGCTGGCTACGTTGAGACCACCGATGGGCGGTTCCATCTACCGGAGGAGCAAGCCATGGCGCTGGCCGACGAAAACTCACCCGTCTATGTTGCGGGCGGCGCTCAGATACTGGCAAGCTGGTTCTTGGACAAGGACAAGATCATGGCCGCCATGCGTGGCGACGGCGCTCTAGCGCGGGGCGGTCACCATCCGTGGCGGTTCACGGGTACAGAACGTTTCTTCAGACCCAGCCACCGTGCTCATCTGGTCGGAGCGTGGCTGCCTGCACTCGAGGGTGTCGTCTCCAAGCTCGAAGCGGGAGCAACCGTGGCAGACGTCGGCTGCGGGCATGGCGCCTCGACCACCATCATGGCCGAGGCCCACCCCGTCTCTCGGTTGTTCGGATTCGATTTCCACGCTCCCTCGATTGATGTGGCGCGTGAGCGTGCTGCCGAAAGCGGCGTTGCCGATCGCGTCACGTTCGAGGTCAGGACCGCCAAGGACTACCCGGCTCGTGGCTACGACCTCATCTGCTTCTTTGACTGCCTCCACGACATGGGCGACCCCGTGGGCGCAGCGCGCCATGCTTACGAGGCGCTCGCACCGGACGGAACGGTGCTTCTGGTAGAGCCGTTTGCCGGCGATGGCCTCGAAGAGAACCTCACCCCGCTCGGGCGCCTGTTTCTAGGTGGCGTCAAGCTTCGTTTGCACGCCGAGTTCGCTCTCGCAGGACGTTGGACTGGGGCTGGGCGCGCAGGCGGGGGAAGCGCGTTTGCGCGGCGTATTCGCCGAAGCGAGTTTCAGCCGCTTCCGCCGTGCGACAGAGACTCCGTTCGACCTGGTGATGGAGGCCAAGGAGTAACGGGCTCCCTGCAAGAACTGCAGACGCCCGAGCGGCCGTCCAACAACCGGTTGCAGCGGCGGTGCAGAGCGGCGTACGCTGCAACCAGAGCGTTATCCGGCCAGTTGTGCGAGGCCGACGTTCAGGGTTTCACTACTTTGTTGTGACTATCACATAGTGTCTGAACTGTGCATTATTTGGTAGTCAAGGAGGATCATAGACGTGGAGAAGATATCGGTATTCAAGCACGTTACCGCTGACGGCCTGTTTGCTGGGCCCGACGGCAAGATCGATTGGTTTCAAGCGGTTCACGACGAGTGGATCAGGTATGCTCAAGAACACGCGGACCTATGCCGTGATAGGTTTGTCTGGTAGAGCCATTGACCTAGAGAACAGCAACGGCGTACAGTTCTGCAGCAGCACGGGGCGGCGCTCAAGCACTGGTGAGAGGTGTTTGTTGTGGACAATCCGCGCCATGAAAATATCAGCCAGCGGCGCTACTGTTGTGGCACTGGTCGACATGCTTGATCTGCTACGGGGCGTTAGGGTGGCGCGTTGGGTGGATCCGATTTGATATAGTCGTAGCCACGTGAGAGGGATCTGAACATCGCTGAATTGCCCGGCTGTAATGGAGGGCTTTTCAACCGTTCCGTGGGGCTGAGGCCTCCACGGGTGCGGAGCCACGTTCAGCTCGAGCTTCAGCTGGTGTGCCCTGTGTTAGCTATGTCCTAGCATGCTCCCGACTCGACGCTCCATCGGCGACGGAGTGCCGGCGGTGTTTGGGCCAGCGGTAATTTTCAAGATCCTGCCCCAGGGCCTTGACAGAGTCGCCTTGGGGTGTTAAGATCATATCAACAACCTGATAAGCACTGGTGCCGTTGGGCTTAAAAGCGAAGTCCGGTGAGAATCCGGCGCTGCCCCGCAACTGTGATGAGGCCGTGTGCCTATGAGCCAGGTCGCCTGCCAGTGCTCGCTCCACCAGCCTTCGCGGGAAGGCTAGGGGCGATGGGCGAAACCACCCCCTGACCTTACCGGCAGGGGTTTTTCGTTGGCCCCAGCCTATGCCGGGGCCAACACTGTTGTAGGCGAGAAAAGGGGCTGACCGATGTGGCGGCACCGGTCAGCCCTAGAGCCCGACAGCACGGCGGTCGGTGCTCGCACTGCGGGTCTGCACTATCTATTATAGCGTCTCCGACTGCCGTGCTGAGGGCATGCCGCCGATTGGAAAATTGGAGGCTGTCTCATGCACATTCCGGACGGTTATTTGTCTCCTGAGACCTGCGCTGCCATGTATGCGGCCATGGTCCCGGCATGGTGGTATTCGGCCCGGAGGCTTGCTAATAGGCTTTCTTCAGCCTTGGTTCCGTTCCTAGGACTTGGAGCAGCCTTCGCCTTCGTACTCATGACCCTTCAAGTGCCCGTGCCGAACGGCACCTCGGCCCACGGGGTCGGAGGCACCCTTTTGGCCATAACTCTGGGGCCTGAAGCCGCTGTCGTAGCTGTGTCCGTTGCCCTTGCAATCCAAGCTCTTTTCTTCGGCGATGGCGGAATCCTCGCATATGGTGCCAACGCCTTTAGCGCTGCTCTGGCCGGGCCCTTGTGTGGCTACTTGGCGTTCGTCGGTCTTGGCAGGTTTTCTAGCTTTCCGAAACGCCTTGCCGCCGCGTTAGCTGCCTACATCGGGGTGAACGTGACAGGTCTCGTAGCGAGTGTGGAACTCGGTATCCAGCCGATCTTGTTTCGCACAAGTGACGGTATGGCGCTCTATAACCCCTTCGGCTTCGCACAGGTGCTTCCAGCCATGCTACTGGCCCATGCTGTGACTGCGGGTCCCGTCGAAGCGGCGGTTACGGCCTTCGGCCTGAAGTTCTTTCGCATACAAGGAGCGGCTTTCACAGCTCGAGAGAGACGGTCCATCCGTCCCTTGGCAGTACTAATAGTGGTCCTGGTCGCGGTTACGCCGGTTTCTGCGCTGGTGCCCGGTGCTTGGGGCGAGTGGGGCCTCCAAGATGTGGTCCGCATGGCTGGCTATCTTCCCTCCGGTATGGCCCACCTGACCACGTTTTGGGTTGCGCCCTGGGCACAGCTGGAGCCAGCACTGTCGATACAAGTTGGGTTCGTATTGGCCGTTCTGGTAGGAGCTCTGGTCGGGGCTGTGAGTGTAGCCTGCACCGTTGGTTTCCTCACATGGATCGTCTACCGGCACAGACACCTGGCTAAGGAGATGTAGCAATGTCTCTTGTGGAAAGGTATGCAAGGTTGCCCCAGGAGATTGAGAGCGAGAGTTTCGCGAAAATCGACGCCCTGTTACAAGGCATGCCCTTCGCTGGCTCCGACGCACAAATAGTCAAACGCATGGTCCACGCAGTGGGGGACGCCACCATAGTGGGTGACATCAGGATCCACCCGCAGTTCGCCTCCCGGGCAGTGTCCGCTTTACAGCGGGGTGCGACAGTTTATACCGACGTGGCCATGGTAGCCGCAGGGGTAAGTCAGGACCTGTTGCGCAGGCTTCAATGTCGGGTTGTGTGCGCCATGGAGTTACCGAACCTAACTGACAAGGCCCGGCAACAGGGCGTGACAAGGGCTGTGGCTGCCTTTCGTGAACTTGAAAGGGCACTCGATGGATCGCTGGTTGCCGTTGGCAATGCACCAACAGCACTGCTGGCACTGATAGACCTGATGGAGGACTCAGGAGTGAAGCCAGAGGCTGTGATAGGCGTCCCCGTCGGTTTTGTAGCAGCTGCTGAGGCGAAGGCCGAACTGGTTCGCAGAGATGTACCGTACCTGACCCTGTTAGGAACTAGGGGCGGTAGCACCTTGGCCGTAGCTGTAGTTAATGCTCTACTTAGGTTGGCGCTGGGTATGGGCAATGTATAGAGCTACTGTCCTCCTGGGGCACGGCAGTCGGAGGGGTGAGGCCACCCGACGGGGTCTCGAAGAAATCCGGATACAGATACAGGGCCGCATGGGTCGCGGGCACCCTGTCTTCGTTGCTGGACTGGAGTTCACCGAGCCATCCCTCGAGACCCTGATGGACTATCTCGCGAGAAGGGGTGTTAGGCAGGCCGTAGTAGCACCTCTCTTCCTCTTCGATGGCCGTCACGTCGTGGAGGAAATCCCCGAGCTCATGGAAAGGATCGCCCGTCGTCATCCGAGTTTGACAGCGGAGTTGGCGAGGACGCTGGGCCTCGATGAGCGGTTGGTGAGAGCTGCCGCCAGGCGCGTAGACGAGGCCCTTACGGGTCGCTACTGTGGTCGCGATCGGTGTGCTTGTGCTAGCGGCTATCATACCGAAAAACTTGGCATTGTGGTTGTGAACCGAGGCAGTCGTCGTCAGTATGATCCAGGTCTCCGCTTAATGCAAATCGCAGGGCTGTTGCGCCTTCAGCTGGGTGGCAATGTGGCTGTTGCCTGGGCGCAGGCGGAGTATGAAGAGCCGACTATCGCCCAGGCATTGGACACAGTAATAGCTTGCGGCGTCGATACTGTCGTCGTCATGCCTTACTTGCTTTTCGAGGGGAAAGTGACAGAGGACAATATTTCCCCCGAGGTGACTGCGGCTCGCCATCGATTCCCCTTGGTAAAGATACTGATGTCGAAAACGCTGGGACCGAGCCCAGAACTGGTGGAGGTAGCTCTAGACCGAATCTACGAGGCATGGGGCCGTATTGCGGTGATGGACCGTGGATGAGGTGCGTCCGATCAGGCGACGCAAACTAAGGACTGGCTACACCACTGGAGCCTGTGCGGCGGCAGCCACGCGGGCTGCCGTAGAGTATCTAATCTCCGGTGCGGCTCCCAAAGCCGTTACAATCCGCTTGCCCATTGGGCTGGATGCCACCTTCAGTGTCCACAGGAGTTGGCAGATAGGATCTCGTTTTGGCTGCGCTGTAATAAAGGATGCCGGAGACGACCCCGATGTCACCCATGGCGCGGAAATCTGTTCTGAAGTGGAGCTATGGAAGGGAGACGGTCTGTGGATATGCGGTGGGTTGGGTGTTGGTACGGTAACGCGCCCAGGAATAGGCCTTCCAGTAGGTGAACCGGCCATCAACCCGGTGCCGCGCCGCATGATCCGCGAAGCCTCTGAGCTCTTCTCCAACTGCCATGGCGCCGATGCGGGACTACGGGTCACCATATCCGTGCCGGATGGGGAGGAGCGAGCAAAGAAGACTTTGAACGCGCGGCTCGGTATTGTCGGGGGACTGTCAATACTGGGTACAACTGGAATTGTAGTTCCGTATTCCACCGCAGCCTTCAGAGCGTCCATAAGTCAGGCTATCGACGTGGCGCTGGCTGCCGGCCAACGCCACGTAGTGCTTACAACGGGGGGCCGCAGCGAGAAGTTTGCCCAGGCCAT
This sequence comes from Chloroflexota bacterium, assembly GCA_034432775.1. Taxonomy (GTDB): domain Bacteria; phylum Chloroflexota; class Chloroflexia; order DAOUBH01; family DAOUBH01; genus DAOUBH01. Next base: position 19,318 of record DAOUBH010000031.1, read on the forward strand.
CCTCACGCACCTTCCGGAGGTAGCCTTCGTTCAGATGGGAGACTTCGTCGGTCATGCCCTGCGGGACTGTGCTCGCAAGGGAGTGGAGAAGGTAACGATCGCTGGCATGGTGGGCAAATTGTCGAAGATCGCCGCAGGCAGGTTCCAGACCCATGCTGCAGGGTCTGAAGTCGATCTGGATTTCTTAGCCCGCCTTGCTGCAGAGGTTGGAGCAAGCCAGGTAGTTCAGGAGATGATCAGAGGTGCCAACACCGCACGCCACTTCGCAGAGATTGCCATGGAGAACGGAATTGTGGAAGTCTTTGGCAAAATTTGCGAGCTGGTAGTGGCTAAGGCACTCGGGCATGTAAATGGAAGGCTCTGGGTAGACTGCATTCTCATGGATTTCGGAGGCGAGATCTTAGGGAGGGCATCGTCAGATGGACAAGGTGTACGTCATCGGTGTGGGTGAGGACGGCCCTAATGGGCTGTGCCGCGCAGCTCTGGAGCTCGTATCGTCGGCTGAACTAGTTGCAGGTGGCGACAGACACCTCAACATGTTCCCAAACTGCGGGCAGGATCGATATGTGATAAAAGGGCCGCTGGATGGCCTGTACGCCGAGCTTTCAAAGGTCAGAGGCACCGCTGTAGTGTTGGCCTCGGGCGACCCCATGTTCTACGGTATCGGTTCGAAGCTGATCGAGAGATTGGGACCAGAACGGGTGCAGGTGTGGTCTGCGGTATCTTCCATGCAGCTTGCCTTCGCGAGGGCTGGCATGTCTTGGGAAGATGCGAGACTTTACAGCGTGCATGCTAGACCCTTACGAGGCTTAGCCAGACTGGTAGCTACGCATCGTAAGGTTGGGCTCTTTACCGATGCCGTCAACTCGCCATCAGCCATTGGGAGTTACCTATCAAGCTGGGGGCTTGGCGATGCCCAAATGTTCGTCGGCGAACGGCTTGGAGGGCCCAGTGAGACATGTTGGTGGGGTACCGCAGAGAAGGCTGCCGCAAGGGTGTTCGACCCACTGAATGTGGTGATACTCGTTAATGCAGGAGCAGCAGCCCAGCGAGTTGTGCCAGGCATTCACGAAGATGAGTTTCATCAAAGAAAACCATTGAAGGGGCTTATCACGAAGTGGGAGATCCGCGTCATTGCGCTCTCCCGCATGTTTGCAGAACCCACATCGGTAGTCTGGGATATCGGGACCGGTTCTGGCTCGGTGGCAGTTGAGGCTGCGATGATGGACCCGTCTGTGACAGTCTATGCCATCGAGAAGAACGCTGAGGACTACGAGATAGCCTCTGCCAACATAAGGAAATTCGTAACTGACAATGTGGAGTTGCGGCACGGTTTGGCACCAGGTGACTGTCTGGATTTTCCCGAGCCTGACGCCGTGTTCGTGGGCGGGAGCGGTGGCCGCTTGCCAGAGATACTCAGGTTCATTTCCCAACGACTGAAACCGCGTGGCAGAGTGGTGATAGATGTTGCTACCGTCGAGAACTTATCCGAGGCCATCGGAACGCTCAAAACTCTGGGCTTTGTCCCTCAGGTGGACATGGTCAGTGTGGCCAGGGGTAGGGAGGTTGTAGGGTTGACCCGTCTGGAGTCCCTTAACCCTGTGTACGTAATCTGGGCTCAGAGAGGAGGGTAAGATGGGCAACGGGCTTGGTTCCCTTTACGGTGTCGGTGTGGGCCCGGGTGACCCCGAACTTCTGACGCTGAAGGCTGTAAAGGTCCTTCAGCGGGTGCCAGTGCTGTGTGTGCCCAAGCGAGGCCTTACCGCTGACAGCTATGCCAGGACCATCGTGGAGGATATAGTGAGGTCCCGGCGGTGCGAGGTGCTCGAGCTGGTGTTCCCGATGACCAGAGATGCTAAGCGACTGCAGGAGGCACGGATGGAGGCAGGGCAGCAGGTTGCATCGCGCCTGCTAAAAGGCCTTGACTGTGCGTTCATTACGGAAGGTGACCCCATGATATATAGCACCTTCGTGCACCTCATGCGCGCCGTGAAGGCCTGTCTCCCTGAAGCCAAGGTAGAGGTGGTTCCCGGCATCAGCTCTATCAATGCCGCGGCGGCCAGAGTACTGTGGTCTCTGGGCGATGCTGACGATCGGATCGCAATACTACCCGCCACATACGAGGATAGGCTTCTCCGAAAAACACTCGAAGAGTTCGATACGGTGGTTCTACTGAAAGTTAACAACGCCATGGGTAGATTGCTACCGCTGCTCGACGAGCTTTCCCTCTTAGATAGAGCTGTTTACGTCTCGAGGGTCACATCTGGGCAGGAAGAAGTCGTGTGGGACTTGCGATCCCTGGGAGCGAGAAGGCTGGACTATCTTTCCCTGGTGATCATCTCGAGAGGAGGAAGCACTGATGGAACCTAAGGTCTGGATTGTGGGTGCGGGGCCGGGCGCGCCGGACCTGCTTACCCTTCGAGCTGTCGAGGTCCTTCGAACGGCTGATGTGGTGGTGTACACCGATTCCCTTATTGACGAGCGGGTACTGGCCCTAGTTCGGCCCGGTGCCCAGATCTTGGGCAGTGCTTCTCTTACTTTGGAAGAAATCATAGAGGCTCTGGCGCGGCCGGCGTACGAGGGCAAACGGGTAGTACGCTTACACTCAGGGGATCCCTCGATATTTGGCGCCATACTTGAGCAACTTCGCGGCTTAAAGGCCAGAGGGATATCTTTCGAGATCGTTCCTGGTGTTACCGCTGCATGTGCAGCTGCAGCTGCTCTGGGGATCGAACTAACGGTCCCGGAGGTTTCCCAAGCGGTAATCCTGGCCAGAGCTGGTGCCCGAACACCGCTGCCGCCTGGCCAAGAGGTGAAGGCCCTCGCATCCCATGATGCGACCCTTGTGCTCTATCTTAGCGCGGCACTGCTTGAGGAAGTCGCTCGTGACTGCATAGCCGGAGGGTACCCTCCAGACACGCCATCCGCCGTTGTCTACAGGGCTTCATGGCCCGATGAAAAGGTGGTGCGGGCACGCCTGGCACAGCTTGCCTCGGCTGCTAGAGCCCAGGGCATCCGGTCTCAAGCAGTTGTCTTTGTGGGCAAGGCCTTGGGACAGCAAGTGTGGGAGACGGGATATAGGTCCCGGCTTTACTCCCCTGGTTTCTCCCACGGATACAGGCAAGGAGACGACAGCCTGCCCAACAGTCACGAGCCTAACGTCAGATTGCCCGCTCCGGGGGAGATCGTGGGATGCGAGCTAGATGGGCGCCATGTAGCTCTACTGTGGCATGAAGGGCGTCTGATGGCAGTTCAGAGATGGTGCCCGCACAGAGGAGGAGATCTCAGTAAGGGTTTCGTTCTTGGCAACAGCCTAGTTTGTGGGGACCATGGGTGGGCCTTTAGCCTGGAGGACGGTCGAGCCGTTTCAGGCAACTCCGATGCGAAAGCTGACGTCTTCGACGTTGTAAATGAGGGCGGTCAATGGAAGCTGAGGAAAAGATAGCTGTAATAGCTATTACACGTCATGGGGCCAAGCTGGGCACTCGTATTGTGTCCAGTATTCCCGGCGCTGTCTTAAAGGTCATGGCCCGTTATGCGGGGGGCATGGAAGATGTCGCTGAAGCTTTCCAAGCCCCCATCCAGGAAGTGCTTCAGGAAGCTTTCTCCAAATATGACGGTCTCGTACTCATCATGTCTCTAGGGGCTGTGGTGCGTCTGATAGCACCTTTGATTCGGAGCAAGCACCACGATCCCGCCGTGGTTGTGGTCGATGACGCGGGTCGCTTTGTGATAAGCACTTTGTCGGGCCATCTGGGCGGGGCGAACAGACTTGCCGAGAGGGTAGCTACTGTGCTAGGTGCCACCCCGGTGATTACTACGGCCTCCGACGTCCACCGCACCTTGGCAGTTGACCTCCTAGGCCGTGACTTTGGGTGGGCCATCGAGCTGGATTCGCACGTGACCCAGGCCAGCGCGGCGGTGGTGAATGGCGATCCGGTGGCCATTTGGCAGAGCTGTGGTGAACCTAACTGGTGGCCTTATCCGCACGAGCTACCCAGCAACCTCACCTTGGTCTCTAGCCTTGAAGAAATCCTTCAAGGTCTTTTCAGGGCCTGTCTCCTGATAACCGATCTAGCTCTTCCCGGCGACATTTTGGCAGCTCTGCCCAGCCCCGTCGTTTACAGACCTAAAACCCTTGTTGTGGGTATCGGCTGCAATAGGGGAACCGGTGTGGAAGAGATTAAGGAAGCCATTCTAAGGGTGTTCGGTGCCTTTGGGCTCTCGACTGGGAGTCTGGCCTCCTTCGCGACGGTGGATCTCAAAAAGGATGAAATGGGTCTACTGGATGCTGCTGCGTTTTTCGGTGTACCTGTCCAGTTCTTCTCTCATCGGGATCTGGATCGCGTTGATTGTCCAAACCCGTCTGAAGCTGTCTATCGGTGGGTAGGTACAAGGGGCGTAGCGGAACCCGCAGCAATTCTTGCCAGCAAAGGTGAACTGATCGTGCCCAAACAAAAGTGCGGAAATGTCACCCTGGCGGTGGCTCGAAAGTTTTCTAAGGAGGTGCGAGATGGCTCAGGATAGTCATACCGGGAAGATACTTGTAGTGGGGTTCGGCCCTGGAAGCTCAGAACACCTCACTTACCGTGCCCGCGCGGCCATAGAGGAGGCCGAGGTAGTGGTAGGTTACACCACCTACATCGGCTTAATTCGTGATCTGATCCTGGGGAAAGAGGTAATCATGACGGGCATGCAGGAGGAAGTGCAGCGTGCCAGGCTCGCTGTGGAAAGAGCAGAGGCAGGCCAGAGGGTCGCCGTGGTGTCAAGCGGAGATGCTGGTATCTACGGAATGGCCGGTCTCATCTATGAGGTCCTGGAAGAGAAGGGATGGCAGCCAGGAAGTGGGATTGCCGTCGAAGTGGTTCCGGGCGTGACTGCATTGTGTGCCGCAGCGGCCCTTCTGGGAGCTCCGATAATGCACGATTTTGCGGCCGTGAGCCTGAGCGATCATCTCACGCCATGGCCAGTCATAGCTAAGCGGATCGAGGCGGCAGCTGAGGCAGATTTCGTGCTTGTCCTTTACAACCCGAAGAGTGGTAGGCGTACGCAGCAGATCGTCGAGACGAGAGAGATACTCCTCCGTCATAGGTCCCCTTCGACGCCGGTTGGGATCGTAAAGAGTGCCTACCGGGAAGGGCAAAGGGTCGCCATTACGGACCTCGAACATATGCTGGATCATGAGATTGGCATGCTGACCACCATAGTTATCGGCAACAGTAGCACCAAGTGCTTTGGGGGCCTAATGGTTACGCCCCGGGGATACCAGAGAAAGTATGCGTTGGTCTGAAGACGTGATCTCCGCTTTCGTGGTTTCTGCACCCAGGAGCGGCGCTGGAAAGACATCGGTGGCCATAGGAATAATGCGGTGGATGCGGGACCTAGGATCGGTGGTCCAGCCGTACAAGGTCGGACCGGATTACCTGGACCCTATGTATCACCGCTTGGCTGCGGGTCGCCCGCCCAGAAGCCTTGACACGTTTCTTATGACCCGCGAACTGGTGGCGCAGACCTTCTGGCTAGGTGCTGTGGGAGCTGACGTGGCAGTAGTCGAGGGGGTAATGGGTCTATACGATGGAAAGCTGGACAGTTTTGGGGTTGGCAGCACAGCGGAGGTGGCGAGGGTTCTAGGGCTGCCCATACTCTTAGTTCTCGACGTTTCGGGGCAAGGGCAGACGGCGGCTGCTGTGGTGCTAGGTATGGCTGCCTACGACCCGCAACTGACCATCATGGGTGTCGTCCTGAACAAGGTGGGGAGTGCCAGACACGAGCAATCCCTTCGGCGCGAAATCGAGACTAAGACTGGTATTCCCGTTATCGGTGCTATTCCCCGGGATGGGCTTCCACGGCTGCCTCAGAGGCACCTCGGTTTGGTCCCCGTGGACGAAATTCAAGAGGTGCAGCAGCTGCTATCGTGCCTGGCAGAGCGTATCGGCAAGTATGTAGATGTCCGGGCCATCCTTGAAGGTAGTCGGCGTCCCCGACGCTATGTGGCAGAGACGACGAGCGATGAGAGACCAGCAAGGTCTACCGTAGCCGTGGCGAGGGATGACGCCTTTAACTTCTACTATGAAGATAACCTAGATCTTCTGAAAAAGGCTGGTGTGTGCCTGGTTGAGTTCAGCCCGCTCAGAGACACCATCTTGCCAGCACAGGCTCAGGGCCTTTACCTCGGTGGGGGCTATCCCGAGGTCTTTGCCCAACGGTTGGCTCAAAACAAGTCAATGCTCAAATGCATCAAGGAGGCCGTGGCTGACGGCATGCCTGTTTACGCCGAGTGTGGAGGTCTAATGTACCTAGCCCAGGGCATCCGTGATGCGCAAGGGACAACCTACGCCATGTGCGGCGTCCTCGATACATGGGCCGCGCTTGAGTCCTCCAGGGTGGCCTTGGGCTACGTTACGGTAGAGATAGCGACACCCTGCTGGCTAGGGGACGTGGGTTGCCGTCTTCGGGGGCATGAGTATCATTGGTCACGGCTCGACAGAACGCTCTATCCTCCCCTTTACAGGGTCGTAGAGCCTAGGCCTGCTTTCGAAGGGATAGTAGGCGGACCCCGTGGCAATGTCCTGGCAAGCTACGTACACCTTCACTTTGGAAGCTCTCCCGGGTTGGCTGAGAAATTTGCGGAGGCTAGTTGTGAATTCGGCCGTGGGTAGACTGACTTCGGCAGAGGAAATCTTGCAGTTCCCGCTCCTGTGTGTGAGTTTTACATTTAGGAGAACGCCTATCGAGGTACGCGAAGAGCTTCTACGGAGAATGGGTTCCGTAGAGTTGTTCGGTGAATGGCTGCGGGACCATATTGGGCCGGCGTGGGTAGTGGTGACTTGTCATCGTATCGAGTTCTACTTGCACGTGCCTGAAAGCTGTACAGACCGTGAGATTTTGCAGCTATTGACAAGTAAGCTTAACGTGCAGGTTTCTATTGAGGGCTGGGCCGACGTGTACCGAAGCTGGGAGGCGGCAAAGCATGCTTTTTTGGTCGCAGCAGGCCTGGACTCTATGCTTGTTGGCGAGAGGCAGGTGCTCCAACAGTTAGCGGAGGCTGCCCGGCGACAGCAAGCGTCAGGAATGATGGATGAGCTGTTAGTGCAGCTGGCGCGGCGAGTCACCCGTGCTGGTCAGAGGATACGAAAAAGGGTTGGAATGTGGGAGCTTCCAGAGTCTGTGGCCACTGCAGCGGTGAACTGGGTGCTGAACCAGCTACAGGGGAGTACCAATGTTGTCGGTGTGGTGTTTGGTACGGGGGTGGTGGCCAGGGAGGCCTTGAGAGCGCTTGCGGGTAGGGTCTCTAATCTTGCCGTTGCCGGACGTCGACGGAGCCGCACCGCTAGATTGGCCCAGAAGTACGGTGCCACACCTCTTGAGATCGAGGAAGGCCTTGATTTCCTGCGAACTGCTAACTTCGCCATCTTTGGCCTTCATATGTCCAACCCCATAAAACTTGACGCGGCTCGTCTGGCCCCTGGCCTGCTGCTGGTGGATCTGGGCGTGCCTAGAAATGTCGTTCTGGAAAACTGTGACAGGGCGAAGATCTCCTATAACTGTGTGGATTCCACAGTTCTAGGTGTCCAGCTGCCGAAACTTAGCGATATTGCTGGTTTAGCGGCAAGTATTGTGGCACATGAGCTCGAGCTTTTAGAACGGTGGTACATCAAGTGGCTTACGGAGGAACCAGTGGCCACACTGTTCCGTTGGGCTTCAACCGTGGTTGAGCTCGAATTGGAGCGGAGTCGGGGCTGGATCATGGGCCTGTCGGAAGTACAAAGAGATCGACTCAGGCAGCTGCTGAATGCGGTAACTCGCAGGTTACTGGCTGCACCAGTGGAGGTAATGCGATGGCCGGATCAAGCACGGGCGCACGAACTGCTGACGCTTTTTGGATTGGAGCGAGATTATGGTAAGGCAGTCTGTACATGGGCTGGTGATCGTATTTACGGGCGACGGGAAGGGCAAAACTGCGGCAGCCCTCGGCATGGCACTTAGAGCCCTCGGCCATGGCATGAAGGTGAGGATGATCCAGTTTGTGAAGGGAACTTGGCGGACGGGCGAGGCCACTATGGCTCAACAGTTGGGGCCGAGGTTTGAGCTGTTGCGTATGGGGAAAGGCTTCCTATCGCCTCTGCGATCTAAGGCCACCATGGAGGAGCATGCCGCTGCAGCTCAGGAAGCCTTCCGTGTCAGCCTCGAGACCTTGAAAGCAGGTGACTGGCATTTGGTGATCCTGGACGAGGTGCTGTGGGCCCATTCACGGGGCCTGCTTGCCGACAACCAGATCGAGGAGCTGCTGGCGGCGCGACCGAGGCACGTACATCTCGTCATGACAGGGCGTGGTGCCTCACCGCAGGTGATAGAAGCCGCTGATCTAGTTACAGAAATGAGGTTGGTTAAGCACCCGTACGACCAAGGAGTGAGGGCGCAACGAGGTGTTGAGTTCTGACCCGTTCCAAGTGCTCACAACTATGCTTGTGGACGGTGGGATGTTGGAGCACAAAGATGTGGCTACCTGGTTTCATGCGGTCAGGGAAGCTAAGGTTGACCCTTATGATCCTGTCTGCCTCACCCTCGTCCCGGGACCGAAGCGGGCGCTCGAATGGGCTTGGCGGCCACAGGAATGGCCGTGGTTCCTCGGTTGGCTCTCAGAGGTATTTGACGCGTACGATTTGGGTAAGGTTAGCGTGGCGGTCGAAGGCCCTTGCCTGTATGTTGATTTTGTGGGTGAGAGGTTGGTTGTCGACTGGCACTACGTCAATCGCGAGAGGTGGTTTGGCGGTGTAGCCACTTTGTTCAATAGGGCCCTCCGTAGGTACGAACTGACCATGGAGGCTTTTGAGACTTCCTGGGTGAATGTGATCGTTGCCGTGGGTCGTTTCAGCACCATGAACGCTCTATGCAGCTGGTTTGGAGAGTGTCAGTGAGGTCCCTACTGGCGGCCATATCTTTTTTGACTGTTCTTCCCATGCGGAGATCGTGGGCATTGACCGGCTGGGCCCCTTTTTTCTTTCCATGGGTAGGCATCCTAGTCGCTGCTGTCCCTGCGGCTCTTGGCGTCTATGTTGCCGGGTATCTACCGCGCGGTCCTATAGCAGTGTTACAGTTGGTGGCATGGATAGGCATTACAGGGGCCCTCCACCTTGACGGCCTGGTGGATGTGGCAGACGCGCTAGGTGCCACAACCCCAGATGAGCGCTTGCGGCTGCTCAAAGACAGCCGTGTCGGTACTTATGGCCTTGTAGCGGGCACACTAGCCCTATTGGCACGCTGGCAACTGCTTGCTAGCTTTTCACATCCTGTTCCCATACTTCTGGCAGCGTGCCTGTCGCGAGGTGGAGCTGGTGTCTATCTTGGGGTATTCCCCTCCGCCCACGTGGGGCTATCCACAGCCTTTGGCAAGAGTGCTATAAGGAGTCTGCTGACGGCGGTGGCCACCTTGTCTTTGGGAGTGATTCTAGGGGGCCTCCTAGGTGCTGTCGTCGCTGTGCTGGCCCTTGTGGTGTTTGGCATTGTGCTGGCAGCTGAATCGCGCCTCCTTGGAGGGGTGACCGGCGATTGTTACGGAGCAGCTATCGAGCTGACAGAGCTGGCAGTGCTGTTCGTGGCAGGGGTTGCATGGACTACGGCGTTCCCTTGGGCGTTTTAGTGCTGACATTGGCGCTTTTATGGGATTTCGCCCTGGGAGAACCCCCAGTGCCGTTGCATCCTGTAGTATGGATGGGAAGGATAGGTGCAGTTCTCTATTCTCCGATCATGCGCCTCCCCGAGGGGCTTCAAGTAGTCGGAGGGATGCTCCCTCCCCTTCTGGTGGGTGCCCTTGCAGCGTCCATAGCTATAGTCGCGGACAGATTGGCGTCCTCCCTGGGGCTCTGGTTGGTAGGGGTACCAGCTTCGGCCTTTCTACTTAAGTCTGCCTTTGCTGTCAAGGAACTTATTAAGGCTGGGCAGGAGATCAGCCGTCATCTTCGGTATGGGCAGTTGGAGGAGGCGAGGGACGCTCTGAAGGCTCTGGTGAGCCGAGATGTCTGGAGCCTAGATGCTGCCCGAATAGCGTCGGCAGCTGTGGAGAGCCTAGGGGAAAACTTATGCGACTCCGTTGTAGCGCCTCTCTTTTACTACTGTATATTTGGGCTTCCGGGCGCTCTTGTTTACAGGACCGTAAACACACTCGACGCTATGTTTGGATATCACGGCGAGTTTGAGAAAGTTGGGAAGGCAACAGCGCGGCTGGACGATTTTTTGAACCTGATCCCGGCCAGATTTACTGCTCTGGTGTTGTGGCTCGTCGATCTAGCCTCCTCAGGGTGGAGGCCGCTCAGGGCAGCGTGGAAGTTCAGAAGAGTCACAGAAAGCCCTAACGCTGGGTGGACCATGGCTGCGATGGCAGGAGCACTGGGTGTTATGCTAGAGAAGCCCGGATACTACGCGATCCCTGGGGGAGAGGATTTTCCGGGTACCGGCCATATAGACCGGGCCTGTAAGCTGGTCCTCCGTGCCTCTTTGCTGACGGCTTGTCTGGCGGTGGTGGTGCAGATATATGGACCGGCCGTCCCCTAATCCTTGGGTGAGTAGTGTGCCTTGGCCTCAGCATGGCTCCGCCGTCGGCAGTGGGATTTCTGCGCGCTTTGACTTCAGCCAGAATCTCAATCCCCTGGGGCCACCGCCACAGCTACTTTGGGAGCTTAGGGACGCTGTCAGAAGGGCCTGCGACTATCCTGAAATGGACTCAGGCACCGCCAGACGCGCACTGGGACAGTGGCTGGCTGTGGATCCAGCTTCGATAGTGCTTGGGAACGGATCTAGCGAGTCGATCGGGCTTATTTCGTTGGCCTTCCTCAGTGCTGGGAGGCGGGCAATAGTTCTTCGGCCGTCCTACATAGAGTATCAAAGGGCATCGCTCTCTGTGGGAAGCCAGGTGGTTCAGATAGATCTGAAAGCCGATACGGGATTTCGATGGCATCCCGATGAGATATCTGTGGCTGTCGGTCACCATATGCCGTCGATAGTGTGGCTTGGGAATCCCCACAATCCCACAGGGCAAATCGCGGACCTTGACGCGCTGCGCTACTTGGCCTTGAAACATCGAAACACTTTGTGGGTTGTCGACGAAGCATACGTGGAACTTTCGGCTGGCCCTTCAGCACTGCCTCTTATAGAGTTGGGCAACGTGGTGGTGCTTCGCTCTCTGACTAAGGCTTATGCCCTTCCCGGAATCCGGGCTGGGTTTGCTGTGGCTGCAGTTCCGATAGCAGAAATCTTGCTTCGCTTAGCATTACCGTGGAACGTTAACGTCGTTGCGCAAACTCTTGCAACTCTGGCTCCACAGTACGCATCTCATGTTGAGCGCGGCGCCCAACTGGTATCCCTAGAAAGAATGTGGCTAGAAGAGCAGCTGCGCCTCCTTGGCATTGAGGTGGTCCCGTCTGAAGCCAACTTCGTGCTGGCGACGGCTCAAGGGTTTGAGGACCTTTCTCAGTGCCTCCTGAAACGGGGGATAATGGTTAGGGACTGTAGTAGTCTTGGCCTGGAAAGGTATGTCCGCATAGCAGTACGGCCCAGGTTCGAGCTTGAAGTCCTCTTAACCAACTTAAGGGAGGTCATTAAGTGACATATCTTTACCTTGTGAGGCATGGTGCCACGGAGTGGACCAGAGAGGCAAGATGCCAAGGAAGCACCGACCTGCCCTTGTCGGACGAGGGTCGGTGGCAAGCGACGAAGTTAGCCGAGTTCCTTTCGCAGGAGGGGCTTGATTCCCTTTACACCAGTGACCTAAGTCGATGTAAAGAAACGGCGGCCTTTGTGGAAGCCGCTACAGGGTTGGTAGCGCAGCCCGATCGGAGGCTGAGGGAAATAAACTTCGGACTTTGGGAAGGCAGATTGTGGAGCGACATAGCTGCCGAGGACCCGGAAGTCCTCGACAAGTTGTGGCTTGGCCACTTCTGCCCTCCAGGCGGAGAGCCCCTACAGCATGTGATCGAACGGGTCATGAAAGCTCTGCACGAGATACTATCGCGCGAAAGAGGTCGTAGGGTAGCCGTGGTGTTCCACGGCGGACCCATACGGATCGCCTTGAAGAGCCTTCTGGACTTAAGCGATCAGGAAGTACGAGCCCTGCAGGTAGACCCTGGCAGCGTATCTACGGTGGAGGTAGGTTCTCCTGCAAGGGCACACTTCATCAACTTCGTTCCATGGGAGGAAAGTGACACCTAGAGCCCTCATGATCCAGGGTACGGCTTCCTCGGTGGGGAAGAGCCTGATTGCCACGGGCCTTCTCAGGGCCTTTAGTCGGCGCGGTCTTAGGGTAGCACCTTTTAAAGCCCAGAATATGGCCCTCAACTCAGTGGTAGCTTCGGACGGTGGAGAGATCGCACGGGCCCAGGCCGTTCAGGCGGAGGCAGCTGGTGTCGAACCACTTACCATTATGAATCCTGTCCTGCTTAAGCCCGAGACAGATCGGCGGTCCCAGGTTATCGTTATGGGTCGCAGAATTGGCACCCTAGAGGCAGCAGAGTACCTGAAGGATCGCTCGGCTCTGTGGGAAGTGGTCACGCAGGCCCTATCGCGGTTATTGTCTGAGTACGAGCTGATAATTGTGGAAGGCGCTGGAAGTCCTGCCGAGGTGAACTTGCGGGAGGCTGATATCGCCAACATGCGTGTCGCCACATGGCTGAACTGCCCTGTCCTGTTGGTGGGGGATATCGATCGGGGCGGGGTTTTCGCAAGCCTGTATGGCACACTAGAGCTCCTGGAAAGGCACGAACGACAATTGGTGAAAGGCACCATTATCAATAAATTTCTAGGAGATGTGAGCCTTCTTAGGGAAGGTTTGGACTTCCTAAAGGCTCGTGCTGGTGTCCCCGTGGTTGGTGTCTTACCCTACGTTAGGGATCTCTGGATCCCGGAGGAGGACGCTACAGTCCTTGACCATAGGCGTGCCTCGGGGACTGGAGGTGTCCTCGACATCGCACTGATACGGTTGCCGCACATCAGTAATTTCGACGAGTTCGATCCCCTACCGCTGGAGAAAGGCGTGCAGCTTCGCCTGGTAAGCTCCACGTCCGAGTTCGGCAGCCCGGACCTGGTGATCTTACCCGGCACCAAATCGACAATTGCCGATCTCCGGTGGCTATGGAAGTCAGGACTGGCCGACAGGGTGTTGTCCCATGTACGCGAGGGAGGCGCCCTACTGGCCATCTGTGGAGGAATGCAGATGCTAGGGGCCCTTCTCGAGGACCCCCGAGGGATAGATGGGGCACCGGCAAGGGCCCGCGGGCTCGCGCTCTATGACGGTATAACCACCTACCAGCCCGACAAGGTAGTACGTTGGACCGATCTGCGAGTGGTGTCGGAAGAAGGCCTGTTGGCTGGGGCTTCGGGCATGTGGCTGCGAGGGTACGAACTGCACAACGGGCGAACTGAGATCTCTAGCGCCCGCCGTCCCTTTCAGGCGAATTGCCAGGGTGTGTCATGGGCGGAGGGCTTTCAAGACGCGTCGGGTTGGGTCGTAGGTACCTACGTACACGGTCTCCTTGATAACCACGCCTTTAGAAGGCGTATTCTCATGAACCTGGCGATGCGTAAGGGAATGACCTTTGAGTTCGGTCCTGTTCCCGATCGGCAACGGCAGTACGACCGCTGGGCGGATCTGATCGAGAGGCATCTGGATATGTCCTTTATAGCTGGCTTGGTGGGTTTCCCATGGTTACGCTGATCCTCGGTGGGGCCAGAAGCGGTAAGAGCAGCTACGCCCAGGCACTTGGGGCTGGTTGGCCAGGTCGCGTAGTGGTGGTGGCCACTGCACTTCCGCTAGACCCAGAAATGAAGCTACGTATCGATGAGCATCGCAAGAGGCGCCCACCCCACTGGATCACCGTGGAGGCTACGAGGGAACTCCCTAAGCCTTCAAGCTTGTCGGAGGCAGGGGGAATAATTCTAGACTGTCTGACACTATGGGTTTCAAATCGGCTTCTGGAAAGTGGAGCGGGCCAGGAGCTAGCAGCTGAGCTATCGATGGAGCTGGATGGCTTCGTATCTGAAGCCAGGTCGTGCGGACTTGAGCTGGCCATGGTAAGCAACGAGGTGGGCCACGGGATCGTGCCTGACAACGCGTTGGCTCGCAATTACCGGGATCTGCTGGGCGAGATCAATCAGCGGGCTGCCGCCCTGGCTGATCGAGTGATTTATCTTGTCGCAGGCATCCCCCTCGTGATAAAGGGATGAAAGTGGCCCGATGTCCCCTAACCTGTGGGGAGCTAATACAGGGATGGTTTTTGGATGAAAATGCCCTCGTATCGTGCCCCATCGATCTGGAAGCGGAGGCAATAATCAGACCTGCACATAAGTTGGTGGTGCTGCCCAGGCAATCGTGGAAAGTTCGGCAGGCTGTGGCAGCCTTGTTGTCCTCCGGGATGTGCCGGCCTTGCTCAATTCATCTTCGCACCCCCCAGCCTTACGCCAAAGGTTTTGGGACCTCTACAGCGAACATTGCGGCTGCAGCCGCCGGCGCAGTAGCCATGTCTGGGTCTTGCCTCTCACCGTCCGAGATAGCTAGGATAGCCGTGGAGGTAGAACCATCTGACAGTACCATGTTTGATGGCCTATGTCTCCTTGCCCACCGTACCGGCTCCTTTGCCGTAGAGCTTGGCCAGCCACCGGACCTGAAGGTCGCGGTTTTCGATGTAGGAGGCACTGTGGACACCGTGAAGTTTAACGCTGTGGACAGGACTCGGGAGCTTCAAAGGAGAGCCGCGGCTTATGCCGATGTGTTGGAGACGCTTCTAGAAGGGCTCCGCACAGGGGATGCTCGGGCGGTGGGCCAGGCGGCCACTGTTAGTGCTGAGCTCAACCAACGTTTTTGCCCAAAGCCTGGTCTAGACCGTGCGAGGGATCTCGTTAGAGAGGTGGGAGGATACGGAATATGCGTTGCCCACAGTGGTACCTTAATTGGATGCCTGCTGGACAGAGACACTGATCGGGATGCCCTATCGTGGCTCATCTCTCGCTTCCCAGCCCGTTTCAGGGGTTGTTATCGGTTGCGTGGAGGTGGAGTAACCGTCATCGCCGCCGGGGCGGAGTTCGGGGATACCAGAGCGGCCCCGATCGATGTTAAGACGAGCAATCTCCCTCACGTTAACGAAGGACAGACAACAACGGGGTTGGATTCATCTGTGGGCCCGCGTCGGCGGTTTTCCTTAGAGGGATTTCTGCATTAAAATCTAGGGAGCGTAAGATACCACTTCATCCATGGAGGTGCTTTATGGCGCACACATTGCCCACTCTTCCGTATGCGTACGATGCTTTGGAACCATACATCGACGCACAGACCATGGAGATCCATCATACCAAGCATCACCAGGCCTACGTGAACAACCTTAATGCGGCTTTGGAGAAGCATCCGGAGCTGCAAGAAGTGGCCCTAGAGCGCCTTATCAGCAACCTCGCCAGTGTTCCCGATGACATAAGGGAAACCGTGAGAAACAATGGCGGGGGGCATGCCAATCACAGCCTTTTCTGGACCGTCATGAAGCCAGGCGGCGGGGGTGAACCTGGTGGGGACCTGGCAGCTGCAATACAGCAGGCTTTCGGTAGCTTCGCAAACTTCAAGGACACGTTTACCAAGGCAGCTGCTGGTCGGTTTGGTAGCGGCTGGGCCTGGTTGAGTCTGAACGCCTTCGGCCGACTGGTCGTGCACTCTACTCCGAACCAGGATAATCCCCGTATGGAGGGTCTCATACCCCTGTTGGGACTGGACGTGTGGGAGCATGCATATTATCTGAAATACCAGAACCGAAGGGCCGACTACATCCAGGCATGGTGGAACGTGGTCAACTGGGATCAGGTAGCTGCTAACTATGCCAAGGCCTTGGCTGCTGTAAGGGGGATGAGCTCTGAGCGGTGATGGGGGACGCCTACCCTGTGTTGCGTCCTTCACCCCTAATTGCGATGGCCCTCCATGTTTGGGCTCGAAATCACGTCACGGCAGCTTGTCCCGCGGGACAAGCTGCCGTGACGTTGTCAGCGGGAGCGCGCTATCAATCTTACGGCTGCGCCATGCAGGGATTCTTGCGCTACAGGCTGGTTGTGCAGCGCTTCCTGATACGTGGATTTTTCCCTTATGTGGTCTTAGAGGGACGGAGTTAGATCTGTCGTCCCTGGAGGCTCTAGCAGCTCTGAGCCAGATGCCAACGCGTCGTTGTGGGTTCCGTCTGACGTGGACCGGTGGGGAAGGAGGGACTCGAACCCTCACGCCTCGCGGCACGTGATCCTAAGTCACGCTCGTCTGCCAGTTCCGACACTTCCCCGCACTTCAGATTATAGCGGCGACTATAGAAGGGCTCAAGTCAGATGGTAACATTTTTCAGCTGTTAGATTTGGGTAGGTGAGGTATGGCTGAAGGCAGGCAACGTCAGTTCGTTCAGTTCACTTTCTACAAGGTCGATCCGGCTTGGAGGCGGTTGCCCCATGAAGAGCGGGAGGCAGGCAAAGCCGAGTTTGCCGAAGTGGTGAATCGCTATTCCTCTCGAATGATGGTCCGGCCCTATACTCTCTTTGGGATTCGCGGTGATGTGGACTTCATGCTCTGGAAAGTCAGTGACGTACTGGAAGACTTCCAACGCATGGCTAGTGAGCTGGCGCGTACGGGGTTGGGCAAGTGGCTCAGCGTTCCCTATTGCTTTCTTTCTATGACAAAGCGTTCGATCTACATAGCCCACCACCGCCACGAGGGTCAGGATGGCACACGGCTCAAGGTGAGCCCTGGAGGTGCAAAATACCTCTTTGTGTATCCCTTCGTCAAGACACGGGCCTGGTATGCCCTTCCCTTCGATGAACGCCAGCGAATGATGGACGTGCACATCGATGTGGGACATAAGTTCCCAACGGTGAAGCTGAACACTACTTATTCTTTTGGACTGGATGACCAGGAGTTCGTGCTGGCCTTTGAGAGCGATCACCCAGAGGACTTCTTAGACCTCGTAATGGAACTCCGTGAGACAGAGGCCAGCCAATACACTTTGCGAGACACTCCGATTTTCACGTGCATCTCAGGCAACATCAATGAGGTCCTTGATTCCTTGGGAGGCTAAACCGTGCAGAAAACGGCAATCTTCTATTGCAAGCGCGGGTGAACTACATGTCAACGGGCAAGAGAGTTTCTCTTGCGCTCTGGAGTGCTCTTAGAGGAGCGCGATATCTTCCGGGAGCCGCTGAATGAGGTTGAGATTTTGGGGCTCCTGAGGGAAGTGAGCCTGGAAGAGCTGTTGAACGTCAGGGGCCGAACTTATCGTTCTTTGTCTGCCCAGATAGAGGCTCTCGACAAGGAGGGGCTGGTAGCGCTCATGGCGAAGGAACCTGGGCTGCTGCGGCGACCTATCATTCGAATCGATGGGCATCTCATCCTAGGCTTTGACCAGCGTCGTCTCGGCGAGGTGTTATCTCAAACATAGCCGCATTGACGGCGAGAGTTAGGCCGCCGCGGGTGGTCCTGATACAGGAACAGCTTTGAAGCGCCTACAGGGCGTGAGTCCCAAAGACGGTAGCTATCCTGTTGGCAGTGCGCAGATATTCTTCCTCGTTCCCCTCGATCATGAGTTTATGCATCAGCACCACGTCGGCATCGGGCAGAGGTACCCTGGGCTGAACACATAAACTCATGAGCAAGCGGCCTCCCTCGTAGACCTGTACCACTCCCTGAGACCTGGGAATCCTGTAGATGCGACCGGGAAAAGTTGGGCTAGGTACTTCCAGAAAACCCTGTCTACCCAGCTGGTGGTAAGCGGTTTCTCCGATTATATCTCTCAGGAGTAGTTCGGCCCGCTCGTTAGCTTCCCGGTAGTCGTTGTACCGTGCGAAAACTATGTGACCATAAATATCCTGGATTGCTGGTCTCCGCACTTCCAGGAGGATCGTAGCCGCGATGGCTATCAGAAGCGGGACTACCAGGAGGAGCAGGGCCTCCCACTGCATCGGTCAAATCCCGATGGGACTAGCCGCCTGCTATCCGCGGGACGATGACAATCTGTTCGGCTGTTTCGTCAAACTCCTCTATCTTGCGGGCTGGCTTTCCTGTATCTACCCTAAAGGCGGTGGCCCCTCGGGCTCGCTCCTCTCGGAAGATCCGTTCTGCCTCCCTGATCGCAGCCAGAGCCTCGGGATCTCCCGTTTCGGCTGCCGCCTTGTCCCACTGTACCGTCGTGTCGCCCCGTGGAGAAAGGATTCTGAGTTTTCCCATCTCTTGTCGCCCCCCTTTGCTCGGAAAGCTATT
This sequence comes from Chloroflexota bacterium, assembly GCA_034432775.1. Classification (GTDB taxonomy): domain Bacteria; phylum Chloroflexota; class Chloroflexia; order DAOUBH01; family DAOUBH01; genus DAOUBH01. Next base: position 37,574 of record DAOUBH010000031.1, read on the forward strand.
TGCTTGACGAGTACAGTGCCACACCTACCGTGCATCGTCCGGAAGGCTGGTGGCCAGGTTTCACGGTGTCCGCATCCTGGCCTTGCGAGCGCCCAGGGTGTGTCGGTGAGTTGGGGGCGCTTCTGGAACCACCTGCCGAGCCGGCAGGAACAGCGCCGTCTGCTATTATAATAACCTGCCTCACCGTTTTTTCAAGAGACCCATCGGGCCCTATAGCCGCATGGGAACTGGCGAAACGATCTAACGCAACTCTAATACACCTCTATCTTTAATCTTATAGGCCCTATACTAGACTGACTACTGGAAATTGTCGCCACGAAGGCTTGAAATTCTAAGGAGGTGTAACCATGAGCATCGTCCGATGGGAGCCATTCCGAGAGTTGGTGAGCCTTCGAGAGGCTATGGATCGGTTGTTCGAAGAGAGCTTCGTGCGGCCCACATCCTTGTTAGCTCCCGCCACCACCTTCGCGGTGGACATGTACGAGACGGACGACGCCGTTGTGGTTGAGGCTGTGCTTCCGGGTGTTCGTCCGGAGGATATAGACGTGAGCGTGGTGGACGATAGCCTCACCATCAAGGCGGAGCGGAAGGAGGAGCAGGAGGAAAAAGGTCGAACCTACTTTTTCCGTGAAATCCGCATGGGCAGCGTGAGTCGCACCGAGCAGTTGCCCGTTCCGGTCTTGGCCGATAAGGCCAGGGCCGAATACAGAAACGGGGTTCTCAAGCTCACCCTTCCGAAGGCTGAGACCGCGAGAAAGAAAACTATCAAGGTCGAAGTGAGATGAAGTGTGGGTGGCCTGGACGAGCGGGATGCCCAGGCCACCCTATTATAGTGGACTATTTCGGCATATTCTGAAGCGCAGTGTACGCAGGTCTAGGTGACCAGTCGGACCGAAGGATGCTCCACCCGAACTTCTCGTCGGTGGGCGGGACGATGGTGGCGAAGTTCAGGTTCCACACGGCCATCACCCCGATCCAGGGCCAGTTGTTCTTGGCCCACTGGAAGGCCCTCACAAGGTAATCGGCCTGCTGCTGCTCGGTTATGTAGTTGCAGTATCTGTAACCGTCATATCTGGCGTAGGGTTGGCACGAGTCCCAGCCGAACTCGGTAATCCAAATCTGCTTGCCCCCGTCGCTGTAACGTTCCATGACCCCGCGGAGTTGCTCGATACGCCTGAAGTAGAAGCTAGGATCGGTGCGCCAGGCGTTGGGGTCGTCGGGCGTACCAGGACCCGGATTTGACGGCCACAAGGTCTCGGGCGGATTCAGAGTGGCGTTGCCATGAGCTGCCAGGGCATCGAAGTAGTTCTTCATGACACCGTTCTGATATTGGTATGTGGCTTCCAGGAAACGCACGTCGTCGATAGCCAAGGAGGGATCGTTGACACCTGTGGGAGTAAGGCCTCCATACAGGACGATAGCATAGGGGTCCCCGGCTTTTACACCTTTATAGCACCACTTCAGAAGTTCCACGTAGGCGCCGGGATCGATGTTACCTGCAGTCTCGCCTGCAGTGTTCTGCTCGTTCCAGCACTCGTAGGCGTCAACCTTTCCGTTGTATCGGGCCGCCATGACCTGCATAAAGCGGAAGAAATCCCGCGGATCGGCGGGCATACCGTGGCCTCCGTTGGGCGTGTAGAAGGAGGGTGCCTTGGTAACACTGAGGATCAGATGTATGCCTCGGTTCCAAGTATCGTTGACTATAGCATCCAGCTCACCCCAATCGTATTGCCCCGGGCTCCTCTCAATGTCAGCCCAGACCACCTGTTGCTTAAGCCAGTCGAAGCCAGCTTGCCGGGTTAGGTCGTATACTCTGCTACGGTCGACGCCGTAGAGATGGACGCTGAAAGCATAACCCACGTGGGGCCCGCGTATTGGAACATGAGGTGGGGCATTTTGAGCCTGAGCGTCACCTCCATATCGCCAACGGTAGTAGTGTTGGCCGATGTTGCCCATCTCCACTCGCCAGCCGGGTGGGTTGCTGGGGGTGTACGTTAAGGATCGCCTTTCGAAGATTTGGACCATCACATCGCGCTCGACTCCATTCACTTTTGCCCTTACCCAGTAAGGCTCGGTTATGGGCAACCCAAAGGCATATACCCAATTGACAATGACGTCGTTGGCAATCTGGTTTGGGCCCACCACTACGGGACCGGAACTGTTCATAAACTCCCAGAAAGCTTTGGGGATGTTGTGGCTGAGGTTGGTGTCGTAGTAGACGATAGCTGTCTCGGGGTCGCTGCCCAAGGCCTGATTGTCCCCCACGTTGCCGCTCTTATCGATGGTGGCAGTGACTCGCTGTCCCCTTCTGTCTGGTGCAGGATTTGCACAGGTAGGGTTGCAGGTGAGGGTGGCGACACCTCGGAAGCTGGCATAAGTGGGCGCGTTGGGATTGACGTCCGGAGGATCGCCAGCGACCGGCTGTTGGGATGGCTGCGCCGGCGTCGAATAGCTGTCGCCGGTTTGAATTGTACCGGCGATCATCTCTTTTGCTAGGAGACCATTGGTCACATACCACTGGCTGTCGAAGTCGCCCCACGGATTGTTGATCTCCATGCGCGACTTGTCAAAGTATTGCACCAGCCTGGTTTCACCCGGAGAATCGTAGTATCGCTCGCGCACACTTTGGCCCGCATTGCCCCATATCCACGACCTCTCTACATATCTGCCCGCTACCAACGCGTCGGTTCGGTCCCACACACGTTTGAACGCAGGGTTCGCAAAATCCTCAGCCGCTGCTGGGATTGGCAAGGTAGCTATCGACCCTACCGAGCTCGCCAGAATCGTCAGTGCCAGAACTATCCGCTTTAGCATCTGCCCTCCCCGTTGCCATGGCGGTTCACATCTATATAACGACCCTGGGTACCCGATAACTTTCGGGGTTCCATGGGTCGCGGCATTATACCATAGACGTATCTCGGACCTTCGGTTGCGTATCGCCATGGAGAAGCATAAAGCCACGCTCTCCACAGGGACAAAGCCCGAGCCGATAACTGTATCTGAATGTCAACCCCCTGAATTTGACAAAAGCACCGGCCATATGTAAATTTAGCCAGGGCTAAATCCGCCAGGATGTCGCCATGGGGTATAGCCAGGCCGTAGAAGACTACGTTAAGACCATCTATAAGCTTCAGCACCATGGTTCCCCTGTTCTTACCACTGTGCTGGCAGCTCGCATGGGGGTGACAGCGCCCTCTGCTACCAATATGGTGAAAAAGCTCGCTGCGTTGAATTTAGTGGAATATGAGCCTTACAGAGGGGTACGGCTGACGGAGCTGGGTGAGAGGGTCGCAGTGGAGGTGATAAGACACCACCGGCTCATGGAGCTCTACTTGGCTGAGGCCTTGGGGCTAGGTTGGGAAGAAGTGGATCAGGAGGCTGAGCGCTTGGAGCACGTACTGTCAGAGGAGCTTGAACGTCGTTTGGAAACCCATCTTGGGAACCCGAAGGAGGATCCCCATGGTGATCCGATACCATCTGCGGACCTGGTACTGAAAGAAGTCCTTTTGCCAACCCTTTGGCAAGTTGGCACTTGCCGCGTGCGGGTCAGAAGAGTCTCGGATCGGGATGTCGACGTGCTGCGTTCCCTAGGAGAGTGGGGTGTTCGCATTGGGGCCGAACTGACGGTGGAGGCAGTCGACGAGTTAGGGGAAGTGTGCTACGTCGTGTTTTCCGGGCACCGCCTTGCCATGGACCGCCGCGCGGCCCAAGCCGTGTACGTTGAGCGGGTCGAGTAGTCACAGCGGGCATCTAACTGTCATGAAGGAGCTTCAGGAGATCTCACGTGAACTTCGGCAAGCCCGACGAGGCTAGTGCCTCGGAAGCCAAGCTAGTAGAAGAAGCGGTTCAGATCCTGAGTGGCACCAGCCGTAAGCGGGGCGTCTGGCGTGTTTTGCCCTTTCTCGGTCCAGCCTTTGTGGCTTCGGTGGCCTACATGGACCCAGGCAACTGGGCGACAAACATTCAGGGTGGCGCGAAGTTCGGGTATCTGCTCCTTTGGGTGATCCTAGCGAGCAATCTTATGGCGATGCTCGTTCAGTCGTTGTCCGCAAAGCTGGGTATAGCCACTGGCATGAACCTAGCCGAACATTCCAGGGCCCGTCTGCCCCGGCCTGTCGCATATCTGATGTGGGTTGTGGCTGAGATTGTGGCCATGGCCACTGACCTAGCAGAATTCCTCGGCGCGGCCATCGGCTTTCACCTCCTGTTGGGTGTTCCTCTCTGGATAGGGGGCCTGCTCACTGGCATTGCCACTATGTTGATCCTTAGCTTGGAACGTTATGGGTTCCGACTGCCCGAAGCTATTATCACCAGTCTTGTAGGTGTGATCGCCGTCAGCTACGTTGTTGAGACCATTCTGGATAGGCCTGATTGGTCCCTGGTGCTGCACCATGCCGTCACCCCCAACTTTGATGGACCTGAGAGCGTACTACTGGCTACGGGCATTCTTGGTGCTACGGTGATGCCCCACGTCGTCTATCTCCACTCGGCCTTAACCCAGGGACGCATCGTGGTGAGAGAACCTGATAAACTCCGTAGGTTGTTTCGTTACGAAGTCATAGACGTCGTGCTTGCGATGGGGATAGCTGGGTTCGTCAATGCTTCGATGCTCATTATGGCGGCAGCCACCTTTTTTAGGCACGGCCTCACGCACGTGGCTACGATAGAGGAGGCCTACAGGACCCTTGAACCACTCCTGGGCACAGCGGCGTCTTGGATCTTCGCTGTGGCACTGCTTGCTTCTGGCCTCTCTTCCTCCACTGTTGGGACCATGTCGGGGCAAGTAGTGATGCAGGGTTTCGTACACTGGAAGATACCTTTGTGGGTCCGGCGTGTAGTGACCATGGCGCCCAGCATGATCGTGATCGTCCTAGGGTTAGATCCCACGCGAACTCTGGTCATTAGTCAAGTGGTGCTGAGTTTTGGCTTGCCCTTTGCAGTGATCCCACTTGTATTCTTCACTGCACGCCGCAGTATTATGGGCGTGCTGACTAACCGGGCCCTGACCACCATCGCGGCTAGCATAGTTGCGTTCTTGATAGTGATGCTGAACCTTTACTTGCTCTTTTCCTTTTTCGTCGAGGGATAGCGGTGACACGGCGTCTACTTGTTCCCTTGGATGGGTCTGAGTTGGCCGAAGTGGCCGTACCGGTCGCGGTCACTTTGGCCCGCTGTCTCCCGGGTTCGATCTATCTTCTCCACGTGCACGAAAAGGATGCGCCGTCCCAAGTCCACCAGCAGCCCCATCTGAAGGATCCTCAAGAGGCACGCATCTATCTGGAAAGCCTTCGGCAACGACTGGTTCCAGCTGATATCGAGGTGGAGTGCAGCGTTCGAGTCGGTCAACTTAGGAGGGATGTGGCCAAGAGCATCGTTGCTACTGTTGAGGAAGTTGGCGCCTACATGGTGGTAATGTGCACCCATGGCTGGGGTGGGCTGCGGGATGTGCTCTTTGGCACCATTGCCCAGCAGGTTATCTCCCATGGGAGCACGCCTGTTCTCGTGGTGAGGCCGACGGGTGGCGAAAGGGCCTTCGAGTTCCGTCTCCGGCGAATTCTTATACCGCTGGACGGAAAACCTAGCCACGAAGCTGGCCTACGGATAGCTCAGGAACTGGCCCATCCCTGCGGTGCGGAACTGCTGCTTATAACAGTAATCCCTAGAGTTCAGGATCTGTCAGGGGAGGAGGCGATAACGAGGGTCATGCTTCCAAGTGCTGCCGAGGCCGTGCTGGAGTTAGCGGAGCAGGGCGCTGTGCAATATTTGTCTGGGTTAGTTTCAGGGCTTAGAACGCTCGGGCTGGCCGCCAGTGCTAGCGTCCTGCGAGGAGCTGTTGACAGCGTTATCGTATCCACTGCCCGCCAGCAGGCTGCGGACGTGATTGTGCTTGCGACCCACCGAAGGGCAGGTTTCGAGGCCTTCTGGGCCGGAAGCATGGCTCCCAAGGTCGCTTCGCAGTGCGATTTACCTCTGTTGTTGGTCCCCGTGGTCCAGTGATCCCGGTCTAGCACTCGACCTTCAGTTGTCGCAGGCCTCTTGACGGGCTCAGGCCGTGCACGAAACTGACGATTATTGGGGTGGGCAAGCTACCTAGTGACGTGGTTACCATACTTCTAGGAACGGCGGGAGCGTTTTAGCGATGTCGGATGATGCCCCCAAGCAGCTCTTCAATTCTGCGGGCGCAGCTATAGAGCTACTTATGGAGCTACCTGAACCAGTAGTTGTAGCCGATTCGCAGGACCGTGTGATCTTCGCCAACAAAGCTGCAGGTAGGTTGGCGGAGGTCGATCCGGCTGAGCTAATTGGCCAGCCTGTAACCGTTTTCAGAGCTGGAGCTCAAGCCATCGGTGGGCCGCTAAAACAGAGTGGTACGGACCACCAGGGCACCATGGAGTTCCCAGTGAAGACAGAGGATGGTCGCCTACTCATGCTGAAGATCTACAGACTGCACCTTGGGCAATCTGACTTAAAAGTTGGGCTGGCATGCGATGTCACGGGCCTGTGGGAGACTTACACCGTACTTGAGACGGTCCAGAAGATTGCGACGGATGCAGCAGCGGCCGCGAGTATGGACGGTATGGTGCGGGTCCTCTCGGAAAAGTTGACCGCCCTCCTGAACCTCTCAGCCGTGCACCTCGTGGTTACGGAGGGTAGAGTGGTCCGTATCGTAAGAGTCGTGTCGTGGACGGCAGGTGGTTCCGTTTCGAAACGCGAAACGGATTCTCTATTGCCTGAGGCCCTGGAGACAGCCGTGGCATCGAATCAACCTACAGCGTTTACTGCCGTCGACGCAACGTCGTGGAAGTTCGAGTGGCTGGCTGCCCTAGGGCCTGTAATTGCGGTCCCTTTGGCTTACGGCACCCGGCATGTCGGCGTCTTGCTCTTGGTCTGTGAAAAGGAAAGTGGTCCTGTCTGGCCCCGCCTGGACCTGCTGCGGTACTTGTCGCAGCCCCTGGGCATAAGCCTGGTTCATGGCTTAATCCGGGTTAAGCTTCAGCAGAAATTGCAACAGCAACAAGTGTTGCTCAACCTGGTAGGTTCGGTATCTCGTGCGGTTCCTAGCGCAGAATTGCTGGAAACGGTCATGGAGAAGCTAGCAGAGCTCTATAGTACCCCGGCCGCAGCCGTAGCCATCAGTGATCCTGCCAGTAATAGATTCAAAGTTGTGGCTGCCATGGGAGGGCTCAGCGAGTATTTAGGGCGAGAGTTCGCTCTCGGTTCGGAGCTGAGAACACAGGTTGTTTTGAGGCGCGAGCTCCTTTTCTTACATAGTCTCGAGCAGGTTTTCCATGGCCAGCCAGGGCCGGCTGCCAGGCCCCTCAGGTTGGCAGTGCTTCCCGTGTCAAGCGATGGTCTACTCTTGGGCGTCTTGTTGGTGGCCCTGAAGGGCGGGATAGCATCCCGTGGCGAGGACTTAAAGCTGTTGCAGGCGGTTGCCGATGTGCTTGGCAGCTCTCTCTACCGTTTCTACCTAGAACAAGATGCTGAGCAATCTTATTTACAGACCGTTCTGGCCTTGCAGAGGGTCCTGGACATGCGGGACAACTATACCTTTGGTCACTCCGAAATAGTGGCCACTGTGGCAGAGGCACTTGGAAGGAGACTGCATTTGGACTACAGATCGCTCGAAGAACTTCGCCTCGCGGCGTTACTACACGATATCGGCAAGGTAGCGGTGCCTGATGCTATCCTTGCCAAACCCGGTCAGCTGACAGCCGAGGAGTGGGCTGTAATCCGTAGCCATCCACTCCACGGCGAGGCGATACTGAGGTCTGTCAGGAGGCTGGACAGGGTAGCCACATACGTTCGTCACCATCATGAACGGTGGGATGGCAAGGGTTATCCTGATGGCCTGAGTGGAGAAGCTATACCCTTGCCAAGTCGCATCATCGCCGTAGTGGATGCCTTTTTTGCCCTAGTTAGCAATAGGACCTACCGTCCAGGCAGGACGATCCCTGAGGCCCTCTTCGAGCTCGAAAGCGAGGCTGGCCGTCAGTTCGACCCGCAAGTGGTTCAAGCTTTTGTGCGCCTCGTGCGAAGCGGAGAGCTGAATATTTCTGAGCTAGTCAGGGCGCATCAGTCTATCCGTTTCAAGATGTAGGCGGTACGGGCACTGAGAGTAGGAACTCGCCCGTACCGCCGTACCACGGCCTTATCTAGCTCGTTGCCAGGCCTGCATCAAGGCGCGCTTGGTCAGCACTCTAGCCAGATGTGCCCTATACTCCTCCGAGGCATAGATGTCTCCCATCAGCTCGAGCCCGTCCGCTGCCGACGCAGCGGCATCAGAGATAGCTTTTTCGCTGAGGGCCTCGCCTACTAGGGCATTTTCTACGGACGTGGCCCGGGTTGCCCGTGTCCCTGCCCCGGTGATGGCTATCCGTACTGTTCTACAGATTCCAGCGTCGTCTGTCTGAAGTACGGCAGCCACTCCTACTACGGCATACCCACTGGCCGGGTGAGCGAACTTTATGTAAGCACTTCCGGTATGGGGGCCGAAGGTGGGCACAGAGATTTCGGTCAGAACTTCGTCGGGCTGCAGTGCAGTAAGAAACATACCTTGGAAGAAATCGTTGGCTGGTATGGTGCGGTCCCCCCGACGGGACGTCGCCTTAAGCTCGGCCTCCAAGGCGAGGACCGCAGCAGGCAGATCCGATGCAGGATCAGCGTGAGCGAGGTTGCCTCCTACCGTGCCCATGTTTCGTACCTGCATATCTCCAATGTGTCGCGCCACTTCGGGCAACAGGGGTACCGATGTCGCTAGTTCTCGAGAACTTTCTACCGCCCAGTGGGTACTCCCCGCCATCAGGGTGACACGGCTGTCCGCTCGGCGTATGCCCTTTAGGTCCGTTATCCGTCCTATGTCGATGAGGACCGAGGGAGTTGCCAGGCGGAGTTTCATGGCCGGTATCAGGCTGTGGCCGCCGGCCAACAGTTTGGCGTCGGGTCCTAGCTGAGCAAGCAACTCAAGCGCTTCCTGTAGGCTATGGGCGACCCTGTGTTCGAATTTTTTGGGGAACATTTTTCACCTACCTCCCCTGCGACCTAGCGGACTGGATAGCTCTCCACACCTTTTCTGGCTTCAGGGGCATATCGATGTGGCGAATGCCAAAGGGGCGAAGGGCATCCATGACAGAATTCACCACAGCTGGGGTTGCCCCGATCGTGCCAGCTTCCCCTATCCCCTTGGCACCCAGAGGGTTAGTTGGTGTCGGTGTGACTGTGTTGTCAGTGATAAAGGATGGGAGCTGGCTGGCCTTAGGCACAGCATAGTCCATCATGGAGCCACTCAGAAGCTGCCCACTCTCGTCGTATACGGCTTCCTCCCAAAGCGCTTGTGCAATCCCCTGAGCGACACCTCCGTGCACCTGCCCAGCTGCCAACATTGGATTGATCACTCTACCGCAATCGTCCATTCCGTAGAAGGCCAGCAGGTCCACTTTGCCCGTTTCAGGGTCGACTTCGGTAACGGCCATATAGGTACCGGCCGGGAAAGTCAGGTTGGGAGGATCGAAGAAGGTGAGGGCCTCGAGGCCGGGCTCCAGACCGGCGGGGTAATTGTGGGCCAGAAAGGCCTGCAGTGCTACCTGCTGGAAGGTCACGGCCTTGTCCGGGGTTCCCTTCACGTAGAATTTTCCCGCTTCGAACTCAATGTCGGGTTCTGCGGCTTCCAGAAGATGGGCTGCGATCTTCTTGCCTTTTTCTATGATCTTTAGAGCACTCAGGTAGACGGCCGTACCACCGACAGCGATAGTCCGGCTGCCGTAAGTGCCCAGGCCAAAGGGTATAGCGGCGGTATCTCCGTGGATTACCTCGACGTCGTCGAAAGGAATGCCGAGGGTGTCGGCCACGATTTGGGCCAGTGCCGTTTCGCCGCCTTGGCCGTGGGGAGACGTTCCCGTGAACACACTTACTTTACCGGTGGGATGTACTCTGACTACGCCGGATTCCCACAGCCCAGCACCGGCTCCCATGGCTCCGGCTGCCTTGGACGGGCCGATGCCGCAGGCCTCCACGTAGCATGCAAGACCGACACCGATGTATCTGCCCTGCGCTCTCGCCTTGGCCTGCTCATCTCGCCACCTTTGGTACCCAAACTTCTCCAGAGCGGCATTGAGGTTCGCTTCGTAGTTACCGCTGTCATAGGTCAAGGTTCCTGCCGTGGTGACGGGGAAGGCGTTGGGCGGGATGAAGTTCTTGCGCCTCAACTCCGCTGGATCCATTCCCAGCTCCTGGGCAGCCAAGTCCATCATCCTCTCCACCAAATAGCAAGCTTCCGGCCTTCCAGCGCCCCTGTAGGCATCCACAGGGGTAGTGTGGGTGAGGACACCGTAGGTACGCACGGAGAGGGCTGGGAGGTTGTACACTCCGCTCAGGAGCGGCCCGTATAGGAAGGTGGGGATCAAGGGGCCAAAGGTAGATAAATAGGCTCCCAGGTTTGCGTAGGTGTCAACCCGAAGGCCAAGAAGGGTACCATCTTTTTTGAAAGCCATTTCGGCAGTAGTAAAGTGGTCCCTTCCGTGGGTTGTGCCAACGTAGTTCTCACGCCGCTCTTCAGTCCATTTGACTGGCACGCCCAACTCTTTGGAGATCATCGACAGTAATGGTTGCTCGGGGTACAGGTAGATCTTACTCCCGAACCCGCCGCCGACATCGGGGGCGATTACGCGCACCTTGTGCTCGGGCATGCCGGTTATAAGGCACAAGAGGAGCCGTATCAGATGAGGGTTCTGATCGGTGTCCCACAGCGTCAATTCTCCGGTGGCTGCATCATAGCTGGCTACAACGGCGCGCGGCTCCATGGCGTTGGGGATCAGGCGTTGGTTAACTAACTCTTGGCGCACGATCACATCAGCCTCTGAAAAGGCCTTGTCTAGGTCCCCTGTCTGCAGGTTCCATGTGAAGGCCAGGTTGTTCTCGATGTCGGAATGCACCAGGGGAGCTCCCGGCTGAGTTGCCTTCCTTGCGTCCACCACGGCAGGCAGTGGGTCGTACTCGACCTGAATCAGATCGAGGGCATCCTTAGCCGTGGCCCGGTCTTTCGCTACCACAGCCGCGACGATCTCACCGACGTGACGAACGCGATCGATTGCCATGGCTGGATGGTTGGGTGTCTTCTGGTTGGAGTTGGGCAGATTCACGCCGCACGGGATAGAGCCTATCTTCCCTTCGAAGTCCTTGCCGGTGTAGACCTTTGAGACACCAGGCAGTGCTGATGCTCTGCTCGTATCAATGCTTTTTATGGCAGCATGGGCATGCGGTGACCTGAGGAAGGCCACGTAGTGCATGTTAGGCAGCTGCACGTCATCCACGTACCGGCCATGGCCGGTGATCATTCTGGGATCTTCCTTACGCTTGACAGCCGAGCCAATGAGTTGGGTGACCATCCCTAGTTACCTCCTTCCCCTCAAGAGGAAGCCAGTCTTTGAGCTGCGTATTTGACGGCCTCCACGATGTTGTGGTACCCGGTGCAACGGCACAGATTTCCCTCTAGCGCGTGGCGGATTTCTTGTTCCGTGGGGTTCGGGTTGCGCTTCAGAAGGGCTGCTGAGGCCATAATCATCCCGGGGGTGCAGAAACCACACTGGAGCCCGTGCTTTTCCCAAAAACCCTCTTGAACAGGGTGCAGCTGCCCGTCCTTGGTAAGACCTTCGACGGTGGTAATGTTCCAGCCATTGGCCTGTACGGCAAGTATCGTGCATGATTTCACGGCCATATCACCGTCGATCAGAACAGTACAGGCACCGCACTGGCTTGTATCGCATCCAACGTGGGTGCCTGTAAGTCCAAGGTGATCCCTGATGAAATATACGAGCAGCATTCTCGGCTCAACGTCACGCTCATACTCTATGCCGTTCACGGTCATTCGGACAGTTGGCATGGCCTTCTCCTCCGGTATCTACACGACGGACCAACTCTGACATCACCGAACACCGTTGGACATCCTTCAGGGTGGAGACCGAGTATCGGTTGTCATCAGCACCTTTCTCCCTTTCCGGGCTCTGTGCAGACCTGACCTGGAACCGTAAACCTGGCGAACTGTACGGCTATTGGAGTAAGCAAAACATCCAGAATGGCATTTGTCAACATCGTGAAAATGTGAACGATTTGCGAACCTTGGGGAGAGCTTTGGACCGGTTGAAGATAGCTGGACTTTCGGTCCCGTGGGCCGCCAAGGGCTTGTGGCATCCTCTCGTGAAGGTGCAGGTTGCCCAGTGTACTGCAAGCTCTGGCGTGGCCTCCGTTGACGGATGGGCATCGGGATTACGTATAATGTACATGAAGGCCGAAGTGGCGGAATGGCAGACGCGGCGGTCTCAAAAACCGCTGGAGGTGAGCCCTCCGTGTGGGTTCGACTCCCACCTTCGGCACCGGTCTTAGTTGTCCGTTGAATCTGTCCTCAATCTGTGCCACGGGGTGATGACTGGTTATGCGTGTAGGGGTCCTTACAGGCGGAGGCGATGCACCCGGCCTCAATGCGGCCATCAGGGCGGTAGTACGGCGGGCCCTTCAGTTTCAAATGGAGGTCATAGGGATAAAGAACGGCTGGGCAGGGTTGGTGGATCTGAGTGCTGAACCCCTAGATGCCAAATCGGTATCTGGCATATTACCCATTGGCGGTACCATTCTGGGAACGTCGCGCACCAATCCCATGCGTGACGAAGCGATGATGCAGCGAGCTTTGAGCAACTTCGATGAGCTGAGGCTGGACGCTCTGATAGCCATCGGAGGAGACGATACGCTTCGTGTCGCCTATGAGATCTACAGGCGCGGTAAGCCGGTGGTGGGCATACCCAAGACCATGGACAACGACGTATACGGTACAGATTACTGCATTGGCTTTGACACTGCCACCACAGTGGTAGCCGAGGCGCTGGACAGGTTGCACACCACGGCCAGTGCGCACCACAGGGTCATAGTCCTCGAGGTCATGGGTAGAGATGCAGGTTGGGTGGCAGTAGTCGGAGGCCTGGCTGGGGGTGCAGATTACATACTGATACCGGAAGTTCCTAAAACCATAGACGAAGTTGTGGGTCATCTTTACAATCGGCGAAAAAGGGGCAAAGATTTCAGCCTGATAGTAGTCGCTGAAGGCGTGAGGATCCCAGAATTGGAGCCTCCGGAAGAGAGCCTGGAGAGGGATGCCTTTGGGCATATCCTACTTTTTCAGCGGAGCATTGGAGAGCGCCTTGCCAACGAGATTGCACGCCGTACAGGATTTGAGACCCGTTTCGTGGTGTTAGGTCACCTCCAACGGGGAGGGTCACCCACGGTCTTCGATCGGGTTTTGGCCACTAGGTTCGGAGTTAAAGCCGTTGACTTGGTACGGGAGGGGAGATTTGGGACGCTACCGGTGCTTCGGGGAAGGGAGATTGCAGTCGCCCAGTTAGAGGAAGTAGCCGGTAGAACAAAGCAAGTGGATCCCGAGCTCTACCAGCTGGCGGAGATATTCTTCTAATCAGTCCTCGAGCCAGAAACCGATTCGTCGGAATTTTTCGAACCTCCTCTGGAGACGAAGCCCCAGATCTGCAGGTTCATGGCAACGATCCAGCCAACCGGTTACATACTCTTTCACTGCAGCGGATGCCAGGTCTGGCGCCAAGTGGGCGCCTCCTGAGGGTTCGGGAATTATATGGTCTATGATGCCCAACCCCTTCAAGTCCTGTGCGGTGATCTTCAAGGCCTCGGCTGCCCTCGGCGCCTGGGATGAATCGCGCCAAAGTATGGAGGCGCATGCTTCCGGCGACGCCACGGAATAAATGGCGTTCTCCAACATTGCAATCTCGTCGGCGGCCCCTATAGCCAGAGCTCCGCCGCTACCGCCTTCCCCGACTACGATGGCCAAAGTGGGTACAGGCAGAGTAAGCATAGTGCGGATCGCCTCACCTATAGCAGCTGCTTGCCCACGTTCCTCGGACGGCATGCTGGGATCGGCAGCCGGGGTATCGATGAAGGTAACCACAGGAAAACCGTAATCGGCCGCAAGGCGCATGATCCTCATAGCCTTGCGGTAACCTTCAGGCTTGGGCATACCGAAGTTTCGCTTTAGGTTTTCCCGAGTGTCGGTTCCCTTTTGGTGTCCTAATACCGCCACAGGTCGGTGCGCTAGACGAGCAATGCCCCCCACTAGGGCTGGATCTTCCCCAAACAGGCGATCTCCCCGTAACTCAAGGAACTCGTCGAAGATGGAATTGATGTAATCGAAGGTGTGAGGTCTTCCCGGGTCGCGCGCTAACTGGACCTTCGACCATGCGTCAGACACTGGCACCCCTCCTGGAGAGCGACAGGATACGCAGGGCTCGCGCTATTGTGGCCTTGAGCTGTGAGCGCGGGACCACCTGATCTATCATGCCGTGCTGCAACAGGAACTCGGCGGTCTGAAAGCCCTCGGGCAGTTTTTGCTTGGTGATCTGCTCAATCACCCGCGGGCCGGCAAATCCGATGAGTGCACCGGGTTCGGCCAGGACTACGTCGGCTATCAGGGCGTAACTGGCGCTCACTCCCCCGAAGCATGGATCTACAAGTACTGACACAAAGGGAACGCAGGCCCGGCGTAGCTGCACTATGGCTGCTACGGTCTTCGCCATCTGCATGAGGGAGATTACGCCCTCCTGCATTCGGGCGCCTCCCGATGACGACACTACTACCAACCCGGTTTCGGAGCTCAGGGCCAGTTCTGCGGCCCGAAATAGCTTCTCCCCGTATACTGACCCCATGCTGGCGCCCATGAAGTTGAAATCTGCCACTGCGAGGACGCAGGGTACGGTGTCGATGGTGCACGTTCCCGTGACAAGGGCCTCAGGTAGCTTCGATTTAGACTGCGCTTCGCGGAGCTTTTCAGAGTACTTGTCCGTACCGCTCACGAAGCCCAAAGGGTCGCAGGGTTTGATATTAGAGAATGTTTCCCTAAAAGTACCTTTGTCTGCTAGCTGTGTGATTCGCTCGCGGGCCGAAATTCTGTGATGATAAGAGCATCGTGGGCAGACCCTGAGGTTGAAGTCCAGTTCGCGGATGTAGACCAACTCACGACACTTGGGGCAGGGCTGCCAGATGTTGTCTGTCTCTCCGGGTGACTGTTTCCCAAGCTTCATTGTGCTATGCCTCGGATCGTCACTACCCCGGCGGCCAGCCAAACCGTCTTCCGCCCATTAAGTGTAGGTGTAGGTGAAACACCGATTGACCCGCATCGGGCCCATGGTTGACTACAAGCCTAAAACCTGTATCTGAGAGTCCTAGCTTACGGGCGAGGTTTGCTGCCGTCGTCAGCAATTTGCCTGCAATGGTTGCATCTTCCTCCGTTAGGTCGGCCACGGAGGATATATGGCGGTTTGGGACCACCAGGACATGCACGGGTGATCTGGGATGCAGATCGTGGAATGCTGTTACATCGCTATCTTGATAGACCATACGTGCAGGGGCGTTCCCTGCTACTATCCTGCAGAATATGCATTCATCCATCGTCGGCCCTCTCCCAAGATCTAGCGATTATAACAGGTGCTCGCGGACGTGCCTAATATAATAGACTCCGTGGTCGTATACGGCAGCTACGTCCTAGTAATGCGGGCCCGTTGGCCTATCAGCGAGGTTGTCGGAAGGCTAGGGGTACTGAGGTTTGATCCAGGCTGGTACCTCTACTTTGGTTCTGCCTTCGGGCGCGGGGGCATAGTGGCCCGCTTGTGTAGGCATCTCAGGCGTCATAAGGTTCGCCGATGGCACGTTGACAACCTAACTGAGATGGCAGAACTGGACAGCATCTGGTTGCTCCCACGGCGGAAGATCGAGTGTCATTGGGTGGAGTATATATTGTCAGTGAGGCCCCATATGGGCAGGGCCGCGAGGGGTTTCGGCAGCAGCGACTGTGGGTGCGCAGGGCATCTCCTTTATAGTCCGGTTAGGCCCGAGAGGGCAGACTTTCCAGGTAATCACTCATAGGAGGTGAATGAGGATGTCGCAGACCTCTGTCAGCTTAACTTGGTTGGGACATGCTACTTTCAAAGTGGTCAGTGTTCGTGGGAAGAGGATCATCATAGACCCTTGGATTATGGGTAATCCTGCCTGCCCTCAGGAGCTGAAACAGGTAGATGGAGTCGATATTCTTCTTTGCACTCACGGTCACTTCGACCACATTGGAGATGCTGTAGAAGTGGCTCGACGGCACAAACCTAAGGTCGTCGGAATTTTCGAACTTTGCCACTGGATGGGCCGAAAGGGAGTGGAAAACACCTTTGCTATGAACAAAGGGGGCACCGTAGAGCTGGATGGCATACGGGTAACCATGGTCCATGCCGATCACTCCTGCGGGATCCTAGAGGACGATGGAACCATCGTGTACGGCGGGGAAGGAGTAGGCTATGTAGTGCAGTTCGAAAACGGCTTAAGGCTCTATCATGCGGGCGATACGGCAGTTTTCGGTGACATGAAGCTTATAGGCGAACTGTACCGACCGGATGTGGCCCTTCTACCTATCGGTGATCTTTATACGATGTCGCCTCGAGAGGCTGCCTATGCTATACGACTGCTGGGTGTGAGGAGGGTCGTTCCCATGCATTTCGGAACGTTCCCAGCCCTTACGGGCAGTCCCGACGCTTTGAAGGAGGCCACCAGCGACATCGAGGGCCTCGAAATCCTGACGTTAAAGCCAGGGGAAACCATCACTCTATCCTAAGACGCCTTCGAGGGCTAGTTCTGTGAGGGCTGTGGCGACTTTGTGGCGTGTGACCTGGCTCGAAGGGCAGAGGAGGTGGACGGCCTACGAGGTCAGTCGTCGGCGGCTGAGGTGCGTCGAGCCCTGAGGTTACGGTAAAGGAAGACACCGATTCCGGCCACTATAGCTAGGGCTATGGGGATATCCAGGGGCCTCATGACGCGTCGGACTGCCTCCCAGTGCTCGCCAGCCAAGAAGCCAGCGTAGGCCAGCCCTAGGGACCATGGGAAGGAACCGAGGAAGGAGTACACGAGGAATTTTCCGAAGTGCATCCGGGAGACACCGGCAGGAAGCGAGATGAAAGTTCGAACCACTGGAACTAGGCGGCTGAAGAAGGCTGTAGCCTCTCCCCATCGTTCAAACCAGTGGTCTGCCATTTGGATGTGGTGTCTGGAAATGAGCACATACTTGCCGTACTTAAGGAGTAAAGGTCTTCCACCGAGGGCACCGATCCAATAGGCCACGGCCGAGCCAATGGTGCAGCCTAGGGCGCCGTAGAGTCCTGCCCACAGTAGGTGATGCGCCTCCAAGCCAGCCTCCTTTACTAGCATCCAGCCAGCTAAAGGCATGATAACTTCCGAGGGCAAAGGGATACAGGCGCTTTCTATAGCCATGGCTACGACCACGCCGAACCAGCCAATGGACTGGTAAAGGTTCCGAAGGAAGTCAATTATGGCATATTCTATGGCTTCCACCCATTCCCTCTCGCATAAAAATATGGGCAGGTCGCGGACCTGCCCGGAGCGGGCGATGGGATTCGAACCCACGGTCTCTTGCTTGGGAAGCAAGCGTGTTGCCACTCCACCACGCCCGCACACTACCAATTATAACAGACGAGACTCGAGCCCCACAAAGGGGAAAGAAAGTCACAACGTGGTACACTCGGACGACGTTGCAGGGGGCTGAGCACAAATGGCCACCAGGATCCTTTCGTGGCGAGCAATGGTTGTCGGGTTGGGGCTCGGTGTCGCTGCTTTGGCGGCCGTGGGAGTGGCAGCGGACTTTCAGGTGCTTGCATGGCACTTGGAGCAGTTTCCGAAGGTGACACTTCTGCTGGCTCTGGCCTTGACTCTCACCAACTATCTCCTTAGGATGATGCGCTGGCATTGGCTGGTGAATCGTCTCGGTGCCGGCAAAGTTTCCTGGGGTGAGAGCTCACTGATCTTTATCAGCGGCCTCTCCATGGTGGTAACACCCGGGAAGGTGGGTGAGCTCCTCAAGAGCTACCTGTTGCGAGTGATTTGCGGCGTGCCTGTGCCCAGGTCGGCGCCAGTAGTTTTCGCCGAAAGGCTTTACGATGGCCTTGCCATGGTGCTGCTCAGCTTGGTGGGGTTGTTTAGCTTCAAGACTGCTTGGGTACCTGCTTTCGGATTTACAGCCTTTGCCATTATTCTGGTCATTGTGTTATCGAGTCCTCAGGCCTTGACCAGCATACTCCGTACGGCCAAAAAGTTTCCGATTTTGCGGAACCGATGGGAAGACCTTGCTACAGTGCTGGATAGCTCCCATAGGCTCACCCGGTTCGGGGTGCTCGTTCCCGCTGTGGTCGCAGGTGTAGCATCGTGGTTTGGCGAGTGTGTGGCCTTCTACGTTATCCTTTTGGGCTTGGGCCTCCCTGCAGGCACGGATACCCTCCTTTTGGCCACCTTCGTACTGGCGATCTCGACACTGGTGGGATCGCTTTCATTGTTGCCCGGGGGTGTGGGCGCAGCTGAGCTCACCATCTATGGACTGCTGGTAGGGGTCGGTGCCTTAGACTTAAATGTGGCCGGTGCAGCCACAATTATCGTCAGGCTGGTTACCCTCTGGTTTGGCACGGCGGTTGGGTTCATAGGTCTCGCCATCACTGCTTTGGTGTTGAGGGCAACCCAGCAGGAGACCAGTACGGTGTTTCACAAATGAGGCGTTTGACTGTTGGCCTCGTGGTTTTGGGCTTTCTGACTGGCTGCACCGTCGGGCGCCACGATTTCGACGTTATGCTTTCCAGCAACCAGCTGGATCCAGGACACCCTATAGAGGTTCATTACTGGCTACCAGAGGATGCCCATATCTTTGTGGGTCTGGAAGATGGCAGAGGCCATACGTACGTGGTGAGAAACGGTGAAATGAGGGCTGCGGGAAGCTACACCCTGACTCTGAGAAATGTGGTAGATAGGCCAGACCTCGGTCCGTCGGAGCGGCGCGCACTTGGCGCCGGGTCGTACACGTTGAAATTTAGAGTTCAGTTTCGGAGCGGCTCCGTTGTAGAGAAAAGGTCCGAGGTGCAGGTCACTGGTGCGCGGGCATCGGCACCTGTAAGTATCGAGGACCTGAGGGTTAGTTCGCCTGTACTGTCCCCTAACGACGACGGGGTCAACGATGAAGCTGAGTTTGAGTTTCGGTTGAGTAGAGATGCATGGGTGACCGCCTATGTGGAAGGTAGCTGGGGACGGTTGACGCTGATTTCAGGTAGCTGGTTGCCTTCCGGCGTGAACAGGGTGGCATTTAAGGGCCGGGACCCAAGGGATATGCCCATTCCTGACGGTCAGTATCAGTTCACCCTTGTGGCGGAAGATACAGAGGGAAATCGAACTGCCAGCGGCCTGGGTTTCGCTGTTCGGAGCAGCGCGCTCGCCCAGGCCACTATCCGTAAGGTGGTTTTCGAGCCTTTGGTTATTGGGCTTGGCCAGATAGTCCGGGTGGAAGTCACTGTAACCAACACTGGAAGAGTTCCGGTCCGTACTCAGGGACCTGACCCCGGATACCTATACACTATGAAGGACACTTTCAGCACTGTAGAGGACCACAAGTACGTGGAACGTCTCGGGATGTGGCGGGTAGGAGTGGACTGGGAATCTAATGTGGGGGCTGGGCCCCGAAGATATCCCTTCAGGTGGGGTTTCGGGCACGATCTGTCGCCCGGGGAGACCGTAACAGTGGTCGGTTTCATTATGGTGGACCAGTTCGTCAGTGCCTATTCCCCTTACCTGACCTTCTTTGCAGGTCTGGTGCAAGAAGGGATGGGTTACCCGGTAGACAAAGTGGGCCGCACTGTTGTGCAGGTGCGTTATTGATCGGTACGGTTGTGTCTAGGGTATAATTTGCAGGAAAGGACGCAACCGCGAGGAGAACTGATGGCACTGACTAAGGAGCAGAAGCAGGAGCTTATTTATCAGTTTAGGTCCCATGAAGCTGATACAGGGTCACCGGCGGTGCAGATAGCGCTTTTGACCAAGCGCATCAACCAGCTGGTGGAGCATCTTAAGGTACACAAACACGATCATCATTCGCGTCGTGGCCTCCTCATGATGGTTGGTAAGCGTCGACGGCTGCTCAATTACCTCGGGCGGAAGAATCCCGAGCAGTATCGAGAGCTGATCGCCAAACTTGGTTTAAGGAAGTAGGGGTTCGCCACATGAGGCCCGGAGGCCCCATTTAAGTACGTTAAAGGTCCGGATAAGCTGGCGGAAGGGATGATTAGGGATTGGGGAGTGGGCCCTGGCGAACCATGGTTCACTCCCCAGTACCTAACTCCCTTCTGGCCAGCTATGTTAGGGAGGAAAGCAAATGGTGCATAAGGTAGAGCGAGAAGTAGCTGGCCGTATATTTTCCTTGGAAACTGGCAAAGTAGCAGAACAGGCCGGTGGTGCAGTGGTGGCGCGGTACGGTGATACTGTGCTCTTGGCCACTGTCTGCCGGTCATCCGAACCCCTCGAAGGTCTGGACTTCTTCCCGTTGACCGTGGAATACGAAGAGAAGATGTATGCAGTGGGCCGTATCCCAGGAGGGTTTTTCAGGCGCGAGGGACGGCCGAGCGAATCGGCTATATTGGCAGCGCGGCTTACTGACAGGCCCCTGAGACCGCTGTTCCCGAAGGGTTATAGGCACGAAGTCCAGGTTATTGTGACTGTTCTGTCTACTGATCAGGAGAACGAACCAGAAGTGGTTTCCATCAACGCTGCCTCTGCAGCCGTGAGCGTGTCGGATATTCCCTTCGATGGTCCTGTAGGCGCAGTTAAAGTCGGTCTCATCGATGGCGAATTCGTGTTAAATCCCACTGCCACACAGTTGCTGTCTTCGGAACTGGATCTGGTGGTAGCTGGAACCCGTGATGCGGTGATCATGATTGAGGCGGGAGCCAGAGAGGTGCCCGAAGAGGTCGTGCTTGAAGCGATCAAGTTCGGGCACCAGGGGCTGCAAGCCATGATAGATCTCCAGGAAGAACTGGTAGCTGTTGCCGGCAAGGCCAAACACAGTTTCACCCCCCCTGTTGTGGACACATCCCTTCAGGAGGCCATAGCACAGTACTTAGGCCCGAGACTCTTTGAGGCAGTGAACAATCCTGTTAAGCAGGAGCGCGAACAAGCCATAGAGGCTCTGCGCCAGGAAGTGTTGACGACCTTTACCGCACAGCTCAGCTCAGAGGATGCTCTTCAGCAGGCAAAGCTTCTCAATCAGGCCTTCGACACCCTTTTGAAGGAAGAGGTGAGAACGGCAATTTTGGAGCGTGGTCTCAGGCCGGACGGACGTGGCCCTACAGACATTCGCCCAATCTGGATCGAAGTGGGCGTGCTCCCGCGCACTCATGGCTCGGCCATATTTACGCGTGGGCAGACGCAGGTCATCAGCATAGCGACCCTTGGCTCGAAGGGCGAGGAGCAGATGCTCGACAGCCTTGGTATCGAAGAGTCAAAGCGTTACATGCACCACTACAACTTTCCCCCGTATTCCACTGGAGAGGTGAAGCGACTTCGGGGACCGAGTCGACGCGACATAGGTCATGGAGCCTTGGCCGAGCGAGCTCTCCTGCCCGTAATACCCCCGGAGGAAGAGTTCCCTTACACCATTCGTGTGGTGTCCGAGGTAGTGAGTTCGAACGGATCAACCTCCATGGCGAGCGTGTGCGGTAGCACCTTGGCCTTAATGGATGCAGGTGTGCCCATTAAGGCGCCCGTGGCCGGTGTGGCCATGGGCTTGGTAACAGGGGATGAAGGCCGATGGGTAGTGCTTTCGGACATACAGGGCATGGAGGATGCCCTCGGCGATATGGACTTCAAGGTGGCCGGTACTCAAAAGGGGGTTACCGCCCTACAACTGGACATAAAAACCAAAGGCATCACTTTCGATGTAATGGCCGAGGGATTCAGGCAGGCCAGGGACGGGAGGATGTATATCCTGGGGCGCATGCTGGAGGCCATGCCTGGGCCCCGCCCCAAACTGTCGCCTTATGCCCCGAGGATACATCGACTTAAGGTCAACCCTGAGCGCATCGGCGCCCTTATCGGTCCGGGAGGCAAGACCATCAGGGCGATAACTGAGAGCACGAAAACGACAATCGATGTGGAGAGCGATGGCACCGTGCTTGTATACTCGCCCAACGAAGCCAATGCTTTGAAGGCGATCCAACAGATAGAAGCACTGACCAAGGAGCTCGAAGTAGGTGCCACCTACACTGGCAAAGTTGTACGTATCATGCCTTATGGGGCCTTTGTCGAATTGGCTCCCGGCAGAGACGGGCTGCTTCACATCTCAGAACTGTCGGACCGTCGCGTCGAACGTGTAGAAGATGTGGTAAGTGTCGGCGATGAGATAACTGTGATGGTAACAGACATCGACCGGGTGACAGGTAAGATCAGCCTTTCGAGGCGGGCAGTACTTACGGGACAGATGCCCAGGCCGCGTACGGAACGTCCGCAGCCGAAGGCTGCGCCCGGAGGACCTGCGCGGCGGGATAGAGGTCGCTAGGGTTCAAACGGCAGGGGAGTGTGGATATCTATGAGGCAGTACAAGGTAGCAGTTCTCGGTGCCACAGGGCTTGTAGGCAGAGAATTCGTCAAGGTCCTTGAGCAGCGTGATTTCCCCGTTGCTGAGCTTAGGCTGCTTGCATCCGAGAGATCGGCTGGGAAGACGCTGGCCTACAGGGGGCAGGATGTTCCTGTGGAGGAAGCGGACGAGCATTCTTTCGACGGGATCGATATCGCCCTTTTCTCTGCGGGGGCTGCTGCGAGCAAACATTTTGCGCCTATCGCCGTCGAGGCCGGAGCCTTGGTCATCGACAATAGCTCTGCATGGCGGATGGAGCCTGAGGTACCCCTGGTCGTCCCGGAAGTAAATGGGGACGACTCCAGGTTCCACAGGGGAATCATCGCTAATCCGAACTGTTCGACCATACAGATGGTGGTGGCCCTGAATCCTATCCACCGTGTTAACCGGATACGAAGGATAGTGGTATCTACGTATCAGTCTGTCTCCGGAACCGGATCGCAGGCCATAGATGAGCTTCTTTCTCAGACACAGGCCGTTCTCGCTTACCAGAGTGTCGACCCGAGAGTTTACCCGCATCAGATTGCTTTCAACCTTATCCCCGAAATAGACGTATTTCTTGACAACGGATACAGTAAGGAAGAATGGAAGATGGTCCAAGAGACCAGAAAGATTATGCACGAGCCTGAGCTGCTGGTGTCGGCCACTACGGTTCGTGTCCCTGTCTTGGTGGGACATTCTGAGGCTGTCCATGTGGAACTGGAGAGGAAGATGAGGGCAGAAGAGGCTAGGGAGATCCTCAGTGGGGCTCCGGGCGTGGTCGTGATGGATGCTCCATCTGAACATCTCTATCCGCTCCCAATCTATGCGGCCGGTCGCGACGAAGTGTTTGTGGGGCGTATCCGCGAAGACGCTTCGCATTCCCACGGCCTCGTCATGTGGATTGTGGCAGACAACTTGAGGAAGGGAGCGGCTCTGAACGCTGTGCAAATCGCGGAATTCATGATCGCCAAGGGGTGGCTCTAATGCTGGACATCGACAAACCTGAGAAGGTTAGAGCTGTTGACCAAGAGGGAATGCTGGACCACATTTTGGCTTTGCCCGATCAAATAGATCGCGCCTGGCATGAAGCACTTCGGGTGGAAATCCCTGAAACCTATTGGAATGTTAAGGCTGTGGTCTTTTGCGGTATGGGAGGATCGGCCATTGGGGGCGACTTGGCGTCGGCCCTGGCCCAGGACACGTCCCCTGTGCCTATCTTGGTACATCGGGACTATGGTGTGCCGTCCTTCGTAGGAGAAGAAACCCTGGTTGTGGCTTCCAGCTACTCCGGAAACACGGAGGAGACCCTTACTGCCTTCGAAGAGGCCCTCCGGCGGAAAGCTAAGGTTCTAGCTATGGGGTCGGGGGGACTGCTGCAGGATCGCTCCCATGCCTCCGGGATACCCTTCTTTCACTTTGACTACGAGGGACAGCCTCGGGCGGCGTTGGGCTACTCCTTCATGGGTGCACTTGGAGTACTCCACCGACTGGGATTCGTGACAGTGGATGAAGCGGACCTTTCCAAGGCAGTTGATCTCATGAAGCGACTGTCCTGCGATGTGGCGCTAGAGGTGGTTGCCGAAAAGAACCGGGCCAAAAGCTTGGCCCTCTCCTTTTACGGAAACTTTACTATCCTGTATGCCGCAGATATTATGGCACCCGTGGCGCGACGGTGGAAGACGCAGATCAACGAAAATGCCAAAGCTTGGGCATTTGTTGAGCCGTTGCCCGAGGTGCACCATAACTCCGTGGTGGGCTACGAAAACCCCTACGAACTTGCGGGTAACGTTGTTATAGCCATGCTGCGTTCCAGCTTCAACAAGGAGCGGAACCGCTTGCGGTACGATGTCACTGAGAAGGTGATGAAGCGAACTGGTCTCGTATATCATCTGGTGGACGCCGAGGGCAACACACCCCTTCAACAGATGTTGTGGATGCTCTATCTAGGAGACTTTGTCAGCTTTTATATGGCGGCTGCCTATGAAACCGATCCTACGCCTGTGGAGGTCATCGACTTTCTGAAAGGCGAACTAGCTCGGGTTCCACCAGGGTCTGCCAAGCCCTAATCACCTGTTCCTGCGCATGTTGGATGGTGCCGCTGCCGTCTATGACCACGGTAGCGGCCTTTATTTTGTCTTCCTGCGGGGGTTGGCTGTCAACCCTGGAGGCGGCCTCACTATAGGTTAGTCCTCTGCCCTCCATGAGTCGTTCGATCTGGACGTGGCGCGGACAGGTCACGACCCAGATCTGATGACACCGGCTGGCCAGACTGCTCTCGAGGAGCTTTATGGCCTCTACGACAATAACTTTCTCCTCTGCCTTCCTTGTCATCTCGTCGATAATTTCGATGACCCTGGGGTGAACCAACTCCTCCAGCTTTCGGAGCTGGTGAGCCTCTCTAAATACGATGGCACCAAGGGCTGAGCGGTCGACGGATCCCCGGGAAGTAATCACTCCCTTTCCAAAGGTGGCTACGATCTGGGCTTTTACGCTGGGCTCCTCGAGAACTTGGTGCGCTACGGCATCGGCGTCGATCACGTAGGCGCCAAGACTACGCACAATTTTCGCCACCGTGCTCTTGCCGCAGGCAATGTTTCCGGTGAGGCCGATGATCAGCTTGCTCCGGGGCCGTGCGTTCATGGCAGACATCGTGTGCAGCTGACTGTATTCCTCGGTAGTCTTGGCCGTCGGTAAGGTGGTTTCATTAGTATAGCATCTGCACATATGATAAGATATCGGCCCGATGGGTCCGCTCGGCCGTGGGGAGTCAGCAAAGATGAGACATCCGGTGGTTGCCCTCGTCGGGCGCCCAAATGTCGGCAAATCCAGTCTGTTTAACAGGCTTTTAGGGGAACGCCGGGCGATCGTGGAAGCGGCCCCTGGCACTACGCGAGATCGCCTATATGGCACTGTCGAGTGGAGGGAGAAGGTATTCAAACTGATTGACACCGGAGGGCTCCTTCCCGACGACCTTATGGCCAAGCTGGCACCCTCCGAAACTGCTGCTGCAGTACGACGACAGGCCGAGCTGGCTGTTGAAGAGGCAGATGTCATCGTGTTCGTCGGTGACGTTCGGGAAGGGGTGACAGCTCTCGATGTGGAATTGGCCAACTGGCTCAGAGCCTCGGGAAAGCCAGTAGTACTGGCAGTGAACAAGGCCGACAGTGCCGCGGCCCGCTTGGATGCCGTGGAGTTCTACAATCTCGGCCTGGGGGAACCCATAGCCGTATCCGCGATCCACGGGACGGGCACTGGCGACCTCCTGGATCGGGTGCTGGAGTTGCTGCCCGAAGCGGCACCTGAAGAAGCTCTGGAAGCGGAACTCAGGTTGGCTATTGTAGGGAGGCCTAATGTTGGCAAAAGCTCATTGGTCAATGCCATTTTGGGGGAGGAACGCGTTGCTGTTAGCCCCGTTCCCGGGACCACCCGCGATGTAGTCGACACGCTCGTAGAGTACGCGGGCCGACGCATCCTTATGCTCGACACTGCTGGCATTAGGCGGAAGGGGCGCATCGAACTGGGTTTGGAGCGATATGCAGTGCTTAGAACCCAGAGGGCTTTGGAGCGGGCGGATGTGGCCCTCCTCGTGGTAGACGCCGAAGAGGGTGTTACAGCCCAAGATGCACATATCGGAGGCTACATTTTGGACGCATATTGCGGGGTAATCGTGCTGCTCAACAAGTGGGATCTGGTTCCCAAGCCGCAGCGCACCGATCGGTTAAGCAAGGCCCAGGAAGTGTTGTACTTTCTGGATTTCGCCCCCTTTCTCCCCGTGTCAGCCAAGACGGGATATCACGTGTCTCGTATACTTCCCCTGACCCTAGACGTTTTTGACGAACGTACCAAGAGGATCCCAACCTCAGACATTAACAAGCTACTACAGGATGCAGTGGCCCGGCATACCCCTCCAACGAGGCCGGGCAAGTGGTTGAAGTTCTACTATGCTACCCAGGTGGATGTCAATCCTCCGACGTTCGTTTTCTTTGTCAATGATCCCGATGCTGTACATTTTAGCTACGCGCGCTACTTGGAAAATCAGATCCGCAGCAAGTTCGGTTTTATGGGCACACCCATCAAGCTTGTCTTTAAATCTCGTCGAGGTACTAGGGCATGAGTTACTCTGCCTGGATAGCACCGGTGATCGGAGCTTACCTGCTCGGGGCCATTCCTTGGGCCTATTTGGTGGCCAAGGTGGTGGCCGGCATCGACATCCGGAGGCATGGCAGCGGCAATGTGGGCACTGCTAACGTTGTCAGGGAAGTAGGCTGGTTCCCGGGCCTGGTGGTCCTGGTACTGGATGCTTCAAAGGGGGCACTAGCCGTGCTGATAGCTCGGGCTTCGGGCCTGGGAGCCGAAGGTGAGGCTCTCTGCGGAGCTGTGGCCGCCATTGGCCACAGTTACCCTATCTTACTCCGCTTTCGTGGAGGCAAAGCCGTGGCTACATCTTTGGGTGCCTTTCTACTGCTGCAGCCTCTTGGGGCACTGACTGCCCTTGTCTCAGCAGGGGTGGCCCTCGGTGTTACCCGGTATTTTTCCGCCGCCTCGCTGTGCGGAACTATCGTGGCGTTATTGTGGACACTGGCGCAATTCGCGGGGGGATCTGCACCACTGGCCCATTCGGCCTTCGGTCTGGGTGTAGGAACCGTTATTTTTCTCAGGCATATCCCCAATATCCAGAGGCTGCTCACGGGAACCGAACGCAAGATCAGTTTGGGCAGGCGTCATTCCCCATAACCATCAGGTTGCTCTCGGTACCAGCGCCAGGCGCTATCGATGATGTCCTCCAGGTCGGGATGAACTGGCCTCCAGCCAAGGTGAGCAGCTATCTTGTCCGCACTTGCCACCAGAACTGGCGGATCGCCAGGTCGCCTCGGGGACTCTACCACCGGTATGGTACGCCCAGTGACCCTGCGTGCCGTCTCAATTACTTGTCGTACTGAAAAGCCCTTACCGTTCCCAAGGTTGAAGACAGAGCTTTCGGTGACCCGTAAGGCAAGCAGATGAGCTTGAGCGAGGTCTTCCACGTGAATGAAGTCGCGAATGCAGGTGCCGTCTGGGGTGGGATAGTCGGTCCCGAAGATCTCGATGTGAGGCAGTTTACCTAACGCTACCTGCAGCGCCAGTGGGATTAAGTGGGTCTCGGGGCGGTGATCCTCTCCATACCGTTTAGATGCTCCGGCGGCGTTGAAATACCTGAGGCTGACGGTTGTTATGCCGTGCACGCGGCTCATCCAACTCATTATGCGCTCAAAGGAAAGCTTGCTTTCACCGTAGGGATTGTTGGGTGCCGTGGGGGCATCCTCTGGGATGGGCACCGTTACCGGCTGACCGTAAGTGGCTGCCGTGGATGAGAAGATGAATTTACTTGCACCGGCTGCAATCGTGGCCTCCAGAAGATTGAGGCCATGGCAGATATTGTTTTCAAAATACCTCTCTGGATGCGCCATCGACTCGGCCACAAGGCTGAGAGCGGCAAAGTGGATAACCGCTTCTGGCTTCGCTTGGGCGAGGGCCCTTTGTATAGCTCTTTTGTCAGCCAAGTCTCCAACGAAGAGGGTAGCACCAGGATGCACGGCTTCCCTGTGGCCCCTTGAAAGATTGTCAAATACCCACACCTGGTGTCCAGCTTCAACAAGAAGCTCTACGGTCACACTTCCTATGTAGCCGGCACCGCCTGTAACCAAGACCCGCATTCCAGACCCCTAACAGTTATTAAAAATGGCGCTTCTTCCGTGGCTGTCAATTATCGCACATAAGGCGATGGCTGAAGATGCTAAATTGTGCGCCCCCTATCTTTCCGCGCTGGCTAATACCGTCGGAGATTGCTCGTCTTATCCGCCGAAGTGCCGGGTCATGACGCGGCCATCGACGGCGCAGCTATGCCACAGGCAAACCCCGCTTCACCACGAAGTCAACGAAACAGATGTCGTAGCAGGCTACCTGCCATTGTCTGGCAGTTGTGGATGATAGACCTCTTTGTGTCTTGGGCCGGGTTTGGTCATGTAAACCCGGCCCATGCTAGGTGCCGTAGGCTTGCTTGACTATGCTTGGGCCGGCTCCTATAATGCGGTCAAAGGATAGAAAATCCCGCAATCCAGGACTGCTGCATGGAGGGACCTGCTAGGGGCAACCCCTTAGATGACCGCCTTATGGCCGACCTTAAAGAGGCTATGCGAAGGGGCGACGACCTTCGCCGATCTGTGCTTAGGATGTTGCGCTCGGCGCTACGAAACGAGGAGATCGCAAGGCAGCGGCCCCTTACACAGCAGGAGGCTTGGCAGGTGGTGGCCCGACAGGCCAAGATGCGACGAGAGGCCGCTGAAGAATACCGCCGAGCGGGTCGTGTGGATCTCGCCGAACAAGAGGAGGCCGAACTGGAAGTACTACTTGAATATTTGCCGCCTCAAATGAGTGAAGAGGAGATACGGCCGCTGGCCCGCGATGTTGCTTTAGAGGTGGCGGCCAAGAGTCAGAAGGACATGGGCAAGGTAATGAAGATTCTCTTGGCCAGACTCGAAGGCCGAGCCGACCCGGCCACTGTCAGCAAGGTAGTAAGAGACGTGTTACTGGAACTTGAATCTGGAGGATGATGACGTCAGGCCCCGGGCTCCCCTTTGGCCTACGGAAGCCCTTTGGTGAAATCCACGTTCCCCTTCACATCCTGAGTCTGGTATTATTTTTCTTCTTTACATGGGGTGGACTTGCTGCTGCGCTGATTTTTCCCCGCTTACCTGCAAACGTCGAGGTAAAGGTGGGGGAGGTTTCGCCAAGAAATTTCGAATCTCCTAGGAAAGTTCGCTTTGTCAGTCAGGTTCTGACGCAGGAAGCCCAGCAAAAGGTCCGGGAAGATCCCGCCAATAAGGTCTACACCTTCGATGCTTCCGCATCAGTGGAAGCCCGTGCAGCCCTATCGGACGTCCTGCGTCAGTTGGGCCATGCAAGGTCCAACCCTGATCTGTATTACTACGAGCGCGAGGACTTGGTGCACAAGGCCTGGCCAGGGCGGTTGCAGGACGACCAGGTGAAACTTGTGCTGTCCATGTCGGACGAGCAGTGGGCCACAGTGACTGCGGAGGCCATTCGTGTACTTGAGCTGGCAATGTCCGGCAGATTCGAGTCAGCTGAGCTGGAGAACGTGAGATCGAGGGTCGGAGAGATGGTTCGGCCCGATCTGGGCCAGGAAGCAACGTCCTTGGTCGTGAGTCTCGTGCGCCCTCTCATTAGGCCTACGGTACTGTTGGATTATGAGGCCACCAAACGGAAGGTAGAGGAGGCCGCTGCTCAGGCAGTGGTATACGTGGATCTGCAGGCCGGTGAAAGCATACTCAGGAAAGGCGACGTAGTGAAACCCTTGGATTTGGAGAAGCTACAAGCTGCCGGCCTAATGGTGCCCGATCCATCGTTGCCAGACATGGCTGGGTTTGCTTTGCTAGGCTTAGTGGTTGCAGGTCTTCAGACGTTGTATATCGCGCTTCTGTGTGGAAGCTTGCTACAGCGACCCAAGCTTTTGGCCTTCCTGGCTGTACTTATGGTAGCTACGGTTTTCATTGGTAGGTTTGCTATTCCAGGGCACCTAATACTGCCCTATCTGTTGCCTTTGGCCAGTGTGGGCATGCTCATTGCAGTCTTAATGGAGGTTCACCTTGCTGCATTTACAACTGTAGTGCTATCAGTATTGCTCGGCATCCTTGCTGGCAATTCCCTGGACCTAACAGCATATTATGTCATGGGAAGCTTTGCAGGGATCCTGGCAATTTGGAGGGCTGAGCGATCTATTCGCTTTGCCTGGGCCGGCCTGTTGGTAGGGGTTGTTTCTGCTGGGGTTGCCATATCCTACAAGCTGGTGAGCCGGGACCTGGATCTTCTGGCCGTTGCCCAGATGGCAGGAGCGGGGTTGGGCAATGGAGTGCTGTCATCCGCTTTGACCTTTGGGACCTTTTCAATTTTGGGCAGCCTTTTTGGCATCACAACAGTTATCCAGTTGCTCGAGCTCGCTCACCCAAACCATCCCCTACTTCGCCGTTTGGTTCTCGAGGCTCCCGGAACCTACCATCATTCTATTCTTGTGAGCAACCTAGCTGAGCGAGCTGCAACAGCCGTGGAAGCCGACTCTCTTCTGGTGAGAGTGGCAGCCTATTACCACGACATCGGGAAGTTGTCGCACCCGTACTTCTTTGTGGAAAACCAGGGAGGCGGAGAAAACCCTCACGATAAACTGGACCCAATCACTAGCGCGAAGATACTGGTAGCGCATGTCGCCGACGGGGTCACATTGGCCCGTCGGGCCAGGCTGCCTCGCAAGATAGTCGAGATGATACAGCAACACCATGGTACCAGCCTGCTGGTTTATTTTTTCCATAAAGCGCTATTGGAGCTCGGAACTGTGGATGAGGCCAATTTTAGATATCCGGGCCCTAAGCCACACTCCAAGGAGGCTGCCATTTTGATGTTAGCGGACTCCGTTGAAGCCACAGTCAGGGCAGCCATGCAGGGCAAAGGGGTCGGAGCCAGCGACATCGGTACCGAAGTCTTTGAGGGGGCCCTTGAAACTATGGTCGACAAAGTCATACAGCAGAAACTTGCAGACGGCCAGCTGGACGAGTGTCAGCTAACTCTACAAGATCTCCGCGCGATCCGTGGAGCTTTCGTGCAGATCCTTCGGGGTGTGTACCATCCCAGAGTCGAATATCCCGAACTACCCACGCGAGGCCAACTTCAGGTTGAACTCTAAAGGTAGGGTGCACAGGGTCAACGTGACGGTGGACCCAGTTTTGGGCCGACGGCTTCCTGTCCGCGAGTTGCAGAAGGCTGTGCGATGGGCCATGGAGAGAGAAGGTCTTCCGAAAGGGACCCTCGTGGTACGGGTCACTGACGATGGGACGATACAGGATCTTAACAGACGGTATCTCGGCCACGATTACCCTACCGACGTTTTAACGTTCAACTACACATTTGGGGAAATGCCTAGGTCTGGCGTGCTGGGTGAGGTTGTTATATCGTGGGAGACGGCTTGCAGGCAAGCCGAGGAATACGGCCACGATACCATGACAGAGGTGTTCCTGCTGGCAATTCACGGTGTGCTTCACCTTGCAGGTTGGGATGATGCCACAGAGGAACAAAGAACTGCCATGCAAGAAAGGGCAGAAGAGCTTTTGGCAGCCCTTAGACGCCGGTAGGCTGTTTGCCAGCTTCCTATGGGCGAGCCGCGGTGTCGTGTACTTGTTCGTTTCCCAGCAGAATGCCAGGGTACAGCTTGCAGCAGGTGCTGCGGCAATTATAGTAGGGTTGGCATTGGGCCTAAGCCCAGGCGAGTGGGCGCTTATCGCCCTCGCCATCGCTGCGGTGATTTCGGCTGAAGCTACTAACACGGTGGTCGAGGTCACTCTTGACCATCTTTCGCCAGAACAACATCCCGAGGTTCAAAAGGCCAAGGACGTGGCTGCAGGCGCGGTTCTGATAGCATCTCTTGGAGCCCTAGCTGTGGGGCTTGTGGTCTTCGTTCCCAAGATAGTTGGCCGTTTGGTTGGACATCAGTGAGGGTGTTGGCCCTGGTGCCAGTTTGGCCGTGGCCTCCGAGGCAGGGTGTCGCCATCAGGGCTGGCAAGATCTTAGATGCCCTGGCCACGCAACATGAAGTCGCCGTAGTCGGCTTTCGAACTGGCCCAGAGATATCTGCTCCGCGCTGGTTGGCTCGAGCGCTCGTTCTCGAGCCGGTTCCTTGGCGTTTCAGCCGGCGAGTGAGCTGGCTTGTGCGACTTCGACCAGACTTGTTAGGTCGACGCTACGACCGAAATTGTGCTGCACAGGTACAGTCGCTGGCTGAGGCTTGGCTCCCGAACGTAGTGGTGGTGTTTGGACTGGAGATGGCCTCTCTCCTTCCTCGCTTCGGCTGTTCCACAGGGAGGCCCGCGATCCTCTACGATGCCCAGAACTGCGAGAGCTCCTTACAGTACCGCGCGTTTCTAGCAGATATTGTGAGATGGCGTTCATGGGCGGGCGCCGCGTATTCCTTTGCCCAGTGGCGACTATTGACCATCTACGAACGGAAGTGGCTGACCCAGGTGGACCAAGTGGTGGCGGTGTCCGACGCTGACGCGAGACTACTGCGTCTGTTAGCACCGAAGAGCCGGATCTCAGTCGTGCCAAATGGTGTGGACTGCACTTATTATGATCCAAATTGGTGTCATGGGCGAGGGCAGGACTTCTCTTTGGTATTCACTGGTTACATGAGTTTCCGGCCGAACGTAGATGCAGTCGTCTGGTTTGCTAGGAATGTTCTACCGAAGGTATTAAAGGACTATCCCCAACTTAAGCTATTTGTTGTCGGGAAAGATCCTGCCCCTGCTGTGCAGGCCCTCGTGGCTGGAGGTAGCATTGAAGTCACAGGAGAGGTTCCAGACACTCGGCCATACCTGTGCCAGGCGACTGCTTTCGTGGCTCCTCTGCGCATGGGAAGCGGTACCCGCCTGAAAGTTCTGGAGGCTGGTTCAATGGCGGTTCCTGTGATAGCATCGCGGGTAGCAGTAGAAGGTCTGGACCTGATCGAAGGGAGGCACTTCTTGAGGGCCGAGCGGCCCAACGAGTGGGTCGACCGTATCATGTGGGTGTTGCAACATCCTGTTGAAGCACGGGAGATGGCTCACAAGGCCCGCCATGTAGTCATGCAACAGTATTGCTGGCCAACACTTACGGCTAAGTATTTGGATCTGCTTCGGGATGCAACCAGTAAGAGTGAGCCTTGTCATCACCGTTAAAAACGAGGCTGCTTCCTTGCCCGCACTGATGGATTCCATCGTGGCTCAGGAGCGCCGCCCCGACGAAATAATCGTGTGCGATGGGGGCTCGACGGACGGGACCGTCGATCTGCTAAGGTGCTATGAGTCCAAAGTGAGCGGTCTACGAATCTTAGTGGCTCCGGGGGCCAACATAAGCCAAGGAAGGAATTTGGCGATCGCGGCAGCCAAGTTTCCAGTCATTGCTTGCACAGATGCAGGAGTACGGCTCGACCCTGCATGGCTCTATCTCTTGACATCGCCCTTCGGTTTACCGGGAGCACCAGATGTAGTTGGGGGCTTCTTCGTGCCTGATCCCCGCTCCATATTCGAGCTGGCCATGGGGGCGGCCGTTCTCCCCGAGTTGAAAGACCTCGACCCAGAAAATTTTCTGCCGTCAAGTCGGTCCATAGCCTTTCGAAAGTCTGCTTGGGAGGCAGTAGGTGGCTACCCCGAGTGGTTGGATTACTGCGAGGACCTGGTGTTCGATCTGGCCCTGAAGAAGGCTGGGTTCAGGTTTCTCGTGGAGCCGAGGGCACTTGTGTACTTTCGTCCCAGGCAAGATCTGACATCGTACTTTCTACAATATTATCGCTATGCGAGGGGAGATGGTAAGGCAGATCTTTGGCGTCAACGTCACGCCATACGGTATATTACCTATCTAGTGCTGGTTCCGCTGCTGGGGATATTCGCCGAGAAGAGCCCTCTGACGGCACTGGTGGGGTTGTGCCTGGCCGCACTGTACCTACGGCGTCCGTTGCAGCGGGGATGGCATCAGTCGGCGCAGCTGGAGCTTCACGAGCGGCTTGTGGTGCTGGGCCTGATCCCATTGATACGTGTAGTTGGGGATCTTGCCAAGATGTTGGGATATCCCATAGGTCTGCTTTGGCGTTGGAAGAGGCAGACCACATAACCTATTGACGAGGTGAGGATCGTGAAGGCGATTTTGCTCGAGGAGTTTGGCCAGGCAGATGTGCTGAGAATCCGGGAGGTGCCGGATCCCACTCCGGGGCCTGGCGAGGTATTGGTGCGCGTGGCAGCCTGCGGTGTGAACCGGCTTGATCTCTGGATACGGACGGGGTCTCTTGCGAGAAAGCCAGCTCTTCCCCATATAATGGGGTCTGAAGTGTCCGGTGTGGTGGAGGCCCTGGGGCCAGGCGTCGTTGGTGTATCCGTAGGAGAGCGGGTAGCCGTGGCCCCCTACCTGTTTTGCGGTAGATGTGAGTACTGCCTGGATGGCCGGGAGACTGTGTGCCTCAAGAGCGACATTTTGGGACTGAACAGTCAAGGGGGCTACGCTGAGCTTGTAAGCGTGCCGGTTTCAAACGTAGTTCCCTTGCCTGAGGGGGTTCAGTTCGAGGAGGCAGCTGCCCTCACCCTAGCGGCTCCCACTGCATGGAGGATGCTAACCGATCGTGTGAGGGTGCAGCCCGGCCAATGGGTACTGGTTCAGGCTGCGGGCAGCGGCGTCGGTTCCGCAGCGGTCCAGATCGCCAAGAGGTTCGGAGCAAGGGTCATCGCGACTGCAGGGACCGATGAGAAACTTGAGAAAGCCAGACAGCTTGGGGCTGATGAGGTAATCAATTATTCGACAGCCGATGTCGTGCAAGAGGTGAGGAGGATCACTGGTAAAAGAGGGGTAGATGTGGTGGTGGAGCACGTTGGGGCGGCTACCTGGGAGAAGAGTCTAGCCTCCTTGGCACGCCGCGGGAAGGTGGTTACCTGTGGTGCTACCACAGGTTCCGAAGCAAGCATAAACCTTTGGACGTTGTTTGCCAAAGAGAACGCGATTATAGGCTCCTACGGAGCCACACGAGGTGAAGTGGCCACGGTACTTGGTTTAGCGGCCCAAGGTCAGCTCAAACCGGTGATTGATGCCGTGCTTCCCTTTAAGCATGTAACCGAGGCCCATCGACGTCTCGAAGATAGGAGGCAATTCGGTAAGATTGTCTTGGAATTCCCTGAAAGGCAGTAACCCGGTGACGTTTGTTATATAATGGCTTGTCTATCGCCTTTCTGGTCAGCGTGGTGTCTTGGATGGGGTGCCATGGCGCCAACCTGGCCAAACCCATAGGAAGGAGGTTTCTTGGTGCGAAGCTACGAGCTGATGGCAGTGCTCAGGCCAGACCTGGAGGCCGAAGGGACGGCGAAAGCAGTGGAAAGACTAGTGGACCTCGTGACGGCACTCAACGGGCAGGTGGCTTCGGTGAACCACGAGAGTCCATGGGGCATGCGGCGTCTCGCGTACAGTATAAAGCACTATTGTGACGGGTACTACGTGCTTGTGAATTTCCTTATGGACCCCGCACGACAACCTGAGCTAGACCGCGAACTGAAATTGCGGGAAGAAGTGTTACGCTATCTTATAGTAAGAACCGGGACGTGATAACTATTTAGGAATTGGGGTGCAGGAGCATGGCAAGAGGACTTAACAAGGTTATGGTTATAGGGAATTTGGGTCGGGACCCGGAAATGCGTTATCTTCCGAGCGGCCATCCTGTCACAGAGTTTTCGGTTGCTTCCACTAGGCGCTGGAAGTCTGCCGACGGGACACCTCGTGAGGAGACCGAGTGGTTTCACGTAGTTGCATGGGACAGACTGGCTGAACTGTGTAACGAATGGTTGCGACAGGGTCGGCGGGTCTACGTTGAGGGTCGACTGCGAACCCGAGCATGGGAGACTCCGGACGGTCAGAAACGTTACAGGACGGAGATTATTGCTACGGACGTCATTACGCTGGACCAGCGGGACAGGGAAGCAGAATCTGGACCCGAGTCTGGCATAGAGATACCGGAGCCCGAAGAGGAAATACCATATTAATCATCTGAGGTTGCGCAGGTTATGAGTGAACAGGGGATCGAGAAAGAATCCACGGAACCTTCTGTGGAAGTAGGTGAGCCATCGGCACAATCTGAGGCGCCTGCAGGCGAAGTCACGTCGGCTGAGCAGCGGGCTGAGGTGGCGGCCACCGAAGCTGCTAAGGTGCGTAAAGTGGTTGCGCCTCCGCGGAGGTGGACACCCCGCCGTAAAGTCTGTGGTTTCTGTGCCGAGAAGATTACCGTTATAGATTACAAGGACGTCAACAGGCTCAGAAGGTACCTGTCGGAAAGAGGGAAGATTGAGCCTCGAAGGAAGACAGGCACATGTGCAGGCCACCAGCGCCAGCTGGCCACCGCCATCAAACGAGCCCGGCACTTGGCCCTGTTGCCCTTCGTGGTCTCATACACCAAGACGACCTAGGTAGGGGCGTTGGGGAAGAAATCTAAAACCCCGAAGGCTGTGCGCCCTCCTACCCAGAGACAAATCTCTCGCTGGGCCGCCGAGAGACGGCGGCGGGTCGTAGTGCTCGCGTTGATAGTGGGTGCTGTTGCCTTGGCAGCGTTGTCGCTGGCTTACGGTGCCTATGCTGAGCTGGTGGCTAAGCCGAACGCTCCACTGGCAAAAGTCAACGGCATAATCATTACCCGACGGGATTACGAAAAATACAGGAAATACGAACTCATGCGGCAGATACAATTCCTCGCTGGGCTTGGGTCGTCGGGTTCCAACTATGCCGATCAGCTGCTTCAGGAGATGCGTTCTGTTCCCAATAGCCCCCCCGATTCGTCAACCCTGAGGGCCATGGTAAACAGCCTTCTGGTTAGACAGAAGTCCAGTAGCCTGGGAGTAGAACTAAACGACGAGCAGCTACAGGCAGAGATTAGGGAACAATTTGCCGAGAGGGTTTCACCTACGCCCGTCCCCCAAAAGAGCTCGACATCCACGCCTTCGCCAGCAGCTACCGAGAGCCATACCCCTTTTGCCACAACCCCAACACCTACCCTCAGTGCTGCGGAGCTAGCTAATGCGGAGGCTAATTGGAGGGCCGAGCTCAGGAACGTGGAGCAAGCAACCGGAATGACCGAATCCGAGTATTTGGATTGGGTCCTGGTGCCTGGGATATTGCGAGCAAAGATCCAGCAGAAGCTGGAAGCACAACTGCCCAGCTCGGCGGATCAAGT
Source organism: Chloroflexota bacterium (assembly GCA_034432775.1). Classification (GTDB taxonomy): domain Bacteria; phylum Chloroflexota; class Chloroflexia; order DAOUBH01; family DAOUBH01; genus DAOUBH01. The sequence continues at coordinate 74,833 of DAOUBH010000031.1, forward strand.
CCGTGCACGTCACATCCTATTCGACTCGAAGGACGCGGCGGACATGGCTTATTACATGCTTACCGAACAGAACTACGCTTTCGACCGACTCGCCAAAGAGCGTTCCAGTGATTCGTATACTAAAGATACCGGTGGCGATTTGGGATGGTTTCCCCGTGGCCTCATGGGGGACGCCTTTGACCAGGTTGTCTTTTCCCTGAAGCCCGGCGAAATAAGCAAGCCCTTTGAGACCAAGCACGGTTGGGAGATCGTTCAGGTCTTAGAAGTGGCCCAGAATCGACCCATCGACGGTGCAGTGCTAGAACAGATGAAGGGACAGGTGTTCGATCGATGGTTGGAGCAGGTCAGGAAAAGCTCTGACATTCAGTTCTTTGTTCCAGTAGAGCAACCTAGCGTGTTGCCCTTCATCCCTCCGGCTTCGGCTCCCACGCCCGAGCCCTCGCCGACGCCCACGGCAACGCCTACGGGGACCAACGAAGTTCCAACTGTAGCTCCGACTTCGACACCGTAGATGATATCAGCGTGAGCATAGCGGAGGTGCTGTGATGGATTACCTGTGTTACTTTAGAGGGAAGTTTGTTCCCCTTTCAGAAGCCAAAGTCAGCGTGATGAACCATACTTTCATGTACGGCACCGGGTGCTTCGAAGGGATTCGAGGATACTGGAACGAGGACGAGGGTCAACTCTTCGTGTTCAGAATGCCGGAGCATTTTGTGCGGTTCAAGGCGTCTCAGAAGGTGCTCATGTTCTCCCTTCCTCACACTGTCGATGAGCTGTCCTATATCACTCTGGAGCTTCTCAGGCGGAACGGTTTTCGCGAGGACGTGTATATTAGGCCTTCGGCCTACAAGGCCTCCGAGACCATCGGGGTCAAGCTGCACGGTTTGGAAGAGGACCTAGCCATCGTGGCCGTACCTTTCGGAAAATATGTGGAGATCGAACGACCTCTCAGGGTATGTACCTCCTCTTGGCAGCGCATAGACGACAATGCTATGCCTGCGCGGAGCAAAATAGTTGGCGCCTACGTTAACTCGGCTTTTGCAAAGAGCGAGGCGCTGCTGAACGGTTTCGACGAAGCGATTATGCTTACTGCGGATGGGCATGTCTCGGAGGGCAGCGCAGAGAACATCTTCCTCGTCATGGACGGTAAACTGGTTACTCCACCGGTGTGTGAGAACATCCTTGTAGGCATCACTAGGGCCACCGTAATGGAGCTGGCGCGCAAGGAAATGGGGCTGGAGACGGTCGAGAGGAAAATCGATAGAACCGAGCTGTATGTGGCCGAGGAGATCTTTCTGGTTGGCACTGGAGCCCAGATAGCTCCCGTGGGTGAGGTGGATCACCGGACTGTGGGCAGTGGTGACATCGGGCCCATCACTCGGAAGCTCCAAGAGATCTACTTTGACGTTGTCAGAGGCCGCAACCCGAATTACCGTCACTGGTGCACAGCAGTCTACCCTGTGAAGGCTCGTGCTGTTGCGGGGGGTGAAGGGGCCTGATAGACCGGCTAGCGAGCTCGGAGTTCAGGTTCCGCATCTACACATGGCTCCTGAGCCTTGGCGCAATTGGGCTGCTGGTTTCCGCTGTTTCTCAAAGGCCGTATCCTTTCCTAGCCTTCATTCTAGTGGCCACCGGGGGATTGTGCGCAGCTGTTGCCTTATGGATAGCTCCGGCGCAAGGCCTCATGGTACAGCGGATCCGTTCGCTCACCCACATGCCAATCTGGTGGGACGGTACGGCTTGGTGGTTGATAGTAGTCGGTGGGCTACTTAACTTGGCTCTCTTTGCGTACGCCTCTTGGAGCCTTCCCACCATGCCTCCCACAGTGCCTCTCCACTTCAATGCCCTGGGCCAGGTGGACCGCGTAGGTGCCCCTGCCGATCTGTTCGTTATACCCCTCATCGGGGGCATAACCTGGCTAGTCAACGGCGCTCTAGGGGTAGTGTTTTATAGCAGGGATCCCATGATCACCTACGTGCTTGCTGGTGGAGCTGCTCTGGAGCAGATACTGCTGGTGGTGGGCCTCTTTACCTTAATCCTGCGCTAACGGTGTTTCTTCTTGCCGCGGGGAACTGCCCGGTTGTGAGGCTTCAAATACCGCCTCTTAATCTCTTGCTGTCTCTGTTCCTCAACTATCTTCGGATACCGGACCAGGTGGAAGTAGAGCACGAAGGATCCCATGGCCACGATAACGATGGCAGAGAGGTAGGTCCAGAGCCTCATGGAGATAAAGGGGACTTCCAATACCCTCAAGACCAACAGAATCAGCGCTATGCCGAAAGCCGAGTATCCGACAGTAGCGTATAGCCCCACGACTCTTTGAAGCGATGGATTCCCTTTAAATAGCCTCTTGCCCCAAGTGGCGAAGAACACAGCTACCAGTAGCCCAACGGCAGATAGCCCTAGATAGGCCATTGCCAGCGGCCCTAGGGGGTTGTCCACCGGAGGTGACTGGGTAAGGTACTCCCACCTCAAGGGGTTGGTCAGCATAAATTACGTGATTTCCTCGACGCTGATCGTCTGGAATTGTCTTTGTGCTTCCTCGTAGAGGTCACAGCCATGGACGTCGTCGATGACGGTGGCTGGAAAGGCCTCCACTTCGAGCTCGTAGATAGCCTCGGGGCCCAAGTCCTCGTAGGCTACTACCCTTGCGGCCTTGATGTACCTGGATAGCAAGGCCCCTGCCCCTGATGTCGCCACAAGGTATATGGCCCTATGGCGCACTAATGCTTCCCTAACCGGCTTGCTCCTGTAACCCTTGCCGATTATTGCCTTCAGTCCAAGTTCCAGGAGCCGTGGTGTGTATGGATCCATGCGCAGCGATGTCGTGGGACCGGCTGATCCTATCACCATTCCAGGTCGGGCCGGCGAAGGGCCTACATAGTAAAGGATCTGGCCTGCTAAATCTATAGGGAGTGCCTCTCCCCTATCAAGGGCCTCTACCATCCTCTTATGGGCAGCGTCCCGAGCAGTGTAGATCTTTCCGTAGACTTCGACTTCGTCGCCGCATCGGAAATAGGCCACCGAGGCGTCCGTTAAGGGGGCCTTTAGCACCTTCTTTCCGCTCACAGAACTGCCTCCTTGTGTCTAGCGCTGTGGCACTGTAGGTTAACAGCCACGGGCAGGCTAGCTATGTGGGTCGGGTAGGTCTCAATGTGGACCGCTATGGCGGTCACAATGCCCCCGAAGCCTAGAGGACCCACCCCACTCTTATTAACGAGTTCCAGGAGTTCTTCTTCGAGAGCTGCTATTTCGGGATCCGGGTTCTTTTGGCCTAGCGGGCGGACGATTGCCTTCTTAGCTAGCTGCACTGCTTTCTCTGATGTCCCTCCAACACCCACGCCAACTATGAAGGGAGGACAGGCGTTGGGGCCGGCCTCCTTTACTGCACTGAAGACAAAGCGCTTGAAGCCAGTTAAGCCATCGGCAGGCTTTAGCATTCCAAGGCGGGTCACGTTCTCGCTTCCGGCTCCCTTAGGAGCCACCACGATTTTGAGCCTATCTCCGGGTACGATCTCTGCATGGATTATGGCTGGCGTATTGTCGCCCGTATTTTTCCTAACGGTCAGCGGCTTATCGACCATGGATTTCCTCAGGTATCCCTCAGTGTAACCGCGCCTGACACCTTCATTTATGGCATCGTACAGGTAGCCGCCTACTATACGAAGGTCCTGCCCTACTTCAAGAAAGACTACGGTAAACCCTGTGTCCTGACACAGCGGCAGGCGCTGGTCACGTGCAATCTGGGCATTCTCCAGGATCTGGAGCAGCACTCTCTTTCCGAGGGTCGACTGTTCACGGTCTGCAGCAGTACGAAAGGCCGCTAGCTCCGCTTCGCCCAGCTCATAGTTGGCCTCCTGGCACAGGCGAGCCACAGTCTCCACAATCTGAGCTACATGGACCTCACGCATCTTAGTCCACCAACTTCAGCTTTGTTACGAGCTCTCTAACGCTAGCTGCTGACTTGTGAAGAGCAGCCTGTTCTTCCGCTGTGACCTGGATCTGTATAACCTCCTCGATCCCGGATGCCCCAAGCTTTACGGGCACGCCCACGAAGAGACCGCTGATGCCATATTCGCCTTCCAGATAAGCAGAGCAGGGCAGTATCCGCTTCTTGTCCAGGACGATAGAATCTACCATTTCGGCGATGGCAGCCGAAGGTGCATAGTAGGCGCTTCCCGTCTTGAGCAGCCTGACTATCTCTGCGCCGCCATCCCTGGTGCGCTGGACAAGGGAATCTATTTTGTCCTGAGGCAACAGCTCCGTGATGGGGATGCCTGCAACGGTAGAATATCTCGGAAGGGGCACCATGTCGTCCCCGTGGCCTCCAAGCACGAAGGCAAACACGTCTTCCACCGATACATTCAGTTCCATAGCGATGAAGGTGCGGAAGCGAGCTGAGTCGAGAACGCCAGCCATCCCGATGACCCGTTGCTTTGGAAACCCACTGACGCGAAAGGCCAGCTGAGCCATGGCATCTAAGGGATTTGTAACCACGATCAGGATAGCCTGAGGAGATCTGCGAACCACTTGCTCAGTCACAGTTCGTACGATCTCAGCGTTGGTAAAGAGCAGGTCGTCCCTGCTCATGCCGGGCTTTCGGGCTACCCCCGATGTGATAATCACGATGTCGGAGCCCTCAGTCTCATCGTAGCCGTTCGAGCCGATAAGCATGGTGTCGTATCCCTCTACCGGCCCCGCCTCCAAAATATCCAGAGCTTTCCCTTGGGGCATGTCTTCGATGATGTCCACCAGTACGAGGTCGGCGTAGTCACGTTCAGCGAGGCGTTGGGCTGTGGTGGAACCAACCATGCCGGCACCCACTATGGTTATCTTTTTGCGCATTCCAAGCACCCCTTACGCATATTCTCGGTAATTGCCAATGTTCAAGCTGACGTCCCTGGGCAACTCATCTACGGTTCGCAATATCAACTTCATAGTTCGAGCTACCGCCTCCCGCTTGGTCAGAACACTGGGATCTGCCTGCAGGATAGTGTTTAGGTGGTAGGTGCGGGTGGCCCTCCACATGACCCTGAAGAGCTCGAATTCCTCAACAAGAGTTTCGGGGATGTCGGCCGCGTCTGTGTATCGCTGGTAAAACTTGCCCTCGTCGAGTCCATACACTCCTTGGCTCTCAGCTTCCAGCTTGTCTATGAACGCGCGCTCCTCGTTGTCGTCTACTGCCCTGTAGGCATTGTAGGCAGTCTCTTTCTTCCCTTCGGGGGTGAGACCGATCATCAGCCTTGTAATGAATTGATGTTCCTCTAAGTATTCTAGAACAGACGTTTCTTGTCGATTTCGCTTGAGGAGGATCACAGCCGCGAGCTTTAAAGGCTCCATGGGATTGGTGAACACCCTCTCTTGGGGCAGTACACGTGATATGTCTAGCATAGCGCGAGCATTGTCGAAGGCGAACATTCGAGCTACCAGTTCTATCAGTTGATCTCGCGGCATGCCACTGAAATACCGGGCAAGGTCTCGCACCGGGTGGTTCAGAAGGTCGTTCAGTATGTCGTCTATTACCAAACGGTTACTATCGATGAACCTCCGCGTCACGTCGGGGACATTTTCGAACTTGCTTTGGAGCATCTCGTAGGCCGAGAGCGGAAAATTCTCTACAAGATTGCTGCGCAAGTAGAAGATCTTTTCCGAAGTGTAGGCGTATGCCTCTATAGGCTTGGAAAAGTCTATTTCCCCAAGGGCTACTTTGCGCTGCCGGTTCTCAAGGTCCATTCCTTCGATGAGCGCTGTCAGGTCACCTTGGTGGGTGTCGATCCAACGGAACACTCGGAAGCCACGCACCGGAGCACCCGACGAGGGCACTACAGTAAGGGGAGCAATCTTAGTACCGTCCCTCAATGTGTAAACGTACCGTACGTACACCCAGTCGTCAGAATGGAAGCGGGTGTTTTCGTAGTCCATCAGCCCGTAGGAGCTGGTGCTTTTGCCGGTACCAGTTGGCGCTATGTATAGAACGCCTCTGCCGTTCCTGGCAACGCAGGCCCCGTGGATGGAGTGGATGCCGTGTTCCTCGGCAAGGACTCTGCCCACAGCACCCAGAACCCAGCTTTTCAGCTGCCCATAATAAGCAGTGTTAAAGAAAACGATCGCATTGTTAGCACGGCTATAGTAGGCTGCCTCCTGCTGATCCCGGACTCTACCAAAGGCATGCACGGTCACGTGCGGTGCTTCGGGTGGTCTCTGGCCTGTGATCCGTTCCCATTCGCTCGGGCTATACCAGTTGTCTATCCAGAAATCCATCAAATGAGGGCTATTGGTGGTGGCCCGTACACGTATGCCGTGGATGATCACGTCCCGCGACACAGTTGCATGGGGGTCTTCGGCTTGCTTCCGATTGGCGCTGGCCAGCAGCGACTCCAGTAGGCCAGAGGTTCTGTCTACGCTCTTATTGTGTACTTTTGTCCTACCCTTCGTTCTCGTGATGACGTTGCTCAGTCCGATAGGCGTTCCAGGCCATTCGATATCATCGGGGTCCGGTGGATCGGGGAAAATGTACTCTTGTTCTACACCTTCAAGGATGGCCATAGTGCCCTCCTAGTATGCTGGATTACGGCCGATCGGTGACAGGCCCATTATACCAGTTAGTTACCGCCTTCACAATCAGATTAGTACATGGTAGAATGGGCGAGTTATGCGTGTACGGGAACTCCACCCTTGGGGTCTGGCCCCTCAGGAAGCGATGAGAATTCAGGTGGAGCTGGCAGCCCTTGTGCTCGAAGCTGGGGACCTAAGTTCCGCCCGGTTTGTCGCGGGTGTCGACGTGGCCGTTGGGCCACCTGCCAGCGCGGCTGTTGCGGTGCTCGACCTTCAAGACCTTAGGCCGGTGGAGACGGTCGTAGAGGAAGGCGAGCTATCTTTCCCGTACATCCCGGGGTTGCTCTCCTTCCGTGAGGCGCCGCTGATACTTGGTGCGTTGAAGCGCATAAGCGGGGAGCCAGACGTCATCATGGTTGACGGGCAAGGGCGGGCCCATCCGCGCCGATTCGGTATCGCATGCCACATCGGCCTTTTGGTGGATCGACCATCGGTTGGTTGTGGAAAGTCCCTCTTGGCAGGCAAGTGCGGACCCGTGGGGGAAAAACGGGGGAGCTGGTCCCCGATCTTGGATGACGACCAGCGCATAGGAGCAGCGCTGAGGACTCGGGAAGGAGCCAAGCCGGTCTTCATCTCCGTAGGGCATAAGTGTAGCCTGGAAGCGGCCATAGAGCTTGTGCTGCGCACAGCGGTGCGCTATAGAATCCCAGAGCCTATCCGATGGGCTCATAGGTTGGCATCGGGAGACAGTGGGAGGGTGATGTTCTAAGATGAAGATTCACGAGTATCAAGCGAAAGAGATTCTTGCCCGGTATGGTGTGCCTGTTGTGGAAGGCAGTGTGGCTGAGACGGTGGAGGAGATCGCTCGCATAGCTGATGACTTGGGTCCACCGTTGGTCATCAAGGCACAGGTGCATGTCGGGGGGCGCGGCAAGGCTGGGGGCGTGAAGCTGGCCAATAGCACCGATGAGGCGATCATGGTAGGTCGTAGCATCCTGGGAATGGAGATAAAGGGTCGACCTGTGAGGAAGGTGTTGGTGGCCAGAGCTGTCGAAATAGCCCACGAGTATTATTTGGGCGCCGTGGTCGACAGGGGAGCAAAGTCCGTAACCATGATGGCCAGCTCGGAAGGAGGCATCGAGATAGAAGAGGTTGCCAGGCAGACTCCGGAACGCATAGTCCGGCAGGTGGCTGACCCCTTTTTAGGGCTACTTCCGTATCAAGCGCGCCACATGGCCTTTGGTCTGGGTCTTCCTTCAGATGCCGTGCGGCCCTTCGTCGATATTGCCTTGGCGCTCTACAAGGCGCTGAGGGATACGGATGCTTCGCTGGTAGAGGTCAACCCCTTGGCCCTGACGCCTGAAGGTACGTGGAAGGCTGTAGACGCGAAGATCGTGCTTGATGACAACGGTTTGTACCGCCACCCTGATCTGGAGGCTCTCAGGGACATAGGCGAGGAGGAACCCCAGGAAACCCAGGCACGCATGGCCGGGCTCTCGTTTGTGAAGCTCGACGGGAACATCGGCTGCGTAGTAAACGGGGCCGGTTTGGCCATGGCTACTATGGATACAGTGAAGCTGTACGGGGGCGAGCCTGCCAACTTCTTGGACATTGGCGGCGGCGCTAAGGCCGAACAGGTTACCCAGGCTTTGCGCATCCTGCTTTCAGATGCTAAGGTGAAAGTTGTCCTCTTCAACATCTTCGGGGGCATCACTCGGTGCGACGATGTTGCCAGAGGTATCGTGGAGGGCCGGAAGGCTGTCGAGACGGATGTCCCGATCGTCATCCGTCTCGTGGGGACGAACGAAGAGGAAGGTAGACGCATCTTGGCCGAAAACGGTCTTATAGCCGTCACCTCGATGTCGGAGGCTGCCCAGAAGGCGGTGGCCTTAGCTCAGGGGAGGTAGTGTCTGAATGAGCATCCTAGTGGACGAGAATACCAGGTTGCTGGTACAGGGGATCACAGGACGTGAGGGAAGGTTCCATACGCGGCAAATGCTTGCCTACGGCACGCGCATCGTGGCTGGGGTCACTCCAGGACAGGGTGGCCAATCTGTGGAGGGGGTGCCAGTATACAACACTGTGGCCGAAGCGGTTCGGGAGCAGGCACCTAATGCCTCTATAATCTACGTGCCAGCTCCCTTCGCACCCGATGCCATCCTCGAGGCTCTGGATAACGGCATACCTCTGGTGATCTGCATTACGGAGGGGATCCCGGCCTTGGACATGATTGGCGTGTATCACCACGCCCGTGCATTGGGCGCTACCCTCATCGGTCCCAATTGTCCGGGCGTGATCTCGCCAGGCAAGGCAAAGGTGGGGATAATGCCAGGGCACATTCATAGGCCGGGGAACGTAGGGCTCGTGTCCAGAAGTGGAACCCTAACTTACGAGGTTGTCAACGAATTGACAGCAGCAGGGCTCGGACAGTCCAGCTGCGTCGGTATTGGCGGCGATCCCATTGTCGGAACTAGCTTCATCGAGATCCTGGAGCGCTTCGAGGCTGACCCTGACACTAGCACTGTTGTGTTAATAGGCGAGATAGGGGGTACAGACGAAGAGCAAGCGGCCGATTTTATAAAGCATAGGATGACAAAACCCGTGGTAGGTTTCATTGCCGGCCGAACCGCACCTCCGGAGCGGAGGATGGGACATGCCGGTGCCATCATAACAGGTGGTCAGGGGAGCGCGGCAAGTAAAATTGCTGCCCTGGAGGCGGCGGGAGTTCCCGTGGCCCAGTTCCCCTCGGAAATACCCCGTCTTGTGCGTCAAGTCCTCCGCATGGAGTGATTCGGGCGGGGTGTCGTGTATGCGATAAAATGGACCAAGAGGGGTGATTAGTATGCTGCAAGAGGTCAAGTCAGAACTGGAGTACATGCGCGATCGCATCTCAGAGTTTGAGGTGCGTCTTTGACCTAGCTGCAAAGATCGAGGAGATCGATCGTCTGCACGAGATTTCTGCACAACCTGATTTCTGGGATGACCCTTCTAGAGCCGAAGGCGTGCTGCGGCGGCTTAACCGCCTTCAAGAAGAGGTAAACGAGTGGAGGCGGCTCAAGGAAGATGTTACCGATCTGATCCAGCTGTACGAGCTTGCCCAACAAGAAGGCGATCTGGCCGTGGTTAAAGATGTTGAGGCGGGGGCTGCGGCGTTGCGCGACAGGCTCCATCGGCTTGAGCTCGAGATGCTGCTATCTGGCGAGTACGACGATCGGGACGCCATTGTAGCCATACATGCAGGGGCAGGAGGTACCGATAGTCAGGATTGGGCTGAAATGCTCTTGCGCATGTACCTACGTTGGGCTGAGCGACGGGGGTTCAGGACGAGGATCCTAGATGTGACGCCAGGTGAGGAAGCAGGCATCAAGAGCGCCGCCTTGGAGATCTCGGGACCCTACGCCTACGGTTATGCTAAGGCAGAGGCTGGCGTGCACAGGCTCGTTAGGTTGTCGCCCTTCGATGCCGCCCACAGGCGTCACACCTCCTTTGCTTTGGTTGAGGTCATGCCCGAGGTCGAGAGCGACCTCGAAGTCCACATCGACGAAAAGGACTTGCGTATTGATACCTACAGAGCTACTGGGCATGGGGGACAACATGTCAATAAGACCGAGTCTGCTGTGCGAATAACCCACCTGCCTACCGGTATAGTGGTGACCTGCCAAAATGAGCGGTCGCAGATCCAAAACCGCGAAACGGCTATGAAGATTTTGCGTGCCCGACTGCTTGAGTTAAAGCAGAGGCAACTTGAAGAAGAGCGCTCGCGGCTGAAGGGGGAGCACAAGACCGCTGCCTGGGGAAACCAAATTAGGTCGTACATCCTCCATCCATATACCCTCGTAAAGGACCACCGTACGGGCTACGAGACCTCGAACGTTCAGGCCGTGCTTGATGGCGAGATCGATGACTTTGTAGAGGCCTACCTTAAGTGGCGTCTAGGCGCCGAGGCTGCATAGGAAAGGTAGTCACTACCTTCTTAGTCTTAGCATTCGTCATAGGCCTGTCAGATCGCGTCTCCGCAGATCAGATCGAATTCGCTGCACCGGAGGCACAGGTAGCCTTTGCAAATTCCATCTCCTTTAGTGTCCGCCTCTCACAGAACGGCCGGACCATAAGGGAAGCACATCTCCTCTACAAGATCAGAGGAGACAACTACAGCAATCTCGGCCTTGCAGTAGGTCAGGGCAGGGACAGCATGGTCTTGAACTACTCTCTCGATGTCCGGCGGTTTTTCCTTGCACCGGGCAGCCAGCTGGACTATTATTGGGAGATCCTCTTGCCTGACGGCTCCGTAGTCACTAGTCCCATAGCCTCAGTGGAATACACTGACCAGCGCTTCCAGTGGCAGCGGGTGTTGCAGGGCAAAGTGACCGTGCTGTGGTATTCCGGAAGCGACGGTTTCTCTCAGAAGGTGGCCGCTACAGCCTCCGACGCATATTATCGGCTCGCCGCCTCATTTCGTGTGGACCCTGTCCCAATTACCATCTTTTCGTATAGAAGCACTTCGGACCTGGCGGGCGCTCTACCAGCCGGCAGCGCGGAGTGGATCGGTGGTCAGACCTTCCCTGCTCAGGGCATTATCATGGTAGCCCTAGCAAACGATGAGAGCGAGATGCGAAGGGTAATACCTCACGAGGTGGCCCACGTGGTCACCTGGCTCGCCAGCCGTAATCCGTACAATGATTTGCCTCGTTGGCTGGATGAAGGCTTAGCGGTTTCGCAGGAACTTACGGACAAGGGCGCCTACGATCAGACCGTAGCACGTGCCCTGAGCACTGGAACTCTTCCTTCGGTCCGGACCCTCAATTCCAACTTTGCCTATCAGCCTGATGTGGCTAGACTCTCGTACGCGGCATCTTATTCCTTCGTCAGTTTCCTGTCTCGAAAGTACGGCGACGCTAAAGTGGTTGAGCTAGTTCGGTCATTTCAGGTTGGCCTCGATTACGACGAAGCGGTGGAGATGGTTTTGGGGCAGAGCTTAGACCAGCTCAATAGAGAATGGATGAGAACGCTTACGGAAGGCAGTCAGGAGGAGAAAAGTAATCCCCTGCAGGTATCGGTGCTGCCTGTGGTAGCCGTTATCGTTCTTATCGCGATGCTTGTTAGTTTCATCCGCAGGTACCTTTAGTGCGTTAGAGCACAACGTGCTGGTTGCAACTCGGGGAACACAGCTAAATGACTGATAGGTACGGTCCCCGTCTTCTGGAACTGTCGCTTCGGGGTTTTAAGAGCTTTTCCGGTCATGTGGCACTGCACTTCTCGCCCAGCATGACTGCCATCATTGGCCCCAATGGTAGCGGCAAAAGCAACCTGGTAGATGCCCTCCTCTGGCTCAGGGGCGAGAGGAGCCGCCAGGCTTTGCGGGTTCTCCACTCTTCTGAGGTGCTACACCATAACGCAAAGGGTAGGGTAGCATCCGCTTGGGTCTCCCTTAAGGTAGACACGGCCGGGCGGCTTCCATATCGAGAAGTTAGCTTCCGCCGTTTGATCCGTTCCGATGGCAGCCAGGAAGTTAGCGTAAACGGCGCGAAAGTTCGGGTTCGAGACCTCGAGGAACTTGTAGACCGCCTCGGCATTCTGGCGTTCATCGTAGGTCAGGGCGAAATAGACAGTATTCTTACGCTTCGACCTCAAGAGCTCCGTGAGAGACTCGAGGACGGGCTGGGGCTTGGGCCAATTAAAGGCGAGCTCGCGCGCGCCCGAGAAGATCTGGGAGCCGCTCAGATATGCCTCGATCGACTTCGCTCCATGCATACTGAGATCTTCCCCAGATTTCGCACGTTAGATCGCCTTGTCAGGCAGGGGCAGGAATGGCGCAGACTCGACCTTGAAATCAGGAGGCTGTCGAGCCACCTCTACATGACACAGCTGACAAAAGTGCGCAGGGAACTTGACAGCGTAGAAGATAAGCAGATGGCCACTGAAATCAAGCAAGAGGAGTTAGCGGGTGAGGCGGAGAAGCTTAATCGGCACTTGCTGGACATAGATGCCCGACTGGGCGCTATGCAACAGGGCATTGCGGCGTTGGATGCCGAGATTCGCAGCATAGAAGCCCGTCTTTCGGCCGCTCGGGGTCGCCTACAGGCTATCAGGGCCGAAATCGAGGAGGGGGAGAACGAGGCCGGACGGTTGAAAGTTCAGTTGGAAGACCTAAAGGCAGATCTGGCAAGGGCTGAAGACGGGGCTGAAGGAATTCGGCGACGAAGACAAGCGCTGGGCGAGGCTTTGGAGCATCTGGAAGCCCGGCGCGACACGTTGTCCAGAAATTTGGCCGAACTGCAGAACCAGTATCAGGCGCTCATGCAGCGGGGGCTGGACCCTTTGCAGGAGTTGGCGGATCAGCGCGACAATTTGATGGCCCGGCTGGAAGCGAGCCAAGATAAGGTTGCCCGTCTTTCTGCGGAAATGGAGTCGTTGGATAGGCTTTTGCCCCAGATGCATGCGGCGGTACAAGAGGCGGAGCTTAGGCTGGCGCAGGCCCGAGACGCTGAGAAGCGGCTGCGCGATGCCTTAGCTCAGCATACTGCTCAGCTGGCCCAACTCAGAACAGAAGTTGATAACGTGAAGTCGGCTCGCAAGGATCTTGAGCTCAGGCGGCGCGAGATCGAGAATGCACTCCTGAAGGTGAGACGCGAAGTGATGAGGGCTAGAGACCACGAAAGGAGCCTGGATGGGAGGCCACCAGTCATCACCCGAATATTGGATGCGCGAGACAGCGGCGAGCTAGAGGGCATCATCGCACCAGTGGCAGAGCTCATAGAGGTTCCCCCGGAGTATTCGGTGGCCGTGTGGGCGGCGCTGGGCAATCGTCGATGGGACATAGTAACAGAGACATGGGACAGTGCCGTTCGAGCCATCGACATGTTGCGCCGCCAAAAATTTGGAAGAGCTTCCTTCCTGCCCCTGGATGTCCTTCGGGCACCGGCATCTAGAGGCTTCCCCAGAGTTCGCGGTGTCGTGGGTCTTGCCCATGGATTGGTGCGGGTTCCGACAAAGTACAAGGTCGCAGTGGAGGTGCTATTGGGACGCACATTGATAGTAGAGGACCTGCAGGTTGCCAGGCAGATCTTGGCGGACCTTAGGTGGGGCACCGTGGTTACTCTGACAGGGGATATTGTGAGACAAACCGGTGAGCTGTCCGGGGGCTGGTATGAGGCGAAGGATGGTCGACGCGTTCAGGAAAACCTCCGGCATTTAGAAGAGAGAATGCTGGCACTGGAAGCGGGGCTGGCAGATGTGGACCACTCAGAGGCGGTGTTGTCCCACCGGATTTCTAGCACCATGGAACGTTTGCAGATCGTAGATGAACAGGTCGTTCGCTTGTCTTCGGAGCTGAGGCACACCGAGCGGATGCAGAATGAGGCCCAGCTGGAGGTCGACCGCTGGCAGCAGGAGCTTCAGGCCAAAATGGCTCGGCGAAGGGAAATCGTATCCCAGCTAGAGAGGTACCGTAACGAATGTGCCGAGCTGGAACGGGTACTGAACGGGATACAAGAAGAACTGGCCGGCTTGACAGAAACCCGAAGGGACGCTATTGCTGCCAGGGCTGGTTTAGAGGAAAAGCTTGGGCGTGTCAAAGAGGAGATTTCTGCCGTAGAGGTAGAGCGTCACAGGCTATTGGAGGAGGCAATGTCCCTTGACCGGGAGCTTTCCTCACGGGAAGTCAGAATGGCAGAACTGCGTACATCCATTCTTTTCGTCGAGGAATCGCTTCGCGGCACTCAAAACCGACTGGCTTCACGCTTCCACGAAATTACGAAACTGGAAGGCGAAGTGGCAGCTTTAGAGCTGCGCCGCCAGCAAATGGAGGATCAAAGGAGGGACAGCCTCCATGGCGTGACACAGCTATCGCAAGAGCGGGCAGACGTCGCCTATCGTCATCAAGAGATCGTTACACAGTTGGAATCTCTGGCTGCCGACGCCCGGCATTTGGCACAGCGGGCCGACGACCTTCGGGACGAACTGGCCGAGATAGAGATGAGGGCAAGGGAGGAGCTGGGGTTTGCTTGGCGTGAGTTAGCTCGAGGGGAGGTTCCTTCTGATCTCGAGGGGGTGCTGGCCGAGACTAGAGAAAAGCAACGAAAGCTCGTTCTGCCGGACGAGGCCCTTGAGAAGGAGCATTCCGAGGTGCGCCAACGTCTGATGGAGTTGGAGGCGCAGATCGAGGATCTGTCCAGTGCTGTGAATAGTTTAACCAAGAGGATCACCGAACTCGAGGCCCAGATGGGTGATCGGTGGCATGGGGGGCTTTCAACTTTATCATCGGCCTTTGCAGATACTTTTGCCGAGCTCTTCGGGGGAGGAAGGGCAGAGCTGCAGTTGGATGCCCACGACGGTGTTCAGCTGGTAGTCCAGCCCCCTGGTAAGCCTGTGAGGTCAGTGCGCAGCTTGTCGGGAGGTGAAAGGGCCCTGACCGCAGTCTCGTTGTTGCTGGCGATGGCTACTATGGGAGGGGTTCCGGTATGTGTGTTCGATGAGATAGATGCTGCCCTGGACGACGCTAGGGCTGCTAGGTTGGCGTCAATGTTAACCGCCTTGTCAAGAGACATACAGTTCGTGGTCATAACTCACAATAGGCACACCATGCGGGCATGCGACACCGTGTATGGGTTGACGCTAGACGCATCCGGGGCTACCAAAGCCTACTCGGTACGGCTTGGATCCGACGATGGGTGTGGGTAGCGTAAAATGGAAGCGGTAACAGGGTATTAGGAGATACCATGGGCCGGTCGAAATCGCGACGGATAGTCTGGACCTTACTTTTCGCCTTGGCTGCCCTAGTCTCTGGGTATTTACTGCTCGTGGGGCCCAGAAGAGTGCTGCGCGAGCTCGACGCTCTGCGCCAGGACTTCGCCGACTTTTACCGAAACTTCTTTCTAGAGGCGTGGGAGGGTGATGGATAACACCTGGAGGATCCATCCTCAGGGTAGCCTATCGGGCCTAGAACGAGGTCTTCAAAAGGCGTCCCAAGGCATTTTCGCTCGCTTGAAAGGTTTGCTGTCAGGTGGAACGGTAGCCGACGATCTCTGGGATGAGCTGGAAGCTCTCCTTATTGAGGCGGATGCGGGGGTGGTTCTTGCTGAAGAACTGGTATCGAAAGTCAAACAAGCTGTCGGCCACGGGAAGGCCGTGGGGGCTGCCCAGGTGCGGGAGGCCCTCAGGCAGGAACTCTTGACGATCCTGCAGGTGAAGGCCCCTCAATATGTGGTCTCGAAACCCTGGGTATGGCTTATTGTCGGTGTAAACGGCACTGGGAAAACTACCACGGTAGCAAGGCTGGCTAACTACTGGAAGCAGCAAGGGCTTTCAGTCGTGGCGGGTGCCGCTGACACCTTCCGTGCCGCGGCCGTTGACCAGCTGAAGGCGTGGGGCGAGCGGGCGGGCTTCCAAGTAGTGGCCCACAGACCAGGGGCGGATCCTGGAGCTGTGGCCTTCGATGCTGTGTCGGCAGCGAAGTCGAGGGGCATCGACCTGGTACTGATCGACACTGCCGGGCGGCAGCATACCCGCCATAACCTCATGGAGGAACTCAAAAAGATAGCCCGATCGGTGGGGCGTGCCATGGAGGGGGCTCCTCATGAGATTATGCTGGTTTTAGACGCCACTACGGGGCAAAATGGGCTTGTCCAGGCCAGGCAATTCGCCGAGGTAGTTGGTCTGACGGGAGTGATAGTTACGAAATTGGACGGGACGGCAAAGGGTGGGGTGGTGGTCAGTATCTGCCATTCGCTGAAACTTCCAGTGAGATTTGTCGGTGTGGGTGAGGGGCTCGGTGACATAGTCCCTTTTGATCCGGAGGTGTACGTGGACCTACTGCTGGCGCCATCCAGGAGCGTACGGGATGTTTCAAGGACTAACTGACAGACTCCAGGCTGTTTTCCGGAGTCTAGCGAAGAAGGCCCGACTTACAGAAAGCGATGTGAACGATGCTCTGAGAGACATCCGCTTGGCCCTTTTGGAAGCTGATGTAAATTTCAAGGTCGTCAAGGACTTCATCGGCAGGGTTCGGGAGCGCGCTGTAGGCGCCGAAGTGCTGGAGAGTTTGAGTCCTGCTCAACAAGTCGTAAAGATAGTTCATGAGGAACTGGTACGCACTTTGGGTGGCGATGTTGAGCCTCTGCGCTTTGGCCCTGTTTTGGCAACCATAATGCTTGTGGGCCTCCAGGGTTCTGGCAAGACCACCACAGCTGCCAAGTTGGCCGCTTGGGCTAAGCGGCGGGGTTTCCGGCCGATGCTGGTAGCGGCCGACGTACGCCGGCCAGCTGCTATCGAGCAGCTCAATGTACTTGGGGACCAAATTGAAGTGCCTGTGTTTTCGCTGCCTGAGGAGACAAATGCGGTGTCGATCTCTATGCGGGCGGTTGAAACTGCCAGGTTGAGAGGCTTTTCGCCAGTAATCATAGATACTGCTGGGCGCCTCCATATAGATGCCCCGATGATGGAGGAACTCGAATCCATTAAGCAGGCTGTCAAGCCTGAAGAAGTGCTCCTAGTAGTCGACGCTATGACAGGCCAGGAAGCCGTTAATGTGGCCAAGGAGTTCCATGAAAGGGTGGGCGTAACCGGCCTTATCATGACGAAGCTCGATGGTGACGCGCGAGGTGGGGCGGCCCTTTCCATTAGGAGCGTCGCGGGAATACCTGTGAAATTGGTGGGGGTAGGAGAAAGGATTGAGGCTCTTGAACCCTTCCACCCGGATCGAATGGCTTCGCGCATCCTCGGTATGGGCGACGTTTTGAGCCTCATAGAGCGGGCGCAGCAAGTAGTGGATCAGGCGAAGGCTGAGGAACTTGAACGGAAGGTGAGGGCGGCCACCTTCGATCTGGAGGACTTCCTCAACCAATTGAGGCAGGTTCGTAAGATGGGACCCCTGGAGGAACTTTTGGAAATGGTGCCGGGTCTAGGGTCTCTCTTGAGAAACCAGCGCGTGCAAATAGATGAAAGGCAGTTTAAGCGGGTGGAAGCCATTATACTCTCCATGACCCCTGAGGAGCGAAAAAACCCAGAGATAATAGGGGGAAGTCGACGTAGAAGGATCGCGCGAGGCTCTGGTACTACGCCGCAGCAGGTTAACGCCCTCTTAAACCAGTTCTTCCAGTTCAGACGGATGATGAAGACAGTTGCTCGGGGCCGACAAGGCAAGGAGTGGGCTCGCTTCACTATTCCAGGACTATAAGGGCTGAAGCTTGGCCAGCGTATTAGTGATCGAAGACGATGTGACACTAGCCGATACTTTGGTCTACAACCTTCGAAAGGAGGGCTACTCGGTAACAGTAGCCCACGGCGGGCTCGAAGGCCTGAAGCGCTACAGAGAAACACGGCCTGACCTGGTGCTTTTAGACTTGATGCTCCCGGAATTGGCGGGACTGGACGTCTGCCGCCTTATGCGACAAGAGGACACCGTGCCGATAATCATCCTCACAGCCAAAGCGGACGAAGTAGACAAGGTCTTGGGCCTCGAACTTGGGGCTGATGACTATATCACGAAACCTTTCAGTGTTCGTGAACTGATGGCCCGGATTAAGGCGGCCCTTCGCAGGTCTAACCACGAACGCATGGCTGCGACGCCTTCCACGATGAGAGTGGGAGCGATCGAAATCGATATGGTGGCCAAGCAGGTGCGGAAAAGAGGACAACCCGTTGTGCTGAAACCCAAGGAGTTCGAGTTGTTGAGCTTTCTGGTGAAGTATAGAGGCCAAGTATTCACCCGGGAACAGCTTCTCATACAGGTCTGGGGATACACAGCGCCTGTGAGCACCCGTACGGTGGATGTCCATGTGAGGTGGCTGCGTGAGAAATTGGAGGATGACCCCTCACACCCAGTGCTGATCGAGACTGTGCGCGGTTTCGGGTATCGTGTGCCACGTGGCCTCTGACCATGCATACCGTTTGCATGCCATATGGAGTTGCGGTAAGCTTTCAGTCGGGTCATTTGTTGCAGCAGAACAGGAGGTGAAGATACAGGATTGGTTAAGATTAGGTTACGACGCATGGGGGCCAGGAATCGGCCTAGCTACCGCATAGTTGCTGCAGACAGCCGGTCACCGAGGGATGGCAGGTTCATTGAAGTGCTGGGATACTACGATCCCCTCACACAACCTGAGACCATCAGCGTGAAGGCTGATAGGGTGCAGTATTGGCTGGGGCAGGGAGCCCAAATGACAGAGTCCGTAGCACAGCTACTAAGGCGAGCGGGTGTGAGTATAAGTGTCACAAGGTCGAGCAAGGCCGACTGAAGGAACAGCACAGGCCCTCCGAGAACTAATCGAATACCTTGCCAAAGGGCTCGTTGACACCCCCAATTCCGTGCGGGTTACTGAGGCTGTTGAAGGTCAGACCGTGGTTCTGAGGCTGACTGTGGGTCCTGGGGAATTGGGGAGGGTGATTGGCAAGGATGGCAGGGTGGCCAAAGCTATCCGAACCCTCCTTAGGGCGGCAGCGAGCAGGCGGGACGTCAGGGCACTGCTCGATATCGGGTGAGGCGGAGACCGGAACGGCCACAGTACCTTTTGGTAGGGAAGGTGGTAGGTACCTGGGGGCGGAAAGGTGAGCTTAAGGTACAGGTGCTGACCTCCTTCCCTGACCGGTTTGTGCCAGGTACCACGCTGCTAGTGGGTGCAGACAAGGTGCCCCACGTCATAGAAGGCGTGAAATGGCGGTCCAGTATATTGTTCCTCAAGTTCAAGGGGGTGGACGCTATAGACCAAGCCGAAACCCTTGTGGGCGGCGACTTGTGGGTACGGTTCGAGGACCGTGTTCCCCTTACGCAAGGAGAGTTTTACCTGTATGAAATTCTTGGTCTCCAGGTTTTGACAGAGGATGGTAGGTGCCTGGGGACCGTAGAGGAGGTACTCGAAACGCCCAGCAATGACGTGTACGTGGTCCGCAACGAGGGAAAGGAGTACCTTATTCCGGCTCTTAGGGAGGTCGTCCTCCGCGTCGATCCTGAAGAAGGAATTATGGTCGTTAGGCTACTGCCTGGGCTCGAGTGATCGGTCCCTAGCCCGTCTCGAGAGTTCACTGTAGACTTCGGTCAGATCTATACCGGTGGCCTCTAGCAGTACTAGCGAATGGTAAAGGAGATCGGTCATTTCTTCAACGATGCGATCACGTACGCCGTTCTTTGCCGCCACAATGACTTCTGCAACCTCCTCGCCCAGCTTCTTGGCTATCTTATCGATGCCTTCCTTCAGCAGGTAAGCAGTGTATGACCCTTCAGGCATGGCCTGGTGCCTTGCCTTGATCACCTCGGCAAGGTTTTGAAGGCTATCTGGACGTTGCAGAAAGCTTGGAGGATCCAGGGGGCCCATAGGACGGCCCGTTTCCAAGTCGGTTTTGTGGAAAAAACAAGATATCTGCCCCGTATGGCATGTGGGACCCGTCGGCTCGGCTACGACCAGCACAGCGTCGCCGTCGCAGTCATACCACATCTCTTTCACCCTGAGGACATTGCCAGAGGTTTCCCCCTTCTGCCAGAGGCGCCCCCGCGACCGACTCCAGAACCAGACTAAACCTGTCTGTCGCGTCTTTTCGTATGCCTCGCGGTTCATATAACCGATCATCAATATCTGCCCTGTGCTAGAATCTTGTACAACAGCTGGCACAGGAGCGTCAAAACGTAGGTAAATTTCCGACATCGAAAAACCCTCGCGAGTGTCCTAAAGGGATTTTAGCACTTCCGGCGCATTGCAAGGTGCCGTGAGATGGGCTCAAGGGATCCCTTTGAAAGGCCTAAACCCGAACGCGGTTACGGCATAGTCCTGGTGTTTGCTCTCCTGGCGGGTGCCCTTTACCTGGTTTGGCTGCATTTTGGTTCTCCAACCCTGGAGGTGTTGCGGGCTTTGGGCATAGGCACAACGGCTACGCCCGCTGTTTCGCCTGTGCCAATAGTTTCCTTCCCTGCGCCCGAAGAGGGAGATCCTGCTTTCAGAGCACTCTGGGAAAGGTTTGACAGACCTGTGCTGGAGCACCAGGCATTGAGAGACTTAACCTGGGGTGATAAACCTATAGCAACCTTTCGAGAGCCCTATAGCTCATCGCCTGGCGGATCGAGACTGGTGCAGTACTACGCAAAGGGTCGCATGGAGGTCACCAACCCTGCTCAACCTAAGAGCGATCCGTGGTACGTAAGCAGTGGGCTTCTGGTCCGCGAAATGCTCTCTGGAAAGATCGAGATCGGACCCGGACGCTTTGAGAATCGTTCGCCGGCACAGGAGCCCCTCTTTGGCGAACCTATGCCTCCTAGGACAGTTACCTACAGCTCCCTGGCCCGAGTCGTGACCCTTTTGGGCAATGTAAGAGTAGATAACAAGGTTGGACGGCCCATATATGAGAAACTGGCTTATGACGGCACCATCGAGGCTGACCTGGGCATGGCTGTTTACGATCAGCGGTACGGTGAGTTCGACAGGGAAGGGAATCACAACGTAGCCCGGGCCTTTGTCGATCTTCTGAGCAGGATTGACCTGATTTATGAGAACGGCACACTGACTAGGGCACAGCTCTACACTGTGAGGGATATCGGGGTGCCGATCTCGGAGCCCTATTGGATACGTGTAACCCTGAACGGAAGAGTGCAAGATGCTCTAGTCCAGGCCTTCGAGCGTCGGGTGCTCGTATTTCTTCCAGAAGCAGATGAGCCAAAGGTCCGCATAGCGGATTCTGGTCTGCACTATCTGGCATGGCGCTACGGATACAGGCCCAACCGTCAATGACCCTTGCATGTCGTGCTTCTAGTGTCAAAAGCCCAAGCCGAGGGCCCGCAGAGATCGCCATTCGCTCCGCCCTATTATGAGGTGATCAAGGAGGTCTATACCCATCAGTTTGCCTGCTTCGACCAGGACCTTTGTGATAGCCACATCCTCCGCTGAAGGAGTTGGATCGCCGGAGGGATGATTGTGCGCGACGATCAAGTTTACTGCGTTGTGTCTAAGGGCTTCTCGAAACACCTCGGCTGGTCTGACGACTGAGGAAGTAGCGTTTCCTCGATAGAGGGTGGTTTCAGCAATCACACGATTCCGAACGTCGAGAAACACCACATGGAACTCTTCTTGATCTAGGTGAGCCATCCATTCTGAGAGGGCAGGTGCTATGTCCTCGGGTCTCGAGACAGCTGGCCTAAGCCTGAATGGAGCTGTTCGGGCGCGCCTACCCAGCTCAAGGGCAGCCAGTATCTGGGCTGCCTTCGCCATTCCCACGCCTTTGATGCTAGCAAGCTCGGCTGGTCTCATACCTGCTAGCCTCTCTATCCCGCCCGTCGACGCCAGGAGGCGGCTCGCTAAGTTTAGGGCACTTTCTCCCTTAGTGCCTGTCCGAAGGAGTATAGCAAGCAGTTCCGCGGTGGAGAGCTGGCTTGGGCCATGCGCTATCAGCCTCTCACGGGGTCGTTCTGGGGAGGGCAGCTCTTTAATGGTGTACGATGCTGCCGAAGGTTGGGGTTCCCCTTGGTAGCGATTTGACATGGGCTGTCCTTTTGGCTAGAATGATTACGATGTTAATCCAGATACGCGTATGACACAAGACCGTAGCCGGAGTTCTCAGGGACTAGCGGCACGGTTCTTTGTGTCTATTGTTGTCTTGCCAGGGAGGTAATGTAGTATGGCAGTCGTCGCGGAGGAAGTATTCCCCGTATACCGAGAACCCGGGCACGAGGAGGAATTACGCCCACCCCGGAAGTCCTATGCGCGGGTTCGCACTCCGATGCCGCTTCCTAATCTCATCCAGCTGCAAAAGGAGTCCTTCAAATGGTTTCAGACAGAAGGACTTAGAGAACTCTTCGAGGAGATTTCTCCCATACTGGATGTTACTGGTCGGAACTACGAGCTTTACTTTCTAGATCATGAGTGGAAAGAACCCAGGGAGACAGAGGAAGAGTGTAGAGAGCGCGATCACACTTACTCGGCGCCCCTTCACGTGCGCGTCAGGCTAGTTATCAAGGAGACGGGCGAGGTCCAGGAGAAGGATATGTTCCTGGGGGACTACCCTGTGATGACCGAAAACGGCACGTTCATCATCAATGGTGCCGAAAGGGTCGTGGTGTCGCAGTTGGTTCGATCTTCTGGCGTCTACTTTACAGCAGTGGATGATCCGGCATCGGGCAGGAGGCTTTACGGCGCCAAATTGATACCAAACCGTGGCGCCTGGCTGGAGTTCGAGACTAGTCCGAAGGATGTCCTAGCTGTAAAGGTCGATCGGAAGAGGAAGATGCCTGTGACGCTCATCCTCAAGGCGTTGGGATTCGATGGCGACAGGTTGCTGGAAATCTTTCAGGATGTGGATAACAACCCCGAGCACAGATACATCCAGACTACCCTCGAAAGAGACGGTGCGGCTGGGCGTCGCGAGGCCTTGCTGGAATTCTATAAGCGGATGAGGCCGGGCGATCCTCCTACCGAGGAGAACGCTAGGAACCTCCTCAATGCCATGTTCTTCGACAGGCGACGCTACGACCTGGCGAAGGTGGGCAGATACAAGCTCAACCAACGGCTGGGCTTGGATGAGCCCGAAAACCAGCGGGTATTGACTCCTGGAGACCTAATAGCCATCGTTAAGCACATAATACAGCTCAACAACCGGGGCGGCGAACCCGACGACATTGACCATCTCGGCAACAGGAGGGTGAGGGCCGTTGGCGAGCTCCTTCAGAACCAGTTCCGTATCGGCTTGACTAGGATGGAGAAGGTTATCAGAGAGCGAATGAGCCTCCAAGATCCTCAAACGGCTACCCCTACGAGCATTATTAACATCCGGCCCCTGACATCGGCCGTCCGTGAGTTCTTTGGTGGAAGCCAGCTGTCGCAGTTTATGGACCAGACCAATCCTCTGGCTGAGCTCACCCATAAGCGCCGACTATCGGCTTTAGGGCCTGGAGGTCTCAGCAGGGAGAGGGCTGGCTTCGAAGTGAGAGATGTGCACCACTCTCACTACGGGCGTATCTGTCCCATCGAGACACCGGAAGGGCCAAACATTGGTCTGATTGGGTCACTGGCTACCTATGCCAGGGTCAATCGATACGGCTTCATTGAGACACCCTACCGGAAAGTGAAGAAGGTAGCCACCAACGCCTATGAAGATATCCTTGGCATGGTGTTGGCTGAAAGGGTGGTTGATCCGAATACGGGCGAAGTTTTGGCCGAGCCTGGTACGGAAGTCAGCCCGGTGTTGGCCGAAAGGTTGTCTCAGCTACCGGCCCAGACATTCCGCATCAAGCCGGTTGTCACGGATGAGATCGTTTACTTGTCGGCTGATCAGGAGGAGCACTACCGGATAGCGCAAGCCAACGCAAGGCTTGACGAGCACAACCATTTCGTTGGTGAGAGGGTTGTAGTTCGCTTTGGTGACAAGTTCCTCGTGGAGTCGCCTGAAAGGGTGGACTTCATGGATGTGTCGCCTAAGCAGATTGTCAGCGTGGCGGCGGCGTTGATACCTTTCTTGGAACACGACGATGCTAACCGGGCCCTCATGGGTGCCAACATGCAACGCCAGGCCGTACCTCTCATTCGCCCTCAGGCGCCCATCGTAGGTACGGGCGTTGAGTATCAGGCAGCCCGAGATTCGGGACAAGTTGTGGTCGCCCAGCAGGACGGCGAAGTGGTTGCAGCTACAGCCGACCGGATAGTCATTCGGGATGCAGCTGGTGTGGACCGTACCTATTTCCTGCGGAAATTTACCCGTACCAACCAGGATACCTGCATAAATCAGCGCCCCATAGTGGTCAAGGGCGACTGGGTGGTGAAAGGCCAGGTCATTGCCGACAGCTCCTCTACCGATCACGGAGAGCTTGCCTTGGGCCAGAATGTCCTGGTGGCATTTATGTCCTGGGAGGGCGGCAATTTCGAGGATGCCGTGCTTATCAGCGAAAGGCTGGTACGAGAGGATATCTACACGTCAATCCACATTGAGAAGTACGAGGTCGAAGCCCGCGATACCAAGTTAGGTCCTGAGGAGATAACCCGAGACATTCCCCACGTTGGTGAGGAAAGCCTTAGAAATCTCGACGAAAGGGGCATCGTATTCGTTGGAGCTGAGGTCGGCCCGAACGACATCCTCGTAGGCAAGATTACTCCTAAAGGCGATACCGAGCTCACGGCTGAGGAGAAGCTGCTTCGGGCCATCTTTGGCGAAAAGGCAAGGGAGGTGAAGGACACAAGCCTTCGTGTCCCTCATGGTGTCCACGGCAAGGTCATCGATGTAAAAGTATTTGACAGGGAGGACGGCATAGAGCTCCCACCTGGCGTGAACAAGATGGTTCGGGTCAGCATAGCCCAGAAGCGCAAAATAGCCGAGGGCGATAAAATGGCTGGCCGACATGGGAACAAAGGGGTGGTATCCCGCATTCTTCCCGTAGAGGACATGCCCTTCTTGCCCGATGGGACGCCCGTTGACATAATCCTAAACCCCATTGGGGTACCGTCCCGTATGAACATCGGTCAGGTTCTCGAAACGCATCTAGGATGGGCTGCCCACAAGCTGGGCTTCAAGGTTGCCACGCCTGTGTTCGATGGTGCTACAGAGGAACAGATCAGGGAAGAACTGAGGAAGGCCGGTTTACCCGAAGATGGGAAAGTCATCCTCTTCGATGGCAGAACGGGCGAGCCTTTCGATCAACCGGTCACTGTTGGCATCATTTACATGATGAAGCTTGTACACCTTGTGGAAGACAAAATCCATGCTCGCTCCACCGGGCCCTATTCTCTGGTCACGCAGCAGCCTCTGGGCGGCAAGGCTCAGTTCGGCGGGCAACGCTTCGGAGAGATGGAAGTTTGGGCGCTTGAGGCCTACGGCGCCGCCCACACCCTTAGGGAGATGCTTACGGTCAAGTCCGATGACACTGGCGGCAGGGTCAAGACCTTCGAAGCGATAGTGAAGGGCGAACCGATTGTGGAACCTGGCCTGCCAGAGTCGTTCAAGGTATTGATGAAGGAGCTTCAGAGCCTCGGACTCTCTGTGGAGCTTCTCTCCGAGGACGAGATGCCTGTAAAGCTTGCCGAGGAGACCTTGGTTGAGACCGCTGGACTAGAAGGGATAAACCTTTCTGGCATGGAACGATAGGGGGAAGATCATGGCTGAAGTAACGGATTTTAGTGCGCTGAGAATCAGTCTTGCCTCACCTGAGCAGATAAAGTCCTGGTCCCATGGCGAGGTAACCAAACCCGAGACCATCAACTATAGGACGCTCAAGCCGGAGTTTGGTGGACTGTTCTGCGAGCGCATTTTTGGGCCAACCAAGGACTGGGAGTGTTACTGCGGAAAATACAAGAGAGTTCGCTACAAGGGCGTGGTCTGCGATAAATGTGGTGTCGAGGTCACGCGGTCTAAGGTGCGTCGCGAGAGAATGGGCCATATCGAGCTTGCGGCCCCTGTTGCCCACATTTGGTACGTAAAGGGGACTCCCAGCAGATTGGGGCTGCTCCTTGACATATCGCCCAGAAACTTGGAAAGGGTCCTCTACTTCGCCACTTACATAGTCACCGACGTAGATGAAAATGCCAGGAGCCATCTCATTCAGAAGTTAGAACGAGAGGCTCAGGAGCGTATCGAGCACCTGGAACGGGATCTGGCTCAGAAGGAAGCCGAGGCTGTGGCCCAGGTCGAGCCCGTCCTGCAGGAAAAGCGCCGCCGACTGGACGCCTTGGTGGCAGAGCTGGAGCGGGCGATGGCTGAGCAGACGGAGAGGGCCATATCTGAAGGTCAGCGCCTGGAGAGTCTTCTGACCCAGGCCAAAGGGACCGCAGCTGAGCAGGACATCGTGTTTGCGCCTTCTGGAGCCACCATCGTGAGAGCTGGCGAAGTGATAAACGAGGACCGGATATCGCGACTACGAGAAGAGCTTCAGCGGTTCTTGATGGAGTTAGAGGAATCGACCCGCGGTCGCATAGAGGCTGAGGCAGCGCTCTTCGAAAGCGAGAGGGAGCTGTTGATATCCCAAGCCCAGGAGGCGCTTAGCGAGGAGCGGGCGTCCTTGGAGTTGGCCAAGGCGAAAGTGCTTGAAGAGCTGCACTCCAAGCTAGAAATCATAAAGGGTGTCCAAAAGCTGCAGCTTTTGACGGAAAACCAGTTCAGGGAACTTCAAGAGGTATGCAGCAAAATCTTCAAGGCAGGCATGGGTGCAGAGGCCATCCGAGAGATCGTCAGCAAATTGGATCTCGACGAAATGGCGCTCAGGCTGCGCGAGGAAGCTCAGTCTACTTCGGGTCAACGCCGTAAGAAGGCTATCAAGAGGCTTCGGGTAGTTGAGGCTTTCCGCAAGAGCGGCAATAGGCCTGAATGGATGCTTCTGACGGTTCTGCCGGTTCTGCCTCCGGACCTGCGGCCCATGGTTCAGCTGGACGGTGGCCGTTTCGCCACTAGCGACCTGAACGATCTGTACCGCAGAGTCATAAACCGGAACAATCGGCTGAAGAAGCTTCAGGATCTAGGCGCTCCAGACATCATCATTCGCAATGAGAAGCGGATGCTGCAAGAGGCCGTAGACGCTCTCATCGACAACGGTCGGCGCGGGCGTGTCGTAGCGGGTGCTGGCAAGCATAAGCTCAAGAGCCTTTCCGATATGCTCAAAGGCAAGCAGGGCAGGTTCCGCCAGAACCTCCTGGGGAAACGAGTCGACTATTCGGGCCGCTCGGTGATTGTGGTTGGCCCCGAGCTGAAGTTGCACCAGTGTGGTCTGCCCAAGAAGATGGCCCTCGAGCTGTTCAAACCGTTCATTATGCGAAAACTGATCGAAAAAGGCTATGCCACAAACATTCGCAGTGCTAAGAAGAAGGTCGAGAGGGTGGACCCAGAAGTGTGGGACGTCCTCGAGGAAGTGATCAAAAACTATTTAGTCTTGCTCAACAGGGCTCCCACGTTGCATAGGCTTGGCATCCAGGCTTTCGAGGCCGTGCTAGTCGAGGGAAGCGCCATTCAACTCCATCCTCTGGTCTGTACGGCCTACAATGCCGACTTCGACGGTGACCAGATGGCGGTACATCTTCCCTTGTCGGCGAAGGCCCAGCAGGAGGCTCGGGAGAGAATGATTTCCGTTCGCAACCTGCTATCGCCTTCCAACGGGGAGCCCATAGTGTCACCAACGCAAGATATAGTCCTTGGGGCCTACTACATGACGGTAGTGAAACCCGGAGCTAAGGGCGAGGGAAAGGTATTCGCATCTCCCGAGGAGGCGATACTGGCCTATAACCTGGGCCACATCGAACTTCAGGCCCCCATTAAAGTGCGAATGGAGCTGGATGGAAAGACCGAGCTGATCGACACTACTGCCGGCAAGCTCATCTTCTGCGAGAGCCTCCCGCCCGAGCTCCGTAGCAGAGAACGGCTGACTAGCCGTGTGATGGACAAGAAGGCCCTCAAGGAGCTGATGGCCGAAGCCTACAAGCTCTTTGGTCCGGAGCGAACCGCCCAGGTGGCCGATGAAGTGAAACGCGTAGGGTTCCACTACGCTACTAAGAGTGGTCTATCCATTGCCGTGACGGATCTTGAAATACCTGCGGTGCGGGAGGAGATCCTAAAAACTGCGGACCAGAGGGTCGAAACCGTCGAACGGCAATATCGTCGTGGCTACATCACCGATGAGGAACGATACAGAGAGACGGTGGAGATATGGACGCAGGCAACTGAAGAGGTGACGAGGGCTGTAGAGCAGTCTCTGAACCGCTTCGGTGCGCTGTACATGATGGCGAATTCTGGCGCCAAAGGTAACATCCAGCAGATACGTCAAATGGCCGGAATGCGGGGGCTGATGGCAGATCCGGCAGGCCGGATCATAGACCTCCCTATCCGGTCAAACTTCCGAGAGGGCCTCACAGTCCTGGAGTATTTCATATCAACCCATGGTGCACGAAAGGGTTTGGCGGATACGGCCCTCAGAACGGCAGACTCCGGATACCTCACGAGGAGACTGGTTGACGTGGCACAGGATGTCATCGTCACGGTCGATGATTGCGGTACCACAGGAGGCATCTGGATGTCGGCCACCGATGCCGGGGAGATGGCTGAGCCTCTCAGGAACCGGGTCCAGGGTCGGGTCGCGGCTGTGGACGTTGTAGATCCACATACGGGCGAGGTCATCGTGCGTCGCAACGAGGAGATCAGCGATGCACAGGCGAAGCGGATCGTCGATGCTGGCATCGACAGGGTGCGGGTGCGCTCCCCCATGGCCTGCGAAGCCAGGTATGGGGTGTGCCGTATGTGCTATGGCCGCAATTTGGCCGTGGCCCAAATGGTCGATCTCGGTGAGGCCGTGGGCATCATTGCTGCCCAGAGCATTGGAGAGCCGGGGACACAGCTTACGATGAGAACGTTCCACACGGGGGGTGTAGCGGCCGAGGATATCACCCAGGGTCTCCCTCGAGTGGAAGAGCTGTTCGAGGCTCGCGTGCCTAAGGGCAAGGCCCTCATGAGCCTGACAGAAGGCATCGTAGACGTAAAGAGAGAAGGAGACATTTACAAGATTACGGTGACTTCCCCGGTAGTTTATTTCGATGAGTACGACATCCCGCCCGGGTACGAACTGCTTGTGTCAGAGGGTAGTAGTGTACGCCGTGGTGACGTAATAGCGCGTCCGCTATTGGAAACCGACGAGGGCGGGATCGTGGCTCACATGGATGGAACTGTATCTCTGGCTCCCGGCAAGGTAACGGTCACAGCCGAGGAAACAGAGGAACACGTTTACCAGGTCCCGGCGACTGCCAGGCTCAGGGTCGAGACTGGTGATCGCGTATATGCTGGATACCAGCTTACAGAAGGCTCCCTCGACCCTCACGACATACTACAGGTGCAGGGCACAGAAGCTGTCCAGCGCTATCTGGTCGACGAGGTCCAGAAGGTGTATAGGTCCCAAGGTGTGAATACTAACGACAAACACATCGAGATAATTGTCCGGCAGATGCTTCGGAAGGTCGTGGTGGAGGATCCAGGTGACACGGACCTCTTGCCGGGAGAGCTGATGGACCGCTTCGCCTTTGAGGAGGTAAATACTCGCATTCTTGCCCAAGGAGGTCGGCCAGCGACAGCACGGCTGGAGCTGCTTGGGATAACTAAGGCGGCTCTCAAGACAGAGAGCTTCCTGTCAGCGGCCTCGTTCCAAGAGACAACGCGTGTCCTGACCGAGGCAGCTGTGAACGGGGCCATCGACTATCTGCGCGGCCTGAAGGAAAACGTCATCATAGGCAAGCTTATCCCGGCTGGTTCCGGCTTCATTGCCCAGCTGGAGGCTAAGGCCCGCAGGGAGGCCGCGCTGAGCCTAGTGGGCGGTGAGGAGCGTTCCGCAGCAGGTAGTTAGCGGCATCTAGTGAGAGATCACAGCCTGTGGCTCCTGGAGTTAGCCTTTCCACGTCAAGTGCCTGTCAGGGCCGGTGCCCACGGGAAGGTAGCTTAGGCACGCCATGGGCTGTATACTTAGAGCTCGAAGCTGGTGAGGTGGTAGATGGAGCAACACGACTGGTTCGACCGCTTCCAACGGCTCAGGTTCTCTTGGCCGGCCCAGGCGGTTCTCGAGGTAGTGATGGATAGGCCGGAACGGCTCAATGCTACCGATAGAGTCATGCACCGCGAGCTAGTTGAAGTCTGGAGGTACATAGATTCCGACCCACGGGTGGCAGCGGTTCTGGTGCGTGGGGCAGGCGACAGAGCCTTCTCGGCCGGCGGCGATATCGAAATGGTGGAGCAGGTAGCAACTGATTGGACGACGCGGGTAACCGTCTGGAAGGAAGCTCGGGACCTGGTCTACAACATCATCAACTGCTCCAAACCCATTGTGTCCGCAATACATGGTCCTGCAGTCGGTGCAGGTCTCGCCATAGCCCTGCTGGCCGACATCTCTGTGGCGGGCAGGTCGGCCAGGCTTATCGATGGCCACACACGGATCGGAGTTGCCGCTGGAGACCACGCTGCCATAATTTGGCCACTACTGTGCGGAATGGCCCGAGCTAAGTACTACCTGCTCCTCTGCAAGGAGATCAGGGGCGAGGAGGCCGAACGCATCGGGCTGGTCTCCCTGTGCGTCGATGACGATCAGGTGTATTCCGAGGCACTCAAGATAGCCAACGAGCTGGCGGAAAGTTCCCCCACGGCGATAAGATGGACAAAGTATGCTCTTAACGACTGGCTGAGGTTGGCAGGTCCTATCTTCGACACATCGTTGACCTTGGAGTTCCTTGGTTTTTCAGGCCCTGACGTTAAGGAGGGTATCCAAGCGTTCAAGGAAAAGCGCAAGCCCAACTTCGAAGGGCAGTCGCCCCTTTGAGGCCATCAGAGTAGCTTTAGGCTCGCGGTCCAGTTAAAACTGCAACTCCCATAAGCACGAGCTGTTGCATCATCGGTTCGCTGCCTTTCGCCACCGTGTGCTCAAGGATTTCTTACGTTCTGCTATTCGGCCATGTTTGTAGTTTGACAAGGACATGGGGTGCTGCTATACTTTAAACTTGGTGTGTCTAGAGAAGCCCGGAAGCTCCGACACAGGAGCTTCTGACGTCTTTGGGGCTTTTACTCTGGGGCTTGAAGCAGTTTCCAGGCTTATTTGCAATTAGGTAAGAGGTGTCGATTTGCCTACCGTAAACCAGCTGGTCCGAAAGGGCCGCAGTAAGGTGATCAAAAAGACTAAGGCTCCTGCTTTGCGCTACTATTACAACGCTTTGAAGCGCAGGCTGGTGCGGTCTGAAGGTGCGCCTCAGAAGAGGGGGGTATGCACCCAGGTGCGTACCATGACTCCCAAGAAGCCTAACTCGGCGCTAAGGAAGATTGCCAGAGTTCGGCTTACTAATGGTATCGAGGTGACGGCCTACATACCGGGTGAAGGCCACAACCTGCAGGAGCACTCCGTTGTGCTCATCCGTGGAGGCAGGGTAAAGGACTTGCCCGGTGTGCGCTACCACATCATACGGGGCACCCTTGACGCTCAAGGCGTCAAGGACCGCAAGCAGGGCCGCTCCAAGTACGGCGCTAAGGCACCCAAGGCCAAGAAGTCGTAGGAGGAAAGAATGCCCAGGCGACCACGTCCGACGGAGCGGATAATCATGCCCGATCCCAAGTACGGTAACGTCATGATTGCCCGTTTCATCAACAAAGTAATGCGTAATGGTAAGAAGCGTTTGGCCGAGCGAATAGTGTACGAGGCTTTTGACAGAGTGGCCCGACAGGTCCACCGGGATCCTCTGGAGGTCTTCGAGCAGGCCATTCGGAACGCGACCCCGGTTCTTGAGGTCAAGCCTCGTCGGGTGGGGGGTGCTACATACCAAGTGCCTGTCGAGATAAAACCTGAGCGGCGTCTATCGTTGGCCATGCGTTGGCTCATACAGTCAGCAAGGGCCAGGAGTGGGCACTCTATGGCCGAGAAGCTCGCCGCTGAAATAGTTGATGCAGCCAACGGCGTTGGAGCAACCATTAAACGTCGGGAAGACACTCACAAGATGGCAGAGGCGAACAGGGCCTTTGCCCATTACAGGTGGTAATTGCTACAGTGCCGAGAGATATACCCATAGATCGAACTCGAAACATTGGAATTATTGCGCACATAGATGCGGGAAAGACTACCATAACCGAGCGCATTCTGTTCTACACAGGGCGGGTGCACCGGATGGGCGAGGTGCACGAGGGTGCAGCCACCATGGACTGGATGGAACAGGAGCGCGAACGGGGTATAACTATCACTGCGGCGGCAACTACATGTTTCTGGCAGGACCATCGCATCAACATCATCGATACTCCCGGGCACGTGGACTTTACCGTGGAGGTTGAGAGATCCTTAAGGGTTTTGGATGGGGGAGTAGTTGTGTTGGATGCTGTCGCGGGGGTACAACCCCAGTCTGAGACGGTTTGGCGCCAAGCTGACAAGTACCATGTCCCCAGAATCTGCTTTGTGAACAAGATGGATAGGGTGGGTGCTGACTTTGAGCGTACCCTAGAGTCGATCCGCAGGAGGCTCAGGGCAAATGCTGTCGCTGTTCAGCTGCCGATAGGGGTAGAGGACAGTTTTAGAGGTGTAATCGACCTTATCGATTACGAGGCCATCATTTACACTGACGATCTCGGCACCCGTATGGAGGAAACTGCCATTCCGGCCGAACTTGCCGAGGTGGCGGCTTCTAAGCGGGAAGAGATGATCGAGAAGATAGTTGAGACCGATGAGCTCCTGCTCGAGAAGTATCTAGAGGGGGCCGAGATATCCCGGGATGATCTGAGGCAGGCCCTTCGCAGAGCTACCATTTCGGGGAAGCTTGTCCCCGTGTTGTGTGGGGCTGCCCTGCGTAACAAGGGCGTACAGCCTCTGTTGGACGCCATCGTGGCCTACCTGCCGTCGCCCGTTGACATTCCACCTGTCAGAGGTGTCGATCCGCGGACGGGAGATGAAGTGCGGCGTCTGGCTGCCGACGACGAACCTTTCTCCGCCCTCGCCTTCAAGATAGTGGCAGATCCCTTTATAGGCAAGCTTGCCTACATCCGTGTTTATTCTGGAGTTCTGACTCCTGGCACCGTTGTACTCAATTCCACTCGCAACCAGAAGGAGAGGGCCGGACGTATCGTTAGGATGCATGCCAACCACCGGGAGGAGATCAAGGACGCCGTTTACGCTGGGGATATTGCGGCCATTGTGGGTCTTCGCAGCGCATACACTGGGGATACCCTGTGCGACCCGAACTATCCAGTAGTTCTGGAATCGATAAAGTTCCCAGAACCTGTGATATGGGTTGCCTTGGAACCAAAAACTAAGGCTGACCAGGATCGCATGGGTGTGGCCTTGCAGCGTCTGGCGGAAGAGGATCCGACCTTCCGTGTCCGCACAGACGAGGAGACAGGCCAAACCATTATCGCAGGTATGGGTGAGCTGCACCTGGAAGTCTTGGTCGATCGCATGCTCCGCGAATATAAAGTCCATGCCAAGGTGGGTAGGCCTCAGGTGGCGTATCGTGAAACTATCAGAAAGCCTGTGGAGGTTGAGGGACGCTTCATTCGCCAGACGGGCGGTCGCGGCCAGTATGGTCACGTGTGGTTGCGGCTCGAGCCCCTGCCCAGAGGCAGTGGTTTCGAGTTCGTCAATAAGATCGTGGGCGGGGTGATCCCGAAGGAGTTCATTCCCGCGGTGGAAGCCGGGATTCGGGAGGCCATGGAAACAGGAGTTGTGGCCGGTTACGAGGTCATCGATCTGCGGGCGATTCTGTTCGATGGGTCGTATCACGAGGTCGACTCTTCCGAAATGGCCTTTAAGATAGCTGCGTCCATGGCGCTTAAGCAGGGAGTGCTTAAGGGAGACCCGATAATCCTGGAACCTATCATGTCAGTGGAAGTGACTGTTCCCGAGGAGTTTCTGGGGGATGTATTGGGTGATCTCAACTCCCGAAGGGCCCATATCGTAGGTATGGATACGATGGATGGTATCCAGATCATTCGTGCCATGGTGCCCCTGGCGGAGATGTTTGGATATGCCACTGACCTGAGGTCCATGACCCAGGGCCGTGGGGTGTACTCCATGGAATTCGATCACTATGAACCTTTACCTCAGTCGTTGGCTGAGGAGTTGCTGGCCAAGGCAAAGGCATAAGAATCACTGGGCAAAGAGTATGGAGGTATAGAGGTGGCGAAGAAGAGATTTGAGCGGGTGAAGCCGCATGTGAATGTAGGGACGATAGGGCATGTAGATCATGGGAAGACGACGT
>DAOUBH010000032.1:0-179266 GCA_034432775.1 Chloroflexota bacterium
ACTCATGAAGTGGCCCCACCACCGACATCCACACCAGGAGAGCTGTCCCAAAGAAGGTAATCTCCTGCCATGTGTGCCAAAGTTCGCCATAAAGCGGCGGATCTACCGTGCATAGCTGGGCATACTGTGGGATGTGCCAGAGGACCAGCCCTTCGTTGAAGAGGGCGAAGGCCACCAACGGGTGCACGAGAGCTCTTCCAACGCTGGACAAAGGCAACCACGCCAAGCGGTCCCGAATGCTCCCAAGGAGATGTCTCAACATCCATGCCGGCGTACCGAGGAGGATAAGCACCGGAATCAACTCCGTTAGCAGAAGCACCCTCACCATGTGAACGGCAAAGGAGTAGCGGTTGGCAAGGTCGTAGAAGGGTGAAAATTCAGAAAAAGCCAGCAGCATCACTCCGATCACGAAGGCCGCCACCCTCCATCGCTCTATGGAGTAGACCCAGTCCATCTCCCTGGGCGCCAGTCGCCGGCGGATGGGGCCCAGGTAGGCAAAATACAGCCCGAGAAGCACCACTATCTGAGCAATAATTATGGGGTTCCCGCTCCATCTAAGGTACATTCCTTCGAACCACATGGCTCAGAACACTAACACCCCGAAAAGCGCCATAAGGGCTAGCACCACCACAGCACCCAACAAGAGTGGGCCGCTGAAGACCCATGAAAGCAGGCGGTTTTCGAACTTTAAATGCATGAAGTAGAGTACCACCAGAGAGAACTTGGCCGCCGAGAGGGCCAGCAGCACAGTTATCGTGACGCCTCGCTGCAGGGCCACGTAATATACGGCCACTTCGATCAGTGTGACGATGGCCAGCACCACAGCGACCTTAATGTACGTGACGGTGAGGTCGTGCAGCTCTCTGACCTCGGGCTGTGCCACTGATGCTACCTCATCGACCTGCTCGGTCACTCTCGCCTCCAAGGTTTCGTCGGACATCGGGCAGACCCTCCCCACCCATTCAATAAGGCATAAGATATACAACAGTGAAGATCACTATCCAGACGATGTCTACAAAGTGCCAATAAAGACCGGCGATCTCTACAGTAGTAGCACGCTCTACACCCAGCTTCCCAAGCAGTGAAGTTGCCACCAAGGAAAGCAAGATCAGTATGCCCACGGTGACATGGGCCCCGTGAAATCCTGTCAGCACAAAGAAGGTAGTGCCAAAGAGATTGACGCCCAGAGTAAGTCCCTTCTCTACGAATATCGTGAATTCGAAAACCTGACCGCCTATAAATATGCATCCGAGAAGCGCAGTTGCGATCAGCCATATCCGAGCTGCAGGGAGGTTCTTCAGCCTCATACTGTTGACAGCCAAGGCCATAGTAAGACTGCTCATAAGCAGCACGAAGGCGCTTACGGACGTATATGGGATGTTAAACACATCGTGGGGATAAGGCCCCACCAGACTTTGCCCGCGGTATACCTGGTACGTAGCTATCAGAGATCCGAAAAATAGACACTCCGACCCCAGAAAGAGCCACATCAGCAGCTTGCGGTGGTCTACCGACCCCGCAGCCGGGGTAGCAACGCCATGTGACAAAGTCGCTTCGCTCAACTCGCTCCTCCTAAGTTCAAGAACCCGGTTCGAAGGCCCATCCGTAAACGCCAAGGAAAGTTATCAGTACACCAAGGGCTACCACAGGCCACTCGTAGAAGATGAGGGCGCCCAAAGCCACCGTCAGGCCCAAGGCGAAGACGATCGGATAGTACGAAGGCTTGGGCATGTGGATGTGTTCGTGGGCATCGTCATGCCCGCCACTGTGGCCCGGATTCTCCCTTGCAGCAGCGGTGTGGCCTGAATGCCCGTACTTCTCAAGCCAGAAGCTATCACGTCCAATCACGGTAGGTATGACAGCAAAGTTATACTCCGGCGGAGGGGACGGGATGGTCCACTCCAAGGTACGGCCATCCCAAGGGTCGTTCCCGGCAACATCTCCGTGCGTAAAGCTCCTAAGGGCATTGTAAATAAACACCAGGATGGACAGGGCAATGACGAAGGTCCCGATGGTGACTACAAGGTTCCAGAATTCCCAACCCATTCCGGGAGGGTACGTGTAGGTGCGTCTCGGCATGCCGCTGATGCCCAGGATGTGCATGGGACCAAAAGCCAGGTTCATGCCGATAAACATCAGCCCAAAATGAAGCTTGCCCAAAGCCTCATTCAGAAGGCGACCAGTGTACTTGGGCCACCAGTAGTAGATGCCGGCAAAGAGACCAAATATCGATCCTCCGAAGAGAACATAGTGAAAGTGGGCCACTACAAAGTAGGTGTCGGTCTGTTGGTAGTCGCTGGGAGCGGATGAGTGCATAACTCCCGACAGCCCGCCGATGATGAAAAGGGCAATCATGCCCAGGGCGAAATACAGGGGAGACTTCATGTCGAGCTGACCCTTCCAAAGGGTGCCCAGCCAGTTGAAGATCTTTACCCCCGTAGGGATGGCGATCAACATGGTGGACAGGGCGAAGACCGAATTGGCTATGGGGCCCATACCTACCGCGAACATGTGGTGTGCCCACACACCCCATCCCAGAAAGCCTATGAATATCCCAGAGAAGACCACGAAGGGGTAACCGAAGAGAGGCTTCCGTGAGAAGGTGGGAATCACCTCCGATACTACGCCCATGGCGGGCAATATAAGGATGTATACCTCGGGATGGCCGAAGATCCAGAAGAGGTGCTGCCATAGGATTGGCTGACCCCCCGCGGCTGGGTTGAAGAAGTTAGTGCCGAAAAGACGGTCAAACATCAGCTCAATGACCGCTACAGTTATAGGAGGAAAGGAAAAGATTATCAGGAAGGACACCACCGTGGTCATCCACGTGAAAACCGGCATCCGCATCAACGACATGCCGGGCGCCCTCATGGTGATAATGGTCACCAGAAAGTTGAAAGCCGATGCCATGGACGAGGTGCCCAGAACCGTAAGGCCCATTACCCAGAAATCCATGCCCAGGCCAGGGCTGTACTGTCGGCTAGTAAGGTTTGCGTAGGCAAACCAGCCTGCATCGGGAGCCTGGCCCCAGAACCAACCGAGATTCAGGAGGATCGAGCCGAAGAGGAAGGTCCAGAAACTGAAAGCATTAAGCCTGGGAAATGCCACATCCCTGGCCCCGATCTGAAGCGGAACCACCAGGTTGAAGAAGGCAGCGCTGAGAGGCATCACCACCTGGAATATCATGGTAGTTCCATGCATGGTGAACAGCTGGTTGTAGGCTTCCGGCGAAAGGAAGGTGCCGTTCGGGCGTGCCAACTGGATGCGTATCAGAAGAGCTTCCAGACCTCCTAAAAGGAAAAACATAAAGGCCGACACACCATACATGATCCCTATGCGTTTGTGGTCCACCGTAGTCACCCAGGACCACAGATACTCTAACGCGCTGGGCCTGGGAGCTACTCCCCTGATTGCCCTGTCCGCCGTTGCCATATCGCTACCTCCCCGGAAACATTGCTACAAGTTGATTCTCATGTTCAACCCGCTACTTAAGACCTTCAAGATAGGCCACCAGGGCTTGGATCTCATCCTGAGTCAGCGCCGGGACGACCATCTTGCTCCCCGGCTTGACGGTCTGCGGTCCACTGATCCATCTGGCCAGCTCCGTGGGTGTATTGTCCAGTACCCCCGCAGCAAGGGTAAGCCTACTGCCAATATGGGTCAGATTGGGGCCTACCTTGCCCTGCGCCTTGGTGCCGTCAACGGTATGACAAGAAAAGCACGCCGCCTTGCCCATGAAGAGCTCTTCCCCCTGCTTGGCAAGGTCAGAGCTAGGTGGCTCTGGCGGCCTCTTCTGCTGCTGGACCCACGCATCGAACTCGGCGGCCGACTGAGCCACTACCCTAAACCGCATCTGAGCATGCTGAACACCGCAGAACTCGGCGCACTGCCCGTAATATATGCCTGGCTCATTGGCATCGAACCACATACGGTTAGGATGGTTTGGTACCAGGTCGGTCTTCCCCGCAAGCCTGGGCACCCAGAAACTGTGGATAACATCGGCAGTCTCAAGATCGGCCACTACGGTCCGCCCAACAGGTATATGAAGCTCGTTGGCAGTAGTGATCCCCAGGTCGGGATATTGGAACTCCCACCACCACTGATGGCCTATCACCTTAACATGAAAAGGTTCCCCCTTGTCGGTCGGCGGCGTGGCCAGATGGAAGAGGGTCTGAATGGTGGGTACAGCTACGAAGATCAGAATTATAGCAGGAGCTATGGTCCAGGCAATCTCCAGACGACTGTTGCCATGGATCTGGGGCGGCAGCTCACCAGCTGCCCTTCGCCGACGAAACCGCAGAATAGCATAGATGAGGGCACCCTCTACCACGACGAAGACCACGGCAGCCAAATATAGGATCAGCATCGTCAGATCCTTCAGCCTGGCCGCGTTGTCCCCGCTGACCACAAACCAGTTCTGCGGCTCCGAAGGAACACAGGCCGAACCGATGGAGACAACCAGTCCCAAACCGACAAGCCTCAACGCAGACCGAAAAAGAGCTGAACCCCCTTGCACCTTCAAAGTGTCCACCTCATTGAGACTTTAACTCTGCCACAGGTTGCTAGAAACCGCACGAAACTTTTGAAATGTAGGCGCAATACACCCTTTTTACAGCGATTCTCGCTTCGCCGCCGGGTCTGGCTGGGGGGCCTTAGAACACCGGAACCTAAAAGCGCCGGCAATAGTCGAAGGTCAATGATACGTCAAAAATTCTGCCAAAGATTTTAGCACCCGTGGACACGCTGTGTCAAGGATACTTACAGCCTGATTGGCCAATGCGGGCGAAGCTTCCCGAGGCATAACGCCCGCGGTGACGTCGGCCAAGCCCCGCCAGCGCAAGGGGCCGACCTCCCGCCAATCTCGTCGGCTGCTTCTTG
Organism: Chloroflexota bacterium; assembly: GCA_034432775.1. Classification (GTDB taxonomy): domain Bacteria; phylum Chloroflexota; class Chloroflexia; order DAOUBH01; family DAOUBH01; genus DAOUBH01. The sequence continues at coordinate 4,879 of DAOUBH010000032.1, forward strand.
TTATTCCAACGTCTCCCAAAGGATCCAAATCCAAGCATCCAGTAGGGAAACCCAGCCCGTTTAAAGTCTTCACGGCTAACAGATACCTCCCGCCAAGACACTGATATGGGCCGCTCCGAAGCCTGGCACGAGATTAGGTGAAAGAAACCACCCCATGGGTTTGGGGGGAGGAAATGAGGAATTCCCTACGGCACGGCCACGAAAACGCACCGGGTAGCAAGCGTGAGAAGGCGGGAACGACACAGCGGAGGGATAACTTCCTCTATCCGAACCGCGTGCCGTGGCCAGTACAGCCGAAGCCCAAGCAACGGGGACGGTAGGCACCCCTGCCATGCTAGATTGAAACGACAGCCCCAGCGTCGCGGTGGGAAGTCGTCTGTATTCTCAGTGGAGCGAGGTTCAGCTTAGCAGACCCGGCCTAGGCATAAGGACAGGGATCACCAGAAGGCCGCACCCGGTCCCGGGCCCACCCGTGAGGCCTGTGGGCTGCCCATGGCACTCTCCCTGCCAGCCCCATAGCTGGGAGACGTTTACTTATCGTAGTGGCGGGTAGGCATCGGCCTCCCAAGCCCGTCTGCGGCCGCACTTGTAATCTTTGTCCAATGGACCTTCGAGGACCGCAGCCCGACGTCCATTTGTGCGGCTACTGACGGCAGACAGCTGCCCGAGGCGACAGCGGGGTCCCGCAGACCTGCGGGGAGTCGCCCCTGTAGTGGCATCACCTCAGGCTAAGGAAAGACTCTCCAACTCTACGTGAGGCGGTTCGAAACTTAGCGAAACAGTCAGCCCCTCAGCCTCCAAGACGACACGGGCCACCCGCACTTCCTGAGCAGACACGTGGATGCCCAACAGTCGGCGACCCTTTAGGGCACGCAGGGCAGCGTTCAGGCCATCGATCTGCCGAGCCGTCTCCTTGCCCGATGGTGTTCGCCAGTAGATATCCACTAGCATCCTTTCACCTGTCGGGGAGTATTCACGCCGTGCTCGGCCGGTATGCAGCGTCCATGCCAGCAGGCGCTCTAAAGCGGGCATCTGCTCAACCGAAAGGATCCCCCTTCTTATGCCTTCCTGCAGGGCAGCGAATTCTAGCCTCAGCTCTTCAGGAAGCAGGCCCAACAGGCTATCCACTTCAGCTTCCAGTATTTGCCTCTGTTCGTCGTTCAACGGAAATAGGCTACCGCTGCTCACTACCCCGCCGCCTCGCCGACTTCGGACAGAATAGCCTCCGCTTCGTGCTCGAAACCACCCGTTTCGATGGGGCAGTGTATTCCACACTCCTTGGGAGCATCCCGTTCCCACCACCAGCGACCTGCCCTATCGTCCTCACCAGCGACTATGGGACGGGTGCAGGGCTGGCAACCTATACTGGTGTAACCCCGGGCGTACAGGGGATGCACAGGTACATCATGACTGCGCAAGTACTCCCACACTTCCTCTTTGGTCCAGTCGGCCAGGGGATTGATTTTGACGATACCGCCATGGTCGTGGTCCAACTCAACCTTACGGATTGCGGCCCTTGAAGCCCATTGCTCCCTCCGTAAGCCAGTGAACCAGGCATCCAGGTCCTGGAGTAGTCGCGCTAGAGGCCGAACCTTGCGAACTTGGCAACATAGAAGCCGCAGAGGCACCGATCGATAGAACAGGTCCTCCCCATGCCGCCTAACCATCACTTCTACTTCTCTGACGTCGGGTTGGACGACCTTAAATCGGGCTAACGGATACCTCCCCCTCACCTCCTGCAGGAAGTCCAGGCTCTCCTTGGGCAGGCGTCCCGTATCGACCGTGACCACTTGGACGTCCGGCATGATGCGATAGGCGATATCCAGCACTACCATGCCCTCTGCCTGAAGGGCAGTTACAATCGCCGCCCTGGAGCCAAAAGTCTCCAGGGCCCAGAGGATAACGTCCTCGGGCTCCTTGTCGTCGAGCTCCAGTGCTATTTCCCCTATCTCCAAGTCATCGAATCGGATCCTGTGGGCATCCTCGCTGTGGACCTGCCGAGAAAGCATGTCAACCTCCTGCCATGGCCATTATTATGGTGATCTCGTCGCCGGCTCTAAGCTGGGTGTCCATACCCTGCAGCTCCCGGATATCCTCGCCGTTCACGTATAGGTGGAAGAGGCTATGGTTAAGGTCACCGTTTTCCGAGAACAGGATGCCTGCCAGCTTCGGATACCTGCGGGCGACCTCCATCAGGGCACTGCGCAGACTGCCCTCTTGCACCTCCAGCTGATCCATCCCATCTGTGTGGGCAAGAAGGGGTCCCGGAACGCGTAGAACAGCCGATCTGCGGTCTGTCGCCGCTACGGAAATTTCCCTACCACGGGCAATGGTAGCCAGTTCGTCGTCGGAATGCCGGCGACAGAAATCTCTGAAGGACAAGCTCTCGCTAACCGAGGACCTCTCCGCCAGCCACGCTCCTACGAGCCTAGAGAGGACCTCAAGGATCTGATCGGAGGGGATACGCCTTAGAAGCGGCTTGCCTATAGCTGCATCAGGTCCAAGTCCTCCCCTAAGGGTGACATCATAAGCTTCGACCTTTCCTGCCCCCAGAGGACTCGGGGCTGTGGTGCCCTGCAGCCCGATGTCGCCAACCCAGTGGTGGGCGCAAGCGTGGGGGCATCCATCCAAGTATATGCGGAGGCCGGCTGCTGAAGGCCCAAATTTTGCTTCTAGACCGGCGACTATCTCTTTCAGCTTTTCTTTGGTCTCTGCTACCGAGTAGTTGCAGAAGCGGTGGCTGGTGCATGCGACCGACGTTCCAAAGAGGGATTTCAAGCCCAGAGGCAACCCCGCAGCCTGTAAGCCACCCAGCACCTTGGTAACTTCACCTTCCGGCACATTGGCCACGATAATGTTCTGCTGACGAGTAAGGCGAATATCTGCCCCTACCGCTTCCACTACGTCTGCTATCTGACGCATTTGCTGACCTGTAAGTTGGCCTGCGGGAACCGGGACTCCCACCGCTACCAGGTCAGCCTGTTTCTGCCTCATGATCCCCAGGTGCTCCGAGCTACCTATGGGAGAAGGTGCTGCCCCATCCCTTAAACGGCGCCCAAGCCTATCTTCTAACAAAGCCCGGAAGCCTTGGGGGCCAAGGTCATCTACCATAAACTTGATCCTGGCCTTCGCACGGCTGACCCGATATCGTAGATCCTGCTGCCACACGTCGGTGATGGCCCGCAATACCTCCAGGGCTTCTCCAACGGGAACAAACACTCCCAGATCCCGCGACAGTCGGGGAGTGCTAGACAGACCACCTCCAACTCGGACCGCAAAACCCTTGTCACCATCCTGCACCAGACCTATGAGGGTGACATCATGGATTTCGGGTGCACTACACTGGGCCGGACATGCGGTGATAGTGTATTTGTGCTTGCGGGGGAGATTGGAATAGTCCGGGTTGCCCCAGAAAAACTTGGCTGCCGCCGACACGATAGGGGTTACATCGAAGGGCTCATCAGGCAGGATGCCTGCCATAGGGCAAGACGTAATGTTGCGGACAGTGTCGCCCTCTCCACCTACAGTGGTGAGGCCAGTATTCTCGACGGCTTCCAACACCTCCGGTAACTTTTCTAGAGGGACCCAGTGGAGCTGAAGACCCTGCCTAGTAGTAAGTTCACAGTAGTTGCGCCCGTAACGCTCGGCTATGAAACCAATGGCCCGAAACTGCGTAGCCGTTATCTTGCCTCCTGGTACCTTGATGCGAATCATGAAGGTACCTACTTTAGGTTTGTCATGGGTGATGCCCCACCAGTTGAGGAGGACAATGTCCTCCTCCGGCACAGCCTCGTAGCCCTTCGAGATAAATAGCGGGAGCTCATCCCTGATGCTCAGGGGTGGCTTCTGATGCTTAAGTCTCTCTATGCTGTTACGCTTGAACACAAGGTCCCAGTCAGGCTCTGGCCGTCTTGCAGTGGCCACAGCCGGGATTGTTTCTTGGCTTACCTGGCACCCACAGTTAGTGCACATCGCGTTCCTCCTGAGCTTGGATAGCAGCAGGCACCGACTGCTGGTTGAACATCGGCGACAACGCGGATATCAAGACTTCCGCAACTTCCGGCCGCGTGACCTCCGGAGGCAGTCTGTGGCCTTGGCGCAGCATGCTCCGCACCTTTGAACCACTTAGTGACACGCGCTGTTCGTCGCCGTGAGGACACGTCTTGCTGGTTGCCATTCCATCGCACACGCTGCAATAGAACGCATCCTCAAAGAAGAGAGGCGTTATCCCCAGCTCTTGGGGACCAAAACGCCTGAAGATTTCGTGAGCCTCGTAAGGGCCATAAAAGTTGGCGACGCCCGCATGGTCGCGGCCCACAATGAAATGGGTGCACCCGAAGTTGCGGCGGATAATAGCATGATGCACTGCCTCGCGAGGACCGGCATAATGCATGTTCGCCGGCAGAAGAGATAGGAGTATCCTCTCCGCGGGGTAGTAGTGTTCCACCAACTCGAGATAGCACTTCAGCCTGACATCCGCAGGTATATCGTCCTCTTTGGTGTCGCCTACCAACGGATGGAGTAGAAGGCCGTCGCATGTTTCAAGGGCACATTTCTGGATGTACTCATGTGCCCGATGCACCGGATTGCGGGTCTGGAAGCCTACCACCGTGCGCCAGCCTCGATCTGCGAAGGCTTTGCGCACCTCCCTTGGCGAAAGGGTGAAGTCAGCAAGCCCAGCTGCCACCGCAGGTGGAGCCGACCAAGGATGTTCCAGTAGCGTTACCGTTCCTGCCAATAGAAGGGAGCCTTGCGCTAGAACCTTCGCTACCCCGGGATGGCTAGGATCTGTGGTTCGGTATACCGCATGGAGCTCCCGCTCCATATCCCTCTCGAAAACCTCCGACACCCTCAGAGAGCCTACAATTCGCCCACGCTCATCGACTAAAGCCACATCGATGCCTTCTTCCAAAGTTGCTGCTTCCCCAGGGGAGACAGGGAGCACCACCGGGATCGTCCAAGGGAGCCCGGTCGGAAGCCGCATGCCCTCTACCACAGCCCTGTACTCGTTGCTGTCCATGAATCCCTCCAGGGGACTCAAAGCACCCACCCCTATGAGCTCAAGATTCGCTAGGCTGTACCTGCTCAAGACAACCCGCGGGGCGTCGGCAAGCCTCTTCCTCAGCTCCTCCCTAGTTTCAGGGTCAGCGAATCTGTCGACCAACCTGCCCCCGTACGGCGCAATGAGGCCATCTACAGGGGGCAAATAGCCTACATGCTCGAGATATCTGGTTATTGCCTTTACAGCCTCTTCGGGTGTGAGTAGAAAGGTATCGACAACGACCTCAGGATTTTCCGGCTCCTCGTAAGGATCGGAGATCCCAGTAAAGTTTGATATCTCGCCCCGTATGGCCTTGGCATACAGTCCCTTTACATCTCGACGCACAAGCTCGGGCAGAGGGCATTTCACGTAAACTTCCACGAAGTTGCCTATCCGCTTTCTGGCTTCCTCCCTGGTAGCCCGGTAGGGAGATATAGCGGCCACGATGGTAACCACGCCATTGCGCGCCAGGAGGCTAGCTACGTAGGCTATGCGGCGAATGTTGGTATCCCTGTCCTCTTTGGTGAAGCCAAGGCCTTTGCTGAGATTCTCCCGGACCTCATCACCATCTAGCACCTCGACCCTGAGAGACCGTGCCTTGAGAACGGCCTGCAGTCGTTGCGCCAATGTGCTCTTGCCGGCACCGGAGAGTCCTGTCAACCAAATCACAAATCCCTTGTCCATATCCCGCTCCTTATCGCGAAATGAGCCGTTAACTATTTGGGATACGTTTTGTGCCAGAGGAACCCGATGCCTCTACTGACGCATCGGGCCGCTCAAGCAGTCGCTCGAAATGTTCGGCTATGTCCAGAACAAGAGCCCCCATGTGCCCATGTCTGGCAACCACGTCCACCCGGACCCCATACCTGTTCCAAGCCTCGGTGCAGATGGGCCCCTGCGAGGCCACCACAACCTTCGCCAGAGCGGATCTCAGAACTTCTTCGAATCCCACAGATCGACAAAAGGTGAAGAGATGGTGGATCTGCTGAGCATTCGTAGCCGCTACGGCGTGAATCTTCCCTGCCTCCAGCGATTCAACGAACTCCGCTAGACGCCCTTCCTCGGGCAATTCCCATCGGTAGGGAAACACCACAGTTACCTCAGCCCCCATTGCCCTAAGGCCGTCGCACAGAACATCCATAGGTGCTGGGTCCCCCGCTACATCAGGCGACAGCGAACCCCCGTAGCCCTGGACCACCACCGCTCTCCCCCGAAAATCCAGAGCCTTGAGAGCCTCAAGCAGTGAGTAGCTAGTGAAAGGCGCCGGCGCCGTCAGCGCGACCGGTACACCGACCCTTCTGAGCGATCGAAGCGGTTTGGGGCCCCTTACCACCACCATCATGCGCGTTAGCGCCCCGAGCAGTTCCTCCAGGCATCTATGAGCTCGAGCTATCTCCATGGTGGCTTCCACGCCCTTGCCCGTGAGGAAAACGACGACCTGGGTCCTTTCAGCGCACATCGCATCAACGGTTAATCTCGCAGCTGGGTCCTGAGGATCCACCACTTCCCTGAGACATGGCACACCGTAAGGCACCCCGCCGTGCCGCTGAATTATCGACGCCATTTCATCCGCCCGGCGGGACTCTAAGTACGCCACAACTCTCTGCTTCAGATCGGCCAAATTCTCCCCTCCCCACTAGACAAGGCGCAGCCCTGCCAGCGCCAGGGCCAAAGCTATACCCAGCCGTAGCGGGCGTTCAGGTATTCTCCCGCACAGCCATGTGCCCAACACGACCCCTGGGACTGCACCTACCAAGAGCGAGCCCAGAAGCTTCCCGTCCACGTTGCCGATCCACCCGTGGGCAGCTGCTGCCGCTACCGCCAACACGGCACCATGAGCGACATCCGTGCCCACCATCTTGCGCACTGGCACTGAAAAGACCAAAGCGAGCAGGGCCATCAGCAGCGACCCAGCCCCTACTGACGTAGCGCCCACAAGAAATCCGACTAAGGCCCCCAGAGCAGGAGCAAAGGTCATGGAAAGGGCGAGCCTGCCCCAGTGGACGCCTAGCAGCCTCAACAATGTCGAAAGCGCCGCCAGCAGCAACATGGCTCCGAGGGCTTCCCTCACGATAGCCTCCCCGTAGGACGCAGCCAGGTAAGATGCTACGAAGCTCCCCAAGACGGAGGCAGGCACACTGCCCAAGGCTAGAGCCAAAGTTAGATGCAGATCGACAGTGGCGGAACGAAGGTGGCCGATAGTGCCGACGAGTTTCGTAATTGCTGCAAACGCTAGATCCGTCCCTATCGCTACGGAGGGTCGGATACCCACCAGCACCAAAAGGGGTGTCAGGACGGCACCACCACCCACCCCGGTCAACCCTATTAAGAGCCCTGTCACCGCCCCAAAGACTGCTAAATTCAGGTCTGGCACATCATCCTCCCATGTAATCAAAGAGGCCGCGGAAACGACTTCCGCGGCCTCCAGTTGTCTGGTCAGCCACCTGTGCCCGGGAACGTCACCCGGGACCTATCGACAGGCCTTCCCCGGAAACAACCTTTTTGTCAAAGCGCAGCTTATGTGTCACATCTATCTGAACGACCCTGCCGTCCTGTACGATCAGGGTTATCGATCCAAAACGGACCTCCTTCAAGAGGCGATCCAGCTCCTCCCTCAAAGACCGGTCCTCTTCCCTTGCCACAGACTTTGCCTCACCTCGTCCACGCAATGGGACCACCGAATTATTGATTAAGTCAATTTAGTTACTCCAGTATATCGACTTCCACATCTGGTGTCAAGTCCCTCAAGGATGGCAGGTCGCCTCAGCCTGATCTGGAGCGCCAGCACCTTAGCTAGCGATGGAAGCGTGGCCTGTAGTGCCCGAGGGTTCTCCCTAAAGTGTGGGGGCGAACCCTAGAGAACCTTCCCTGCGGGGGGCTCAACTGGGTCATGGGAGGTATCCGAGCCCCCCCTGCTGTCATGGCTGTCGACGCTGGCGAAAGGCTCACAGTCAATCTTCGGGAGACAGTGGATGGTGCCGCGCATCACTGCAGGCCGCTCTTTCCAAAGCTGTTGGGCATGCCTTGGGACAGTAGGGGGGAAGTGTGGATAGGGGAAGGGCATGCTGGCTAAGGCATGCCCTTCCCCTCGCATAGAACTGTTACTTTACGATGAAAGTGATGTGCTGGCCCCTGTCGCTGTGGATAAAGGAGCTGCCGTCCGGATTTTGGCTAACTAGATAGCAGGCAGCCACCCATACTCCCGGTGACAGCTGCACTGTCTTCTCTTCGGTCTTGCCCGGATCCAGATCCTCGATCAACTCCTGAGCTGCCAGCGGTTCGAGCTCTTCGTGCACCTCGGCGTGGGCACCTTTCAGGAGCGTCTGCTTGAACTCTACCAGATCTCCGATCTTGTGGACCACAAATTCATGCTTTGCCTTCATGTGATTGGTGACCTTAAAAGTCACCTGGCCGGCATTGACCACAACGCGGTCTGGCACGAAGAGCCAAGATCCTGCTTCGTCTCCTGTCATCTCCACTGTCACAGAGTTGCCCGCAGTGCTGACCTGAGGCGATGGTCCGCCCGTCCCTGTAACAGCGAGGTCAAAGAACTGCCCTTTGTCGTAGTGGACGAAGGTCGTGCCGTCAGGATTCTTGCTTTTAACGAAACAGGCCAGCTCGTACCACCCTGGCTTGAGGTCTGCTTCGACAGTCTCGGTCTTGCCCGGGTCAACGTCTTCCACTGCCGCCGCAACACCCTTGATCTCCTTCTCCTCATCGACCTTCTCGCCGGCCCTCATCTTGGCCAAAACGCCCGAGATGTCCTGGAGGGGAAATACAAACAATTCATGGGTCATCTTTCCGGCGTTCTTGAAAACGAACTTCACCTTGCCCGACGGCACAGCAGGCTGATCGACATCGAAAACAAAGCCGTTATCGGCTTCCCTGGCCACCACATTGACTGTCACTGCTTGAGCCGCTGCTGTGGGGCTGGCAGCGGGTAGCGTGGGTGCCGGTGGCCTGGTGGCACTCGGCTGCACCGCCGGAGGCGGGCTCGGCTGGGCTGCAGGCGATGCCTGAGGTGGAGGAGGGGCACAGGCTAGAGCTGTCACCATAGCGCCGACTAATGCAAGGACGACGACCAGAGACCGTACAAAAGGCAACCTGGTATCCATTTCTCACCTCTCATATCACGGATTTGTGCCACGTTCTTTAACTGCCTTTAAATACGCCGCGATGTAGCCAAGCTCATCATCTGTCAGGTCCTCTCGAGAGTACGCGGGCATGCCGTCGGGTCCTTTGTACACCTTGTCCTTTAACATTTGGACATCGGCTCCCACTATGGGCGGGCCGATCACGCCGCCACGCCCATCTATCGCGTGACACGAGGCGCATTCTCTAGCGACGAACAGCACACTGCCCCGCTGGACCGGATCTGGACTGTATTCAGACGGAACTGCCCCCCTAAAAGGTTGAGGTGACCCCACCAAACTCTGCTCGGTGCGCGAATAACTGGGGTTGTAACCAGGCAACAGGTTGGCATGCGTGTAAGGACTTCGTGCCCCTATTGCGAGAAGCAACGTCGCCAGCGAAACAACCACCACAGCAAGGAAGCTGGGAATGGCTAAGGCTCTCATGTCCCTTCCCCTCATTCGGCCGCGGCCCCAGACCTAACTACCTTGAAGGTCATCGCAACAGCAAAAGCGTACAGCCCCCACACAACGAGAAGTACCAAGGCGATGGGCCAACCACTCAAGGAAGGCCAAAGACCGGTTGCTACAGTTGCTGCTGGACCCAGCGATGCAAACAAGGAAGGGGCAAGGGGAGGTGGCGTATTGATGCCCGGGAGGTGAACACCGGCTCCCTCGGCGTAGAGCTGCGCATCCCCTTCCACGGCAATCACCGTGGAGGCCTGACTGGGAGCGAAGCGGTCATCACCTCGAAACTCAGCCTGCAATGTGAACCTTCCTGCCTGTGTCACTCGCAACCGCATTACTGCAAGGCCCTCCTTATCTGTTGTGGCCTTTCCCAGGAAGGCGTCTGCTGATACGCCCATGAAATTGGCCGGCGCAACGAAGAGCACCTCAGCGTTCGGTACGGGGCGTCCATCTGACCCCACTAACAGGACTTGCAGTGTAACCTCCTGGCCGAGCCAGGCGCTTTCAGGCGCACCGATGCTCATGGCGGTGGGCTCGCCAGAAGCCAGAGCCATTCCGGCAGTGGTTGTTATTAGGAGGGCTAGGGCCGCGACTACCGCGAATCCGAACTCTAAGCGTCTCACGATCCACCTTCCTGAGGCTGGTAATCCGTGATTGGCCGGGCCCGGGGCATAACTTCGGGCTCCGGACCTCTGCTCTCCACCACTTCCCAAATGGAAACCAGAGGGAACAGCTTTGCAAATACGGAAATGATGAGGGCAAAAAGCGCAAAGGCACCCGCCAGTATGGACCATTCAACCCAAGTGGGCAAGTAAGTAGCCGGGTCATAGGGCATCAGAGGAACTCGGAAGCCAGCGACCACTATCAAATAACGTTCTATCCACATGGCCACCAACACCAGGAGCGCGGCCAATGTAATGCCATTGATAGTTCGCGTTTTCGGGAAGAGGATCAACAGACCCGGCAACACAAGGCCGCCAAGAGTGTAGAACCAGAAGAGGGGAGCAAAGGGGCCCACCATGAGCTGCGTGAAGTGGAAAGGTGCACCTTCCGCCATTTTATAGCCTGTCGTCACGTACTCTGAGAGGTTCATGTAGGACATGATTAGGGTGAAAGCAGCGAGTAGGTAGCCGAGATTGCGGAACTGAGTGTATGTAATGTATTCCTCCAGATGAAGGATCTTCCGCAGTATAGCCATCAGCACGATGATAGAGGCTATGCCCGAGAAGATGGCGCCCGCAACGAAATAGGCCCCAAAGATAGTGCTATTGAAGGGTTCGCGCAGGGTCATAGCAAAGATCCACGAAACTACCGTGTGTACTGAGACAGCGACAGGTATGATTACCACCATCATGACGTTCATGGCACGCTCCAGTGCACGCCGCTGCTCCGGCAAACCACGCCAACCTAATGCAAGCACTGGATAGAGCCATCGGCGCCAAAGCGGTGCCGATGGGCCCAGGCGATCCCTGTATAGGGCAAAGTCGGGCACAAGGGGTAGGTAGAGGTAAATGGTCGAACCCGTGAGGTAGGTAGCGATGGCCATGATGTCCCACACCAAGGGGGACTGCCAGCGCCCATAGACGATCAGGTTGAGGATCCTGTCAGGCCTACCCATATCGATGAATGGGAACAGTGCTCCCACCATGAGAGCCACTACAGTGATGAACTCCGCCATGCGCGTCACTGACATTTGCCACTTGGCCCTAGTTACCCGAAGGATGGCAGACAGCAACGTTCCCGCATGACTGATGCCTATGAAGAAAACGAAGCTCGCAATATAGACCCCCCATGAGATCCTGTCCCGCATGCCTGTAACTATTAGCCCATAGCGCAGCTGGTAGCTGTAGGCATAGACTCCCCATCCCACTACAGCGGAGAGGACCATCACCCACACGTAGTAACGGGGGCTTGTCCGTAGCATGGGAGCTAGGACGCGATCCTCGAGGCGTTGCCGCCACACCTCAAAGAACGTAGGTGGATGCTCATGTTCCCAGAACTTTACCTCCTCCATGAAGTGGCTCCCTGTATGACTGATTTCCATGGCCAAACTGTGGGCTTTCGGCCCGTCCTGCTGGGATCCCTACCTGCCGTTTCTCCATGGCCCTGTATGTAGTACACTCGCGGCTCCGTTCCGAGGTGCTCCTTGAGGCGGAAAGTATTGTTCTCAGATAGAAAACGGGAGAGTTTCACTATTTCGGTTCCATTGGTGGCAAGATCCTCCTCTAGGTCACCGTAGTAGATGGCCCGATTGGGGCAAGCTTGAACGCAGTACGGAAGGCGACCTGACCTTGCCAGATGCGGGCAGAAGTCGCATTTCATGACAGTGCCACGGATAGCAGGTGATTGGTGCTCCGGGTCGTACTCCATGAACAGGGCCTCCGGGGGTTGGGGCGGATTCCCCCAGTTGAAGAACCTGCGGTCATAGGGGCACGCCTCCATGCAGATCCGGCACCCGATGCAACGCATCTGGTCTACGAGTACTACCCCCTCCGGCGTCGAGAAAGTGGCCCCCACGGGACACACGTTGACGCAAGGAGGGTTCTGACACTGCTGGCAGGGCGTAGGAACAAACTGCGTTCCTCCGCCTGGGAGTTCCCGCTCGTACACCTCGATCCACTGCATGGGTTCGGGTACAAAATGGCCCTGAATACACGCCTCAGTACACTGTGGCGGCTTGTTCACGCCTTGGCAGCCATCGCAGCGGCGCAGATCTATCACCATAGCCCAGCGACGCAACCTGGTAGAACAAGGTTGTGATGACACCATGGCTTGACCCCGGGGCCTCGTGGAACTCGACTCCTGGGACGCCAGAGCCGTGCCCAACACATTCGGCAAACCTACCCGGAGCGCTCCACTGCCTACCAAGCCGGCAGCCAACCACTTAAGGAGAGAACGCCTACTTACTCGCCCCGAACTCTCGCCCACATCGTGCCTCCTTACGATCCCATTGTGGCTAAGATCGATGCCCTGAAACATCTGGATTAGCCTGGGGTCTCTACCCGAAAAAACACGGTACACATCCACGGGTGGGCCACGGGCCTGCACCTCTACCCCAACTCGGAGCAAAGGTTACAATGGATGTAGATCTGTATGGGGACACTGCTGTGGGAATCAGTATCCTTATCGCTGAAGACCACACTCTGGTACGGGAAGGTACCCGGCAGATCCTTGAGCGGGCAGGCTTCTCCGTGGTCGCCGAGGCTTCTGATGGTCTTGCCGCTGCGGAACTGGCTCATCGTGTAAAGCCCGATATAGCCATACTTGATCTCCGTCTTCCAAAAATGAACGGCATAGAGGCCAGCAGGGAAATCCGAAAGCTGTCCAAAGACACCAAGATTTTGATACTCAGCGCCTACGACGACGATGACTACGTGGTGGCAGCCATGGAGGCCGGGGCATCTGGCTATCTGCTCAAAACAGCCCCTGGGGACACCTTAGTAGAAGCCGTACGCGCTGTACACAGCGGGGAGCTGGTACTTGACCAAGCTATAGGCTACAAGATCCGTAGGATCCTTTCCTACGCCTCTAAACCACCGCATGAAGGTCATGGGCAGCTCACGGAACGAGAGCGTCAGGTATTGAAGCTGGCTGCCAAGGGAATGCGGAACAAGGAAATAGCTCGCAATCTCAATATCAGTGTCCGCACTGTGGAAGACTATATGGGGCACATATTCGAAAAACTGGGGGCAACCTCCCGCACAGAAGCTGTCATGCGCGCCGTTTCGAGGGGGTTCCTTTCCCTCCCGGAGGAAGAAGACGGTAACTCACAACCGTAGTGAACGACAACGGCAAGACAGCTCATCCAAAGGGCACATAGTCTTTGCACGCCTGCCTTACTTCGAAGCGTTTCGACCTCCCATAGCCCAAAGGGCCTTTTGGATCGTTCAGTTCATGGTGCTCCTAGTAGCTGCCATCCACCTAGTAGTGGAGACCACTGGTCTCATGAGCCTTCTGGTCTACCTCTACTTTGTCCCAGAATCCCTGTTCGCTATCCCCCTCATCTACGCGGCACTGAACTTCGGGTTACACGGCACACTGGCGACAGCTGTATGGGCGGCTCTTCTGTCGATGTACAACTTCCTGTTTCTAGAAGGCGGACAGGAGCGGATCGGATCTCTCCTCCAGATGGGCCTGATAACGATGGTAGCGCTACTGGTGGGGTACAAGGTGGATAGGGAGGCGGCCGCCAGGAAACGCGCCGAAAGGTCGGAAGCAGCCTACAGAGCTTCCGAAGCCAGGTATAGATCCTTGTTTGCCACAAGCGGCATGCCAGTGCTTGTTGTAGATCTAGGCGGTTCCATAACTGATGCCAACGCAGCGGCAAGTAGGCTCTTCTTAGGATCTGAAAGCAGCTTAGTCCAACTTCCGCTCGAAGACCTCATAGGTCCCCAGGCCGCGCGCAGAGTCCTGAGTTCTGCAGAAGAACATTCCATCTATTCGTTGGATGAGGTTCTATCGCCCAAACCAGGTGTGCGCGTAGAAGTCAGGATCCTCAGCACACCTTTCACGGACTACCACGGCCAGAGGTTCATCCAGCTTGTGTTACAGGACCTAACCGGAGAGCGGCGCAGACAGCGTACCCTGCAGACCTTCGCTGCCAATGTCCTTCAGGCCCAGGAGGAGGAACGACGGAGAATAGCAAGAGAACTGCACGACGAGGCCATACAGAATCTAGTTATGCTGTGCAGGCGTCTCGACGATTTGGGAACCATGCTTGAAGGCAACGCTCGCCCCGCGAGAACAACTGTCCAGGAGATAAGGTCCCTTGCCGAAGAGATAGTGGAGGACCTGCGGGAGTTCACTAGGAGACTTCGTCCCCCGATTCTAGACGATCTGGGGCTTGTGCCGTGTCTGCGACGCATGGCTTTCGAGCTTCAACGGCGAAAGGGAATCGTGGTGGAAATAACAACAGACAACATGGAGGCTCGCCTTCCATCTTCCATTGAGCTGGCACTCTTCCGTGTAGCCCAGGAAGCCCTCCACAACGTAGAGCGACACTCGATGGCAAGCCGCGCTTCAGTTACCTTAAAGCGATCGGAGGGGATGATAGAGCTAACCATTGAAGACAACGGGCGTGGCTTCCTAGTACCGCCCGGGGAGCCCATACCTCTTGGCGATGACCGGCATCTCGGCCTCATAGGAATGAACGAGCGCGTCCAGGCTTTGGGCGGTAAGCTGCAGATCGATTCCAGTCCTGGAAAAGGCACGAGAGTCCAGGCTACTGTGCCCCTGACCATGGCCCACAAGGCAAAGCTAGCATCCGACTAAGCCTCACTAGCCATGGGAAGTTGTAGCCCCGTAGGGCGAAGCCCCGAATGCCTCGCCCCGTGGCCTCATGGAGCCTTCCCTTCTGCACTCTACCTGGGAGTGATGGAACGGGCATACATGCGGGCCATGGCCTTATTCCTCAGGCTTGGGAAAAGGGACGAGATCCTCAGACCAAACCGAGCGCTCCTGGGCCCAATAACCACGTGCTCTCTGCCATGCATGAGGGCCTCAAGGACCCGATCGGCCACCTGTTCAGCAGTCATCACCATGGAAGACGAATAGCCTATAAGCGGGCCTCGCTGGAGCTCAAAGTCCAGCATCCGTGTGTGAGACACATAGGTAGGGTAGACAGCCATCACCCGAATACCCTTAGAGCTAAGCTCTGCCCTGAGCGCCTCCGACAGCCCCGACACCGCCCACTTGGTGGCCGAGTAAACGGCCAGGCCGGGCACCCCGACAAGACCAGCCATGGAGGAGATGTTTACTACAGTGCCCTTGCTCGCCGCAAGGGCAGGTATGGCGGCGTGGAGGCATGCCACCGTGCCCAGGACATTGGTGCCCATCATCGCTTCGACCTCTTCCCGCGTGAGGCCTTCAAAGGGGCCAGGATAACTGACACCGGCCGCGTTTACGAGAAGGTCGAGGCGCCCGAAGACCTGCACCGTGTGGGAAACCGCACGGTGAGCGTCATCCCAATTGCTCACATCGGCGGGCAAGGCCAAGGCACGACCACCGCGCTCAGATATCTCACTCGCCACACGGTCGAGATCTGCCGCTGTCCTGGCCACCAGGCCAACGGCATAGCCATAGAGGCGTGCCAGCCGCAGGGCCAATTGCTTTCCAATGCCCGAACTTGCACCCGTTACCAGGGCCACTCTATGCCCGATGGCGCCCTCATCTCGCTTCGCCACCCGTCTACACCTCAGGACATCGGCACCTGGCGTATTATCTTGCCCTCCACACGCTCGAATATCTCAGGCAGGCTCTTTCCAGTAATTGTGAGGCCGTGGTTCTTGAGACCCACCACGGCCCTGGCAGGATCCGGCGAGCGGCGCACCAACTCCGCAACAGCCGATGCCAATTCCCAAGTGCCACAAGGGTAATCTACCTGGGTGGACACCACACCCTCCATCCAGGCATGAACGTGAAGGATAGCGCCCACCTGTGGATGTTCCCGGTAGATGATGTAGTGCTCTATAGCATCCACAGAGACCCTGCGGGGCTGCACGTTAGCTGGCACGCTGAGCACCATAGCCGCCTTCGCCGGGTCGAAGCCCTTCACCAACAGGATCTCCCTCCCCACAACCTCAAGCCTGCTCTTGTCAACCCCGCTAGCACTCATCCAGAAGGCGGTAGGGTCGTGGCGTGCCCTGGCACTCACGTTCCCGTAGGAAAGGCCGCCGATACCAAACAGCCTCCTGAGATGGTTCATCTCCCTTTCGTTAAGGACCTTCTCGATGGGGAAGGGGGCCGGCAACAGGTCCAAGGCAGCAAGCCTGCGGCCAGCCTCCGTGATCTGGCGAGTGACCTCGTCGCCATTCCACAGTTCCTGGGGCAGATCTGGCACGAAAATATTGTCGATTACAAGATTCGATGAGGCCAGGGGTTCCAGCTTGTCGTAAATTCTCTCGAAGAAGACCTTGTCCTCGCCGGGGTACCGCACCCAGCTGTGGCCCTGTTCCATGGTGACGAAGTGCGCCTCCAAGGACCTTTCGACCCCCAATAGGGCAATAACCATGTTCGACATAGATCTGACCAGCAGAGGATAGGCCTCGGCCAGAACGGCCTCTGGAGCTGCGCGCAAGGGAAAGATCGACACTACGAAGGTGGCCTTGGCCTTGCGCCTAAAAGACCTGGGCTTGTCTGGGTGGAAAAAGTTTAAGACCAGCCTGGGGATAACCTCCTTGGCCTCACAGGGCTTATGCCCCTTGGCAATTAACACCGTGCTCAGGCCCTCCAAGAACCATCGGGCCGTAGGGTCGCTAGGATCGCCCTGAACAGTAAAGGTGAGGGGGCCCGTGCCCTCAAGCCTTGGCACCACTACCTCCCCAGGTAGAGCGTTGTCTCCTGCCAACATTTGGTCTGAAGGTGGCCCGCCGTGCAGGTCCCGTGCTCCGCTATCGCCCCTGGGATCCATCCTATCCCCTCCTCTAAGACTTTCGGAACGCCAATCAGGAACGGGGCCCGGTGGATGTCGCGGCCGCCAGCTCCGATGGTGCCATACATTTTACACCCAGGGCCACGGTCAAGCCCTTGACAGAGCTTGTATACTAGAATGGAACTCCAAACCACCTGGTGGAACATGTCTGGCAAAGAGACGGCACCCGTCAGGAGCCTGGGAAGAGCCTTAGATATCCTCGACTGTTTCATAGGCGAGGACGACTGCCTGACACTTACGGAAATCTCCCGACGTACGGGCCTCTCCAAGAGCACTGTGCACAGGCTGGTTTCCACCCTCCTCCGCCATCGTTACTTGGAACAAGACCCTACAGAGCGGCTCAGACTCGGCATCAGGCTATTCGAGCTGGGCAGTCTGGTCCAAAAACGGCTAGAAGTGCGGCGGGAGGCCCTTCCTATCATGAATGAGCTCGCCAGGCAGACGGGTGAAACCGCCATGCTCCTCACCCTGGACGGCTACGAGGCTGTCTGTGTCGAGAAGGTGGACGGCCGGGGAAGTGTCCGCCTGGGGACTCAAGTGGGCTCCCGAGAGCCGCTGTATGCCGGATCGGGCGCAAAGGTGCTGTTGGCCTTTGCACCGGCCGAGGTGCAGGAGGTAGTTCTGGCACAGCCCCTTCGGCAGTTGGGACCCAATACCGTCACCAGCCCCCAGACGTTATACCAGCAGCTGGTCGAGATCCGCTCTAAGGGCTGGGCTGTCAGTTTCGAAGAGCGTGACATCGGAGCAGCTGGGGTGGCCGCACCAGTCTTCGATCACAATGGCAAAGTAGTCGCCAGCCTCGACTTAGCTGGACCAATATGGAGCTTCGGTGAATCGAGGCTTCCTGCTTTCACGGATCTAGTAGTCAGAGCAGCCCGCGAGATATCGAGGCGCTTGGGTGGCACCCCAACAATGGGTCCTGCAGGGCGCCGTACCCATCCCATCTACAGCATGGATCATCGTAAGGTGAGGTGACAACCATGGCTCACTTTAAGTTTGACAGGTCCCGCGAGCTCTGGGAAAGGGCGAGGGGGAGCATGGCAGGCGGCGTTGGAAGCATCGCTCGCAGCACAGGTGCCGGCTACTTACCCCATCCCATATTCCTCGCTGGCGGAGAGGGGGCCACAGTGGTGGACGTGGACGGCAACGTCTACATTGACTACCTCTTGGCCTTCGGTCCCCTAATCTTGGGCCACAAGCCCCCGAAACTGCTTCAAGCCGTGAAAGACGCCCTCGACCGTTTCGGCAGCATGCTAGGCACACCTCATGAACTCGAGTACCAGGCGGCTGAGAAGGTCAAGGCCCACCTGCCATCCATCGACCTACTGCGTTTCTCAAACTCTGGAACAGAGGCTGTGCTAGCAGCCATCCGCGTCGCCCGGGCCTATACCGGCAAGGATAAGATCGTCAAGTTCGAAGGCCAATACCATGGCTGGTCGGATGTCACCCATTTCAGCTATGCACCGCCCTTGGCCGTGGCTGGTACCGATGTGAGCCCCAGGGCGATCCCGGCCACCAACGGTATTCCTTCATGGATGGCCCAGGGCCTTGTGGTGCTTCCCTGGAACGATCCCACTGCCGTGGAAAGGGCCTTCAAGCGCATGGGGAACGAAATCGCAGCTGTCCTTACGGAGCCCATTATGGGCAACACCGGTGTCATCGAGCCAGAACCCGGCTACCTGCAGTTCCTCAGGGAGATCACTCAGAAATACGAGGCCCTGTTGATCATGGACGAAGTAATAACAGGATTTCGGGTTCACCTGGGAGGAGCCCAGGCTTACTACGGCGTGACCCCAGACATCACAACCCTGGCCAAGGCCCTCGGCGGTGGCTTTCCAGTGGCGGCCGTCGGGGGAAGGCATGAGATCATGCAGTTGGTGGCCGATAATGTGGTAGGGCACAGTGGAACCTACAACAGCAGCCCTCTCGCCATGGCAGCGGTTATTGCCGTGATCTCTGAACTGGAAAGGCCAGGCACCTACGAGAGGCTGTTCTCCATGTCTCAACGTCTGGGGCAAGGGGCCCATGAGATCTTGACCCGCTACGGCATCCCCGCCATCACCCAGGGGGTTGGGCCCATGTTCCAGATCTGGTTCAGCGAACGACCCATTCGCAGCTACCGCGACGCAGCCAAATACGCCAGACACGATCTCTACCAAGCCTTCTGGCGGGCATTAACCAAACGCGGCGTCTTCTTCCATCCATATCAATATGAGACCTGGTTCGTGTCTACAGCCCACACAGACCAGCTCATCGATGAAACCCTGAACCGCATAGAGGATGCGGCTAAGGAGATGGCCAGATGATTCAGGACATGACCGCAACGGAGAAGCGGGTCCTTTCCTTTTTGGACGAGAACTTCGGGGCTGCGGTGCGGTTGCTCCAAGACCTGATCCGCTTTCCCAGCGTTACTGGGAGCGAAGGTCCGATACAAGAATACATAACTTCCCGCCTGAAGGCTTTGGGCCTTGAAATAGACCAGTGGGAAACCGACGTGGAACTTATCAAGGACCACCCTGGCTTCCTTCCGGTCAAACTGAGCTACCAGGGACGCCCAAATGTTATCGGTCTGTACCGAGGGTCCGGTGGCGGAAGATCGCTCCTATTCAACGGGCACGTAGATGTGATACCCGCAAAGCCCGAACTGTGGGAGGTAGATCCATGGGCCGGAGAGGTTCGGGGGGACCGGCTCTATGGGCGAGGCGCATCGGACATGAAGAGCGGCCTGGCAGCTATGACCATGGCAATAGAAGCCATAGTCAAGAGCGGGGTTCGCCTCAAGGGCGATGTAATACTGGAGTATGTGGTTGACGAAGAATTCAGCGGCAACAGCACGTTGTGCGCGTGCTTGAAGGGCTACAGGGCCGATGCCGGCATCAGCACCGAGGCCGGCGACCTGGAGATACAGCCAGCAGTCACCGGAAGCATGTGGTTCGAAGTGGAGGTTGAGGGACGTTCTGCCAGCATGTCCCGGCGCTGGGAAGCTGTGAGTGCTATCGAGAAGGCATACCGGATCTACCAGGCCGTCGAAGACCTGGAGCGCATCCGCATTGCCGACGTGACCCATCCCCTCTACCCTGACACTCGCGGAAGCCTGGCACTTTTTATAGGGATGATGGAAGCAGGTACCTTCCCCAGCGCTCCACCTGCCAGGGCCCTCTTGAAGGGTCGTATGGGGGTGCTGCCTAACGAAGACCCCTATAAGGCACAGCAACAGCTTAAGGATTACCTTCGCCACGTAGCTGAAGCCGACCCATGGCTCCGGCACCACCCTCCCAGGGTCACCTTCACTGGATACTTCGCTGAACCAGCCGAAATTCCTCCCGACCATCCCATCTGCACAACCCTCGCCTCGGCTTTCAAGGCTGTGACCGGAAGGGAGGCTGTGGTGCGCGGCCACGATGGTGCTGCCGACAACAGGTTCCTAATTAAATACGGAAACACCCCCACACCTATCTTTGGGCCAGGCATAATATCTCAGATGCATGCGGACAACGAATGGGTTCCCTTGGAAAACCTGCGGATTGCCACCAAGGTACTGGCCCTAACCACCCTTAGGTGGTGCGGATACGAAGGAGACTGAAAACTGAGGAGGACATCATGGGCAGAGCAACGGTAGCCGTAACAAGGGGTCCAAAGAAGCATCTCAATGCGCAGGAGGTCGAGGACCTAGTCCGCCAAGCCATCGATCTATTGGGAGGCATGGACAAGGTTGTCAGACCTGGAGACAGAGTCCTTGTCAAGCCAAATCTCGTGCGCCCCGCTCCGCCACCTACCACCACCGATCCACGGGTCACAGCGGCTATCTGCAAGCTCGCTCTCGAAGCGGGCGCCAAAGAGGTTATAGTGGGCGAGGATACGGCCACAATGACCCACTGGTGGCGCGAAGGCATGAATACCAGGCAGGTATTCGAATTGACGGGCATGCGTAAGGCTGTAGAGGCTGTAGGTGCAAAGATCCTGCCCTTCGACGAAGACGAGTGGGTTCAGGTGGAAATACCGGGAGCCCTTACGCTTAGACGCGGGGGTATCGCCAAGGCCTGCCTAGAAGCCGACGTGATCATCACCAACCCGATAATGAAGGGCAGCATGGAGGCCACGGCGTCTCTGAACATCAAGAACCTACATGGTGTCACAGAGCCATACAAGACACGCCTGGTCTACCACCGTCAAGACATACACCAAAAGCTGGTGGACGTATTCAGGTTCCTCAAGGATAAAATAAAGCTGGGCGTCATAGACGCCATCAACCCCATGGAGGGCCACGGTCCCATCTATGGACATAAGGTCAGGGACTTCAACACAATCATCGCCAGCCACGACGTAGTTGCGGCCGACTGTGTAGGTGTGGCCGTGATGGGATGGGATCCTTACACCCACGATATGGTGAGGCTTGCCCACCACCAGAAGCTGGGCGTCGGGAAACTGGAGGAAATCGATATTGTAGGTGTGCCTCTCAGCGAGTTTACCTACCGATTCAAGACCTCATATCCGCACGTGAAGGGCGTTTTCGAGCACATCGACATCATCGAGGGCGGTACCTGTAGATCCTGTCAGGCCTGGATCATGTTCGCCCTCCTCGGCCTTAAAGGCGCCTACCCGGACCTGGAAGAGCAGATCGCCAAGCGCGTCGGAAAGCTCACCTTCCTCAGCGGAATTCAGCCGCCTACCCCTGACGACTGCAATGAGTTCGAGGGCAAGGTGATCGTCTTCGGCGACTGTGCTCTCTTCACAGCAAAGGACGTTAAGAGACAGCTGGAAGACAACGCACTCTACATCTCGGGTTGCCCTCCCTATGAGATCGGCAACGTGATTAGGCAGATCAAGCAGCTCGTGGGGCTCGAAGT
Organism: Chloroflexota bacterium; assembly: GCA_034432775.1. GTDB lineage: Bacteria > Chloroflexota > Chloroflexia > DAOUBH01 > DAOUBH01 > DAOUBH01. Next base: position 26,794 of record DAOUBH010000032.1, read on the forward strand.
GACAGGCAAAGAGGCATACGAGGGCTACGGAATCGGGGCTAAGGCCCAGGCGGAAGAGGTCAAAGCTTAAGTTGGATCAGTTTTATCCTAGCGTCTTCAACGACATCTTAGGGCCCATTATGGCTGGCCCCTCCAGCTCCCATACGGCTGGTCCAGTCAGGATCGGCAGGATGATGCGCCAGCTCCTGGGCGCTCCACCTGTTCGAGCCGTCCTTACCTTCGATCCCGGAGGCTCCTTTGCCAGCACCTACCGTTTCCAGGGAACCGACAAGGGATTTGTGGCGGGGCTGATGGGATGGGACACAGATGACCCTCGTATGCCCTTCGCTCTCTCTATGGCAGAACAACAGGGCCTCCAATTCAGCTTTGTGGGAGCCCCCATACCCGACGCGAGCCATCCCAACACCGTCGTAATTGAAGCTTTCGACGCCTCAGGGAGGCACCGAACCATTCGTGCCCTGTCCATAGGCGGAGGCATGATCGAGATTACCGAAATCGACGGCCTCCCGGTGCAGCTCAGGGGTGACAGCTACGAACTTCTGGCCTTTTGGGCTAATGCGACTGAGGCGGAAAGCGCAGACTCATTGGTGAGGGCCCTGGGAACCAAAGCGCTATCGGTCCAAAGGGTACAGCAAGGGAATCGTGGACTGGTACGAGTGGTGCTGGATGGCCCCACGCAGACTGAAAAGTCGATTAATGGCGTGGAGACGGTGTACTTGGAACCTGTGCTTCCTGTCGCTCGTGTGTCGGGCACCGGGCCGCCTCTCTTCACCTCAGCCGAAGAGATGGTCAAAATAGCTGTGGAGAACGGCGTCACCCTTGGACAGGTGGTAGCATGGTACGAGCAAAGGCGCTCGACCTGGAACGAAGAACGGGTGTGGGCACAGATGGAGCGGGTGGCCCAGGCGATGCAAGAGGCTGTGCGGCAGGGAATGGCTCGAGAGCTAACTATGATGGGTGGCGTGGCACCCGTTGGCATCCCCCAGAAGATGGCCAGACATGCTCAGCAGGGTCGTTCCCTCCTTGGAAATCCGCTGTTGCGCTCCATCACTTATTCTCAGGCAGTAATGGCCGTCAACAACACCATGGGGATAGTGGTGGCATCGCCGACAGCTGGTGCTGCTGGAGTGGTGCCAGGAGCCATCCTCGGGTATGCCGAGCAGCTGGGATTGGGCCTCAGAGATGTAGCACGAGGGCTTTTCGCCGCAGCGGGCATCGGGCTGATCATCTCGTATAAGGCGACCTTTGGAGCCGAAGTGGCAGGTTGCCAGGCGGAGACGGGCTCCGCAGGGTCCATGGCGGCAGCAGGCCTCGTGGAACTGGCAGGAGGTTCCGCAAGGCAGGCCGTCGACGCGGCATCCATGGCACTCCAGAACGTGCTAGGCCTGATCTGCGATCCTGTGGCTGGTTTCACAGAGGTGCCCTGTATGGGCAAGAACGCACTGGGAGTCGCTAATGCCTACGCCATGGCTGAGATGGCCCTCGCTGGCGTGCCCAGCGTAATACCCCTCGACGAAGTGGCAGAGGCCATGAAAGAGGTGGGAGCCCTGTTGCCCAGGGAGGTTCGGTGTACCACCCTCGGCGGTTTGGCAGCCACCCCAACTGGAGTCCGCTTCAAGCTCGACTTCTTAGGGAGATTAGGTCGGTAGGCACCTCTGGTCGGAAGCCTTCCAAAGGGGTCGGCAGGTTCCCCTGAGGACAGACCCTAGTCTTCCAACATGTTGCCAGCGTTGTGCTTGGAAGTAGTCACCGTCCTTCGCGGAGGACGGTTTTCCACACCTTCTCAGGGGTGATGGGCAACTCCCTGATCTGCTTACCGACAGCATTGCTCACGGCCGCAGCTACGGCTGGCACTATGGGCACAACGGAAGGTTCTCCCATACCCTTGGCCCCAAAGGGGCCCACTCCCTGTCCTGACTCGATCAAATGTATATGGACCTCCGGAGCATCGACAGCTGTCGGCAACACGTACTCCGACAATGATCTAGCCAGGGGTTGACAGTTTTTAACCGTGTAATCCTCCATCAGAGCCATGCCTAAGCCCATAGCCACACCACCTTCTACCTGTCCCTCGACACTGGCTCTGTTCACGCACCTGCCGGCATCGTAGCAGGCAGCCACCTTTCTGACCGTGACCTCTCCGGTTTCGAGATCGACCTCGACCTCGGCAGCTTGGGCACCGTAGGTGAAGTCAGCAAAGGCACGCCCTTGGAAGGTCTCTGGGTCAGGTAGATCGCCAAAGGGAGCCTTAAAAGTGAACATGGAGCTTCGCGATACTCCGTCCCTGGCCATGGCAGCAGCCACCGCTGACAGGGGCACCCTAACGTTTGGCGACGAGACGACGAAAACTTCACCATCAGCTATGTCTAGGTCCTCAGCGTTCGCTTCAAGCATATCGGCCGCTTTGGCCAGCACGTTATTGCGCACCTCACGGGCGGCCCCCAACACCGCATTGCCCGACATATACAGCTGGCGAGTGGCTGTAGTAGTACCTGCAAGGGGGGTAAGCGCCGAATCGCTTATGTATATAGCGATGCGCTCGGGCGGCACACCGAGGACCTCAGAAGTGATCTGCACGAGAGAAGCGCTCTGCCCACCTCCGATGTCTGGCACCCCAGAACGGACAACCACACTTCCATCGAGCTCTAGGCTGACATAAGCACTCGAGGTATCGTGCGTCCAGAGCAATCTGCCGTAGCTCACCATAGCAACAGATACAGCCCGGCCCACGGCCTTGCCCGGAGGAGCGGCCGGTTTGTCGCCCCCTAGCATCGACCAAGCGGTATCCATAAGCTCCTCCAGGAGAGGGTCGTTTTCTATCACCTGACCGTTCCCCAGGGTATCCCCTCGCCTAATGAAATTCTTCCGGCGCAACTCACGAGGATCCATACCCAGAGCATCGGCAATATCGTCCATGTGGCGCTCGTAGGCAAAACAAGCTTGAAGGCCGCCGAAGCCACGCATGGCACTAGTAGGGGGGTTGTTAGTCAACACCGACTTGGCATCGGCGTAGAGGTTTGGCACACGGTATGGCCCGGTGCAGGGTACCAAAGCATAAATCAGCACGTAGGGGCTGAGGTAAATGTAGGCTCCAGCGTCGGAGACGATCTCCACTTTCATGCCCAAGATGGTGCCGTCCCTGCGCACGCCCGTCTTGTACCTGAACACGAAGGGATGCCTCTTGGTATGGGCAAAGAAGGACTCCTCCCGTGGTAGATCGCTTCGAACGGGCCGTCCGGTCTTCCATGCAGCCAGGGCCAGATAGGGCTCGACGGTCATGTCTTCGCGTCCCCCGAAACCACCCCCGACCATAGTGCCCCGAATGCGGACCTTGCTCTGTGGAAGGCCGAGCATCTTGGCCAGTGACCTGTAATGCTCGATAACCTGTGTGGATGTGCGCAGGTTGATTACCCCGTCGTCATCGATCCAGGCCATGCCGCTCTCCAGTTCCATGTAGGCATGGTCCACAAATTGCGTGCGGTAGGTGCCCTCTACCACCACATCGGCTTGCTGTAATGCGGCCTCCGCGTCCCCTTTAATCATCTTGAAGTGGGCGATCACGTTGGAATCGCCAGCCACCTTGGGTGACGAGGGCTCAAGGGCTTCCAGAGGATCACACACTGTCGGCAGCGTTTCGTAGTCGACGCGGATACGATTCACAGCTTCCCGGGCTACTTCAGGCGAGGTGGCCACTACTATCGCCAGCGGTTCACCGACATACCTGACTCTCTCCACGGCCAGCACCGGCGCGTCCGCCTCAGCGGCGCGGGCACTTCCCAGTTGCCCCGGAAGTTCTGCCGGCAAGCGGAGATTGGGCACATCGGCTGCCGTTATTATCTCGACCACCCCGGGCAGATCCCTAGCCGGGCGTGTGTCCATGGCAACTATGCGGGCCGAGGCGTGGGGACTTCGCAACAGGGCCAGGTGAAGCCAACCTGAGTAAGGCACATCTCCAGCATACTTAGTCCACCCACATGCCTTATCGTAGGCATCGTATCTCGGGATAGGTCGGCCAAGCACCTTAGTGGCCGAAAGGGTTCCGGGTTCGGTGCCCATGGATCGTCCTCCGGACTATAGAGTCGCAGCAGTACCAGAAGGGCTGCCTAGCTGTACTGCCCCCCGGCAACAGCCTCTATGGCGTCGACAATCTTTTTGTAGCCGGTACATCGACATAGGTTGCCAGAAATAGCAACCCTGATCTCATCTCGGGTGGGATGGGGATTGGCATCCAGGAGCGCCTTAGCCGACAGGACCATGCCGGGAGTACAGTAGCCGCATTGGACACCTCCCATCTCCACCATGGCCCGCTGGATAGGGTGAAGCCTGTCGGGCGTACCCAGTCCCCTGACTGTAAGCACCTCAGCCCCTTGAGCCTGAAAGGCCAACACCATACAGCTATTCACAGCCTTACCATTTAAAATCACCGTGCAAGCGCCGCAGTCGCCTTTACTGCATCCATCCTTAACGTCTGTGTGCTCGAAAACCTCGCGCAGGGCCCTCAGCAACGTATAGTGATTCGGTACCTGCGCAGTCATTGCTTCACCGTTAATGGTAAGGGACAGTTGAAAGGACTTCATCTCATAACCTCCTCAAGAGCCCGCCAGTATTCTCCTGATGCAACGCTGCGTCAGTACTTTGCTCATCCAGCGTCGGTACTCAGCCGAGCCACGGATATCATCGATAGGGGTAACCTCCTCCATAACCACATCGCCGACCCTCTCGATCAGGGCCTCAGTCACCTGCTGGCCCTGCAGCATTTCCTCAGCCCTGTAGGCGCGCATAGGTATGGGTGCCACAGCGCCAAGGGCGATCCGGGCCGCACTACACCTGGTGCCCTCCATCGTCATCACCACAGCTACACTGACAATGGCTATGGCGTCAGCCTTCCTTAATCCAAGCTTGTACCAGGCACCCCGGGTTCCCTCCGGATGAGCTGGAAGGTCGATGAAAGCAACGATTTCATTCGGTCTCAGGTCTGTGCGCCTGTAAGAGAGGAAAAACTGCTCCAAGGGAACCTCGCGCCACCCGTCGCGGCTCACAAGCTGTAACTTGGCCCCGAGTGCCAGAAGCGGGGGCGGCGTGTCAGCTGCTGGAGAAGCATCGACGATGTTACCTCCAACGGTGGCGCGATTCCGGATCAACGGGTTGGCGAAATCTCTGCAACATTCTATGATCACCGGATATCGGGATGCCAACTCAGCATGGGCCATGGCCTCGGCCAAGGTGACATTGGCTCCCAATCTGAGGCCACCATTTCGGCTGGTTATGCCCCCGATGTCTCGTAGACCGCTGACATCGACAATGACTTCAGGGCGCCGCTTCTCCGCACGGAGGTCTACTACCAGATTAGTTCCTCCTGCGATGAGGGCTGCCCTGTCGCCCAGCTCCGCACGTACCCTCAACACCTCGTCCACGCTGCGCGCCGTAACAAAGTCGAAGGTTACCACAGCTACCCCTCCGTTTCCGTTGTGAACAGAGCTTCTCTAACTACAGCCTTGGCCACAGCCTCTGTAGCATCCACTGTTGGTACGGGGAAATCTGTCGGTTTCACCACCAAAGGTATCTCAGTGCAGCCAAGCACAATGGCATCGGCACCACAGGCTATGAGCTCACGAGCTACAGCTAGGATCGCCTCCCTAGGACCTTCGCCAAAATTGCCCGCCTTGATTCCATCGCGGCCATAGATCGCCTCCATGAGTCGGGCTTGTGCTGCCTGGGAGGGCACGACTACATGGAACCCATGTTCATCGAGCGCGGTGTGGTAAACACCTGATAACACTGTTCCGGTTGTTGCCAGCACCCCAACCTTCCTCGCATAGGGGGCCAGCACCTTAAGAGCTCGGACCGCCTCCCTGGGCATATGGAGGATCGGAATCCCCACCGAGGCAACAAGTTCGTTGTAGTAGAAGTGGGCCGTGTTGCACGCCATTACCAATAGTTCAGCCCCCGCGGCTTCCAGACGGCGTGCCATGGCTATAAGGGTCGGCAGGGGTGATGGTCCCTCTCCAAGGATCGCTGCCGTCCGGTCAGGAACTGAGGGATCGCAGTCCACAATAATGTGAAGGTGATCTTGATCCTGCGTCGCCGGAGTACTCCGCACGATCCAACGAAACAGGTCGACCGTAGCGTCGGGTCCCATGCCACCTATTATGCCTACACAGCGACGTGCAACCACTGTATCTCCCACTACACATAGTATAGCTCTGCTTAACGCTCAGTGCATGCTGAAACCACCATCGACTGCGATCACCTGACCAGTTATGTAAGAGGCCGCCTCCGAGGCCAGAAAGACAACGGCGCCCACGACGTCATCGACGGTAGCGAGCCGCTGCAAGGGCACCATTTTGCGTCTATAGTTTTCCAAGACATCAGGAGGAAACACCCTGGTAGCCGCATCGGTCTCCACGATGCCAGGGGCCACTGCGTTGACCGTTATCCCGTAGGGCGCAAGCTCTCGTGCCAGCGCCCTTGTCATCCCGATGACCGCGGCCTTGGCCGCAGAGTAGTGGACCATTCCCACAGCACCTACAAGACCAGCCACCGAACTTATGTTTATCACCCTTCCAGCCTTTGACCTACGCAGATAGGGCAACGCCTTTTGAGTAGCTACAAAAACACCCTTCACATCGACATCAAAGGTGAAATTCCATTCTTCAAGGGTGATTCGGTCAAAGGGACGAAGGGAAAAGGTGCCGGCATTGTTCACCAGGATATCTATTCGACCCCATCGCTGCGCAATCTCTGTAACCGCTCCTGCCATCTGGTCGAGGTCGTACACCAGAGCTCTGATAAGCAGGGCTTCCGCACCCATCTGCTCAAGTACCGACAGAGCCTTCTGGCCAGCAGCAACGTCGTGCCCGTAAGTGAGGGCCACCCTAGCTCCCGCCCTTGCGAGGCCTTCCGATATGGCAAGGCCAATGCCCTTGGTACCGCCAGTCACAAGGGCCACTTTGCCTGCAAGGCTATGCCACGACTGGGTCATGTCTCAATGATGGCCACCGGCTGACCAACAGGTACCACCGAACCTGCCGGCACTAAGATCTTTGTCAGGGTTCCACTGGCGGGTGCCGTGACATATAGGCTCATCTTTTCCGTGGTGGCCTCAGCGAGGTCTTCCCCTTCCTCCACCGGATCCCCTTCGGACTTCACCCACTGGGTTATCTTGAACTGTCTTGACCCGTCCGCCAACTCCTCAACCTTGACCTCTATCTGCGCCAACCTTCACCTCCTCGTTTGGGAGATAGTTCGTTTGTACATCGGTAAACTCCAGAGCAAAAACAGATCCCAGTTCTCCACGGAGACGCCGCTTTACCTCGTCGAAGGAGACCGGTCCGGAGATCTCCAGCTCGAGAGATGTCATGGGCCTACCATCGAGCCCGCAGGGGCGCACTAATTCGAAACCAGAAAGATCGGCCGATACATTGATGGAGAAGCCGTGAAAGGTAACCCATCTCCTTAGCGCAAACCCCACTGAAGCGATCTTTCTATCTCCGATCCACACTCCCGGATAACCGTCCTTCCGCGATGCCTCGAGGCCGAAGCTGGCGAGGAGACGAATAATAGCCTCCTCTACAGACCACATGTACCGGTGCGCATCCATTCCGATCTCACGGAGGTTTAACAGCGGCGAGACCACCAACTGCCCAGGATCATGAAAGGTCACATCGCCACCACGCTGAACCTCCACCACTTCCACCCCTAAAGCCGAAAGGTGAAAAGGATCAACCAAAACGTTGGCGAGCGACGCCTGGCGTCCCAGAGTCACCACGGGGTAGTTGCGCTGAACAATCACTACAGGTCCTAAACTCCCAGCCAACCGTCTGGCCAGCAGGTTTTCCTGTATCTGCAAAGCCCAACGGTATCCCACAAGACCGAGATCTAACCAGGCAGCTACCAGAACCAAAGTGTTTTCCCTCCGGCTGACAGTCTAGGTATCCACCGATAGCCCGTCAAGAGGTTCGTCCCATTCTATAGAACGCGGTTCCAAATTCGCTAGAGAGCAATGAAACTGGTTCGATAGAGCTTTGCAAAGAGGTTGTTCCAAGCTTCCGCGGAAGCCAGTTTGGTCACCGTATCTGCCAGTTCCTCGAGCCGGAGAGGCGTAATCAGGATAGTAGTGAGGCGCCGTTGGGTACGGATTTCCAGAGTGTCCTGCAGATACGCCAACTCGTGGGCATGGCGGGGCTGTACTCCCGAAAGTATGAGAAGCTCGGCGGCCCGCAGCATATAGAGTGTGCTGGTAGATACCTTGCTTGCGATGGCTAGCTCTTGACGACGCCGGGCGTCCAAGGCCTCCTCGCGGGCCTCGCTCTGCAGCTCAGTCTCACTGATGTAGGCGGTGATAGCCAGGTCTCGCCAAGGCAAGTGATGGTAGACTACCTGCAAAGCGTGCTGAGCCAGGTTGGCCATAATGTAGTTCACTATCCGTGAAGTCCTGGCTCGATCCGAGTTCAGGATCAGCCAACCCTGGCCCTCCCTGAGGCGGGCTTCTAGGCTGGCAAAATAGTTGCTGAGCCTGCCCAGGAGATCTCGGTCCTGTAGCGAAATTGTCTCCAGCAGAGGAAAGTCCGTCATGATGACCACCTCCGCTTTTAAGTTTACCGCCTCAGCTACGGGTCAGGAGGCGTCTCTGCGAACTGTATCAGAACCCCGTGGGTGTCCCTCGGATGTAGGAAAGCTTCCTTCCACGTGGGATCACTGAAATCATGGAGGATCGTCACGTAACCGGCATCCTCCAGACCGCGAATACAGCCCTCGATACTGTGAACCTTAAAGGTGATGTGGTGGAGGCCCTCTCCACGCTTTTCGAGAAAACGGTGTAGAAAGCTCTCTTCGCCGAGGGGCTCAATGAGTTCCACTCTCCCCCCGCCGGGATAGGCCAACATAAGGTAGCGAAACCCCTTCGCCTCCGACGTTCCCTCTTCCACTTGGCGGCCCCCCAGCACGTCTCGGTATAGGGCCAAAGCGGCCTCTATGCTCCTGACAGCTATGCTTACGTGGTCCAGTTCTCGGATGAACGCCATCGTTAGCGTCAGCGATCTTCAGTAATGGACTACCACGGGTGTGCCCAACTCGGCCCACTGGAAGAGCCACTGAGCTGCGGGTGTGGGAGCATTTACGCATCCGTGGCTCATCACGTGCCCGAAGTTATTGTGCCAATAGGTTCCATGGATAGCATAGCCGCCGGTAAGAAAGTACATCACGTAGGGCACGTCCTTTAGGTTGTAGTAGTCAGGGTCGTCGGGGCCTACGCCGAAAGTCCCGTTGCTCATGCTGTCTTTGACTAGTTTTATATAAATCCTGAAGGTGCCGGTAGGGGTGGCATGCCCGGGTCTACCTGTACTCACAAGGGTGTAATAGACAGCATTGTCACCCTGGTAGGCAACCAGTTCCTGAGTGCTCAGGTTGATGTCGATCCACTTAGCCGGCCTTTCAGGCGGCATCTGAGCCGGCGGCAACTTGGGAAGCGACGGCTGGAACCTGACCTCGACAAAGCTGTCTCCCCGCTCCACAGCTTCCGCGACGGCCTGGGCAGTTGCCCTGGGATCCACGACCCTGCCTGCCACCACAGGTCCTCCCCACCATGCCACCCGCTGGATTTTCCCAGGTTCATCCAAGGCGAATGGTATGGCAGATATCACCTCGCTTAGTCGGTCGATGTCTAGTTTGGGTTCCGTACCTTTCCCCACACCCAAAAATCTCACCGCGCTTGCTAACTGGGATCGCGTCATCGGCCAACTCAGGTCCCCATAGAAGAGGATGAGAGGTCGAAAAAGCATGGCTTCCGTGCGGGCCCGAGCTTCAGCGAGGTCTTCGGCCTTAACAACGGGAGGGGCCATGGGCTCTATGGGAACGGCTGCTATCGGTGCCTCTCTGAGGATCGCATCGGTCAAAGCGCGCTGCAGGCCCCGAGGTGTGACACCTGTACCTACATGCTCTGGCTCGACAACTACTTGGCCATCTTCCGTAACGCGTATCTGGGCATCTTTCGATGGAGTGCCTACCCTAAGTTGGAAGTCTGCCAGCAGAGCCGAAGCGCGGTCAGGGGCTAGGATGAGCCCCACGCCGTCCGGTGCCGAAGGATCGTAAAGGGTGCCCTTTACCAGCGCCCACAGTTCCTGGCTCGGAACTTCCTTTACATAGCTTCCGGCAGTCAAGGTGATGGGCCTCTGAAGTGAGTGAGCCAGGCGCTGCTCATATGGTGCGACTGTATGCCAGTTTAGGTGCGGTGCGTCTACTGTAAAGGGAAGCGAGATTTCGGCCCACGATCCACGGGTGGCCACCGCTTGGAGAATGACCCTTTCGGCAGCTTCCATATCCAGCCTTACGCCCGGCTGATCTATAATTCTCTCGATCCAGCCGTCTCGCACAGCCAGGCCAGCATCTCTAGCCGGCACACGGACCCTCCCGGCCACCTCTTCCAGAAAACCTCTCAACCTAGCTTCGTCCACCCGGAGTGCAGCTGGATAGTTTAATCCCCAGATCAAAATTGAAGCCGCCTTGATGCCTGCCCTAGTTGGAAACTCGTTGCGCCCTAGGGATAACACCTGTGCCAAGGTGAGATCGGCATCGATCTTTATCCCTATGTCGCCGGGCCTGACCGACCACCGGTGCCCACCTGCCTCCAGTGTCAAGGGAGACGCTTCTACCCGGGCCGTTGCCTCACGAAGGACTTCCCTCGCTGTCGCCGCGTCCTGACCTCCCACAGCCGCACCAAGAACGGTGACACCAGTCAGTACCTTGTCGCGGTGCAGTTCCAAGTAAGCCCAAGGCAACACAAGCGCTATTAAGCCGGCTAGAACAGACAGCACCAGCAGCGAGAGGGGTCTTACCAGAAACCGAAGGCCTCCAACCAGCAAATCGGGATAGGATCGACGGACCCGTGAGACCTCACCCTCCATGCAAATCCTCCAACGTGACTGCCGCGAAAAAATGCTGCCCGGCCCAATATCCTTCGTACCCGGAACACGAAATTCTACAACATGACTGCCGTGGACGCCACCATAGGTGTCAAGAAAGTTGCCCTTATCGCAGAAACCTCCAACACATCACGGCAACCCGGGAGGGGCCATTATCATCGACCCGCAGTACGCCCAGCCCAAATTCCATGGGTATCGATTCACCTTCCCAAAAAGTGGAGAAGACGATCGGGGAAATTGCTGGCTATGCCGTCCACGCCGAGACCTACCAACCGTGCCACCGTCTCTTGATCGTCGGCCACCCAGGCGAACACGGCCACGTTCGCCCTGTGAGCACCTTCGACCAGCTCCCGAGTCACGTATGCCCAGTGAGGCAAGAGTGCTGCAGCACCACTTTCCTTAGCCAAACCGGAAGGCGACGCTGGATGGCACACGAAGAGCAGACCCGTCCGTAATTTGGGCGCGATCCTGCCCAGTCGCTTGATCAAGAGATGATCGAAGGATATCACCAAGGAACTGTCCTCACGCCCATACTTGTGGAGCGTCTCTGCCAATGCGTGCTCTATACCCTGGTAGAAGATTGGTCCGTTCTTCACCTCGACAGCCACAAGCACCTGCCTTGGCACGGCCTCCAAGACTTCTTCCAAAAGTGGGACAGGTTCTCCCCGCGACCTGAGTCGCCGAAGCTGTGACACAGTCATATCCTTTACGTATCCGTGGCCATCGGTGGTGCGGTCTACGGTGGGGTCGTGGATAACCACCAAGTGGCTATCTGCGCTCAAGTGGACATCGAGCTCGATGGCGTCAATACCCTGTTCGACAGCCAACCGAAAAGCTGCCAAGGTGTTCTCAGGAGCATATCCAGAGGCACCTCTGTGAGCAATAGCAATTACCTTGTTTCTATGCAGGCTTTCTACCTCGTGCCGAATGTCAGAGACAGCTCTCTCACCAGTTTCGCCGCAGCCGCAGCTGTAATTCCGGCCGGATCGAACTTCGGTGCCACTTCCACCAGGTCGACGGCTACCACTCTTAGGTCATGTAGCGAATAGAGGAAGGCCATAACCTCAGAAAACCCAGGGCCTCCGGGCTCCGGACATCCTGTGCCTGGAGCCACGGAGGGGTCTAGAACGTCGATATCTATGCTCAAGTAGACGGGCCTATCCGATAGGGCCAATCTGACCTCAGGTGGAAGCGCAAGCTCCTTCGAAGAATGCAGCAGACTCCTCGCGTACTCGAACTCCTCCCGCGTGCCGGATCTTATCCCTACCTGAACGAGAGACCGAGGACCAATGTGCTCGGCAATCCTTCGGAAGACCGTCGCGTGACAAAGGCGTTGGCCCCTAAACTCGCCTATCAGGTCCGCATGGGCATCCACCTGGATTACAGCGATATTCGGATATTTGCTCTGGAACGCTTCTACCAGGGGAAGGCTAACTGTATGCTCGCCCCCCAGAAAGATCGGGAGGGCCGTACGCGGCAGGACGAGGGGTAAGTCCCTAATGGCAGATAACGCATTCAGCAGATCCATGCCCGATAGAGGCAGATCGCCCAGGTCGCAGAGACTGACATCATCGAGGTCCCTTCCGAGGTCTGGGCTAAAGGACTCCAGCACATCCGACACGGACCTTATGCCGCTGGGGCCCTCGGCGGTTCCGCTACGGAAGCTCTCCGTCAAATCGAGAGGGAGCCCGACCAAGACGACCTGGGGATTGGCGCTGTCCTTGCTAGCCAAAAAGGGGATGTCGGGTCGTATCAAGGGAGGCAAGTTCATCCCGGACGAATCCTGGTATGGCGAAGGCAGCCATGGCAACAGCTGGATTGCAGTAAGCCCCCGACAGCCCACGGCTCTGCCACCTTTCCCGTACTGAATCCGTCCCAGGCCACTGGAACGGTTCGCGGGTGGCAAGAAGGAAGCTCCACAGCACACCGGGATAAGATGGCACCGGGGCAAGGTAGGGGAAGCATTGACCAAATACCTGGCACAGAGCAGAATAGGCGTCGTGCAACTCTCGAGCCATGAGCAGAGGCGACCCAGACTGGGTGACAAACACACCCCCCGGCCTGAGGACTGACCGCGCCTTCATGAAGAAGTCCGCGGTATAGAGGGCAGCCGCGGGGCCGACGGGATCGGTGGAATCTATTAGCACGGCATCGAACTCCTCGGGCGGGCAGCTACCAATGTAGTCTACACCGTTTCCTATGGTGAGGTTTACCCGAGGATCGTCGTACGCATGGTTGCTTATCGAGGGTAGATAGAGCCTACTAACTCGCACTACCTCTTCGTCGATCTCGACCTGGACCACGCGTTGTACGCCATGCTCCAGTATCCTCCGCAGGGCACCACCGTCACCACCCCCTATCAGGAGCACATCTCGGGGTTCTGGATGCAGGACGAGCGGAACGTGGACCAGCATCTCGTGATAGATGAATTCGTCGGCTTCCGTAGTCTGCACCGCCCCATCCAAAATGAGGGAGCGGCCGAAGGGAACGGTGTCCAGCACCCGTATCTCCTGGAAGGCAGAGCGTCCAGAATACAGCTCTCCCTTCACCAGGAACAACTGCCTGAACCCGATGCGCTCTGGCTCCCCGTACCAGCCATTTGAACGCTCCGAATCAGTCAAGGACCAAGCCCCTCTTGATCTCCATCACCTGAATGCGATCGGGCTCGAAATACTTCCTCAGCACAGGTATCGCTGCCTCCGGACTTGCGGCGCTACCGCAGGTGAAGACGTCGACCGCCGCATAGCCAAGCTCGGGCCAGGTGTGTATCATTATGTGGGACTCTGAAACCACCGCTACCCCCGTAACGCCCACTGGTGTGAACGGCACGATCGTCATCTCCTTAAGGGTAACGTTGCAGGCCTGCACCACATCGCGCAACGCTTGCTCAACCTGCTCCACCGCGTTGAGGTCTTTACAACCCCACAGCTCGATGATCAGGTGCGTACCTATACTTTTCACTCCCTCACCTCCACCAAAGCAGTACTGCGGCGGTAGTGCAACCTACCTTTTGCACCCTGTGACCAATGGACCGGATCACCAGCCGGTCCAGTTCCAGCCCTCTGCGTTGAAAGGCCTCTTCCACCATTCGCCGTACGACGGCCTCGGTCTCTTCGACAGGGGCAGGCTGCGAATGTTCCATGATCATCCCATGGCCAGCACGGCTGAAACCGAGCCCCACAGAGGACGATATGAGCTGTCCCGGCGTACTGCTCCGGCAACTGGTGAAGACGGCTGGCACCAAAGAGCCCGCAGCTATCTCGGGGCAAACCTCGACAAGTTCAGCCCCTTCGGGAATCACGCTGCTCACCTTAATTAGGTTGAGATGGCCTATGCCCGCTGCCAACAATGCGTTGTCGAAGGCGTTCAAGGGGGTATCGCCCTCGCCTGTGCCAGCCGTAACCCAAAGGATCTCCGGCAAGCCCCACCGACTCACCTGCTCCCTCTCCTGGAAGGCTTTATCAGGCTCGTCTCCGAAAGGTAGAGCGCCTCATCGGGCAGTTCAGCGACGCCAGGGTCCAGATCGAACACGCTGTCATCCAGTGCCTCAATTCTGTAGAAAGTCGAGCGGTACCACTGCGAAGTTGGGTTATGTGCCAGCTCGGGCAAATCCGACAGATCCACCGTCTCGAGCAGGTACGGCCAGTTCTCGTAGCGACTGAAGTCGGGCAGGATCTCGGTAATGACGAAGCGCGCCTCACCGCACAGGAAGCTCTGAACCTCCCGCCAGGTGTGAAGGTTCGCCTCCACGAGGGTGAAACCGAAATAGCCGGCGGAACCTGGGCCCTTCAAGCCCGAGATTCCCCGGCTCAAGAAGAGGATCTGGCCAGGTGCCGTATCCGGAGGATCAGTAATGAAGGTGTCAAAGGCTCGCCGAAACTCTTGGGGCAGTGGTAGCCTCAGGTCCAGTGCTATTGTGCTAACCGGAAGAGAGTATTCTTTGGCCACAGCCTCGATAAAATCTGTGAGCCGAGTGTCGATCTCAACTACGGTGACGTCTTTCGGTAGCCCCGTAAGGGCCGCAGCGATCGATATGAGATCGTCATCGCCTAAAACGAGGAGACGCTTGCCCGATAAATCCGACCGCGATGCTATCGCCACCACTCGCCGCATGGAACTCTCAGCAGTCAGATAGCCTTGGTCGTATTGGGCTACAGGCGCTGGTCTCTCAGCTGCAATCTCTTCAAACTTTCTCATAACCTCGGCGAAATCCGAGGTGTCGATCCCGGTCCCCAAGCAATGACTGCAGACCGTGTCCGTGACGCGCAAGCCCAAGCGGAACATGTTAACTGCGGACTCGGTAAGGGCAATCTCCGACCCTATCCTTACCAAGTTCCGATCACGGAGCACACGGATAGCGGCCACCAGAACGTTGAAGGGAACGCGGCTTCCGGCCGTGAGCTGCCAGATGTCCTTGCTACCCTCCCCCAGGGCAGACAGCACCCGCTCCAGTTCCCGCGGAGACACCGGCAATCCCGAACTACGAGTTATCTCCGATGCTATTTCGTCCAGTTCCCTAATTTCTCCGACGCCCAAGCTCCCCCTCCAGCTAGTGGTTTAGCATAGCGGTCAAGGCCGCGCTGGACCGAGAAACTCGGCACTTTTAAGCCCACAATAAAACACCACCCCAAGGTGGCCCGGCACTCTGGCGCAGACAATCTGCTAAGCCAAACCCCAAGATGGTGTCGGATCTAGTCTAGGACGTTAATCCGTTCGACGTGTTACATGTCCTCCGACCGAAAGCTATTATACTCAGCTACAACCTACGGTCAAACTTCTTCACTGCGACCACAGTTCCGCACAACGTCAGTCGCTGTGCCCCTGGAGAAGTCTCAGAACCCTTTCCGGCTTGAGGGGCAGCCGCGTCACTCTCACGTTAAAGGGCCTCAGGGCATCACACACGGCATTGGCTATGGCGGGCCCCGGTGCAATGGCACCGCCCTCTCCCATGCCCTTCATACCTCCTACCGTTAGCGGCGAGGGCGTCTCCAGGTGATGCACTTCATAGGCCGGCACATCGGTGGCTGTAGGAATCAAGTAGTCCATAAAGCTGGTGTTCAGGAGTTGGCCCTGGTCATCGTACACAAGCTCTTCTAGAAGAGCGCCACCGATCCCTTGGGTCACCCCACCGTGAACCTGGCCATCGACAATCATGGGATTGATCATCTTTCCACAGTCTTCTACCACCAAATAACGCAGCACCTTCACAACCCCGGTGTTCGGATCCACTTCCACCACAGCCACGTGCACCGAATTTGCGAAGGTGCCGGTCCCGGGCTTGGGTTCATAGTAATGGACTGCCTCCAGGCCTGGCTCTTCGCCCTCCGGAAGTTTTTCCGGCCTGTGATAGGCCGCCCGGGCAACGTCCCGCCAGGTAAGGTATCTGTCTGGGCTGCCCTTGACATAGAAGCGGCCTTCGGATACCTCAAGGTCGTCGGCCGAAGCTTCCAGCATGGCAGCCGCAATCCGCTTGGCCTTCGCCAGCACATCCCGGGCCGCAAGGAAAGCCGCTCCACCTGCCAGAACGGCGCTGCGACTCGCGAAGGTACCCATACCGTAGGGCGCCACCAGGGTATCGCCGTACTTAATGGTCACATCCGACAGATCCACCTGAAGTGCGTCAGCCACCAGTTGGGCAAGGCTGGTTTCCAGCCCCTGGCCGTGGCTGTGGATCCCAGTGGTCACCGTGACCTTCCCCGAAGGATCCATCCTCACCTGGGCGGTTTCGTACCCGAAAACTACAGGGACTCCGCGCTTAACGAATTCCACAGTAGTGTGGGCAGTCTGCTCGGTGTAGGCGGCAAAGCCTATTCCGATGTATCTTCCCTGTTGCAACGCCTCCTTCTGTTCACGCCTAAACTGCTGGTATCCTATCTCCGCCTCGGCTTTCCGGAGAGACTCAACAAAACTCCCACTATCGTAGATCAGCCCGGTCACGCTGGTGTAAGGAAATTCCCCTGGCTGCACGAAGTTCCTTAGCCTGATCTCCACCGGATCGATCCCCAGCGCCTGAGCCGCCTCGTCCATGACCCTCTCTATGGTGAAGCAGGCGGCAGGCCTGGCAACACCCCTGTAGGGGCCCAGGGGGCACTTATTGGTGGCCACTGTGTATCCCTCTACCTTGTAATTGCGGATCTTGTAGGGCCCAGGCAATATGCCCATGGCCATACCCATCTCCATGGGCGATGTCCACGGCCACACAGAGTAGGCCCCTACGTCTACGATCACTTTGGCCTTTAATCCGAGACAGTGGCCATCGGCCGAAAAAGCTGCTTCCACCTCGTGCACGTGCTCTCTAGCGTGGGTAGCCGTAAGGATGTGCTCCCTGCGATCTTCGATCCACTTCACGGGTCGTCCGAGCTTCATGGCCATAAGGCTTACAGCGATCTCTTCGGGGAAGAGGTTGCTTTTGATACCGAAACCGCCGCCGACATCTGGCGCAATGACCCTGATCTTGTGCTCGGGATAGTTGAGGGCATCTGCAAGACCCGTGCGGATCAGATGGGGTACCTGGGTAGATGTCCATACAGTCAGCTCACCGGTAGCCGAATTGAAGTGAGCCACCACGCCGCGACATTCCATAGGTATGCCGGTGTACCGTTGCGTCCTGTACGTACCCTTAATTACCACCGCCGCATCCTTGAAGGCAGCCTCCACATCCCCAACAGATACCTGGCGCTTGAGGGCTATATTGTCACCCCACTCCCTGTGCACCAGCGCTTCTTTGGTGTCGAGGGCTTGCACCGGATCCACAACAGCCGGCAAAGGCTCGTACTCGACCTCCACCAGCTCTGCCGCGTCCTCGGCCTTGTACCTATCAGCAGAGACCACGAGGGCCACCGGTTCACCGACGTACCTAACCTCCTCACCCTGGAGACATGGATACGCAGACGGCTTGAAGCCCGGAAAATCAGATAGGGCCTCAACGGGCCGCGTCTCCTTGGCAGCATCCTCAGGCAATAACACCGCTACAGCCAGGCCCGATTCCAAGGCGCCCTTGGCATCGATCCTCAGTATCCTGGCGTGGGCATGGGGGCTACGCACAAAGGCAGCATGGAGCATACCGGGTAGGTGAAGATCATCGACATAGCTGGCCTTGCCTGTAAGGTAACGCGGGTCCTCGACACGACGGACCCTCGCCCCCAGAAAGCGCGGAGCTAGAACCTCCATTTCGGGCCTCCTAAGCTAGTTATACGGCCAGTGTTATTTCTTGTAGTATCGCACCTCGAAGGTTATGCACCCTTCGGGAGAGACCCAAGGTCCGTGGGGCATCCCGGGTGGCCTACAGGCATACATGCCCTTCCGAAAGGTCTGATTTAGCCCCAGGTCGTGGATGGAACCTTCCACTATCCATACCTCTTCCCAAAAGTCGTGGCGCTGTAGGCCCATGGGAGAGGTATCGGTGCCAGGTTCGAACTTCAGCAACCTCGTGTAATCGCCGGTCTCGGGGTCCCGGCTGAGGATTATTTCCGACAGACCGGCGACATTCGGTATAGGCTGCCACTGCATCTTTTCCAGTGGATCGAAAAATTCAAGTTCAGGCTTGGGCATCTGTCTACCTCCCTGTTATCTTCTATAGAGTTCCCTTGAACCAGTCGATCCGGCGTACCCTGTAGTCGACCGAGAGCTCCATGTTTCTACGGGGATCCTCCAGCTGAGCAGCAAACCTATCCCCGTATATGAAACCTCCGGTGAGAAGGGGTACAGTGCCGGAGAAAAGCACCAGTCCCTCTAGACCACCACTCACCACCTCCATGGTGAGGGGGATGAGGTCGTTGGGATGGAGCATTGCCGATAACTTTGCCTCCTGGTACAGTGTTCGCTGCTCACCTTGCCATACCCAGCTGCGCAACACGAGCTCATCCCAGTGATCCACCACATCCCTGTAAGGCCACAGCCGCGCGGAGATCACATTGGGGCACACCTGCTTGGAGTACAAGACGCTGTAGGCTTCGAGCCTGCGGTCGGTGTGGTCGCTGCCTACTCCCACGTACCATTCGCCGTGATGGTAGAGAAGTACAAATTCAGCCTCTCCAGACGTCTCAGATCCGACCACCTCGATCTCTTGGGAGACAACCAGCCGGTCGGAGGTCACGGGGTAGAACATGGGCACTGTGGGTGGCGCTGGAACACCGTGCTCCTTTAGCTCTTCAATGTGCCGTCTTACCGAGGCCTGGTCACGTCCAGTGTACCCTGCATTCAGCATCTTGCCGACAGAGAAATCCAACTCCGTGCCTTCCGGAAGCACAACGAACTTCAACGCACTACCCCCAGATTGTAGATTTAAAGAACCTGTCCCGAAGCACGGGAAATGTGCTGCGCGCCCGGTGCAGGAAATCCAGGTCTATCTCTGCACTGATCACTGTCTCGAAGTCACCGCTTCCTGCCAGGACAGTCCCCCAAGGATCTACGATGTACGAGTGACCGGCATACTGCTTACCTCTCGAAGTCCCTACACAGTTGGCTGAAATTAGATAGCATTGATTCTCGAAAGCCCTCACCCGGTTTAACTCGATCCAGTGCTCCACACGGGGGTATGGCCAGGCCGAGGCTATCAGGAAGACCTCAGCGCCACGGTCCACCATCAAGCGGAAGAGCTCGGGGAACCTGAGATCATAGCAGGTGGCCAGTCCCAAGTGACCGAGGCTTGTCTCTACCACCGATACCTCACTGCCTCTCTTCAGCACCTTGGGCTCTTCTGAGCCATAGCCGAAGAGATGGATCTTCCGGTAAGTGGCTACAGCCTCTCCCTGGGGGCTGATCAGGACGCTGGTGTTATAGAAGCCATCGGATGCCCGCTCTACAAAACTCCCCGCAAGGATGTAAGCGCCCAACCTCTTGGCATGGGATGCCACCATCTCCACGGTAGGACCCCAAAGAGGCTCGCTCTCTTCATGGTATCTATCGAAATTGAAGTACCCGGTCGCCCATATCTCGGGCAGAACTATCAGTTCAGCGCCGGCAAGCCGCGATAGGAGCCGATCCACGCGCTCGATTCTTTGCTCCTTAGTCTCACCGTCACCAGCGTCTATCTGGAGGGACATTGCCCTGAATCTCATCGTCAGCCTCCCCGAGCAAAGTATGGTAATCGTCATGGCCTGTGAGACGGCGCCAGACGTGCATCAGGTGGGTACGCATGGCCTCAGCGGCACCAGCAGGGTCTCCGGCCTCGATGGCGGCCAAAATGGCACGGTAGTCGGAAAGGGCTTCGGGCATGATGCCAGGAGAAGCCATGATCTTCTTTCGAATCCGCCGCTGATGATCGTAGAGATTGTCCATGACAGCCGCGATCCGCCTATTGCGCATCTGGCTCACAATAAGGTTATGGAACTCCTCGGCCAGTTCCAGAAATTTCTTGTCGTCCCCGCGGTTTCTGGCTTCCTCCATTTGCTCGATAAGCGTCCGAGCCCAGGCCAAGTCCGACGGGTGCATGGCTTTGGCTGCGGATGCGGCAGCCGCCGGTTCCAGCAGTTCGCGGAGCTGAAAGATCTCTGCGGCGTCCTCCATAGAGATGTCCGCGACAAAGGTGCCCCTGAAAGGGCGAATTACTACCAGTCCTTCCCTTTCCAGTCTCAGGAGCGCATCGCGCACTGGGGTGCGGCTGACCTTCAATTGACGTACCAGTTCCCCTTCGCTGATGGGCTGGCCTGGAGCGAGATTTAGGTCCAGAATGGCCTGCTTTATGATCTGGTACACCTGATCCTGAAGCCGAATCTGTTCGGGGATCCGCTCAATGTAATCCGACTGAAGCGGCTCGTCCATGGGGCCTCCATAATACTGTATACAGACTACAGGTATATGCGCTTTGTGTCAAGCAACAGAATTCCATGCCGGGTTCTGGACTGTCAGTAATCATCTCGAAGCTGGCACGAAAGGTTCTCATGCTCCCTTAGAGGGCACGACGCACCATGCTACTCTTCTAAGTAATCCTTCAGCTCGGGCGACATTCGAAGTTTACGGAGAGCCATGGCTTCGATCTGTCTGACGCGCTCTCTACTTACGTTGAGGGTCCGTGCAATCTCTTCGAGGGTTTTGGGCTGACCATCGTCCAGGCCAAAGCGCATGAGGATCACCTTTCGCTCGCGATCGTTGAGGACGTCCTGGGCTACCCGCCTTATGAGACGGCGAGTTTCTTCTTCTTCCAATTCTGTAGCCATTTCGGCTTCTTCAAGGGGAATCAGGGCCCCGAGCTCCGTCTCCCCCTCCTCGCCCACCTTGGTTTCGAGGGACACTGGCCTCTGAGCGCTCTGTAAGACGCTGGCCACAAATTCGGGATCATAGCCTAATTCTCGGGCCAGTTCTTCTATGGTGGGCGCCCGATTGAGTTTCTGCTGGAGATCTCTCTTGGCAACCTGTATTTTGTAGAGGGCCTCGCCGATGTGGGATGGCAGCCGAATGGCACGGCTGTAATCGGTGATTGCCCTTCGAATGGCCTGCCGGATCCACCAAGTGGCGTAGGTAGAAAACCGGTGACCCTTGCGCCAGTCGTACTTCATGGCGGCGCGCATAAGGCCCATGTTACCCTCCTGGATAAGGTCCAAGAGGTCCAGTCCCTTCCCTGTAAAGCGCTTGGCTTCGCTGACCACCAGCCGCAGGTTCGCCAGCACCATCCTTTCCAGGGCCTTGCGGTCTCCCTCCTCAATGCGCTTGGCCAGCTCCACTTCCTCTTCGGCAGACAACAGCGGTATCTTGCCGATCTCTCGGAGGTAACCGCGTACTGCATCGCCTACTTCACCGAGCTCCTCTGGTTCTATGGGAGCGGTCTCCTCTACCTCGGCGGGCTCCCTTGAGACATATTCCAACTCGTCCTTGTTTTCCGCGTGTCCCTGGCCTGGCAGCATTTGTGGGTATTCTGCGCTTCTCATGCACACGAGTTATCTGGACATGGGCCCATTGTACCATTTAGGAAGTCCTCCCAATATCGTGGATTCGCCTGTAAATGGCATCGGCTTCTACCACCTCTTGCTGAGCCTGCTGCAGCCTCACCTTCAGCTTGGGGGCAAGGGCCTCGGCCATCTGACAGGCTTCCTCCACGATGGCACGCTCGTCCAACCCAAGGGTCTCACCACCGTCTACCACCAGCCGCCCGTCTACGAAGACCTTGTCGACGGCGGCTCCCCATTCGTGATATACCAATTGACCGACAGGTTCGTTTAGGGGTGCCCAGGCAGCACGCCGCAGGTCGATGGCTACCATATCGGCAGGACAACCCACCTCCACCCCATAGTGGGACAGACCAAGGGACTTGGCTCCCGTAACCGTGGAGGCCGTCAGCCAAAAGTGGGCATCGAGCCAATGCCTATAGTCGGGATCGTTCCGGTGCAGAACGCTGGCGAGTTTGAGGGAAGCCAGCACGCTCTGGGAACCACCGCAGTTAGCACCGTCGCACCCAATGGCCACCTGCAAACCTGCCGCAACAAAAGCTGGTATGGGCGCAATGCCACTCCCAAGATAGAGATTACTGAAGGGGTTGTGGACGACCGCGGCGCCTTCACCTGCCATGGCAGCCGCTTCCCGCGGAGTAAGCCAAACACAGTGGGCAAAGGAGGTAGCAGGTCCCAACAAACCCAGGGCTCGCAGATGATCGACCATCGCGCCTCTGCTCAGGGCATCCAGTACCCGCCTCTGGACCAAGGTCTCGAGCAGGTGGGTATGAAGCGGAACCCTAGCTTCCTGTGCTAAGGAGGCGAGCCTCTTCAGTAGCATGTCACTGCACCTGTGGGGGGCGGAAGGCCCCACACCACCCTTCACCAGATCCTGTTGTCCGACCCTGAGAAGCCAGCTTTCCGTAAGGCGGTAGGCGGCATCTGTCGTGGGACCGCACTCTAAGTCGCGGGCCGCCCCGGGATCTACAGTGGATATGTATGCACGATCGAACACAGCCGGCGCAATAACCGCCCGTATCCCGAGCTTCCTATACGCCTCAGCGGCAGCCTCCAACTCCTCGAGCCCAGAGGCTGGCAGATGATCCATCAGAGCAGTAGTGCCGTTCTTTAAGGCATCGATAGCCGTCAAGGCAGCGGACAAATACGCCACCCGAGGGTCGCCTGGACGTGCTGCAACCGTCAGCGGCACCCATTGCTCTAGGGGCAAGTTCTCAAACATACCCCTTTGGAATGCAGCGTAGGAGTGGGTATGGGCATTCACTAAGCCGGGAACTAACAACCTGTCCTTCAGGTGGAGCACCTGCGTGCCCGGCATCTCCTGGATGCTCCCGGGTGGACCAAGAGCTGAGACGATACCGCCCTCGATCAGCACGTCCATAGCCTCGGAACGCCACCTATCACCCTGCCGCTGCAGTACTTGGGCCCCTTTAAGCATCAGTCTCTCCATGTCAACCCTCAGTGACTCATGTACTAAGATTAAGATTGTTGTCCGGAATTGCCCTGCATTGGTCAAGCCACTGTCCAGGTCTAGCTCGACAGGACGGAATTGTACACTTGAGCCATACTGCCCGCCATGTGGTCAGCAGAGAACATGGCCTCAATGTGCTGTCGCGCTGACACAGCTAGTTTAGAAGCAAGAACCCTGTCTTCCAGAACCACCGCCAACATCGATGCAAGGTCGTAGGCATTGCCAGCCGTGTAAAGAAGACCCGTATCCATGTGATCTATCACTTCGGGTATACCGCCTGCCTTGGGGGCAACTACAGGGACTCCTACAGCCATGGCTTCCAGCAGTACCATTCCGAGGGGCTCCTCGTAGGCTGTATGGGCCAGCACCGTTACCTTGCGCAGAAGGCCCGGTACGTCTTCTACCTCGCCGAGGAAATCCACCTGCCTCTCGAGATCGAGGGTTTGACAGAGGGCCTTGAGGTGACTTATGTATCGGAGAGAGGCGCTGGAAGTACCTACACCCGAGGAAATCACTGTGCCAGCAAAGGCCACCCGCAGCCTGTAGCCCCACTTATCTAAGAGAGCAAGGGCCTCCAGGAGGATGTGCTGTCCCTTGTGCGGACTCAACTGGCCCACGTTCAATATTATGGGAACCCCTCCTCCCTCCTCCCCTTTCAGCGGACCGGGATCAGCGAACTGCTGTGAGCTGGGCTCGCGCCAACGGAAAATAGACAGGTCGACTCCGTTGTACACAAGCCCACAAGCACCTATTGTCTGTCCAAACCACCCTCGCAACACGTATTGGGAAACGGCCACACACCTTCGGTTGGGGAAAAGAGCTTTAACGAGGGGTTTCCAGAAGACACTACCCAGAAAAGTACTTGGCAAACCGTGGAGATGCAGTACAGCAGGCACCTTCGAAAGCCTGCTGGCGAGACCGCCGGCAAGGGCCGAAATGTGGTTGTTGGCATGGATTAGATCAGCCTTTTCCGCCTGGGCGACCCGCGCCAATTGTCGAGCCCAGGCAAGACTTCTCACCAGGAAAGCCATGCGGCTTCCGGTTGACCTTGGAGATTCCAGGAGAGTAGTCCTTACACCCTTGGCACAAAGCCTGGAAGCGAAAGTGCCATCCCGGGGCAAGACAACTGTCATGCGCCAGCCGTGGGCAGCAAGGTGGGTCGCCAGGTCCAGTAAAACCCGCTCTGCACCACTGAAATCCGCTGTGGGACTGAAAGCTAAAACCTTGCCTTCCCTCATGGCCCCGGCCGAAGCTGCGAAAGTTCCATTAGAAGAGCTTTTGCCTCCCTCGATCCTGAAAGGTATGCTGAAGCCCAGTATCCGCCGAGGCATAACAGCGCCGCGGCAAGGGTACCAGCTGAACCTTCAGGGAGCAACCAAAACCCGGCAACGCCTAAGGCCAGAGCTACTAGGCTCGCTACCCCTGACCTCATTAAACTGGGCCACGAGAGATTGAAGACCCGAAGCGAGAACCGCCTCGTAAAGGCCGAACTTGCTGCGAGTCCCACTGCGCTGCCCAAGAGCCACCCTATACCGGGAGCCGCAATCCCGGCCACAGTAAGTGTCGACAGGAGAGTCAAAATCTCTGCCCCCGCCGAGAGCAGCCTGGTGCCTAACAGGGCTGCAAGTCTTCCCTGGCTGACAAGTAGAAGTTGAACTGTCCTGCCCACGGCACTTACAGCCAGCCCAGCGCCATACCAAGGCAAAATTCGGGAGGCAAGGGTTGCATCCTCTGCACCGAAGGCTCCCCTGACATAGATCAGCTCCATAACGCGGAAGGAATTAGCAATTAAAAGAGCCGCGACAGGGGCACCGACAAAAAACGCTAAGGAGAGAGCCTGGGAAATGGCCGCCACATACTCGTTCTCACGGGTACGAAGGCGGACCGCTTCCGACAGTCCTGCGGTGCCTATGCCTATCAGTAACAAGCGTTCGAGGCTGCTCCTGACCCTGTAGGCATAACCGAGTGCAGCTACCGCGCCCGGGCCCACAACAGCCACGGACAACCTTCCGACCAACATGGTGAGGGAGCTCAGAATAGCGGCTGCAGCAGGCAGAAGCGACTCTGCCAAAAGTCTGGCGACGTCTCGTGGCCGTCCTGCCACATCCTGCTGAAGCCGAGATAACCTTTCCTGCTCCTCTATGCCTACGGAGCCGCTCCCTGACGTCCCTGACGACAGGATGCTGCCAGAAGCCAGAGCGACAAACATCCCTGTCCCCAACAGCTGGCCCCAGGCCAGGGCCGCTACCCCCATGAGAGGCATAGCCAAAACAAAGAATACCAGGGCAACACCTACCGTCAGGGCCCAGTCGCCGTTGGCCACCAAAAACCGCCGCCGCACGTTCAGCAACGATCTAAAGGAGTACGTAAAGGGCGAAAGACACGCCACTCCCAACAAGGGCGGCAAAAATCCCCTTGCCAGTACTGCTACCTCCGTGGAAGCCACTAACTCAAAGACCCACGGCGAAATGAAATAGAAAAGGGCAGCCAAGAGGGTACACATAGCGGCCAAAGCCAGCCCGTAGCCTACGGCTACCCTCACGGTGACGTCATCTCGACCCCATGCCAGCAACTGGCCGAAATGCGGCATGAGGACCTGCGGGATGGCCGCACTTGCCACCTCTTGAAAGAACAGAGGTACGGCCAGGGCCAGGAAATAGGCATCGGCCTGAATCCCCAGGCCGAAAGAGGCAGCTAACATCAGTTCCAGGGCTAGTGCCAACACCATCCCCAGGCCCTGAAGGGTCGATATGAGCGCCGAAGAACGCTCTAAAGACAGCTCCCGTGGCATCAGCCCCCCAGCTTCCGATATAGTTCCAGATACCGAAGGGCCATGCGGCCGGAATCAAAACTAGAAACTGATTCTAGGTTGTACAAAGCCCTCTCCTGACGCCGCCTGGCATCCGAACCCCTTTTGATTAGCTCCTCAAGCTCTGCCCCATCATCGAAAGTGCAATCTCTCTCGAGGAGATCCTTGGTGTAGTCCAGCCTCCGGGCAATGACAGGCAGGCCACAGGCCATGGCTTCCAAAACACTGTTGCTCAAACCTTCGACCTTCGAAGGCTGCACGAAAACGTCTGCTGCCCATAAGGCGATAACGACGTCCGCCAAAGCGCCAGTAAAGACGACGCTGTCAGCCAACCCCGCCTTCACGGCCATCGACTGTAAGGCTTTCCACTCAGGCCCCTCCCCGGCTATCAGCAAGATCCCATGGAGAGGTCGGCACCGGGCCCAGGCGACGATGAGCTCATCGATTGCTTTGAAGCTCCGTAGCCTGCCGGTGTAGCAGTAGACCACATCCTCGTCATTTAGGCCGAAGTGCTGCCTAGCGAAAGCTCTCTCAGCGGGGTCGGGAGGTCTGAAGCGGTTGCAGTCGACACCGTTGGGGATCACCACAGCCCGGTTCCTCAGGTCTGTCGGAAGATCGCAGACACCCGTAGGGTGGAGAGCAACATAGGCGTTGATCCAACGGAGTATCTTAATGCGGAGGGGAGCCAAGGGTCTCCGGAGAAGCGATCTCACCTCTCCAAATGCTCCCGACGACGACATCCGAGCCACAGTGGGTAGCTTCAGCATCCGGCCAGCCACTCCAACGGCCATGCCCATGGGTTGGATCGACTGTGCCTGCAGCACCGTGAAGCTGCTCCCTGTCTTTAAAAGCATAATGAGCCATCCCACCGTTGCAGCCAAGGCTGCAACTGTCCCTTCTACGTCGATCTCCCAAGGGAGGGCAGCGACATGTAGATCTGTATAGGCCCGTCGGTTGAGAGAACCCATGGTAACGACCGTTACATCGATGCCGAGTTTCATAAGTTCTCGTGCTAAGAGGACAGTCTGACTTTCGATGCCGCCCATGCGGAGGATGCTCCCAGCAACCAGAGCTACGTGCATCCCAACGCCACCCGATAGACCTGTGCCGTTTCGGCCGAGGTTCGTTCCCAGGTGTATTCGGAGGCTCTCTCCAGGCCAAAACGTCGCAGCATGGCAGCCTTTTCGCAATCATCGAGCACCCATTCCATAGCATCCCTCAGGACAAGGGGCGACGTCGTATCCACAAGGATTGCGGCTTCGTCAGCTACTTCGCGGAAGGTGTCGATGTCACTGGCGATCACAGGTGTGCCACAGGCCATGGCCTCCAAAATGGGGAGTCCGAAGCTTTCCTGCCTGGAAGGAAATACAAGGGCCTCAGCACCACTGTATAGCCCCCGCAGCTCCGATGGCACACGCTTGCCCAGGAACACCACCTGTTTCTCGAGCCCGAGCCGCGAGATCGAGGCTTCTAACGCCTGGCTGGCCCAGCCCTTCGGGCCCACGAGCACAAGCCGGAGCTCCCTACGCCTCAGGGAAGCAAAGGCCTCCAGAAGGGTTTTCACGTTCTTCCGAGGATACGCCACACCTACCCAAAGGAAGTAACGCCCGAAAAGCTCCCTCCAGCCGGCTCCAGCTACGGCGTCCGGCCAAAAGAGTCCTTGGTCCACGCCCAGAGGTGTCACAACTACTTTCCCCGGAGGAATCCCCATGGACGTGATCAGCTCGTTCCTGGTGGTGTGCGACACGGTGACAATAAGCCGTGCATTCTTGGCTGAGCGAGCTCGAGCAAAGCGCCACCAGGCCCTGATTTGACCCGGGAGACCAATCCCATTAAGGAAGGGTTCGGCCTCGTGGAGGGTCAGCACGAAGGGACATGGGCATCGGATAGGAGCCACGTTCACTGTGGCATGGAATAGATCGCAGCCTACGGACCTAATAATGGCCGGCACCGCCACTTGCTCAAAAACGGTGCGCACTGTCCTGGATAGATCCCCCAGCGGAATGCGTACTGGCAGCAGATGCTCTGGCCCGAGGCTCAGAAGCTCGGCCCCCGATGCCTGTACCAGCACCTTGACTTCAAAGTCCATCGCCCGCACGAGACGCCTGGCGAGATGGAGAACGTACGTTAAGTCACCGCCCACGTGGTGCCTTGAAAGCGCTAAGGCATTGATCACTACCCTGGGAGCCATCAGTAGGTCACGCCCGACCGAATTCTCGCGGCATTCAGAAGGATCAGGGCCAGCATCCGACCGTAGATGCCCAACCTTACAAGCCAGTTAACCACGGCTGGCGTCTTATCGGCGTAGTAGCGGTCGTAGAAGCGCCGAGCTGAACGATGGTAGTCGAGTACAGTGCCGTAGGCGCGTTTACTGCTGCTCACCGCCTTACGGTGGATAACCGATGCCTGGGGAACGTATGCCAATTTGTGTCCCATTTTTCTTGCTCTCAGGCACCAGTCGATATCCTCAAAGTACATGAAGTACCCTTCGTCGAAGCCGCCAACAGCATCCCACACCTCACGGCGAACCATCAAGCAGCAGGCTGTCAAGTGGTCTACCTCTTGCACCGTGGCATAGCTTTCTGGCAACATGTAGTAGTCCTCCCAGGGCCGCCTCCACGGCAACCTGTAGTGGAGGCCAGTGGCTACCAAAACCCCTGTACCAACATTTGGTAGGCGTTTGCCCGAAAACTGTAGCGATCCGTCGGGATTGAGGACCTTGGGGCCCACAGCACCGATATCTTGGTTAAGTTTCAGATATTCCGCCAGGGTTTCGATAGCGTGGTCGAGAAACACCACATCGCTGTTGACGAACAGCAACAGATCTCCGGAGGCCTCGCTGGCTCCCCTGTTATTCGCCCATGCGAAACCTTTGTTTTCCGAGCTGAGAACTATACGGGCCTCCGGGAATTCTTGGACCACCGCCAGGGCACTGCCATCGGATGAGCCATTGTCGACTACTATGAGTTCCAAGGGAACCCTGCCTGCAGCGAGTACGGCGGATCTGAGAGCCTGCAGGAGGTAGGCTTTGGTATTGAAACTTACCGTTATCACCGAGACCTGCGACAAGGCAATGACCCTTGGCTATCGCGACCGCTTAAGACCCAGGAGGCTAAGCAAAAAGGACGAAAATACAGTCTGAACCCCGATGGCAATGAAGGTCAGCCCGAATATCAGCATCCTGGTTTCATCTAGCGAACCGAATCCGGAGGCCATCCACTTCAAAACGACGTACCCCGAAGTCCCCACGCCCACAAGACAAATTAAGCCGCCCAAGGCCAGCCCCTTTTCCAGAGTGAATTTCTTGTAAAACATCTCAAGGAGAGCATCGCGGGTCTCAAAGTGCTCCACAAGGGCGTAGGTACGTGCAAAGAGCCCCAGCCATATCAGCTGCACCCCCACAATAGCAGCCATGGCGCCGAAGATCATAAGGTGTACGTCGAAGAAACGACCGAGGAAGTACACGGGGCCCGGCAAGAGCACTCCTTCCACGGCCATCCCCAGTAGCGTCATGACTCCTCCCGGCACCAAAAACAGAGGGGTAGGACTGTAGAGCAGCATGAATCTGATATGCCGCCAACCATCCCTGAAAGTGCGGAGCTTCGATCCGCCCTGCCGGGGGTGGTAGTCGATGGGTACCTCGGTCATCTTTAAACCCAATTTGGCGGCCCGCACGATCATCTCCGATGCGAACTCCATGCCGCCTGCCCGCAACTGCATTTTCCTGTAGGCTTCCGCTGTTAGGGCCCGCATTCCACAGTGCGCATCGCGCACCCGCGTACCGAAAAGGCGGTTCAGAAGCCACGAAAGCAAGGGGTTGCCAATGTACCGGTGAAGCCAGGGCATGGCCCGATCGTGCAGGGTGCCCCCGAAGCGGTTGCCGTTGACAAAGTCGAATCCCGCCCTTAGAGCATCGATGAATTTATTTAGTTCCCCAAAATCATAGGTGCCATCGGAGTCTGCCATCACTAAGTATCTACCCCTGGCAGCGGCAAACCCCGCCTGGTAGGCATAGCCGTAGCCCCGTCGCCCTTCGTGCACTACTTTAGCCCCTGCCGCCCTGGCCAGCTCCACAGAGCCGTCGGTAGATCCGTTATCGGCCACGATGACCTCCCCGCGGAGACCCAGGGAATCCAGTGCTTTCCAAGCTTTTCGCACACAGTCCGCGATGGCCTCCACCTCGTTGAGGCATGGCATCACGATGCTGACTTCGGGGCTGCTGGAAAGATCCTTATCGTCCGGTCCTTGCTCCCGCACCGTGCCCGACCTTGGTAAAGGACAAGCTGTGGTCCAGCGCCATAAGCCCTGGCCCGTGCTCCTGAGTGCCCAACACTTCAAAGTCCAGTTCTCCCAGGGAGTGAAGGGCACGATCTGACGAACCTTCTACCTCGGCCTCTAGGGTGAAACGGTAAGAGCCCGTATGTAGGGGTATCTTCGTGTAGGTAACTTCGAAGGCTCCCTCGTCTTCCCATAGGATTGCGAGCCCCCTGCGACGCGTCGACGCCACGTGCACCACAACGCCGTCACTTGTGCGAAGAACAACCCGCAAGTTCGATATTCTTACTGGAGCCTCGGCAACGCCCTCAGCTCTGAGGACCACGCCATCTCCCGTCGTAACGGTCGAGGTCTCCTCGCCCTTTCCATTGAGCAACACCAGCCGGCTCAGCCGAAGGCCCTGGTAAACGCTCCCATGGGCCTGGGACCTACCCTGTGCCCCTAAAAGCCTATGATACTGCGTACCCACATCCACAGGGTCTCCCATGGCTACTATCTGCCCCTGATGCAGCAATATAGCCCTGTCACATATCTCCTCAACCAACTCGGGGACGTGGGATACGAAGATAATGGTCCCTCCCCGCTCCCGGTACTCTTTGATCCTGGCAACACATTTCTTCCTGAAGGCCTCGTCTCCCACAGCCAACACTTCGTCGATCAGAAGTATCTCGGGCTCGACCATGACTGCAACGGAGAAACCCAGCCTCATGTACATGCCAGACGAATAATGCTTCACCGGAATATCGATGAATTTCTCCAGACCGGAAAATTCTGCGATCTCATCGAATTTATCCATGATCTGACGACGACTGAGACCCAGGATAGCACCATTGAGGAAGACATTCTCACGGCCAGTCAACTCGGGGTGAAAACCAGCACCCACTTCCAAGAGGGCCGACACCCGGCCAGAGACCTTCACCGTACCCCTGGTGGGCTTGAGGATCCGCGAGAC
Source organism: Chloroflexota bacterium (assembly GCA_034432775.1). Taxonomy (GTDB): domain Bacteria; phylum Chloroflexota; class Chloroflexia; order DAOUBH01; family DAOUBH01; genus DAOUBH01. The sequence goes on from DAOUBH010000032.1 coordinate 58,103, forward strand.
AAGCTTCAGAAGGGTGCTCTTCCCAGAACCATTGGCCCCCATGATCCCGAGGCTCTCCCCGAAAGGAAGTTCGAAGGTGATGTCTTTAAGAGCCCAAAACTCCTCACGGTTCCCATTGGGGCGGAACAATCCTACGAAGAGCTCCTGAAAGGAGCGCGGCCTGTCGTGATGTAGGACAAACTTGCGCCAAACACCCTCGAAGGCTACGGCAGTCACCTTACAGCTCCTCCCCAAAGGAGTGGCTTAATCTCAGGAACAGCCAGTAGCCAGCCACCAATACCGCCAGCGAAGTGACCAGCGTCCGCAAAAGAAAGTAGAGGTCCGGCGGGGCACCATTGTAGAAGATCAGCCTGAAGGACTCTATGATGGAAGCCATAGGGTTGACAATGTACATTATCCGCTTGACGTCTAGCCCATGCCAGGCACTGGTGAGATCGTCCATGCGATAGAAGACAGGCGTCAGGAAAAACCATGCCGTGAGGAGTACCTCCACTATCACTTCGGTGTCTCTCAAGAAGACGTACACCGCAGAAAGGGCAAGGGTCACCCCCAACACAAAAATGACCTCTATGGCCACTATCAGCGGAAAATAGAGCAAGTTCCACGTGAAGGGGGCATGGAAAGCCACCATGAGAACAACTAGGACGGGCACTGCCAAAAGGAAGTTCACCAGGTTAGCTATGGTATGGGAAAGGGGCAGCACCTCCCTTGGGAAATACACCTTCTTTACCAGACTAGCATGGGCCACCACGCTTTTCAGACCACCCGTAACGGTGGTCGCAAAAAAGTGCCACGGAAGGAGCGCCGACAAGATGAAAAGCGGGAAGGCCTCGATCCCCCTCGCCAAGAGGACCGTGAAAACCACATAGAACACCGTCATCATGAGGAGCGGGTTCAAGAGGGACCACAGAAACCCCAAAACCGAGCTCTTGTAACGTACCTTGAGGTCGCGAACCACAAGGTTAGCCACTAAGTCCCGGTACCGCAGGAGTTCGGAGAGGTACGAGAGTGGTACGCCCAATCTCTCATATCCTATCTGTAGCATGACCATCGACCCCCCTTGACGGGGCAATTATACCACTGTGTATTGCCTTCCAATCAGCTTACGTAATGCGCTTATCACCTTATGGAGCTTCGATGCCTCCACAGCCTCAAGTATGGCGTTCTTCCTCTTTAGCTCGTCCTCAAGCTCCGTGGCCCATCGAGCCGTCTGGAAGTATTGGTCTCTGAGGGCCCCGTATTTCTGCTCGAGCTCTGCCACATAGGCCTTGAGGCCCAAATCGTAGGCATCCTTCGGGGCCATCACCTCTAATGGGACGGCGTTGTAAGCGCTACCCGTGAGCGCCCGCGACACTAGGTCGGCCGCATCCTCCCACATCATCGGTCTATCGCAGTCAACTGGCAGCCTCTGGAAGAAACCAAATCCCTCAGGTTCCAAGGCACGTGGAGGAAGCAAGTTACGATCACTGCCAAAGGATACGCCCGGAGCGTCGATGATAAGGTCCGGAGCCCATGAGGCGTAAGGCCCCGCAAACAGACCAAAGGCAGGCACCACAGGCCACCTATCGCCTACAGTGCGAAGGAGATCCAAAAGAAGTCCATGGGCCGAAAGACCAGCCTCCACAGTGCCCAAGGGTTCGCGCCCCCTAAGGTTTATCCTGATATCGCCCCTGCCCATGCTGTAAGCCCTAGTGTGGTGCCAGCTGATTCCCTTCCACCACGGGCCACCATCGCCACATCTCTTTAGAAATCCGAGTTCCTCCAGCACATCATTGACGACGACTCTCGTTGCGGCGACGCGAAGCCGCCAAGGGGCAATACAGATCAGCTCACAACTTTCGGGGATCGCGCTAGCTAGTAATGCTGCCAGAAGACAGGCTTTCTGCTGATCGCTAGACGCTACCGAGGAGAGGTTCACCGCCAACACCTCGTAACCCCTCTGTCGCGCCCAGCTTACGAGGCTCTCGGAATAGCGCTCGGCGGTGTCGCGGGTCAGTTTATCGGCCTCGGGCACAGCCAACGGGGAGTTATGCTCCACAGCAGGAACCAGCCCCAGCCCAGGCACCTCGGTTTCCCCACCCCCTGGGAACCCAACGGCCAGTGTGCTACATCCCTTTTGAGCCAAGTGGGCCCATAAGGCAGTGGCACCTTTCAGGTGAGGGTTGACCACCAGGCCGCCGCTCCCCCAACAAAGGGCGTCGAAGACCCCGTGCTGGCCCGGATTCAGCCCGGTCAATACGGTCGTCCATGCCATAGCAGGATTCACCGTTGGATATCCCAGCAACGGGACTGTCTGGCCGAAGGCCAACCGCTCTCTTAAGGACCCAGACGCAATCTCTAGGAGCGTTTTGTCGTCAAGTCCACCCAGGCCCAGTATAAGGGCCCTCATCACTCTATGTACCCCAGATCCCTGAGCCTACCGAGCACTTCCTCCATCTGCTCCTCTGAATATTCAGGGCCCAATCGGGCACTGGGGAGGTTGTACGCCGCCCTTTCAGGCTCTCGGCCCTGCAAGGCCTTTACCATGCTCTTTATCGCTTCGCCGTCGACTTCTAGCGGTACCGGAACCTGCAACAGAGACATGACCGTGGGCATCACATCGGTGATCTGGGCGACCGTGCCGGACCCCTCAGATATGCCGGGCCCGTAGGCCACAAGTATCCCACTGGGATGATGTCCCGAGTCCGTGAGCATCAGCTCGTCGATAATCTCGGCCCGGGGACTCGAAGCCTCATGGGCAAAACCATCCGATACCTGTATGTTGTAACTGCGGCCTGCCAACACAAGGTCGGGAGCCTCTTCCAAGTAAGGTCCACGATACACTTCCGAACGGTGGGACACAAACTCAAACAGGGGCCCGTCGGCATCGGTGGTCTCCTTCAGGGCCTGGGAGAGTTCCTCACACATTCGCCAGTAATCTCCTGCTTCAACAGTGCCCTGGGGCTCACGGCCCTTCAGATTTATGTAAATAGAACTGTGGGAGCCCACGGCAAAGGCCTTGGTAGATGGCCAGTCGACAACACCTCCCTCCGTAAAGCGGAGGTATCCCATATTCTCCAACAACCTGTTGACCCTTACCAGTTTCCTGTAGGGACCAAACCCATGGTCGGAGACAGCCAGGAAGTTTACATTTGCTAGAGTTTCAAGCAACGAGCCCATCAGTATGTCAACACGCTTCCAGAAGTCCAACATGACACCTTCGGCCCACTCACGCCTTGTTGGATCGTGGCGAGGGTGAGTCGGATCCACGTATTTCCACAAGACGTGCTGGAGCCGATCGGGGAACACGAAGACGGCCCAGAAGAGGGCCCAGTCCTGTTCCTGAGCAAGTTTTCTCACCAGCTCTACCCTGGCATCGGTCATGGCTCCCATTTGGTCAAGCCATTCCTGTTCGTTCCCTCGGGCCAGCGGCTCAAACGTGGTTTCGATTATGTACGGCCCCTTGGACCCCAGCAACTGTCGGAGATCCAGCCAGGGTCGCACGAAGTCATTGGCGCTAGGGGGTGTATCCATGCCCGACACCATAATGCCATTGAATTCCTCAGGCGGGTAGCTGGTAGGTAGATTTACGACTATCGACCTCAACCCCAAGGACGACAAGTAGCTCCAGATGCCGGGTGCTTTCCTATCCCTTCCCAGCACTGGCAAGAAACGGTAGGATCCCCCCTCGCGGCGACGAAAGTCAAAGATCCCGTGACGTCCTGGGTTTACGCCCGTAACCATGGAGGACCAGGCCACTGGTGTAACGGGAGGGGTAGTCGAGAACAGGGTGCACCGATAACCTCCTTCCACCATGGCCGCGAGATTGGGCAACAGGCCCCCCTCCAGCCAGGGATCCAGAAGCTCAAAGGTGGCCCCATCGAGGCCCAATACGAACACGCGGTTTGCAGCCATATCTGTCCTCATCGTATCAAGAACCCTTCAGGCATCGGATCGTCAGGATCAGCGACCAAAGTAGCGAAGCCGGTTATATAGGCGCTACCGCTGACGGCTGGTACCACGGCCCGCCGCCCAGGCAAAGCGGTCTCTTCTAATATCACTCCTTTGAATAGCGTGCCGATGATGCTTTCATGAACGAACTCCTCGCCCGCGCTGATCTCTCCCTTCTCAAACATTAAAGCAAGTCTGGCTGAGGTACCCGTGCCGCAGGGCGATCTATCCACCGACCCGGAGCCGAAAACCGTCAGGTTTCGCCCGTGGGCCTTGCCTGAGGTGGGCGGCCCGGTAAAGATGACGCCGTAGGTACCTCGGAGGCCAGGCTCCAGGGGATGTACAGGCATCACTCGCCTGTCGATATGATCCATGATCTGCCTGGCAATAACGATAAATGCGCCCAGGTTTCCGAGGCTAAGCTCCATCCCTAGGGTGCCAGCTTCGACTATAGCGTAGAAGGCACCGCCGTAGGCTACATCTACGGACACTGTCTTCCCTGCAACTTCGATCTTTACGCCGGTTTCCAGCACGAAGGACGGCACGTTGTTGAAAGTGACCTCGGAGACTCTGTTACCTGCCACACGCGCCGACACCGAGATAGGGCCTGAGGGTACGTCGAGCTTTAGTGTGGCAACGCCGTTCTGCGGCCATGGGACCATACCCGTTTCCAGCAGGACTGTGGCAAGGGCGATGGTGCCGTGACCGCAGCCAAGGCTGAAACCTCCCGTGTGCATCCAAAGTACCCCTGCCAGGGAACCCTCGGAAACGGGCTCGGTTAGGATGCAGCCGTACATATCGCCATGTCCTCGCGGCTCCCAGAGGAGGAAGCGCCTCAGGTCGTCCAAGTGGGCCATGGCGTAGCTGAGCTTGGCAAGCATGTTTTCTCCCGGCAGATCCAGCCGCCATCCGGTCACCACCCTGAGGGGTTCTCCGGCGCAGTGGCTGTCTACGACTTGCACCACTCTTCCGAAGCGCGGCAAGGCAGAGCACCTCCTGAGAGATCTAAGCGAGAGTCTATCAGATAGTAGCAAAAATTAAGCGCCGCCGAGGGGCTGCCCCCAACCCCCCCAGCGGCGCAGGGCCCTGCGGGTCCTAAAGGACCGCCACCCTCTAGAGTTGAGGCAGAACAGCAAAATTCCGATAGGCGTGGATGTTCTTCAATTTCCTAACGGCTTCGATCCGCTCCTCAGCCAAGCGATCGGCGGCAACGTAGGTGGGAACATTGTCACGCTTGGAGATCTCAATAACACGCTGCATCTTCTCGTAGATGGCTTCTACTTTCTTCATGCCTCGCTTGGGGTTGACACCACCCCAGAGGCGATCGGTATCGAAGATCGTGCCACCAGCGTTCGCTATGTAGTCCGGCGCGTAGAGTATCCCTCGCCTGTGGATCTCGTCTCCATGCCGTTCCTCAGCCAACTGGTTATTGGCCGATCCGCAGATGATCTTCACCTTAAACTGGGGGATAGTCTCGTCGTTTACGACGGCTCCCAAGGCACAAGGACAAAAGATGTCCACATCGAGGCCGTATATCTGATCGGGATCAACGGCCTCAACTTTGAAATCTTCCACTACCCTCCTGACCTTGTCCGGATCGATGTCGGTGACCACTACTTTGCACCCGTGTTCAACGAGGAGTTTCACGGCAGGGTAGCCCACAGCTCCCAACCCCTGAACAGCCACCGACCGTCCAGCCAGGGAGTCGGTACCCCATACCTCTTTAGCACAAGCCCTCATGGCCTGCACTACTCCAAAGGCCGTGGCTGGGGCAATTGGCCCTGCTCCGCCACTCTCCTCCGAAAGGGTAATTACATAAGGGGTCTCCATGCGTATGTAATCCATATCCTGGAGGGTGGTGCCTACATCCTCTCCAGTTAGGTACTCGCCGTTGAGACTGTGGATAAAGCGGCCGAGTGCCCGAAACAGTGCCTCGCTCTTCTGGGTCTTGGGGTCGCCAATGATCACAGTCTTGCCCCCTCCAAGATTGACACCGGCCGCTGCATACTTGTAAGTCATACCTCGGGCAAGCCGCAGCGCATCCTCTATGGCGTCCATCTCATTTTCGTAGGTCCACATCCTGCAGCCACCCGCGGCCGGGCCCAAGACGGTGGAATGGATCGCGATGACAGCTTTCAGACCAACGTCCTCATTTTGGCAGAGCAGGAGTTTCTCGTAACCGTACTTGGTCATGTAACCGAAGATACCGAGATCCTTTAGAGCAATAGTAGCCATAATTCCTACCTCGTCATCATTCTCTCATGGATAACGGCCGCATGAGCTAAATGATCCCGAACCTCCCGATCGGCAGCGTCGCCATCTCGGGCACGGAGGGCCGCCAAGATGCGCCAGTGCCCTCCGATGGAGTATTTCAGCTCTTCATCTGTAAAGTACTCCGCTACCCGAGTGTTGAAGAAATACTGCCTGAAGCTGTTGATAAGTTTCAGAAGCCGTTTGCTGCCGGCGGCCTTATTGATAATGCTGTGGAACTCGGTATTTAGCCTCGCCACCTCAGCTCGATCGCCCTGTTCTAAGGCTCGCTCGGTGCGCTCGATGATCTGTCTCAGCTTCTCGAGCTCATGCTGTGTGAGCCTCTGCGCCGCGAGTCTCGCAGCATAGCCTTCCAGTACCTGACGAATCCCCGATATCTCCCATAAGTCTGCCTTGGTCAGCTCCACAACCACGACCCCACCTCCGGGTCTAGCCGACACAAGGCCATCCTGTTCAAGCTTCTGAAGTGCCTCTCGAAGGGGCGTACGACTGATGCCAAACTGCTCGGATAGTTTGGTTTCTACTAGTCGGGTCCCTGAAGGAAGCCGGCCCTCTAGGATGGCGATCCTGAGCCGCTCATAGACCTCGTCGCTGAGGTCCTTGGGCCGCTCTACCGCGGGCATTGAGAAGGTCCTTTCTCTGGAAATCCCTTGCATCTTCTTCGACATTGCTGTATACAGCATACAGAACCCTGAATGGGGTGTCAAGGGATTGAGCCAGGTTCCCGGGTAGAAAAGGATCTATGGCGGACCGACGTATAATAGATACGGACAACGGAGTCCTACGTAGAAGGGAGGTGGTCGCAGTAATAGGCGTTGCGCGTAACAGCCTTCGATGTGGTGCAACTTCTTGGACCTCCCCGGCCATGGATCGCAGTAACCCTGCAAAGGTTTTCGCGCCTCCCCTTACCACTGCAAGCTCGTCCATAGGTCGGGCAACCTGCGTCAAGAGTCGCTCTTTTTACCTAAGGGAAGGGGGATCCCTATCATGCAGCAGATAGCCCAGGAAATTAACCTCACTAAGGAACAGCTCCTTCGGTTCTATTATTTTCTCAAGGCTGGTCGCCGTCTCGATGAACACCTCTGCTCCTTGTGGCGTCAAGGTAAGATCCCTGGCGGTGCATGGTCTTCTATAGGCATGGAAGCCACAGCCGTGGGTTCGGCCATGGCCCTCAAACCAGAGGACTACATCTTGCCCTTGCATCGGGAAATCGGCGCGCGTCTGGTGAAAGGTGTGCCCATGCGCCGCATCATAGCTCAGCACCTAGGTCGGGAGGGGGGCTTTACCCGCGGCCGAGAACAGTGGCATCTCTGGGGCGACATGAGTGTGAATCTGGTGCCGCCCAACAGCAACATCGCCGCCACCATTCCCGTAGCGGTGGGCGTAGCCATGGCGCTCAAGTATCGTAACGAGCCCAGGGTCTGCATGGTCTATTTCGGCGATGGTGCTACAGGTAACGGCCAATTCCATGAAGCCCTCAACATGGCAGGCATCTTCCAAGCGCCCGTAATATTCGTTGTGAACAACAACCAGTGGGCCTACTCGACACCCTTGGACCGCACCATGCCTACAAAGACCATAGCCGAACGGGCCAAATGCTATGGCTTTCCGGGGGTCCGCGTCGACGGCAACGATGTGCTGGAGGTCTACCGCCACAGCGTTGAAGCAGTGGAACGGGCGCGCAACGGCGGCGGCCCCACCATGATCGAGTGCGTCACCATGCGGATGCACGGCCACTCTGAAGCGGATAGGGCAACTTACGTGCCCAAGGAGATGCTCGAAGAGTGGGCTAGGAAGGACCCCGTAGACCGCTTCACCAGGTTCCTGATCGAGGGTGGCTACGCAACCCAGGCCGAACTGAAATCCATAGACGACACCATCGAACGGGAGCTGGTGGAAGCGACAGAGTGGGCGGAAGCCAGTCTTTTGGCACCGCCGGAGTCGGTCCTGGAAGGCGTCTACGCCGAATAGGAGGGGTTAGCCATGGCAGAGTTAACTTACCTGGAAGCCATACGCCAGGCCCTCTTCCAAGAGATGGAGCGCGACGAGAGAGTGATCCTGTTGGGCGAGGACGTGGGCATCTACGGCGGAGCTTTCAGGGTCACCGAAGGCCTCTACGAGCGATTTGGCCCCAACAGGGTCATAGATACCCCCATCGCGGAGGCTGGCTTTACCCACATGGCTATGGGTTATGCCTATGCTGGACTGCGCCCCATCGTCGAATACCAGTTTGCTGACTTTATAAGCCTGGCCTTCGATCCTATAGTCCAGTACATTGCCAAGAACCACTATCGAAACAACCTTCCCACCCCGATAGTTCTACGGGCACCCTGCGGAGCAGGGGTTCACGGGGGCTCATCCCACTCACAGAGCCCGGAGGCCTACTTCTGCCACGTGCCTGGGCTAAAGGTGGTAATACCATCCACCCCTTACGATGCTAAAGGGCTTTTAATAGCGGCCATCCGGGACGACAACCCGGTGATCTATTTCGAGCACAAGTATCTGTACAGGCGCGTCAAGGGGGAGGTGCCTGAGGAACCTTATACGGTCCCCTTGGGCAAGGCCGAAGTCAAGCGCCCTGGTACCGATATCACCCTGATCTCTTGGGGGTGGATGCTCCAAGAGGCCTTGCAAGCCGCGGCGGACGCAGAAAAGGAAGGCGTCAACGTAGAGGTCATCGACATGCGAACCCTGTTGCCTTTCGACAGGGATACGGTGATGGCTTCGGTTCAAAAGACCAGCAAGGTCCTTATAGTCCACGAAGACACGAAGACCATGGGTTTCGGCGCCGAACTGGCCGCCTTCATTGTCGAGGAAGCCTTCGAATGGTTGGACGCCCCCGTAATGCGCTTGGCCTCGCCTGACACACCTGTGCCCTACGCCCCCCATCTGGAACAGTTTTACCTGCCCAATGCCCAGAAGATAGCTGATGCCATCAGACAGTTAGCCGCCTATTGAGGAGAGCGCCCTATGCCCGTTGTAGTGAAAATGCCACAACTGGGGGAAACTGTGGCCGAAGGCACAGTAGCCCGATGGCTGAAGAAGCCTGGCGAGAAGGTACGCAAGAACGAACCGCTCCTGGAAATAAGCTCCGACAAGGTCGATACCGAGTACCCCTCGCCAGTGGACGGCACATTAGTTCAAATTTTGGTGGAAGAGGGCAAGACGGTGCCTGTGGGCACCGAGCTGGCCACTATAGTCCAGGAGGGCGAGACGGAAGAAGGGGAATACCCTTCGCATCCGCCCGGCGAGGCACGCAGGGTAGCTGGCCCCACCGAGCCCCAGCCAGCCCCTGCAGCCACGGCTGAAAGAGAGATCGGAGCTGCCCGTTACACGCCAGTAGTGCTGCGCCTGGCCCAGGAGCACGGTATCGATCTCAGCCAGGTAAAAGGTACAGGCCTTGGGGGCAGAGTTACCAGGAAAGACTTGGAGCTGTACATCCAGCAGAGGGCCCAGGCCGCGGCGCAAGCTGCCCCGAAGGCGCCTTCGGCACCCGCGGAGGCGCCCGTCCAGCCTCCTACACCTCCGCCGCCTGTCCATGTACCAGAGGCACCAGCTCCGGGTACACGTACCACCATCTTTGGCCTGGAAGAAGTCAGGCCCATGGATCGAATGCGCAAGCTCATCGCCGAGCATATGGTGAGGAGCGTCCACACTTCGCCCCACGTGACCACCATGGTAGAAGTGGACATGACGCGGATAGTTAAGTTCCGCGAAGGTATAAAGGAAGAGTTTCGCGAAAGGGAAGGTGTCAACCTGACCTATCTGCCGTTTATCATCCTCGCTACCGTCTCTGCCCTCAAGCGCTTCCCTATTTTCAACGCCTCCATAGAAGGCGATAACATAGTCTACAAGCGTTACATCAACATCGGCATAGCGGTAGCCCTGGAACATGGCCTGATAGTGCCTGTGATAAAAAACGCGGACGAAAAGTCGTTGGTAAAGTTGGCCAAGGAGGTGGAAGACCTGGCCAATCGGGCCCGCACTGGCAAACTCACAGTCGACGACGTCCACGGGGGGACCTTCACTATCACTAATCCTGGAGTCTTTGGCACCATAATGGGAACGCCCATAATAAACCAGCCCCAGGTAGCCATCCTCGACGTAGAAGCCATTGTCAAGCGGCCCGTGGTCGTAGACGATGCCATTGCCATCAGGCACATGATGAACCTCTGTCTCTCTTTCGATCACCGCGCTGCCGACGGGATGCACGCGGCTCAGTTCTTGGGACACATCAAGGCTCAGCTCGAAGGATGGGACAGTTCCCAGTGGAGGTAACGTGATCCCATGAGATTCAGCGCTCTTGTACCCCAGGGCTGGCGGCTAGACCTGCCGGAGGTAGCTCCTGACCAGCAGTTCGAACTCATCGTCCAGACTGTGAGGGAAATGGAGCGCCTCGGTTACGATGTAGCCTGGCTCTTTGACCACTTCATAACCTATCCCGTTATCACCACGCGCTCCTGTTTCGAAGCCTGGACCCTCCTCCCGGCCTTGGCTCGAGAAACTTCTACTATAAGGCTGGGCACCATGGTGACTTGCAATTCCTACAGGTACCCGTCGGTCCTGGCCAAGATGGCAGCTACCTTCGACGTCATAAGCGGCGGAAGGCTGGAGTTTGGTCTGGGCGCAGGCTGGTACCAGCAGGAGTATATAGCCTACGGCATACCCTTCAACCCCACCGGCACCCGCCTCAGGCAACTGAGGGAGGCACTCCACATCATCAAACTCATGTGGACCGAAAACTACGCGACTTTCCAGGGCCAGTATTACACAATTGAAAGGGCCATCAACAGCCCGAAGCCCCTACAGAAACCTCACCCTCCTATCACTGTCGGAGGGGGAGGAGAGCGGGTCACGTTGCGCATCTCCGCTGAACTGGCCAACAACGTGAACTTCGGCGCCTCGGTCGAGGAGACCAAGACGAAAGTAGCGGCCCTTCAGCGACACTGCAGGGACCTCGGCCGCGACCCCAGGGAGATCGAGATCCAGATCTTCAGGACAATCATCATCGGCGCCACAGAGGAGGAAGTAAGGGACAAGATACGGCGGTTCAAACCCGAAGATCAAACGGAAGAACAATACCGGAGCTGGACGGCCTGTGGAACTCCCGAGCAGCTTATCGATCTCTTTAAGGAGTATCACCGTATCGGCGTGGACCATATAGTCGGTTATTTCCCTGATGCGGTGGAGCTTGAGCCCTTGAGGCTCTTCGCTACAGCGGTGGCATCGGAGCTTAGGTAGGCAGTATGGTCACCATCTATACCACTCCTACCTGACCTTGGTGCCGGAAAGCGAAGGAGTTTCTTTCGCAACGGGGCATCCCTTTCATCGAAAAGGATGTGAGCCGAGATCCTGCCGCCGCTCAGGAGATGATCCGGCTTTCGGGTCAGTATGGCGTCCCAGTAATATCGGTCGACGGAGAGGTCGTGGTGGGTTTCGATCGGGTTAAGCTCGAGACTGTCCTATCCAAAATCGCATCTCCCCCTTCCCTCGGTGCCAGTGTCACAGCGGCACGTCCGTTCCTGATTCGTAGGGGCGAAACCCCGATAGACGGAGCCCTTGTGGGCAGCGTGCGGGACGGCTCCCCAGCTAGCAGAGCCGGCCTGCGACCCGGGGACATCATAATCGCCATAGACGGCCAACCAGTGGATGGACCAGACAGTTTACAGATAGCCTTGAAAGGGTATTCCAGAGGACACCGCGCTCGCCTACGCGTCCTTCGGAACGGAACCATTTCGGATCTGGAGGTAGTCTTCTGAGATCATGGAGGAAAGTAACGTACTCTACAGGGACTACTCCCGCAGCTACCGACAGCTGGTTTCTGGAAGAGGTTCGTGGCTGGCGGACGACCAAGGCAGAGAGTACTTGGATGCCAGCGCGGGAGTAGCCGTATCGAACCTGGGCCACGGCAACAGGCGTATAGCCAAAGCGGTTGCCAACCAACTGTCCACCTTGGAGTTTGCCACCACGGTTATATTTACCCATAGCTCCCTCGAAAAACTTGCCTGCGCTCTGTGCGAAGTCCTTCCCAAAGAGCTGAGCGCTGTCTTTTTCTGCTCAGGAGGTTCGGAGGCCGTGGAAATGGCTGTGAAGTTGGCCCGCGCCTACTGGGTCCTCGAAGGGAAACCATCGAAACATCTGGTGCTATCCCGGTGGCAAAGCTACCATGGAGCAACCCTGCACGCCCTCTCACTGTCGGGCCACACAGCACGGCGACGCAAATTCGTCCCCATGATGCCCCAGACCCACCACATTGAACCTGCCTTCTGCTTCCGGTGCCCCTTCGGCAAGCATTACCCCACCTGTCAGCTCGAATGTGCCTGGGACCTCGAAAGGCAGATCCTGCGTCTTGGCCCAGAGAACATAGCGGCCTTTATTGCAGAGCCCGTCGTTGGAGCGACCTTGGGAGCCGCCGTACCGCCGCCCGAGCACTTTCCCATCGTAAGGTCCATATGTTCACGCTACGAGGTACTGTTCATAGCTGATGAAGTAATGACGGGCATGGGTCGAACAGGCACCATGCTGGCCATGGAGCACTGGGGGGTAACCCCTGACTTGGTGACTTTGGCCAAAGGCCTGGCTGCCGGCTACGCACCCATAGGGGCCGTAGTTGTCCACAGGGAGATCCGGAACGCCTTCGCCCGTAGGAAGGCTGCCACGGACGTCGGTTTCACTTTCAGCGCCCATCCGGCTGCCTGCGCTGCAGCCCTGGAGGTCCTAAGCATATACCGGGAGGAGGATATACTCCGAAAGGCCAGAATCGCCTCCAACCATCTTTGGGAACAGTTGCAGGTCATAAAGTCCCATCCCCTGGTGGGCGACGTCCGGGGCCTGGGGCTGCTCGTTGGCATAGAGATAGTCCAAAACAAGCAAACCAACGAACCGTTCCCCGCCACCTTGCAAGTGTCGAGGAAGTTGCTGGACCTGTGCCTCGACCTGGGCTTGGTGATCTACCCGGGAAGCGGCACCGTAGACGGGGTCAGAGGAGACCACATCCTCCTAGCCCCACCCCTAAATATTCAGCGTCAAGAGATCCAGATCCTTTGCGACAGACTTTCCCAGGCTCTAGACCTGTTGCTGCAAGATCTGACGACATCCGCTGAGACAAGTAAAGCCTGACAGGAGGTCACTTCATGGACAACCGCGAGCAGGATGTGCACATAGTTACGCCTATCCCTGGGCCGAGATCGCAGGAGTTGAAATCTCTCAGGGATGCCCATGTGCCCAGAGGGATCTACAGCGCTACAGAGATCTTTGCTGCCACCGGTGCCGGCGCCATGGTAGAAGACGTCGATGGAAACCGGTACATAGACTTCGCTGGCGGCATCGGCACTATGAACGTAGGATACTCCGTAGACACCATTGTCGAAGCCGTGAAGCGACAAGTCGAACGGTTCTTCCATACGTGCTTCAGCGTCATGATGTACGAGCCTTACGTTGAGCTGGCCCGTCGGATAAATGCCATTGCACCAGGTCCTTCTCCAAAGAAGACCATGTTTGCCAACAGCGGCGCCGAAGCGGTAGAAAACGCCGTTAAAATAGCGCGCTACGCCACAGGGAGAACGGACATAATCTCCTTCGATGGATCTTTCCACGGACGCACGCATCTGACCGTAAGCATGACAGGGCGAGACATGCCCTACCGTAAGGGCTTCGGCCCCAAAGCCGTCGGAGTACAGCACCTACCCTTTGCCTACTGTTACCGTTGCCCCTTCAAACTCGATCCAGAGACCTGCGCCACGGCCTGCCTTGAGTACGCCGATGCTGCCATCCGGAAGCGCATAGGACCTGAGAGTGTCGCCGCCATCATTGTTGAGCCGGTACAGGGCGAGGCGGGCTTCATAGTACCACCCAAGGAGTTTCTGGTTGGCCTCAAGCGGATCTGTGAGGAACACGGGATACTATTCATCGACGACGAGATCCAGTCTGGTTACGGCCGCACAGGCAAAATGTGGGCCATCGAGCACTTCGGGATAGAGCCGGACCTCATGACCTTCGGGAAGTCTGTTGCCGCCGGCTTGCCATTGTCCGGCGTTACAGGCAAGGCAGATATCATGGATCAGCCCCACCCTGGAAGCCTGGGCGGCACCTATCCGGGCAATCCCGTGGCCTGTGCAGCAGGTATCGCAGTGCTGGACTTCTATGAAAGGGAACAGGTCCTAGAGAAGTCTCAGGCCTTGGGCGCGATCATACAGCAGCGTTTATTGGAGATGCAGGAGCGCCACCCTGCCATAGGTGACGTGCGAGGCATTGGTCCTATGGCCGCCATCGAGTTGGTACGTGACAGGAAGACAAAAGAGCCGGCTACTGATGAGACCCTGAAAGTCATCAAACGTTGCCACGCCAACGGCCTCATAATAATAAGGGCAGGCATCTACGACAATGTGGTACGTATATTGGTTCCCCTCACTGCACCGCAGAGCTTGGTCCAAAAGGGCCTTGATATTCTCGAGGATTCCCTTGAAGCCGTGATGGGTTGACCCATGACTGATCGGATCGACCTCCCGTTGGTTGAGGAGCTCCTGAGCTCAGCACAAGCTAGGGGGGTTCGCCTCTGCCTGGCTGGACCGTATGCCGTCTACTATTTGTCCGCGGAGGAGAGTCTGATGCCGGCACCAGGAACACCCTTTCTGATGGCTGCCCCGTCACAGCAGATACAGGAAGTACGTAGGCTCTTAATTGACGCCGGCTTCCGGCCCACGGAGCCCTTTGAGGACAGGTTTGCTTTCACTCGCCACTGCTTCAGGGAGGCGACCACGGGGATTGAACTAAGGGTAGCCTTCGACTTGCTCGAGACCGACGTTGCCCCTATACCTGTATCCGATCGATTGAACCATGGCGGCATAACCCTCCTGCCCTCAGAGCTCCTCCTCACCCGCCTGGGTTGGTCTCAAAAGATGGATCGGCACTCGAAAGAGGCCGAGGCCCTTCTCCGGAAGTTTGAGGTTGCCGGCCACGACGATGGCAACGTCATCAACGGGTTCTACTTTGCCGCCAAGGCACGATCGTCGCCATCGTTGGAAGCTGTGGTGAAAACAAACCTACACGGACTGGAAGCTATTTCCATCGCGCCCGACATCGTTGCCGACCGTATACAGCTGCTGGAAGTCTGGCTAAGCTCGGTCAAAAAGGGCTGGAAAGCGCCCGTTGGGTCACGCCCGGACGGCGAAGCGCAGGTCCAGCCCACACGGCCCTTATCGAGAGGTGCGACCCACGGCCGTTCGCTATACCGAAACTGGATCTACCCCACCATGTGGATGTGAGGAGGCTATGTACGGCTGGAGAGGAAGGATCGGCGTCGTGACCCTTGCTACTGATACCACCGTAATCAACGAGTACATGAGGATGGTTCCTCGCGGGATCTCGTTGCACCAATGTCCCATAGTGCTCCCCAACGCGTCTGTCAGTCGTGAGGCCATAGTCTCGGCAGTGTCTTCATCACAGCTGGACGATGCTGCCACAAGACTGGCTTGGGGAGAGCTTTCGGTCATCACCTTGGCCTGTACCCTCGGGAGTCTTTTGGAAGGGGTCGGATGGGACCAGGCCATCATTCGTCGCTTAACTGAGGCCAGCGGCGTTAGGGCTACCACTACCACCACTGCCGTACTGGAAGCCCTGAAAGCTCTGGGTGCCCACAAGATAGCCCTGGCAACACCCTACCCCCAGGATCTGACTGAATTTGAGGTCCAGTTCTTGGAGAGCTTAGGCTACACCGTGGTGGACTACAAGGGCCTGGGCATTAACGACGACCGCTCAATTGCCAGACTGGAGCCCGAGGATGCGTACCGACTGGTACGCGAGCTGCAGGTCTCAGGGGCCGACGCTGTTTTCATAAGTTGCACGGCCTTTCATTGTAGCGATGTGATAGAACCTCTGGAAGCTGACCTGAGGATCCCAGTTATTACCAGCAACCAGGCCAACGCGTGGCACTGCTGCCGGCTCATGGGCGTTCAGGAAGCGGTACAAGGCTACGGGCGGCTCTGGCAACTACAGTGGAACCCAGATGCGAACCTAGGAGACTGACGTGACTAAGTACAGACCGTTGGACGCTTCGGAATACCCAAGGTTCACGGGCATAAAGACCTTTATGAGGTTGCCGTACCTCGACCGGCCCGAAGGCTTGGACTTTGCAATACTCGGTGTGCCTTTCGACACAGGGGCCACTTACAGGGTCGGAGCCAGATTCGGGCCCGAGAGCATTCGGAATGTCTCGGTGATGCTCCGCCCCTACAACCCTAATCAGGACATCGAAGTATTCGAATACCTCTCGGGGGCGGATCTGGGCGATGTACCTGTGGTACCTGGCTACATTGAGGAATCTTACCGTCGCATCGAGCAGAACGTAGGACGCATCCTGCAGGCCGGAGTAGTCCCGATACTGCTAGGGGGCGACCATTCCATAAGTTTGGCCCATCTCAGAGCTGTGGCTGCCAGATTCGGCCCTCCTGCTCTCATACAGTTCGACTCTCACTGCGACACTTGGGACCAGTACTTCGGGCAGAAATACACCCACGGCACTCCCTTCCGCAGGGCCGTAGAGGAGGGTGTTGTAGATCCCCACCACAGCATCCAACTGGGGATGCGCGGATCCCTCTACAGTTCTCGAGACATCCGCGACGCCGAGGAACTCGGCTATAAGGTCGTACCCATGGCCGAGGTGCGGCGCATGGGGATCGATGGCACCCTCCGTGTCATAAGAGAGCGGGTTGCCGGCAAGCCCGTGTTTGTGAGCTTCGACATCGACTTCATCGATCCTTCCTATGCACCGGGAACAGGTACCCCGGAAGTCGGGGGACCAGCCACGTGGGAAGCTCTCGAGTTAGTGCGAGGGCTCAGGGGCATCCAACTGGTCGCCTGCGACCTGGTTGAGGTAATGCCGTCCTACGACAGCCCGGGAGCCATAACCGCGCTGGCAGCAGCGAACGTGGCCTACGAGCTGATAACTCTTGTTGCCATCAACAAGCGGGGGTAGAACCATGTTCCAGGGACGCATTCAGCCCAGGCTACGCATTCACGTTCCCGCCAGAGAGGGAAGGGCTCTGACTCTTAGAAAGGACGAGTTTTTACAGCTTGTCGACCTCCAGGGAAAGCAGGTCGCTGACTTCATGGCCTACAATGCGTGGGACACCAGGGAGTATCTGTCACCGCCCCACATGCGCATCTGTCTGGGGCACGTCGCACCACAGCTCGGCCGGCCATTCTTCACCAACCGCAGGCGGCCCATCTTCACCCTGGTTGAGGATACGGTCGGCCGGCACGACACTCTAGCCGCGCCCTGCGATAGAGAACGGTATCTCTACGATTATGGCATCGACAACCATCCCAACTGTCGCGATAACCTGATGCGAGCGTTGGCACCCTATGGGATAAGCCGGCCACCCGACAGCGTGGTGAACGTCTTTCAGAACACCCCAGTGCTTCCCGATGGTTCTATCGGCATCGAGGAATCCCTTTCTAAGCCAGGTGACTATATACTGTTGAGGGCGGAGATGGATGCTCTGGTGGCGGTGTCCGCCTGCCCCCAGGACCAGAACCCCCTCAACGGCTGGAATCCGACGGACCTGATGCTTCTGGTGTATTCCGAAGATCCGCGAGGGGGGAGTTAGCTACCTGGAGACGGACATGACGACAGGCAAAAGGCGCATCGTGGTGGGCATTACCGGAGCCAGCGGCTCCATATACGGCATACGCACCTTGGAAGCCCTCAGGGCGTCGGGAGAGTACGAGGTCCATCTGGTGATTTCCGAGGGGGCGGAGCGCACCATGGAGTACGAGGTGGACCTCCCCGTGGATAGTGTGAAGGCACTGGCCGACGTGTTCCACCCCATCGACGACCTGGCAGCCAGCATATCCAGCGGATCCTTTAGGACGGAGGGCATGATCATCGCCCCTTGCAGCATGAAAACAGTCGCCGGAATCGCATCGGGCTATTCCGACAACCTGCTCCTCCGGGCAGCGGACGTTACCCTGAAGGAGCGCCGAAAGCTCGTTTTAGTGCCCCGAGAGACGCCTTTGCACAGCATTCACCTGGAGAACCTCCTCAAGCTGTCTCGCATGGGCGCGGTGATTTTAATGGCATGCCCTAACTTTTACAGCAGACCAAAGACCGTCGACGACATGGTCAACAGCATTGTGGGACGTGCCCTCGACCAGTTCGGTATAGATGTGCCGGGGCTCCTGAAACGCTGGCGCGAACCAGCGGAACCCTGAAGTTCGCAGACTATCTGGGAGATGGCGATAGCCAATCCTGCACCACCCACCCCAGGCCTTGACCGTCGTCTATCTGCCACCAACGATATCCGCCCCGCTCCTCTGGGCCCGCCTTCAGGGTCACCGGAGAACCCTCTTTGAGGGTCCGGATCACCGGAGCGGCAATGTCAGGGGCCGAACGCACCTTTAACCCCAGACCTCCCGTACCAGAAACAATAGCAGTGCCTCCCCTCTTCAACTCAAGGGTTCCAGGCGCAGGAGTCGGATACAGAGACCCACTTCCGGGAGCCAAAGAAATGATCACTGTGGGCGTTGGTTCGGCCAAGGAAACTTGGGATGCCTGGCCCTTCATCAGAAACAGGGCCAAAACAATCCACCCTATTACAGCAACGGCCACAAGAACCATTCGAACGGACCCGCCGAAGATGCGCCTGCGGGGCCTCCTTGTGGCTCTCCGAAATCCCTCATCGAGGAGACCCACCGGGCTTGACCCCTGGAAGATGGCATTTATAGGCATAGAGGCCTCGAGGGGCTTGGTTCCCCGCCGGGTCAACGCCGACTTCTTGGAGCTATGTGCGACGACGTCCGCTTGGGGGACAGGCTCCCAATAGTCTCTGAAGGTCGTACGACAACGCAACGACCTGCCATCCACAAGGAAGTTTTCGGTCCGCTTGTGAAGGAGAGGGTTCCTGCACCAGCCCTTGCCGCGCAGTGGCGACGGTTCGTAGTGGCGGCAGTTGATGCAGCGCCTGACCTGCACCATTCCCTAAAGTAGACTCTTAAAGTTACGCTGGCCGTCGTAAGTCAGCAGAATCTTTTTTCCGTCGTACACCGTTTCCAGATGCACTGGCCGACCCCAAAGCCTGTAAACATACTGAAGCGTCTTCTCGGCGTACTTTATGTCGAGATCTTGTCCCTCATGGAGGTGCTTCAAGTAGAGCTCCCGATTTCCGCGGTAGTCCCCATCTTCCACAACGATGTAGGGGTTGCCCAAGTTTACCATACCTCGGAGGATGACATCCCTTACTTTCTCCCAATCTTTTTCCACAATTACGGCTTCACCGTCCCTCATCTCGTAGACGTACAGGTCGAGCTCCTCCACCAATTCTTTAGTCAGGTAGTTGCGGATGAAGGAGGCATCGTTCTCCATTTCACGTACTTCAAAGATCTTCTGCCTGCCCTCTCCTCCCTTTCTGCCGTACCTTTCCCTTTCTTCCGGTGATGGATTGTCCCAGCGCCTCTCTATGTCCTCGAAGATCTTCATGCCGACATGGTAGGGGTTCAGATGTGTGCGGCTAGGAGCTATGACACCGGCATGGAGCTGAGCAAATTCGGCGTACTCGGCATCGGACAGATCCAGTTCCCGCATTATCCTTACATGCCAGTAGCTAGCCCAGCCTTCGTTCATGATCTTGGTCTGCATCTGCGGGACAAAATAGAGGGACTCGTACCGAACGATCTGCACTATGTCCCGTTGCCAATCTTCGAGGACTGGGGAGTTTTCTGCAATGAACCTCAACAGGTCCTTCTCAGGTTCAGGTGGGAACTTCTCCGGGGATGGCTCTTCGTCCTTGCGGAAATCGGGGTCCAGCTCGAAGAGATCGTCGTAGGGCGTGGACACCCGCTCCTTTCGGCGCTTGGCTTTGGAGGGCTCTTTTTTCTTTATGGCCCGGTGGGGATCCACATGCTCCTGGATCGACAGCACAGCATCCAGGAACTGCTCCACCTCGTGACTCCCATGCTCGTACTCGTATTTGTGGATCCTATCGGCGTTGATGGCCACCGTTTCGATCATCTGCCGATTGGTGGTGCTAAAGTAGACGTTGTTCTTGAAGAAGTCGCTGTGGGCGAGGACATGGGCTACTACCAGCTTATTCTGGATGAGCGTATTGTTCTCCATTAGGAAGCCATAGGCAGGATTGTTGTTGATTACTAGCTCGTAGATCTTGCTCAGGCCGTAATCGTACTGGGTTTTCATTCGGTAGTACGCTTTGCCGTGGGTCCAATGGGAAAAACGCCCAGGTAGGCCGTAGGCTCCGAATTCGTACATGATGTGAGGCGGCACGATTTCGAAGTGAACCGGGAAAGGGTCGAGGCCGAACGCCTCGGCCACCTGCCACATTTCTTCTATAGCTCTCTCCAGCTCCTTCAGCTCTCGGTCCATGCCCCTACCTCCTGGCCCGCAGGCGAGAAGAACCGCCTAAGGGCAGGGTATACGTCCTTTTTGTCGGAGATGGTCACGGCAACAAACTTGGGGTCGTCGATGCGCGAGAGGGCGCTCATGAGTGACGAGGGCGAACCGTAATGGCCTTCCCTGATCTCCCCGTAGCCGAACAAGTTACACACCTTCAACAAGTCGAGAACAAGCTGCACACAGAGGTCGTTGTCCCAGGGCAGGTTGCCGCCATCGGAAAAGTGGAATGGATATATATTCCAGACGGCCGGATCGTAGCGCTGCCGAATGATGTCCAGCGCCAGCCTGTAAGCCGACGAAACCTGGGTGCCGCCGCTCTCTCCCTTGTGGAAGAATTCGTCCTCGGTGACCTCTTTGGCCTCTGTGTGGTGGGAGATAAAGACGATCTTCACGTTCTGATATTTAGTACGCAGAAAGCGCACCATCCAGAAATAGAAGCTGCGGGCCACGTACTTCTCAAATTCCCCCATGGAGCCACTCACGTCCATCATGGCAATTACTACAGCGTTAGACTCCCTTCGGATCTCCTGGTCCCATGTCTTGAACCGCAGGTCCTCGTTCTTGATGTCCCTGAACTGGGCTTTGCCATATTTGACTGCGTTGCGTTTCATGTTTTCGAGGATGGTACGCTTTTTGTCCAGGTTGGGAAGGATGCCCGTGCGCCGTACGTCTTTAAACCTGAGGGAATCTACCTCCATTTCCTGGTGCTTCTTTTCCTGCAGATTGGGAAGCCCCAGATCTTCGAAGATCATGGCGGCCAGTTCGTCGAGGGTGATTTCGGCCTCGTAATAGTCGACGCCAGGCTCCGTGCCCGCCTGTCCCTTCTTACCACGGCCTCGCTGCTGAGGTCCACGGGCTATTACGTCGCCCACCTGGGAGTTCCCATCCCCTTGGCCAGCGCCCTTGTGGCCTCCCGGATCAAAGCGGAACCGATACTCCTGTAGAGAGCGGATGGGAACCTTGATGACCTTTCGGCCATCGGCCATGATGATGCTTTCCTCGCTGACAATGTCGGCGAGGTTGGCCTTTATCGCCTCCTTGATCTTCTCTTTGTGGCGCTGCTGGTCAGAAGGCCCCTTTCTGTGGAGCGACCAGTCATGCTTCGAAACCGAGATTATGGCAACCATAGCTCCCTCCTGCTCCCGGGATTGCCGCCCAGGGTTCCCTGCTCCTTTCGCGCCAGACGGGGTTTCACCTCCGTCTGGGCCGCTGACCTACCGGTTGAGCAAGGTGCCCACATACCTCAGGAGCTCGTTGGCGCACTCGGTGCAGTAGCCTTGCTCGGTAATCAGTCGGTCTACCACGTCGTTGATGCGCCGCAGCTGCTCCGGATCGGGCGTCTTTGCCGAAGTGGTAATCTTCACCACGTCCTTGAGATCGGCGAAGAGCTTCTTCTCGATGGCCTCCCTGAGCCGCTCGTGGGAGGTATAGTCGAACTTCTGCCCCTTCCTGGCCAAAGAAGATATACGGATTAGGATCTCTTCCCGAAAGGCCTTCTTGGCGTTTTCCGTAACGCCGATCTGTTCCTCGATGGAACGCATCAGCTGCTCATCGGGCTCTACTTCCTCGTCCGTGATAGGATCCCGCAGTTTCGTCTTGTTGCAGTAAGCCTCAATGTTGTCGAGATAGTTATTGAAGAGGGTCCTCGCAGCTTCCTCGAAAGAGTAAACGAAGGCTTTCTGCACCTCCCGTTTGGCAATCTCGTCGTACTCCCGCCTGGCTTCAGCAATGAAGTTGAGGAGCTTCTCCCTCTCTTCTCTGGTGATACGCGTGTGTTGGTCGAGTCCTTCCCTCAAGGCCCTGAGGGCATCGAGAGGGTTGATGCACTTTACCCCGTCCTTCACCAGGGCTGTGGAGAGCCGGTTGATGACATAACGAGGTGAAATGCCATCCATACCCTCTCTAGTGGCTTCTTCTTGGAGCTCTTTAACGTCCTTGGCCTTGAAGTCGTCCACATCTTCGCCGTCGTAGAGCTTCAGCTTCTTCATGAGGCTCATACCGGCCTTCTTCGAAGGCTCGAGCCTCGACAGTACCGCGAAGATAGCGGCGACCTTAAGGGTGTAGGGTGCAATGTGCACGTCCTTCAGAGCACTCTGCTTGATGAGTTTCTCGTAGATCTTCACCTCGTCGGACACTCTCAGGTTATAAGGCACCTTGACAAGGATTATGCGGTCCTGGAGGGCTTCACTTCTTCGGTTGCTCACGAAGGCGTTGTATTCAGCCTCATTGGTGTGCGAAACCACGACCTCGTCGGCGTAAATCATGCTGAAGCGGCCCGTCTTAATGTTTTGCTCCTGAGACAGGGTCAACAGCACATAGAGGAACTTCTCATCGCATTTCAGCATTTCGATGAATTCCATGATGCCGCGGTTAGCTATGTTCAGTTCTCCGTCGAACCGGTAGGCTCGCGGGTCGCTCTCCACGCCCACCTCCCCGATAGCCGAGAGGTCGATGCCACCTACTAGTTCGGAGATATCTTGCGACTTGGGATCCGAAGGCGTAAAGGTACCTATCCCGACCCTGTGCTTCTCGCTGAAGAGCACCCGTTGCACTGGCACCTTCTCTATCTTGTTGTCGTACTCGTTCTCCACAACCCAGCGGCAGTGCGGGCAGAGTTCACCCTCGATGTACAGACCGTATTCCCGCTCGAGTTCTGGCCGCAGCGGCTCGGGCACCAGGTGGAGGGGCTCTTCATGCATGGGGCAGCCCTTGATGCCGTACAGTGCACCATCGTCGGTGCGGGTATAGCGTTCCAGGCCACGCTTGAGCATGCTCACTATGGTGGACTTGCCGCCGCCGACAGGTCCCATGAGCAGCAGGATACGCTTGCGCACTTCCAGGCGCTGAGCGGCCGAGCTGAAGTACTCCACTATCTGCTGCAGAGGTCTTTCTAGGCCGAAGATCTCCTTGGAAAAGAACTTGTAGACGGGTTCGCCCCATCGGTTGCTCTCGACACCCTCGGACATAATCATGTCGTAGATCCTGGCATGGGACAGACGCGCAACCCTGGGGTTACGGGTGACAATCTCAAAGTAGTCGGCGAAGGTGCCTTCCCAGTAGAGGCTCTTTTCCTGCTGCCTGTAATCGTCCAACCGCTTGATCAGATCCATCATGCCCTCCTGACTCTTGCCAAGAAAATTTTTATGGTGACAACTCTCTCCTCCGACGAAGTGATGTCGAGATAGTGTTTTTAACTTCTGCAGCCGATTAGTAAGGCCCACCCTGTCGGATGGGCCTCCCTGCCCTTAACTTCCTCGGATGAGCTACGCTCTACCCTCAAAAAGACAAAAGGCCCTCCTGTTTCCTTCTGGCGTTTCGTGTTGCTACTTTTCCTTCTGTCTTTTTCCGGTCCATCGAATCCGAAATTAAAGTCAACCACAGCCCGCGGTCGGGGCCGGTGGAAACTACGCAGAAACGCCAGGTCACAAATCTTGTAGCTGAGGAGGTTTTGCCTCCTTCAGCTGGTCCCTATAGAGTTTTTGAAACTTTGGGCTAAACAGATGGGGAGATGTTAGACTGAAGCGACCAGCCCAACCTGACGGTAACCCGTCTGCTCGCCTCCAAGAAGGAGCATCGAAGCTAGGTCGACGGCTGCGGTAGCGCATGCGG
Organism: Chloroflexota bacterium; assembly: GCA_034432775.1. Lineage (GTDB taxonomy): Bacteria > Chloroflexota > Chloroflexia > DAOUBH01 > DAOUBH01 > DAOUBH01. The sequence goes on from DAOUBH010000032.1 coordinate 82,317, forward strand.
GATTCGAACCCGCGATCTCCGCCTTGAGAGGGCGGTGTCCTGGGCCGCTAGACGAATGCGCCACGTTTTTCAGGTGCGAAGCGGTATGCATGCTAACCGCAAGTCCTACTTATGTATACCAGCGGGACCTTACCTAATTGTAAATGCGCCCCGCAGCCTTGTCAAGTAGACTTGTACTGACAAGGGAGTACATCCGAGCCGCGTGGGCCCCTACCAGGGTACTCTGCTTATGCTCAGTCAGACGTTCCAGAGTGAGAGAGCCAACAGTTCAACAGTACTCGCCAGACTGGGATGGTACCGTATCGCCTTTGCAGCGATACTGGCGACTGCCGCGGTCACCAGGCTGTGGGATCTGGGCTCGAGGGCCATGCATCACGACGAGAGCCTGCACGCCTACTTCTCTTGGCTGTTGGCCAATGGCCACGGCTACATCCACGATCCGATGATGCATGGCCCTGTGCTATTCCATCTGGTGGCAGCAGCCTTCTACCTTTTCGGGGACTCGGACACTGTGTCCAGGCTGTGGCCAGCCCTGCTGGGGATCGGCGTCGTGGCGGCACCACACTTCCTCAGGCCATGGCTTGGCTCCAAGGGTGCGATAATCGCATCGGGGCTGCTATGTCTCTCGCCGCTGACCATGTACTTCTCCCGATTCATCCGCCACGACATTTTCGCCGAGGCCTGGGTCCTTATGGCTCTCATCGGCCTGCTCAGATATCTCACCACAGGTCAAACGGCCAACCTCGTTGTCTTCGGTCTTGGGATGGGCCTACTCTACTCGGAGAAGGAGGTCAGCTACATCTACACTGTTTCCGTAGGCCTGTTTCTGCTGCCCACGCTGTTGATTCGCACCCTTCCGCGTACGGCCTTAGCAGCCCTGGTGGCATCAACGGCCTTGACGGTACTGCTCGTACTCGGCGTAAGCACATCCGTCCTGGGGCCGCTGCCCAAGGTGGCATACCCCATATCGAGTTACGAGCAGGTCTTGCAGATAACGAATAGCTTTGCATCTAGCCCTCTTGTGCTGACCCTGGTGGCGTGCACACTCGCAGCATTTGGCACAGTGGCCGCAGTCTTTCATTCCGAAGCAAGACGGCCAGGGGCCCACAGTATCCCTTGGAGGGACCTAACTTGGACGTCTGCGAGCTTTGCCGCGGTGTTCGTCCTTTTCCATACCACCTTTTTCCAGAACCCCACCGGCTTGTTTACGGGTTCCATCGGTGCTGTGGCCTACTGGCTGGGCCAGCAGGAGGTCCGCCGTGGGGACCAACCCTGGTACTACTACCTTGTTCTCATACCCATTTACGAACCGCTGGTTCTAGCTTTGGGGGCCTGCGCTCTCTGGCCTTTGGCTTCAGCTGTGCGCAAGATCAGGACATGGCTTAAGGCGCCTTGGGTCGGCCCTCAAAACTTCGGTCCCCTCGCTGGAACATGGCTGGCAACCTCCCTATTGCTCTACTCCTGGGCAGGAGAAAAAATGCCATGGCTATCGGTACACATCCTCTTGCCTGCAATACTGTTGGCTGCCTGGGGTACACAACAGCTGTGGGACCAACCTGGACAGCGCAGGTTGCTTGCTCCCATCGTTGCGGCTGCCGGTCTGATCCTGATACCCTACCAGTGGCGGACCGCTGTCCAGCTTAGCTTCTACAACGGCGACACACCCAAGGAGATGGCGATCTACACCCAGACCACACCCGACGTAGCGCGGCTATCCCGGGCTCTGGACATCCTCTCTTTGTACCGAAACGGCGGTTACCAGCTCAGCATCGCCATGGATGCCGAAGCAGCCTGGCCCTTCCAGTGGTACCTGAGACGCTATCCAAAGGTGACCTATTTGGCCACAGGTGATTCCCACCTACCGGCTGGCGTCGAAGTCGCCCTACTGGGGACAAGCCCAGATCTCTCCGCAAAGGATCGATACGTCGTTACCCGCATGCCCCTACGCTGGTGGTTCCCTGAAGAGACATACAGGGGCCTCGTGTCCAAGACCAATGGTATAATGCAGGCAAAAGAGCTGGCACAATCAGTGCTGGAAATCGTCGTAAATCCGCAGCAGAGGAGTAAACTGCTGGACTTTGTCTTCAAAAGGCAGACGCCTCCCCTAGGGTCCACTGACTTCTACTTGCTCGTCCGAACAGATCTTTGGCCTCAGTTCCGCGAAGCCTGGAGGTTAGCAGCACCCTGATGGAACCGAAGGCACTTGAGACACCAGCTCAGAACGGCCGCCCTCTGGCGACGCACCCCTGGGTGATATGGGGGTACCAGCACTGGGAAGCCATGGCCTGGCTGGCCGTTTTGCTTGTCGCCGCGGCCCTCAGGCTTCCCGACCTGGGTTCCAGAGCTTTACACCACGACGAAGCTCAACATGCCCGTTTCAGCTGGGACCTGTACATGGGCCGCGGCTATGCTTACAATCCCATGCTTCACGGTCCCTTCCTTTACTACATCGTGGCCCTTACCTACTACCTGTTCGGGGTATCCGATGCAACGGCCCGCTTGGCTCCAGCGGTCTTCGGCATCGGCTTGGTGGCCCTGACAATAATGCTCAGGGGGATCCTAGGGAGGGGACCAGCCCTCCTGTCTGGTCTGCTTGTTGCCGTATCCCCCTCCATCCTCTATTACTCGAGGTCCCTCAGGCACGACATCTTCGCCACCTTCGGGGCATTGCTGCTGGCCATTGGTCTCCTGAACTACCTGCGAGAGCGGCGGCCCCTGTGGGTTTACGTGGCCAGCCTTGGACTGATCATCTCCTACTCCAGCCACGAGCTTACATTTATCACGGTCTTTATCTTTGGCACCTACCTGGGGCTTGGATTGCTGCAAGACCTTGCCAGAGGCAGAGCCGCATGGCACGCCTCTCCCCTTGTTCAGGCCGCGTCAGCTCTCTTCAGCCAACCCCGCGTGCTTGTAACGGCCTTGATGGTCCTTCTCGTTCCCTATACCCTGCTGTATACCAGCTTCTTCACGAATCTGAAGGGATTCACCGACGGCCTCACCGCATCCATCTCCTATTGGCTGGCCCAGCAAGGAGTGCAACGGGGATCACAGCCCTGGTATTACTATCTCCTGTTGCTCCCCTCCTATGAGCCCATCCCAGTAATTTTTGGGGTTGGCGGCATCCTTCGGCTGTTGGTAACGAGGGAAAGGACCACGAAGTTCCCCGACGTCAGGGCATTTCTAGCCTATTGGGCGGTGCTTGCTCTGGTGATCTATTCCTGGGCAGGAGAAAAAATGCCGTGGCTGACGGTTCAGATGGCCCTCCCCCTCACCCTCGTGGCCTCGATAACCTTAGCAGGACTTCTCCGAGCAATGGACTGGCCACGTCTGTGGCCACGAGGAGCCGTGGCCGCCCTTTGGATAGCTCTGGCAGCCGCCGCGGTGGTCGCCGTCTATTCCATAAGGACACCCGCTTCCGCTTCCCAGATGGCCGCTCAGGTAAGGCTCGCCCAGATGGGCTTTGTAGCTATCCTGGCTGTGGTCTTCGCCGCACTGGGTCTGCGATCGCTCCTGAGCCTGGGACGGAACGCCGGATGGGTTCCGCCGCTGACGCTGCTGACCGGTGTCCTAGCGATACACACCTTCCACAATACTGTGACGCTGAATTTCTACAATGGTGCCAATCCTATTGAGATGATGGTCTACGTCCAGACAACTCCCCAAGTTCCCGCCGTGGCCAATAGAATACTCGATCTCTCAGAGGAAGCTACCCGCTTCGATAGGTCAGCGCTGGACCCCACAGGTGGCCATTCCCTGGTTATCGCGTTGGACAACGCCGCCGAGTGGCCCTTCGACTGGTATCTAAGGGACCTAGTAAACGTCAGGTACTTCAACCGCCAAGTGCCCTCCATACCCAAGGATGCCCCTGTAGTCATCGCGGCAGCCGAAAACGAGGACGTCGTCAGGCCCTTCTTGGGAGACAAATATGTAGCAGAACGCCACGCTCTTCGATGGTGGCTCCAAGAGAGCTACAAGCGGGTCACCTTGGGCAGCCTGATCTCCAGCCCCCTGGACTACCTTAGAGCTGGCATGAACTACTTCCTGTTTCGCCGCGTAGATGAACCACTGGGCAGCTACGACTTTATCCTATACATCCGCAAGGACATGGCTGAGCGCTACTTGGGCGTATCTACCCAAGAACGCACCTACGGGCTGACCGACACCCCCGGCGAGGGATCGTCCCCTGGTCAGTTCAGCCAACCCAGAGGTATAGCTTCTGGCCACGATGGGAGCATCTACGTAGTAGATACCGGCAACCTGAGGGTGCAGAAATTCGACGCCTCGGGAAAGTTCGTCGCCCAATGGGGACAGATAGGTAGTGGCGACGGTCAGTTTGCCCTGGTACAAGGTTTCGGGCCAACAGGAATAGCTGTCGGTCCCGATGGAAGCGTCTATGTGGCAGATACATGGAACCACCGCATACAGCACTTTGCCGCCGATGGAAAGTTCCTCGGCAAATGGGGCCAGTACGGTTCTGCTCGACAGGGAGACCCATCGGCCCAATTGGGCTTCTACGGCCCCAGGGGAATCGCCGTGGACAGCCGCGGGACCGTCTATGTGACCGATACAGGCAACCGCAGGGTTATGGTCTTCGACGCCCAAGGGAACTTCATAAGGCAGTTTGGCAGCTTCGGCACCGGACCTGGACAGTTCGACGAGCCCATAGGAATCACCTTCGATGGCACGGGCAACCTACTGGTGGCAGACACTCGGAACCAACGGATACAGCGCCTGGCTCCGGATGGGAGCTACCTGGGTCAGTTCCCTGCCCACTGGAGCACGGCAGGGATAAACGAAGTCTATCTGGCCGTGGACAGCCGCGGCGAAATCATAGCTACCGATCCCCTGGGCCACAGGATCCTCGTGTACGAACCGTCAGGCAAGCTTAAGGCCGAAGTCACCACGGGCAGCGCTGGCGCCCTCTCGCTGCCTACCGGGGTAACAATAGCTCCAGACGGTACCGTTTATGTTACCGACGTAGGCAAACACGCCGTCGTCAGGGTGGAAATCCCGTGAAGGTAGTGCGCAACTGGCGACTCTGGCTGGGATTACTAGTCAGCCTGCTCTTCCTCTACCTCGCGATCCATGGCCTAGACTTCGGTGCCCTGTGGCAGGCCCTTGCCAAGGCCAACTACTGGTACCTGGCCCCAGCATTGGCCGCCTACTTCGCGGGCGTATACATTCGGTCCATTAGGTGGGCATACATCCTCAGCCCCACTTCTCCCCCTAGCGCCACGGGCCTCTTCCCGGTAGTAGTTATAGGCTACATGGCCAACGACCTTTTGCCTGCCCGCATGGGAGAATTGGTGCGCACCTATGTAGCGGGCAGCAAACTTGGAATCCCCAGGAGCAAAGCCCTGATGACCATAGTCATAGAGAGGCTGATGGATGGTATCGCCATGCTGGCCTTTGCCGGCACTGCCCTTATCCTGATCCCAACCGACCCAGACCTAAAGCGCGGGCTTGGGCTGACACTTGCTGTCTTCGTCCTGGCTACAGCCGCTATCCTGATGGCCCACCGCTTCCGTGCCTTCCTGCTAAGCCTCACTGATTTCCTTTTGGGGTACCTTCCGGAGCGGCTCGGCGGCAGGATCCAGACCATCATTTCCTCTGCTATGGAGGGTTTCGAGATCCTCGGTTCGCCGAAGCCACTGCTGATGGCCTTGGCGACGTCGGTGGCCGCTTGGGGTTTCGAAGCCGGGATGTACGCCCTTATAGCTCAGGGCTTCGGGCTCCCGTTGACACCAGTAAGCTATCTGATGCTGGTGGCGGTGGCCAACTTGGCTACCCTGATCCCTTCATCGCCCGGATATGTCGGTACCTTTGAGGCGGCCTCCATAGCGGTTTTGGTCGCCCTCATGGGGCTGCCCCGGGACATGGCAGTGGCCTACGTGCTCGTACTTCATGCTTCGCTATACTTTCCTGTGACACTGCTAGGCTTGGCCTACTGGTGGCACGCCAGTCTCTCCTTAGATTCGGTACTGAGATCACGGCCCGTGCAGGAGGACACCGGTGCCCGCTGACCTACAACCGATTCAGGCCGTGGTCCTGGGCATTGTACAGGGCCTCACGGAGTTCTTGCCCATAAGCAGCTCCGCCCACCTCATCTTGGTGCCCTGGATGTTCGGCTGGCAGGAGCCCGGTCTGGCCTTCGATGTCGCCTTGCACCTGGGAACCCTCCTGGCCATAGTGCTGTATTTCTGGCGCGACTGGGCCAAATTGGCTGCATCCATCGTTATCCCGAAATGGTCCGAAGAACGAAGGCTTTTGGTAAGGCTTCTCGTAGCGACCTTGCCTGGTGCCGCAGCGGGATACCTTGGCGATAAATGGGTCTCCGACACGTTCCACACCGGGGGAGGCCAGTGGATCGTGGGCATAGCTATGGCCGCCCTCGGCGTACTTCTCTATGTAGCCGAGAGGGTGGCGAACCACTCGAAACCCTTGACAGGTCTCCGGCACGCGGACGCTCTTCTGATCGGGTTGGCGCAGGCCTTTGCCGTGGTGCCGGGAGTGTCCAGAAGCGGCGCCACCATCACAGCTGGACTCCTTCTGGGACTTCGCAGGGAAAGCGCAGCTCGCTTTTCGTTCCTTATGGCAGCCCCGATCATAGCTGGAGCTGGGGTAAAGGAGCTGCTGGACCTACGCCATATCGACGCCGGGGTAGCCCTCCTGCCCGTTGCCATGGGCACCCTGTCCGCCATGGCAGTGGGCATCCTCGCCATCGCCTTTCTCCTCAGGTGGCTTCAAAGGGGAACTTTCCTGCCCTTCGCCGTCTACAGGGTAGTACTGGGGGCACTTATCCTGGCCCTGTATTTCGCAGGTGTTAAGTAACCTGATATTGAGCGCTTGCTGGTTGTGATACAATAGCTTTGCCGGATCTTGGCGACAAAGAGGGACGCTGAATGGCGCAACAGCCTATTCCTGATATTGTGATCAGGAGGCTACCCGTCTACCTGAGGACCCTCTCTCACCTCCACGAACAGGGCATAGAGACGGTAAACTCAAACGAGCTAAGCGGCGAGTTAGGCGTCACAGCCGCTCAGATACGCAGGGACCTGTCCTACTTCGGCGAGTTTGGCAAACAAGGCAAAGGATACAACGTGTCCTTCCTGATGGAGCGTATCAGGGAGATACTGGCGGTAGACGTGACGTGGAAGGTGGCAGTGGTAGGGATAGGCCACCTGGGCGAGGCTATAGCCCGCTACGGTGGATTCGCCAAAAACGGGTTTGAGATCGCAGCTCTCTTCGATGTCGATCCTGCCAAGATCGGCAAGCCCGTTGATGGGCTGACCATTCTGCCTATGGCATCGCTAAAGGAAGAGATCCGCAGACTGGATATCCAGATAGCCATCATCGCAGTGCCAGCGCCTGCTGCCCAGGAGGTGGCCGACTTGCTGGTAGAGGCAGGGATACGCGCCATCTTAAACTATGCGCCAAAGGTATTGCAGGTGCCCGAGTGGGTCCGCGTCAGGGAAATAGATCCTGTAGCTGCCCTACAGAGCATGACCTATTATCTGGCTCGCGACAGGTATGCCATGGCTCACCAGCAAACAGTTACCTCTTGACAGGCCGCTGGGCTATGGTATATTGCATACAGGAATTGACACGGTACCAGGAGTGTCCGGTCTCATCGCGAGAAAAGTCGGTTAGCCCCCGGCCGACGCGATACCCCAAGTTATGCGGATCAATATAGGACACCACCATCTGTGTCGAAAGGAGGTGATGGCAACATAGAAGTTTCAAAGGACACTCTGGGACGAGATGAGATCTTTAGCAGGGAGGGAAAGATGAAGAAGGCTCTTTGGTTGTTCGGTCTGCTGACAGCCATTGCGATCGTGTTAGCGTCCTGTGCACCAGCTGCGACTCCGACTGCTGCGCCTACAAAACCAGCTGCACCAGCTGCCACGGCACCTGCAGCTACAGCCGCGCCGACCCAGCCTCCTGCAGCCAAGGTTCTGAAGATAGCTATCATAGGTCCCTTCACGGGCGGCGACGCCAAGATGGGTCAGGACTTCGAGCGGGCTGGAAAGATAGCTATCGACGAGTGGATGGCTAAAGGTGGCCCTGCAGGCATGAAGATCGAGTACATAACCTGCGACGACAAAGGTGACCCGAAAGAGGCCGTGACCTGCGCCAACAATGCCGTCCAGCAGAAGGTGGCAGCCGTCATCGGCCATTACAACAGCGGCGCTTCCATACCGGCCTCAGCGGTCTACAACGAGAACAAAATAGTCCAGATTACGCCCACCTCCTCCAACAAAAAGCTTACGGAGCAGGGGTTCAAGGGCGTATTCCGCATCATCGGCCGCGACGACAACCAGGGCAAGCAGGTCGGTGCCTACATTGTCAAGAAGCTTCAGGCTAAGAATATAGCGATAATCCACGACAAGACGGCCTACGGTCAGGGGCTAGCCGAGGAGACAAAGGCTGCTGTAGAGGCCCTGGGCGGCAAGGTGGGGTTCTTTGAGGCCATCACCAGGGGCGAGAAGGACTTCACACCCCTTCTGACCAAGCTGAAGGAGTTCAACCCCGACGTATTCTACTTCACTGGCTACTATGCTGAAGGTGCTATCTTCGAAAAGCAGGCCAAGGAGCTTGGCATCGGCGGAGTCCACATGTACGGCGACGCCAACCAGGATCCGACCTTCGTGCAGATAGCTGGTCCGGCGGCCGAGGGTGTGTTGATGAGCACTACGCCGTTGCCCGAGATGCTGCCTGAATCCAAGAACTTCCTGGCTGAGTACAAGAAGAGGTATGGGCCTGAGGCCACAGGACCTTTCATCCACTTTGCCTATGACGCATTCAACGTCCTCTTCGCTGCTGTCGACCAGTGCAAGTGCACCGACTACGACGGTCTGGTGAACACCCTTCACAAGATCGAGTGGAAGGGAGCCTCTGGCACTATCAAGTTCGACGAAAAGGGCGACATACCCGGACGGAGCTACGTGCTGATCCAGGTCAAGGGCGGCAAGCTCATCCTCGATCAGATCGTGGAGGATCTAGCCCAGTACGTTAAGTAGTCACTTGCCACACTTAAGGCTGGGGTCGGGCAGTTCTCGACCCCAGCCACCGCAAATCCATGGGCGACAAGGTTTGATATGGACGTAAATCAGATCTTGATAGATGTCTTTGGGCCAGTGTTCCTCCAGCAGGTTGTGAACGGGCTCACCATAGGGGCCTTCTATGCCCTCATAGCCCTTGGGTACACCATGGTATACGGCATTTTGAGGCTGATCAATTTCGCCCACGGCGACATCTTTATGCTGGGCTCCTACGTGGGTTGGGCCCTCGTCCTCGCCTTGCTGACGGGAGGCACCGCCTCGGGCAACTTAGCTGTGATCCTACTGGCCCTGTTCCTAGTACCTGCCTTTGTAGTTGGTGTGGTCGGCATCGGTCTGGAAAGGCTTGCGTACCGGCCCCTTCGCTTGGCGAGGGCCGGAATCCTTACATTGCTCATATCGGCCCTAGGTGCCTCCTTGGTGTTGCAGAACGCAGTGATGTTGGCCACAGGTGCCCAGCCGCAGGCCTATCCCACCATCGTGCCCCCAGTGACTATCCACCTCGGATCGGCTCGGGCCAGTCTGGTGCAGGTGGCAACCTTCCTCATCTCAGTGGCCCTCATGGTAGCCCTGCAGCTCTTCGTCCAGAACACCAAGCTAGGCAAGGCCATGAGAGCTGTGGCCCTGAGCCACGATACTGCGCGGTTGATGGGCATAAACGTGGACCGCATCATTGCCATCACCTTCTTCATAGGCTCCGCTCTCGCAGCCGTGGCCGGAGTGATGACAGGCCTACACTATACACAGATCACCTTCAATCAGGGATTCATCTACGGTCTGAAAGCCTTCGTGGCCTGCGTTATAGGAGGCGTAGGCAACATACCTGGTGCCATGGTCGGAGGCTTCATTCTGGGCGTTCTGGAGACCATGGCCGCTGGCTATATCAAGCCCGAGTGGAAAGATGTGGTGGCCTTTGTAGTTCTTATAATCCTCCTGGTATTCAAACCGACGGGGCTCCTGGGAGAGCGCGTCGTAGAGAAGGTTTGAGCTATGGCCGTGCGTGACGTAGCCGATAAGGCAGTAGACCTCTGGAGCAGCATTGGAGACCGTTGGAAACTGAGCGCGCTAGTTGTAGTTCTGGCGGTCCTCCCCTTTGTCATTACCAATCCTTACTATATCGATGTACTCGTGGTAATCGGTCTGTATGCCATGCTGGGCCTCGGGCTCAACGTGGTGGTTGGCTTCGCTGGCTTGCTGGACCTCGGGTATATCGCCTTCTACGCCATCGGGGCCTACACCGCCACCTTCATTGTGATGGCCTTCGGCGGCGAGACCTTCTGGTTCGTGCTGCCCATCTCCGCCGTAGCTGCCGGCATCTTCGGTGTCGTTCTCGGGTTGCCTACGCTGCGCATGAGGCCAGACTACCTGGCCCTCGTCACCATGGGCTTCGGTGAAATCGTCCGCATCGCCCTCAATAACTTTGACTTCACTGGTGGGCCCAACGGTCTAGGGCCTATCCCCAGGCCCCTCATTCCATTTTTGGACATCAAGCTCTACCAGCCGATCCACTTCTACTATTTGGTGCTGGTCCTCTGCATCTTCACCGTTGGCGTGGTCAGGCGACTGCAAGATTCCCGTATAGGTCGGGCCTGGAACTACATCCGCGAAGACGAACTGGCCGCGGAGGTCATGGGAGTGGATATAGTCAAGACCAAGCTCCTGGCCTTCGGGCTGGGCGCCACTTGGTCGGGATTTGCGGGAGCGGTCTTTGCTGTCAAGCAAACTCACGTCTCTCCGGAAAGCTTCACCTTTATGGAGAGCTTCCTGGTGGTGTGTATAGTCGTCCTCGGCGGCATGGGCAGCATACCTGGTGCTATCTTGGGCGCTGTCTCCCTAATAGTGCTGCCTGAGCTTCTCAGGGACCCCACCTTGGGAAGGATCATCCTGGTAGCTATGGTAGTCGGCATTGTGGCACTCCTCAGACCGAAGAAGTTATTGCATTGGGTTGGTGGATTGGGAGCCATCGCGGCCGCCGTCGCAATAGTGCTCTCCTTCCCGCCAGACGTGGTCCGCCTCCTTCCCACGGCCCGAATGCTCATCTTTGGCGTGATAATCGTGATAATCATGATCTTCAGACCTGAAGGACTGTGGCCCAGCCAGCAGAGACGTAGAGAACTGCACGAAGCTCAAGAAGCCGTCCCCATCGGTGAGTTGGTAGGGGTGACCAAGTCGGAGTCTACAAGTCAAGCCGAGAGGGAGGTCGTGTAAGCTGTAACATGGCACTGCTGGAGCTCAGGAAGGTTACAAAGAACTTCGGCGGCGTAGTAGCCGCTCAAGACGTCGACCTCATCGTTAACGACGGGGAGATCGTTTCCATCATAGGCCCCAACGGGGCTGGGAAGACCACCATCTTCAACCTGATCACGGGTATATACCGACCGACCCGGGGCGATATCCTCTTCCAGGGGCGGAGCATTGTCGGGCTCAAGCCTCACCAGGTGGCCGAGCTGGGAATAGCCCGTACCTTCCAGAACATCCGCCTGTTTCCCAACCTGACAGCCCTCGAGAATGTTATGGCGGGCCTGCATGTGAGGACCAAAGCCGGTGCGCTCGCGGCGGTACTGCGGACCCCCCAACAGCGCCACGAGGAAGCGTACATCACCGAAAGGGCGGAACACTGGCTCAAGTTCATGGGTCTCCTGTCTCGGCGCCACGAGCTAGCAAAGAGCCTTGCCTATGGCGACCAGCGGAGACTTGAGATAGCCCGTGCTCTAGCTACCGAACCCAAACTCCTCATTCTCGACGAGCCGGCTGCCGGCATGAACGAGGCTGAGACTACGGAGCTGATGGCAACGGTACGCCAAATCCGCGACCTGGGTATAACCATTGTTCTAATAGAGCACGACATGAAGGTAGTTATGGGTATCTCCGATCGTGTGGCCGTACTGAACTACGGCGTGAAGATCGCTGAGGGCACCCCTGCCGAAGTACAGAGGGACCCACTGGTAATTGAGGCGTACTTGGGTCGCGAGGAGGACTTCTGATGGCCTATTTGGAGCTCCAGGACGTACACACCTACTACGGCCACATACATGCCCTTAAGGGGATCTCTCTCAAGGTAGAGAAGGGCCAGATCGTCAGCCTCATCGGTGCCAACGGTGCCGGGAAGACCACCACCCTCAATACCATCTCGGGCATCATGCGGGCCCGAGCTGGCAAAATCCTTTTCGAGGGCAGAGATATCACGGCTCTACCGGCCCATACCATCGTGGAGCTGGGGATCACCCATGCCCCTGAGGGGCGCAAGATCTTCTCTACCTTGACAGTGGACGAGAACCTCGACATGGGAGCCTTCACCAGGAACGACAAGGACGGCATAGAAGAATCCCGCCGATTTGTCTTCAAGCTCTTCCCACGCCTCGAGGAGCGGCGCAAGCAGCTGGCCGGAACTCTGTCCGGCGGCGAGCAACAGATGCTGGCCATCGGGCGGGCCCTTATGTCCAAGCCCAAGCTGTTGATGCTGGACGAGCCGTCGCTAGGTCTTGCCCCCATGTTGGTCAGGGACATCTTCAGGACGCTGCGACAGATAAACGAGCAAGGGGTAACCATTCTTCTTGTAGAACAGAACGCCAGGGCAGCCCTAAGGATATCCCACTACACCTACGTTATGGAGACCGGACTGATCCGATTGGAGGGACCATCGGCCCAGCTCATGCAGGACGACCGCGTCAGGCGCCTGTATCTGGGCGAAGCGGCATGAGACTCCTGGTCATAGACCGGGCAACGGTACAGCGCCTTGTGACCATGAAAGATGCCATCGAGGCCGTGCGCCGTGCCTTCCTGCAGCTGTCCACAGGCAAAGCGTCGGTTCCCCTTAGGCTGCCCCTTCCTGTCGAGGGCGATGGTGGTGTTATACTGTTCATGCCCGGCTACCTTGTGGACAGTCGTCAGGCGGCAGCCAAGGTAGTGTCGGTGTTTCCGGAAAATCCCAAAAAGGGCCTCCCCACCATTCATGCAGCCATCTTAGCCTTCGATGCCGATACTGGTGTGCCCACGGCCCTCATGGACGGTACATACATAACGGCCCTTCGCACAGGGGCCGCCTCTGGCTTGGCAACTCAGCTCCTTGCAAGGCCCGACAGTCGTACGGTGGCCATCATAGGGGCCGGCGTTCAGGCTCGCACCCAGCTTTGGGCAGTGTGCGAGGCTCGTTCTATCGAACACGTATATGTCTATAGCAGGACCCCAACGAGAGCCGAGGCCATGGCCCGGGAGATGGCAGGATTCGGCGGGGTGGTGCCCACCTCCTGGGAAGTTACATCCACGGCCGAAGAGGCCGTGAGCCGAGCCGACATCGTCTGTACTGCCACTACTTCGGCCCAACCCGTTTTTGCGGGCGAGGCTGTAAAGCCGGGCACCCACGTCAATGGCGTCGGGTCCTTCACCCGGGAAATGCGCGAAGTGGATGATATCCTCGTGAAGAGGGCAAAGATATATGTGGATTCCCTCAAGGCGTGCCTGGAGGAAGCGGGAGACCTGATACAGCCCCTGGAACGCGGTGTCATCGGCCATTCCGCTATCGTCGGCGAAATCGGAGAGGTGGCAGCAGGCCTGAAACCCGGTCGCACCGATCCCCAGGAGATCACCTTCTTCAAGTCAGTAGGGAACGCTGTGCAGGACGTAGCAGTGGCCCACTTAGTAGTACAACGGGCCTTGGAAGCTGGTGCCGGCTCGACCGTTGAGCTCTAGCGGGGTCCTGGGGGCTTTCCTTGTAGCTCTGGCCGCAGTAGATTGGGGCCTCTCCAGCGTTTTAGTTCGATACCTTCTGGTCACTTACGCCATCGACCCCCTAGCTCTGACCTCGGTACGCACAGGAATAGCCTCGGCCACCATGTTCGGGTTCATGCACGTACGACGCAGGACTAGCCCCAGGGCATACCTACGGGATGTGATGACCATAGGGGCGATAGGCACGCTCACGCTGGGCGTTTCCCATGGTACCTTCACACTGGCGATATTCACCGTCGGGGCGTCCATCGCGAGCCTTCTAAACTACACTGCCCCGGCCTTCGTGGTAATTGCAGCCTGGCTCCTACTACGAGAGCGCATAGGCTACGCTAAACTAATAGCCCTTTGCGCCTGTGCCGTCGGCGTGATACTGATTACGCGACCATGGGAGGACCAAGCGAGCAACTTGCCCTTCTTGGGCGTGGTCTTCGGTATAGTCTCCGGCATGGCCTATGCAGGCTTCACCTTGGCAGCCAAGGTGCTTGCACCCCGATACGGGGCCGACAGACTGATAGCCGTTGGGCTGGCCTTCGCATCCCTGGAGCTTGGCTTAGCTTCCGCCGGCAGCTTTCCGCACTTATTCGGCCTTCTCGACCGCCTATGGTATTGGTTTCTCTTCCTGGGTGTAGTTCAGACCTTGGGCGGATGGTTGCTCTACACGGCAGGTCTGCGGCGGATCCAGGCATCGGCAACCAGCTTGATTGCTACCCTGGAACCCGTGACCGCCACAGCCGTCTCCGCTGCCCTACTGGGGGAATCCCTAGACCCCTTACAGCTCGCCGGCGCTGCAGCGATACTGATAGGAGCTGTCATCGCGGCCAGATCCGTCTAGGTCCGCCTAGCGAAGCCCATCCTCGCCCTTGACCTCGTGTTTCTGAAGACCACCGACCCTAGGCAGCGGACGACCCCCGTCGGTAAAGGCCAGTGCCACCAGTATCTCGTCCTCCCTGGGGGCATCGTGGACCCTCACCTCCATAGCATCGAAGTGGGAGCGGACAAAGGCCGCATCCTTATAGTGGAGGGGAACATCCAGCGTCGCGCCGGGACCGGCCACCTTCTTGGCCGAGGGCACTATCGCCTTCCCGCCGCCTATCCGTTCCCTCATGGGGGCACCAAGCTTGGGATGGAGGATAGCGGCAGCATGCTCCAGTTCCCCCAGGGTACCCACTATGGCCCCCTTACCAAAACTTTCTATGCGACCCTGGCCGAGGATCTCGACCGCACGGACCGAAAGCATGTCTCCAAGCTTTTCGCCATACTCGATGAGCTCACTCAGGTCCTCAACATAGCGGCCTGCGAAGGGGTTCTTTATCACTGCACAGACGGCCACCTTTCGCACGGGCGGTTCCACATCTCTGCCCATCTCTCGCCGGATCTCCTCGACTATAGTTACCAACTTTCGGATCTCCATGGATCTTGCCTCCACCTAAGAGGTCGTCACTGCAGTCTGGGAACCAACTTCTCCTTGATCAGGTAAAGCTGATCGATGTCGTCCGTTATGGGGGTGAGCAGTACGTATTTCAGACCGTCCTCCTGCAGATCCCTCAGCCGCGCTACCATGTCGTCCACGGTACCCATAAGGTAGGATGATGCGAGATCTTCAAAAGTGCGCCGGGTCCCCATCACCTTCGTGAAGAGAGGGCCCTGAACGGATATCGCCTTCTCGCGATCGTCCGTGTCTACAATGTGAATGAACTGCGTGTGAGCGAACAGGATGGTCGAGGGATCCCTGCCCACCGAACGGGCATAGTTCTGGATCTCGGCCCAGTCTCGTTTCACGTCCTCTTGATCGCTGCCACTGGAGCGGGAGAGCCAGGCATCGGCCTGAACAACCCGCCTGAGAACTGTAGGGGCTATGTAGGGCTTGTCGGGAGCATCGGGGGCATGGGTCAGAGAACCGCCAGCCACCCAAATGGGGGGCATCTTAGGCGGCCTGGGCTCGATGGTAATGTCTTCGAAGCTGTAGTACTCGCCCTTGAAAGTCACATGGTCCTGGGTCAGCAGCAACCTTAAGGCAGCCAGGATCTCGTCGGTCCGCTTACCCCTCTCGCTGAGCTTAAGACCCAGGGCCTCGAACTCCTTCGGATCCCATCCCGGCCCTATCCCCAGGATAAACCTGCCACCTGTCAGGTAGTCCATGGTGGCCACCTCCTTGGCCAGGAGCACCGGGTGCCTAAGAGGTAGCACCAATATGCCCGTTCCGATCTTCACCCGCTCGGTGACAGCGGCCACGTAGGCGAGGGTAGTCAGCGGCTCCAGCCAGCTGACCCCGTAGATGGCCGGAGCCACCAGCAGATGCTCGATGACCCAAAGGGAATCGAAGCCCAGCTCTTCCACCTTACGGGCGTAATCCAGCAGCTTGCGGGTGCGCTCATAAGTGAGATCGGGCCAGGCGTAGCTAGGTATTCGAATGCCGAACTGCATCGTCATCTATGCTCCTCTTTAGAAGATTTGGCCCATCAATGGCCGCCTGCAGCCATCCACGGCACCTTTATATCTCTGGTGGGAGGAGGTGTATTTCGGCTCCGATAGACCCTCACGTGGCCGTCCACTACTACAACGGCCACTGCAGGAGTGTCGCCAATGGCCAAGGCCTCCAGGGCATCGGTGGCCTGACTGCCCCGCGGGGTGTCAAGGATCACCAAGTCGGCATCGGCTCCCGCCTGCAGCACGCCGAAGCTGAAGCCGTACAGCTTGGCCGTATTGCCAGTGGCCATGCACAGTGCTAGCTCCGGAGCCAGACCCCCCAGGGAAGCCACGTGGCTGATGGTCCGCAGCACCCCTAGTGGTATGACGCCCGTGCCCGACGGCGTATCCGTGCCGACAAGCATCCTGCTCAGGGCACCATACTTCACCGCAAAACGTGTGGTCTCGACCAGGGCTTTAACGTTGCCGGCCTGCACGACTTCGAAGGCGAAAGAGCTGTCAGCAACAACACGCTCGATGTCAGATATCGCCATGGCCGTAGGGCCACCGTTTATGTGCGATACCACATCGGGCCGTATGGCGAACACCACCTCGGCATCTATAGTGGAGCTGCCAGGAACCGACGTGCCACCTGTGTGGATCATTACCTTCAGGCCGTATTGCTGGGCCCAGCGGACCATGGGCGCCGCATCCTCCGGCCTGTAGACCCCAGAGATCCCTATCTCCCCTACAGTCCGCACTCCAGCCTTGGCAAGCTCGGCGAAGTCTTCTTCCCTCAACCCCGGCTCCAGGAGTACTGAGCCAGCCAGCACCTTGACCCCAGCAGGTCTCAGGCTTGCAAAAGCCCTCTGAGCCAAAATGGCCAGCGACTTGGTACCGAGGGCATCCCTGGGCCGCCCCGGGGTATGCACCTCGCCTGCCGAAACCATAGCAGTCACACCCCCGTGAAGATAACTGTCAATCCAGTTCAAGGTGTTCTGCCTGGGCGTGAAATCGCCGACCACAGGATGGACGTGGGAGTCTATCAGACCGGGGCAAACTACTGCGCCGGCAGCATCTATTACTCGTTCGATCCCATGAAGGTCGACGGCATCCCGGTGCCCTATATGGTGGATTTTGCCCTCCCTCACCACTATGGTGTCGCCTTCCACCAAAGGGCTGCCCACGTCCCCCGAAACGATTTTGCCCACATTTACAATGGCCAGGTCTGTCATGTCATTAACCCCCGCATCGAACAGCTCGTGACTTCAACCGGCTATCTCCTCCAGCCGCCTTCCCTTCGTCTCCTCTCCAAGGATCAGTACATCCAGAGCGATGACTGCGAAGAACGCCATGAAGATAGCAAACACAGCTGGCTGCCCCGCCTGCGGCCCTCCGAAGACAGGTAGCAGGACCCCAACGGCATAGGGAGCTATGATACCGGCCACCCTGCCAAAGGCGGCCGCCCATCCGGAGCCGGAAGCCCGCATCCACGTGGGATACAGCTCAGGTGTGTAGGTGTAGACTACACCCCAAGCTCCCAAGTTGAAGAAGGACAGCAGACAGCCCCACAGTATTATGGCCGTTGGCGTTCCCGCCGAACCGAGGAATAGGGCCGAAACTGCCGAGCCTGCAAGGTATATCACCAGCGTCCAACGCCGCCCGATTACCTCTACAAGGTAAGCAGCACTGAAGTAGCCTGGTACCTGGGCCAGGCTTATGTAAAGGACATATTCGAAGGCCCTCACTATGGTAAGGCCGCGGTCCACCAGCAACGTGGGCAGCCATGTGAAGACGCCGTAATAGGAGAACACGATGCCGAACCAGAGTATCCAGAGCATAATGGTGCGCTTGAGGTAGGGCCCGCTCCACAGTTCGGCAAACCGGGCCTTCCCCCTGTAAGCCTCGCCTGAAGCACCGGTAACCGGCTTAGGAACTTCCTGGCCCGTTTGGCCTTCCAAGCGCGCCAGAATGGCTTCGGCCTCTGCGTTCCTTCCCACCGACGCGAGCCAGCGCACCGATTCTGGCACCAGTCGCCTGATGACCAGCACCCACAACGCGGGCAGGGCTCCAATGAGGAAAGCCACGCGCCACCCAGAGATTCCGGCCCAGACGTACGGCGAAACAAAGTATCCTATTACTGCGGCCAAAATCCAGCCGTAAGCCCAAAAACTCTCCAGGATCACTATCATGCGACCCCTGACTCTGGTGGGAGAGTACTCGCTCACCAGCGTGGCCGCCACGGGCAGCTCCCCACCAAGGCCTATCCCGGTCAAAAACCTGAAGACAAATAGCGATGCCAAGTTCCAAGCCAAACCCGACAAACCGGTGCCTATGGCGTAGATCAGAAGCGTTAACTGAAAGACCAATTTTCTGCCAAACCTGTCGGCAAGCCAGCCAGCGAAGCTCGCACCAAAGAAGAGACCCAAAAGAGTAACGCTGATGATCAGGCCAGATGTCTGAGGATCAAGTTTCCATTCATTCCGGAGGGACGGCAAGACGAAGGAGAGAAGTCCCACATCCATGGAGTCGAACGCCCAACCCATGCCAGCAGTCAAAAGCAGAACCCAGTGGAAGCGCGAAAGGGGCAGCCTATCTAGTCTTGCCGATACATCCATCTTCACACCTCCTTTGAGAATTGAAATTTCGGAGACCGTCTGATGGCCCTAAGAACGCGCTCTGGGGTAGCGGGAAGTTCGTCGATATGAACGCCAATAGCATCGGCTATGGCGTTGATTATGGCGGCCGCAGTAGGTATCATGGCAGGTTCACCCACCCCTTTGGCTCCAAAAGGCCCTGTCGGCTCAGGGTCTTCCACAATTATGGAAACTACCTCCGGCGCATCCGCGGAGGTAGGAATCACGTACTCGCTAAGAGACGGCGACATCACCTTGCCATCGCGCACCACCACGTATTCCATGAGGGCCTGCCCCACCCCTTGCGCCACACCTCCCTCGATCTGACCCTCGATGGCCCGCGGATTGATAGCCCTCCCTACGTCGTTGGCAGCGTACACCTTTAGCACCGTCACCTCGCCGGTTTCGGTATCTACTTCCACCTCGGCCACCTGGGTACCGAAGGCATAGGTAGCATAGGGGGACCCCTGCCCCGTCTCAGGATCCAGCGGTGTGGTGGCAGGATTAAAATAGCCGCTGCCCACGGCTAACCTGCCATTAGCCCTACATCGAGCCGCAAGATCACCCACGGCAACGCGCCTTTCAGGTAGCTCGGCACAGAAATAAAAGCCCTGCGCGGCTACGATGTCGCTTTCCGGGGCCTCCAACACCTCTGCTGCCTCCTTTAAGAGCACCTCCCTGGCCTGTGCCGCGGCCATCTTGACGGCCTGACCGGAGATATAGGTCTGGCGGCTGGCCGAAGTGGCCCCCGCCTCCGGTGATACTCCGGTGTCCCCAGTCACCAGAACCACATCCTCAAGCCTGAGCCCCAGGGTCTCGGCCGCAATTTGGGCAAGCACGGTGCTGGAGCCCTGGCCGATGTCCACTGCCCCCACCGATACGATGGCCGTGCCGTCGTTGAGGACCTCCACAAAGGCACTGGAGGGGTTCGCCTGACCTGTGTTGCCAATGCCGTAGTACATGCAGGCCACCCCACGACCTCGCACCTTCATCGTCCACCTCCTACCACAGCAACCTCGAGGGGCCAACCTGAGGCCCGGGCCGCCTCCAATATGGTGTGCTTAATGCCTACGCTTGCCTCCAGGACCTGCCCGGTCAGTGTAGGCAAACCCCTATCCAGGGCATTTATGAGCCTGATGTGCACGGGGTCCATAGACAGCCGCTTGGCAAGCTTATCGATCTGGCTTTCGCAGGCGAAGGCGATCTGGGGTACCGAAAAACCCCGCATGGCGCCCGCTATAGGGTTGTTGGTATACACCACCCTGGCGGAGACTTTCACGTGAGGATAGTAATAGGGCCCACCGGCATGGATAGCAGCCCTTTTGATAACGCCAGGACTATAAGAGGCATACGCTCCACCGTCGGCCAGAAGTTCGGCCTCCAGGGCTGTAAACTTCCCGTCGGCCCGGGCCCCCAAGCGATATCGCATGATGTACGGGTGCCGCTTCGTCGTACAGGCGATGGATTCTTCTCGAGTGTAGACCATCCTGACAGGCCGGCGCGTCATGGCGGCTAGGAGGGCTATGTATGGTTGCACCGACACGTCCAACTTACCGCCAAAGCCGCCGCCGGTCACAGCGGCAATAACCCTTACCCTGTTCACAGGCATGCCCATCACAGCCGCCACTTCGGCCCTATCGTAGTGAGGATTCTGGGTGGATACCCACATGGTAATGGACCCATCAGGTTCCCACCGGGCAACGCCCGCTTCAGGCTCGAGGTAAGCGTGCTCTATGTACGAAGTGCGGTATTCGCCCTCTACCACCACATCGGCCTCGGCAACCCCCCTGTCCACGTCGCCTCTCCGAATTCGTGCCTCGGTTATCAGGTTGCCGGGCTCGTGGACCTTAGGGGCTTCGGGCATCAGAGCCTCCACCGCCGATAGCACCGCAGGCAGGGGCTCGAATTCAACCCGTATGGCCCGTAGCCCCTCCTGTAGGGCCTCCTCATTTTCGGCAGCCACAGCCGCAATTGGTTCTCCCACGTAGCGGACCTTTTCGGCAGCCAGGACAGGCTGATCTTTCACGAGGATGCCCATGAGATTGCGGCCGGGAATGTCCCTGTAGGTAGCCACAGCTCGCACGCCAGGCACGCTGAAGGCTGGGCTGACATCCAGACTTACTATGCGTGCATGGGGGTAAGGGCTCCTCAAAAGGCCGGCTTCTAACATGCCGGCAAGCCGCAGGTCCCCGGCCGATAGGGCCAGTCCCGTCACCTTGGCGGCCGCATCTACCCTGGGGACCGAGTGTCCGACCACGGAACACTCTCCCCACAAACTCCAAGCGTCCCGGTGTTCACCCGCCATAGTAACCTCCCATCAAACGCCGGCCGGAAAAGGATACGACTTGCAGCCGAAAAGAACCGATATCTTCTGCCCAGTCTCGCGCAGCGGCCTTTCCCAACGATCAGGCCTGTACCGCCCAGTAGGCGCCGCTATAGAGAGGGAGCACGCCACCTTCATGGAATGATCGAAGACAGGCACAGCCATGGCCGCAATGCCCGCGGCCAGCTCGTCGATGGCCGTGGCAACTCCTGTACGCCTGACGTCCTCCAGCTCAGGGAGAAGTTGATTTAGGGTCACGCGGGTGGCATCGGTATACAACGGCAATGGCCCCTCCAAGTGGCGCTGCAGCTCGTCTCTGGAAAGGAAGGCAAGCAACACCTTCCCAGTGGCAGTGGCATGGAGGGGAAGTCGGGTCCCCACCTGCAGGTCAGCTCTCAGCAGTTCCATGCTCTCCACACGCTGCACCAGCAATGCCTCGGAGCCCGAAAGCACCGCCAGACTAACTGTCTCGTTGGTGGCTCGGGCTAGACCTTCCATGAGAGGAAGCACGCGATGGTCCATGGGTGAGCGTGCCAGAACGTGGCATCCGAGTTCATAGAGCTTGAGGGTAAGCCTGTACTTGCTGGAAGAAGGGTTACGTTCCACGTAGCCCTGGCTCTGAAGGGTCGCCAGTATGCCATGAACTGTGCTCTTGGAGAGGCCAACCCTACGGCTTATCTCCGTGATCCCAAGCTCCGGGTTGGCACTGGCCAGGAGCTCCACGACCCTAAGGGCATTGCTGAGGCTCCTGAGGGCCCCAATTCGAGGATGTTGTTCGCCAGTGACGAACATTGTTTCCCCTTGGCGAACAGCTATTTACCACAATGTAGCATCGAGTCACCCCAAATGTCAATACCCACGACAGCATCGGGGAAAATTTTTTCGGCCGAGTAACACCTCGTGGTCGGCTGAGCGCCGTACCAAAGCCCCAGGAACGCCGCGGAACTTACAGCAGAACTACAGGCGAGGCCACCCATCCCGTATCAGCTTGCCTGCACAGCGAGATGTGGACTATCCTTCTGGCGTCTCCAGGATGTGGGGAAGCCAGACTGTCAGAAGGCCGAAACTGCAACCCCTAGTAGCTTCGCCCGACAGCGTAATCGAGGAGCCCGTGCAAAATGTGCCAGGGCTCGGTGCGGGGCAGTGGCTCGAGATTGGCCCTGGCCCGCTCCACAAACTTCATGGCTTCCCCACGGGCCCGCTCGGTGGCCGAAGAGCGCGCTATCAGCTCAACAGCTCTCCTCACCTCTTCCTCTGAACCCCGGTAGCCCGCGAGGACATCCTTCACGAAGTCCCTTTCCTCTGTGGAGACGTTTTCATCCTGGAGGAAGAACATTGTCGGCAGAGTCACTGTGCCCTGCCTCAGATCGTTGCCGGCAGGTTTACCGGTGACGTGGCTGGGGGCCAGATCCAACAGATCGTCCACTATCTGAAAGGCCATGCCGAGGTTTTCGCCATACAGTCTCAGAAAGGAGGTGAGGGAAGTATCCACGGCCGCGACAACGGCGCCGATCTCCGCCGCGGCAGCAAAGAGGGACGCAGTCTTGCTGAAGATCCGTCGATGGTAACTTTCCACGGACTGATCCCAGCTGTGTAGCCCGAAAAGCTGGCCCAATTCACCGTTGCAGATGGTAGCCAAGGCGTCGGCGAAGATCTCCACAGCCCTCACGTTCTGCGCCCTCGTGCTCAGCACCGCTGCCCGGGCAAAGAGGTAGTCCCCCACCAATATGGCGGCGCCGTCGGACACCACAGAGTTCAAGGTCGGGACTCCACGTCTCATGGAGGAACCATCCAAGGTATCATCATGAACCAACGTTGCCAAGTGTAGCAGTTCTATGGCAGCAGCACTGGGGTACACCCGTTCGACGTCGAAGTCGCCGAACATAGAAGCCGCAATCAACAGGGCAGGTCTCAGTCGTTTGCCTCCCGCTCGCACGAGGGCTAAAACAGTCTCACCTACCGGACTATATTCTAGGCGCGCCGATTCCTTGAGGATAGCCTCTACCTGCAACAGGTGAGAATGTAACGGTTTCAGTAGCGCGGCTACGTCCAAGGCAAACCTAGCAGCTTATCCCTGCCTTTCAGTGGACATTCGTTGACAGTATAGGAAACCGTTCCAAGGGTGTCAAGGTCGATGGAAAACTCTGTCTTTCCCGGGGGCAGCCCGCACAAACTTACGCCAACCCTAGGAGGACATGTACCAGCCCCAGGCCGCTGTGATCTGGGCCAAAGAAGGGTCGGAAAATTTTCGGCAGATCCTTGCCAATGGCGCCACCTCGTGTTATCATTCCCGTATACAACCGAATAGGGCGTTGTGCTCATCCAGAGAGGTGGAGGGACCCGGCCCTGTGAAACCCGGCAACCGAGCTGGCTCTTGCTAGCCACGGTGCCAACTCCGCCAGAGGAGAGTTTCCTCTGGGAGATGAGTGTTGCGCCGGTTCGAGCAAGCTTCTCTCGGAGAGAGAAGCTTTTTTGTGGCCAGAGGGGCCAGCCGCTCCAAACCGTGGGCCGTATCTCCAGGGCCGCCCGGGGGCAAACGCCGAGATATCGTATGGGGGGAAGGGGTAGACACCATGAAGGTCCTGGTGACGGGTTCCCTGGCCTTCGATTACATCATGACGTTCCCAGGGTATTTCAAGGATCACATTATTCCCGACAAGACCCACATAATTAACCTCAGCTTCTTGGTCTCCAATATGAGGTACCTCAGGGGAGGCTGTGCAGCCAACATAGCTTACAGTCTGTCGCTCCTGAAGGTACCCACCATCATAGCAGCTACAGCTGGGCAAGATTTCGACGAGTACCGTCGCTGGCTGGAGACCCACGGCATCGATACAAGCGGCGTAATGATAATCCAGGGCGAGCGGACAGCGACCTGCTTTATTACTACAGACCTTTCCGACAACCAACTAACTGGGTTCTATCCAGGAGCCATGGCGTACGCCTCCCAGATATCCCTTTACTCCTATCGCAACGATAGCATAGCCCTATCGGTCATATCGCCAAACGACCCCAAAGCCATGGTGAAACACGCCCTTGAATGCCAGTCCATTGGAATGCCCTTCCTCTTCGACCCAGGCCAGCAGAGCATAGCTCTGGAGCCCAGGGAGATCGAGATGGCTGCCCGAGGAGCCAAAGTCATGGCGGGAAACGACTACGAATTCGAGGTACTCCGTCAGCGAACGGGCAGGTCGCCCGCGGATTGGACGGAGCTGGCCGAGATCGTGGCCGTAACGAAGGGAGACCAAGGCTCGCTCATCTATACCAACGGGGAGATCTATGAGATACCGCCGGCCCGGGCAAGGGAAGTAGTTGACCCCACGGGAGCCGGGGATGCCTACAGAGCAGGCATCATTAAGGGCCTGCTCCTCGGGCTACCGGTGCCCGATATGGGAAGGCTAGCCTCTGTGGTGGCGGTATGGGCTGTGGAGCACCAGGGAACTATGAACCACCACTTCACCCTTGACGACGTGGCCGCCAGGTTTTACGAAAACTTCGGATATACACCCAAGGAGTTGCTTCAGTGACACAGACCTTCCAGTATCACATTAAAGACCCAAGTCTCGCAGAAAAGGGACACCAGCGCCTGGAATGGGCCGCCCTGGAGATGCCGGTGCTCAGGGCCATAAAAGAGCGGTTCCAGCGCGAAAGACCACTGGCTGGCATACGCATCGCCGCCTGCCTCCACGTGACCTCGGAAACAGGCAACCTTGTGCTCACCCTGAAAGCAGGTGGCGCCCAGGTAGCCCTATGTGCCAGCAATCCCCTCTCCACACAGGACGACGTAGCCGCGGCCTTAGTAGAAGCCGGGGTTCCCACCTTCGCCATCAAAGGCGAAGATACAGAAACTTACTACCGACACATATCGAGCGTTCTCGATACAGCACCACAGATCACCATGGACGATGGTGCTGATCTGGTCACCACCCTTCACAGAGAACGGTATGGCCTGCTCAGCGGCATTCTAGGAGGCACCGAGGAGACCACCACCGGTGTTATACGCCTCAGGGCCATGGCGGCAGCGGGCGACTTGAAATACCCTATCATAGCCGTCAACGAGGCCGACACAAAACATATGTTTGACAACCGCTACGGAACGGGACAGAGCACCATCGATGGCCTTCTCAGGGCCACCAACGTGCTGCTGGCAGGCAAAACGGTCGTAGTGTGTGGCTATGGATGGTGTGGTCGAGGGCTCGCCGCCAGGGCAGCTGGCATGGGGGCCCACGTGGTGGTCACCGAGGTCGATCCCATCCGCGCCCTGGAGGCCGTCATGGACGGCTTCCGCGTGATGTCCATGGAGAAGGCAGCCCGAGAGGGCGACATCTTCGTGACAGTGACGGGCAACCTGAACGTCATCGACAGGCAGCACCTGGAGGTAATGAAGAGCGGAGCCATCCTGGCCAACAGCGGCCACTTCAACGACGAAATCAACCTTCAAGCACTCAGATCCATGAGCGTTTCCACCCGTAAGATCAGGGACTACGTGGAGGAGTACACCCTGCACGACGGTCGACGGCTGTACCTCTTGGCCGAAGGGCGACTCCTCAATCTGGCCGCTGCTGAAGGCCACCCTGCGGCCGTTATGGACATGAGCTTCTCGAACCAGGCCCTTTCGGTCGAACATCTCGTTAAGAACGCCGGGAAGCTCGAGCCAGGTGTCTACGAGGTCCCCAAGGCCATCGATAGGGAGATCGCGCGAATCAAATTGGCATCCATGGGCATAACCATAGACAGCCTTACTCCCGAGCAACAGGACTACCTAAGTTCTTGGGAGGCCGGCACCAGATAGATAAAGCGAAAGAGGGGGTAAAGAATGGCAAACACTTTCATGCGCAGCCCACAATTCTTCTTCACTTCAGAGTCCGTCACTGAGGGCCACCCTGATAAGATATGCGACCAGATATCCGATGCCGTCCTGGATGCCGTTCTGGAGCAGGACCCCGAGGGCCGAGTGGCCTGCGAGGTCGCTGCCACATCG
Source organism: Chloroflexota bacterium (assembly GCA_034432775.1). GTDB lineage: Bacteria > Chloroflexota > Chloroflexia > DAOUBH01 > DAOUBH01 > DAOUBH01. The sequence goes on from DAOUBH010000032.1 coordinate 108,450, forward strand.
GGCCTCATCGTAGTCATCGGCGAGATTTCGACCAGGGCCCGCATCGATGTCGAGGGCATCGCCCGAGGCGTGCTCAAGGACGTTGGCTATACACACCCGGATTACGGCATCCACCATGAAACCTGCGGCATCATTGTATCGCTGAAGGAGCAGTCAGCTGACATAGCCCGAGGCGTGCTAAGGGAGACCGAGATAGGAGCCGGCGACCAGGGGATGATGATCGGCTTCGCCTGTAACGAAACGGCCGAGTTCATGCCCTTGACCATCTCCCTGGCCCACCGGCTGGTGAGGCGGCTTGCCGAAGTGCGGAAGCAGGGAATCCTCAATTACCTGAGGCCCGACGGCAAGTCTCAGGTGACCGTCGAATATGAATACGGCCGCCCCAAGCGGGTGGATACCATCGTGCTTTCCGCCCAGCACGACGCCCACGTACCAACCCACCAGCTGGAGCAGGAACTGAAAGAACACGTGATCCAGGCAGTAGTGCCTGCCCACCTTCTGGATGACAGGACCCGCTACTTCATCAATCCCACCGGGCGTTTTGTTATCGGAGGTCCTAAGGCCGATGCAGGCCTGACAGGACGGAAGATCATGGTAGATACCTACGGCGGCGTAGCCCGCCATGGCGGCGGCTGTTTCTCGGGCAAAGACCCAACTAAGGTGGATAGATCTGGAGCATATGCTGCCCGGTATGTAGCCAAAAACGTTGTCGCTGCAGGTCTGGCTGACAGATTCGAGCTCCAGGTATCCTACGCTATAGGCGTAGCCGAACCTGTCTCCTTGGCCATAGAGACCTTCGGCACCGAGAAGGTGCCCCACGACCGCATCTTGGAGCTTATCAGGAAACACTTCGACCTTCGTCCAGGTGCCATCATTCGCGACCTGGACCTCCGAAGGCCCATCTACCGTCGGACGGCGGCTTACGGACATTTCGGACGCGACGATATCGACGTGCCTTGGGAACGGGTGGACAAGGCCGACATCCTGAGGCGCGAGGCTGCCGTCGGGACCCAAGTAGAAGCCCAGACCTTGGGGAGGCCGTGAGCTGCGTGCTTTGGTGACCGGAGCAGGTGGCTTCGCCGGAAGCCACCTGCTCAGCTTCCTGACCCAAAACACCGATTGGGAGCTCTTCGCCTGCTACAAGAGCATCTCCGATGCCCGTCCGAGCAGGGCGAGGGCGCTGATCGCAGACCTCACCGATCCCTCCCAAGCCATCTCGCTGGTACGCGAAGCCCAGCCCGACGTAGTCTTCCACCTGGCCGCACTGTCGTCGCCCCATCGGTCCTTCGACCAGCCCCTCGCTGTGATCACCAACAACCTGGCGGCGCAGGTCAACCTGCTGGAGGCCCTGAGACGCCATTCAGCCGGAGCGCGCGTAATTGTCGCGGGAAGCGGCGACGAGTACGGCCTCGTGAGCCAGGAGAATCTGCCTGTGCACGAAGACGTGCCCCTGAGGCCTACCAGCCCCTATTCCGTCAGCAAGATCGGGCAGGACTTCCTGGCACTGCAGTACCACATAACTTACGGTCTCCCCATAGTGCGCCTTAGGCCCTTCAACCATATAGGCCCTGGACAGAGCGACGCCTTTGTCGTGTCAGCCTTTGCCCGCCAGCTGGCTGAGATTGAGGCAGGCCTCAAGGATCCCGTAATTAGCGTGGGAAACCTCGAAGCACAGCGCGACTTCACCGACGTTCGCGACATGGCCAGGGCCTACCACCTGGCGGCCCTGCACTGCGTTCCAGGCGAGGTCTACAACGTTGGCAGCGGTGTTCCCCGCTCCATACGAGAGGTCCTGAAGACCCTCATAGCCCTTTCGGGCGTGGAGGTAACCGTCCACACAGACCCCGACAGGCTGCGCCCCTTCGACTCCCCTGTCATTGTGGCGGATGCCCGCAAGTTCAGGGAGGCGACGGGATGGGAGCCGTCCATTAGCTTCGAGCAATCCCTGCGTGATACACTGGAATACTGGCGCGAACGAGTCCGTACGGAGGTCGGTACTTGAGAGTACTGATTACAGGCATCACAGGTTTTGCGGGAAGCCACCTTGCCGAATATATCCTTCGCCACCACGATGTCGAGCTTTTCGGCATCTACAGATGGCGGAGCCCCATGGACAACCTGGAAGAGATACAGCGGCAGCTCAACTTGATAGAACCAGGTGCCAGCGACACCCAGGTACTTCGGGGCGCTTTCAAGAAGGGCAAGGTCAACTTGGTAGCCTGCGATATCACCGATCCTGTATCTGTCCAAAAGGTGATACGGGCGGTCGAACCCGACTGGATCTTCCACCTGGCTGCACAAAGCTATGTGCCCAGCTCCTGGGATGCCCCTGCCCAAACCCTTTACACCAACGTTATGGGCCAACTCAACATTTTGGAAGCTGTGAGAGGTAACGACATCGATCCGAGGATCCACATAGCCGGCACCTCTGAGGAATACGGTCTGGTCTACCCAGAAGAACTGCCCATCCGCGAGGAAAATCCGCTCCGTCCCCTCAGCCCCTACGCTGTGAGCAAAGTGACACAGGAGAAGCTGGCCCTGCAATATTTCTACAGCTTCGGCCTCAAGTGCATCGTATCCAGGGGTTTCAACCACGAAGGACCGCGACGGGGCGAGGTCTTCGTCACCTCGAACTTCGCCAAGCAGATCGCCGAGATCGAGCTAGGCCTGAGGGCACCTGTCATCTACGTGGGAGACCTCTCCAGCCAACGCGATTGGACGGATGTGCGGGACATGGTGCGAGCCTATTGGCTGCTGCTGGAGAAGTGCCAGCCCGGCCAGGTCTATAACATCGGTTCCGGCATAGCACGATCTGCAGGCGAAATGCTCGACATACTCCTCTCCTACTCCCAGGTCAAGGTGAGAGTAGAGCAGGATCCTGCCCGCCTGAGACCATCCGACGTCAAACTCCTGAGAGCGGACTGCACCAAGTTCGTCTCAGCCACAGGTTGGCAGCCGCAGATCCCCTTCGAGCAGACCATGAAGGACCTTCTGGACTACTGGCGAAGACGTCTCCGGAGGAAATGACCATGGCCATAAAGTTCGGTACCGATGGCTGGCGCGCCGTAATCGCCGACGAATATACCTTTTCCAACGTGAGGTTGGTGTCCCAGGCCGTGGCCCGCATGCTGCTACGCCGCGGTGGCCAGCAGATCGTCGTCGGATACGACACTAGATTCCTGAGCGAAGAGTTTGCTCAATGTGCGGCCGAGATCTTCTCCCAGGCTGGTCTGCGCACATTGATCGCGGCGTCAGCTGCACCTACCCCTGCGATATCGTACTCGATACTGTGGACCGCCTCCCAAGGGGCTGCGATAATCACCGCCAGCCACAATCCCGGCAAATACAATGGCTACAAGTATAAGCCGGAATACGCGGGATCTGCTTCCCCCGAGGTAGTAGCGGAGATCGAAGAGGGCATCAGGAGCCTTCTGGCGGGAGAAGCACCCCCTCGCGCATCGGTGCCTGGCGAGATGCGCAGCTTCGATCCTTCGGAGAGGTACTTGCAGCGGATAGAACAACTGGTGGACTTACAGGCCGTCAGGTCAGCGGGACTAAAAGTGGTCGTCGATGCCATGTTCGGTGCCGGAGCGGGCTACCTCGACCGTCTCTTCGAGGGCTCAAGCACCACCGTGATATCCATCAACTCCTATAGGAATCCTATCTTCCCGGGAATCCACGGCCCTGAACCCATAGCGGCCAATTTAGGCCAACTCATGAGTCGGGTAGTTGTCGAGGGAGCCGATGCAGGCATCGCTCTGGACGGCGATGCCGACCGCGTTGGTCTTGTGGACGAAAAGGGCCAGTTCGTGACGCAGCTCCAGGTTTTCGGACTGTTGGCGCTTTACTTGCTGGAAGTGAAGGGCTGGCGAGGCCCCTTGGTGAAGTCGCTCAGTACTACTTCCATGATAGATAAGTTAGGCCAACTATACAATGTACCCGTCTATACCACCCCCGTGGGCTTCAAGTACATAGGGCCCAAAATGATGGAGACAGACGCCATAATAGGTGGAGAGGAAAGCGGAGGGTTCGGGTTCCGCGATCACATACCTGAGCGAGACGGCATTCTCTCGGCACTCTACCTGCTGGACATGATAGTCAAAATGGGACGGCGGCCCTCAGAACTCATCCAGCACCTCTACGACAAGGTAGGACCTCACCACTACGATCGGATAGATATAGACTTCCCTGCTGAACGGCGCAGTGAGATCCTAACCCGGATAAAGTCGAATCCTCCCCGTGAGCTGGCTGGGAGCCCCGTCACCGCCACCGACACCCAAGACGGCTTCAAGTTCTTCTCGGCGGATGGAAGCTGGCTGCTGATACGCTTCTCGGGCACCGAACCGCTGGTACGCATCTACTCGGAAGCCGACAGCCCCCAAAAGGTGGCGAGGATCCTGGCAGAAGGCCGTGAGGCCATTGGCCTCTGACTTCTAGCCCGCACAGGGGCCCCTTCTGCTATAATGGGTCTTAGACCGACATAAAGACCCTTCTGCCATATTGTGGAGGTATCCGACCACGTGGAAGTCACCGTCCAGAAGATCCCAGGATCCCAAGTAGTTTTGGAGTTTTCGCTAGAAGAACCTGAGGTGGAGCAGGCGATCGAGAAGACCTACCGTCGTCTGGTTCGCCAGCTTCGCATACCGGGTTTCAGGCCCGGCAAGGCTCCCAGGTTTATCGTGGAGCGATATCTCGGTGCCGCCGAACTCCGATCGAGGGCGATAGAGGATCTAGCGCCCGAGCTGGTTAGCAAGGCAGTGGAGGAACATCAACTCCGGACGGTAGGCCGGGCATCGGTCGAGATCCTCCAACAGAAACCCGCCAGGCTTAAGGCCACTGTTCCCGTGTACCCGGAAGTTACCTTAGCGGATTACCGCGGCATCACTCTGGAGCCGCCCGCCATAGAAGCCGACGGCCCCGAGGTCGAGGCCGAGCTGCTTCGCCTCAGGGAGAACAAGGCGCAGTGGATCGACCTCAAGGAAAACCGACCTGCCTCTTCAGGTGACCTGGTGATCCTGGAAATCGTCCCGCATGCCGAGGGGGCCGAACCCAATGAGGTTCAGGGCGTCCTCGGAAAGGATCAGCTGGTGGACGAACTGGAGGCCGCCGTTATCGGACACTCCGTAGGCGATACAGTAACCTTCCAGCTGAAACCCGAAAAGGAAGGCGAGGAGGCTGCCCTATACAGGGCTGCTATCAAGGCCATCAAAGTCCAGGAGTTACCCCCGTTGGATGACGAGCTGGCCAAGTCCGAGGGACACGAATCGGTGCAACAGCTGAGGGAGGCCATAAGAAGCCGCCTCCAGAAGGAGGCGGACGAGCGCTTTGCTCGCGAACTTCTAGATGCCGTGGTAGAGGCCTCACAGGTAGAGCTTCCGCAGGTCCTTATCGATCAGGAGGCCCTCACCCGGTTGGCCTCCGTGGAAGCTGAACTCAGGCGCCAGGGGCTGAGCGCCGAATGGCTGGCCGCCCAGTCGGGCACAGACCTGAGGGGCTACTTGGAACGGCTGAAGCCTTCTGCCGAACGTGACCTGAAGCGCTACATGGTAGCTGAGGCCATCGCCCAGAAGGAGGGGCTTGAGGTGCCCCAGGGCGAGGCCTTGGCAGCATTCGTAGCTCGCTGGTTGGCAGAGCAGCAGCGGAAGACTACCGCCGAAGGAAGTACGGATGAGAGCGTTGAGGCGGCAGCCAGCACACCCGAGACGGGCTGATATGCTGGTTGTGGCCATCTTGTAAAGTCAGGGAGGGCAGGACATGGAGATCTACAACCTAATACCGATGGTCATAGAGGCCACCAACCGGGGAGAGCGGGCTTTCGACATATATTCCCGGCTGCTGAAGGAGCGGATTATATTCCTCGGTACACCTATCGACGACCAGATAGCCAACCTGGTAGTGGCCCAGCTGCTATTTCTTCAGCACGAAGACCCTGAGCGAGACATCTACCTTTACATCAACAGCCCTGGAGGCTCCATAACGGCTGGCCTAGCCATCTACGACACCATGCAGTTCGTAAAGCCCGATGTAAGCACCCTGTGTCTCGGCATGGCAGGAAGCATGGCTACCATCCTCCTGTGCGGTGGGGCCAAGGGGAAGCGCTACGCCTTGCCTAACTCAACCATCCATTTCCACCCAGCGGCTGCCGGCATTCAGGGCTATGCTCCCGATATCGAGATCCATGCTCGCTACCTGCTGGACATGCAGCGGCGCGTTCGGCAGATCATGGCGGACCACACCGGTCAGCCCATCGAGAGGATCAACAAGGACTTCGATCGGGACTTCTTTATGACTGCAGAGCAGGCCAAGGAGTACGGGATCGTGGACGATATCATGGCCCGAGTGCCGGCGGGGGTACGTTAGCATGCCGTCCGCCAGCTCGGGCAACGTCCACTATCGTTGCTCCTTCTGCGGCAGAGACCAGGAGAGCGTGGGCAAGCTCATAGCCGGCCCCGGCTCCGTATACATCTGTGACGGCTGTGTTGATCTATGCCGCGAGATCCTCGAGGAAGACGAGGCAAAGCCTCGCTCCCAAGTAAATTTTGGGAAAGTACCTCCGCCAAAGCGGATCTTCGACTATCTCAGCCAGTACGTCATCGGACAGACCAAGGCGAAAAAAGTCCTCTCCGTGGCCGTGTACAACCACTATAAGCGTATCGGCCTGGGCCATCTCATGGACGATGTGGAGCTCCAGAAGAGCAACATCCTCCTCATCGGCCCCACAGGCAGCGGAAAGACGCTTTTGGCTCAGACGCTGGCCAAGTTCCTCGACGTTCCCTTTGCCATCGCCGATGCAACAGCCCTTACGGAGGCTGGCTATGTCGGTGAGGACGTAGAGAACATTCTCCTGAGGCTGATCCAGGCCGCTGACTTCGATATCGCCCGTGCCGAGAGAGGCATAGTCTATATAGATGAGATCGATAAGATAGCCCGAAAGGGCGACAATCCATCTATAACCAGAGACGTGTCTGGGGAGGGAGTTCAGCAAGCCCTGCTTAAGATCATCGAGGGCTGCGTCGCGAATGTCCCACCCCAGGCAGGACGCAAGCATCCCCACCAAGAGTTCATACAGATCGACACGCGGAACATTCTGTTCATCTGCGGCGGTGCCTTCGAGGGGTTGGACAAGATCATTGCCCAGAGGGTTGGCGCAAAGCGTTCTATAGGCTTCAGGCCCCACAACGACGAGATAAGCCCCGAGAGGGAAACCACCAGGCTCCTCGCGCAGGTCACACCCGACGACCTCCTAAAGTTCGGCCTGATCCCCGAATTCATAGGTCGCCTGCCGGTGGTGGCGACCCTGGATGCCCTCACCAAGGAAGACTTGATCCGGGTTTTGACCGAGCCCAAAAATGCCATACTCAAACAGTATCAGAAGCTGCTTGCCGTAGACGGCGTAGAGCTCGTATTCACCCCCGATGCCCTGGAAGCCGCCGCTGAAGAGGCCCTCAAGCACAAGACAGGGGCCCGAGGGCTGCGGACCATCGTGGAGGAGGTTCTCACTGACGTAATGTTCATCATCCCCTCCCATGAGAACGTGCGCAAGTGCATCGTCACGGCCGAGGTGATCCGACAGAAGACGGTCCCCGTCCTCCTGAGCAGCAACGACAAGGAGGTGCGGCTGGAAGATATAGCTTAGGCCTCCCAGCCCGTGATCTCTGGTTTGAGGATCCCTATATAGGGCAGGTTGCGGTACCTCTGCTGATAGTCCAGGCCGTAGCCTACCACAAACACGTCGGGTATATCGAAGCCCGTGTACTTGATAGGCAGATCGATCAATCTTCTGGCCGTACGGTTCAGCAGCGTGCACACCTCTAACGAGGCCGGATTCCGCGTGTTTAGCACCCTAAGGATGTAGTTCAGCGTAAGGCCCGTGTCCACTATGTCTTCGACCAAGAGCACATGTCGGCCCTCGATGCTCTCATCCAGATCCTTGAGGATCATGACGGTGCCGGTAGGCCGCGTCACCCGACCATAGCTCGTTATGGCCATGAAATCCATCTCGAGGGGTATGGGCATGTGCCGAACTAGATCAGCCATGAAGAAGACTACTCCCCTCAGTACCCCCACCACAATGGGCTGCCGATCGGCATAATCTTGGCTCAATTGCTGGCCCAGATCCGCTACCCTGGCCTGGATCTGCTCCTCTGTAAGAAGCACCGAGAGGATATCCTCGTGAAAGCTGTACTCTTTCGGAGAGGTATGGAGGCTCATGGCTCATTGGCCTCCCTTCGCCGCAAAGGCAGGGTGCCGTGGCCCAAAAGTCCGTACTTGGCAAGAAGCCTATGGAAGTCCTTTCGGTAGAGCAGCTTTATCTTGACCTCGGGATACAGCTCCCGAAGGCGCCTCAACTTTCGGTTCTTCCGCGTGACCAGGCTCTGCTTAAGGGTCGTCAGTTCTATGTAAAGGTCAAACTCCGGAAGGTAAAAGTCGGGGGTGAACATCTCAACTATCCGTCCGTTCTCCCATCGAAGGGGGAAAGATCTCGGCTCGTACTCCCAGGCTATCCCGTAAAAGTCCAGTAAGTCAGCGAAAGCCTCCTCGCTAGGGTGGACAAAGGGCGGCCTCGGATGCCGCCTGCCGTGCCCTGTAGTTCCCATCGCCCTCCTGCTACCCGCTTGCTCCACCTGGAATATACCACAATTCACCTAGAATGGTACCTGTCACCGTCACTGGTATAATTCGGCAGATTCGAAACTGAAGCCCTATGCGTACACTGGAGGAAATAGAGGCAACCATTGCGCGACTGGTGGAGGCACCCTTTGCCCGCCGACGATTCTCTTCGCAGACCTTAGACCTCCGGGCGGTGGTGCGCCATGTCCTACAACGCTCTAGCGACCCCGCCCTGATCGTGCGCATCAATCCAGAGGATCACCGATCCCTTTCGGAACTTTTACCCAAGCTGGAGACGGAACTGACCAACGCCCTGGCAGAAGTGGGTGCCCGGACACCCTCGGTCCGAATAGTGCCCGATCCGCAGCTGCCTCCTGGAAAGTTCGAGGTTGCGCCAGCCGCACCTTCATCTACCCAGCTTCTGCCTTCTCTGCGTCGACCGCAGAAGGTTTCACCGGGCCTCTGCCTAGTGCTCCACAACTCGGCGCCAATACCGGTAGACCGCAGCCCCTATCGGCTGGGGAGGGCCCTGGACAACGACCTGGTGCTGATAGATTCCACAGTGTCTCGCTACCACGCAGTGCTGGAAACCAAGGGAGAAGATCTATTTGTCCGGGACCTGAGGTCCACCAACGGCACCTTTGTCAACGGGCGAAGGGTGACGCAGGCCCCCCTCAAACCTGGAGACCTCCTGCGGCTGGGCAATGCTGAGATCAGGATCGAGAAGAGGTGACACCTGCAGACCTGGCCTATGACCTGCTGGGCGTAGCCCTACGGCTCGGCTTCCTAGCCCTACTTTACTACTTCGTCTACCGGGTGGTAGCCCTACTGGTAGAGAGCTCGAGAACCCCTCAGGCTCAGCCGAAACCCCTAGCAGTTCTGGTCGTGATCGATCCCGGCAACTCTTCCCTCCAACTGGGCCAGGAACTACCTATAGAGCCTGTCACGTCCCTCGGAAGGGGTTCCCACAACTCCGTTGTTATCGACGACCCTTCGGTCTCCAGTGAGCATGCCCTTCTCCTGTGGGACAAAGATGCATGGTGGATATCCGACAGGGACAGCAAAACGGGCACCTGGCTAAACGGGTTGCCCGTTACCCGACCGAGTAAGGTAAAATTTGGCGACACTATAGGCGTTGGTTCCGTGAAGCTCAAGTTGGCGCCTGCAAGCCATCGTGGAAGCTAACACTTTCACCTCTCGCTTCTCCCGGCGGGTCCTGGCCGGCGGCAAAGGCCCTGGCAAGATTGCCCTAGCCCTCTTCGGCCTCGTCCTGGTAACATGCCTCCTTGCCATTCTCGGACTTATAGTGCTCCAGAAGGCCTACTCTGGCAAGGTACTGCCCGGATACCGTGTTGGTGGGATCTCCATAGGCGGCCTTCCCAGGGACGCGGCTGAGGCCAAGCTGCGGCAGCTCTTCGCCTCCAAGTACGGGCAGGTAGCCCTCGACGCCGACGGTCAACTCTACGCCGCCTCCGCACAGGACTTAGGTCTCGATATCGATGCCTCAGCTACCGTAGCGGTGGCCCTCGAGGGGACACAGGCCCGTAACCCCTTTACCCAGGCATGGACATACCTCACCGGGCTCCTGCAGAGCCAGGACGTACCGTTGGTGGTTGTCCTCGACGAGGAGCGCCTCCGCGCATATCTCAAGGCCGTGGCCCAACAGTTTGACAAGGAAGCGTCGCCGGCCCAGGTGCGGTGGACAGGAGCCCAGTGGGAACTGGTCCCATCGACTCCTGGGAAACACCTGGACGTAGACGGTGCAGCGGCATCCATCGCTGAAGCCGTGAGGCAACTCCGCGACGGCCCCATAACTCTACCGGTGGTCACACAGGAACCTACCTTCAACACTGCCACCGCCCGGGAGCTCATGGACAAGGCTTCAGCGGCCACCGGAGCACCGTTGCTCCTCAAGGCCCGGGGCAAACAGTGGACCGTCCAATCCAATGAGCTAGCTGCCCACATCGCAATTGTTGCCGAGGCTACACCCAGCCTCGGGCTCGACCCGCATTGGCTCAGTACGTTGTTGGCGGCAATTGCCAAGGAGGTCGACATACCAGCGCGCGAGGCCTCCATCGCATGGCAAGGGGACCACATCGTGGTGAAAGACCCGGGCCAGATAGGATGGGCCCTCGATACCAGCGCATCCATCGATCGCATTACCGCTGCCCTGAACAGCGGTGTCCACGAGGTGGAGCTGTCTGTAAAGGAAGTCAGGCCCAAAGTATCTGCCGACAATGTGGCTGCCCTCGGCATTCGGGAGCTCATTGCCGTGGGCAGGTCCTACTTCAAGGGCTCCACCCTAGAAAGGGCCCACAACATTAAGGTAGCTGCTGGCTATCTCAACGGTGTGCTCATAGCCCCTGGAGAGACCTTCTCCTTCAACCAGGCTGTCGGCGACATCAGTACTGCCCGAGGCTACATGGAAGGATACACCATAGTGGCCGACCGCACCGTAAAAGGCGTCGGAGGAGGCGTATGTCAGGTGTCCACCACTGTGTTCCGAGCCGCCTTCTGGGCTGGCCTCCCTGTAGTGGAGCGCAACCCCCACATCTATAGAGTGGGGTGGTACGAGGAGGGTGGCGACCCGGTGGGCTTCGATGCCGCCATCTACCAGCCAGGAGCCGACCTGAAATTCACTAACGACACGGGGCACTACATCTTGGTACAGACCTCAGTGGACAACGGTGTGCTGAGCGTCTACTTCTACGGAACCAAGCCCCCTCGAACAGTCAAGATGGACGGGCCCTATATCAGCAACCGACGCCCACCACCAGAAGACGTCTACGAGGTTGACCCTAACCTTCCTCCGGAAACGAAGCGACAGGTGGAATGGGCCAAGGAAGGCATGGACGTGACCATATACCGTCTGATCTATCAGGACGGCCAGCTGGTGCGCAAGGACTCCTTCTTCAGCCGCTTCAGCCCCTGGCCCAACATGTTCAAGGTGAGTCCCGACATGGCACCGGCCGCCCAGCCCACCCCAACAGCTGAACCGACACCTACGGCCACACCCGCCCCCTGAGGGCAAGGGAGCACTGCCCATGTTCTCTCACTGTGAAACGATGGCCCCGCTGCAAGGCCCCGAACTTCCCATTGGTCCGGCCGAGTCTTGCCGCTCCGGCAGCGGTATGATATTCTTGCCTAGAGTGGCAGCCATCCCACTTGTCAGGTAAGGAAAGGGGACTTGATAGACGCCAAGCTTTCTCTCATACTTCCTGCCCACAACGAAGAGGCCAATTTGGGCCCTGTGGTGAATGAGGCCCTCAGGGTACTACCTACTGCTTTCAGCGACTTCGAGATAATCATCGTAGACGATGGAAGCCGAGACCGCACCCCCCAGATCGCCGACGAACTGGCAGCCCAAGATTCCAGGGTCAGAGTTGTGCACCATCCCCGTAACAGGGGATACGGCGCTGCCCTGACCTCAGGCTTCGGGGCTGCCACCGGCGACTATTGGATGTTTATGGACTCCGATCGACAGTTTGATATCAACGACATCCACCGCCTACTGCCCTATGTTGGCAAATACGACATTGTGGCCGGTTTTCGCATCAAGCGTCGCGACCCCTTCTACAGGTTCATCATCGGCCACACCTTCAACGTCATAGTCAAACTTCTTTTCGGCGTCAAGATGCGAGACATCGACTGCGGCTTTAAGATCTTCAGGGCAGAAATCCTCCGTGGGATGTCCCTGGAATCGCCAGGAGCCCTCATCAATACCGAGATCCATGCTAAGGCCAACCGGCAGGGAGCTACGGTGGTGGAAGTGGGCGTCAACCACTATCCACGCAAGGTGGGCGAACAGTCCGGGGCCAGTCCCCGGGTAATCCTGCGAGCCTTCTGGGAAATTGCCCGCCTGTGGCTCCGCCTGCGCAAATACCGACCTCCCGTATCGGCGAGAATCGCCGAGCAAGCTTGAAACCCCTCGCCCGTCCCGAGGTAAGCGCATGACTATCCTGCTCCGCCACATTCTCAGGGAAGCTGTAGCGCAGGCTGTTTGCAAGGTCCAAGAGCGGGGCTTGGTGCCTAAAGTACCCCTGCCAGAGATTCTGATAGACCGCCCTGCCAAGGAGGAACACGGCGATTTTGCCACCAACGTTGCCCTTCAGCTGGCACCGATAGTGCGCAAGCCGCCGCTGGTCATCGCCAACGGCATAGTTCAGGCCCTGGAGACAACTGAATTCGTATCAGATACTCGGGTGGCCCCGCCGGGCTTCATCAATTTCCACCTGGATCCCCACTGGGTGGCCCATCATGTGGCACACGTTTTGGAGTGCGGCGAGACCTATGGAGATATCGAGCTGGGAAACGGGCAGAAGGTACAGGTGGAGTATGTATCTGCCAATCCTACAGGGCCTCTCCATGTGGGACATGGCCGCGGCGGAGCACTGGGCGATGCCATCGCCAACCTCCTAAGCACAACGGGACACGACGTGACCCGCGAATACTACATAAACGATGCAGGAAGCCGTATGGTGGCCTTCTATCAGAGCCTCTATGCACGTTATATGCAGGCCCTGGGCCACAGCTATCCCATACCCGAAGAAGGCTACTACGGCCAATATCTGGTAGATTTGGGCAGGCAACTGGCCTCCGAGTTTGGCGATAAGTTCGCCCGCATGCCCGCAGAGGAGGCCATCGAAGCCGTCGGAAGGCTTGGCGTCGAGAGGATGATCGATTCGGCCCGGCGCGACCTGGAGGAAATGAACATACGCTTCGACGTGTGGTTCTCCGAGGAGGACCTCTATCGCAGGAGTCTCCTCTCAAAGACGCTGGAAATGCTCAGAGACAGAGGTCTCATCCAGGAGCGAGAGGGTGCCCTCTGGTTTCTATCTACGAAGCTGGGGGACGACAGAGACAAAGTGCTGATACGGAGCAACGGCGCGCCTACGTACTTCGCCTCCGACATAGCCTACCATTTCGAAAAGTTCGCCCTGAGAGGCTTCCAGCGGGTCATCGACATATGGGGCGCCGACCATTTGGGCCATGTACCTTTCATAAGGGCAGCCTTAAGGGGCCTTGGCCTCGATCCAGACAACCTAACGGTAGTCATATGCCAGCTGGTAACCCTAAAACGGGCAGGCGAGGTCATCCGCATGTCGAAACGTACCGGCGACATAATCACCCTGCGGGAAGTCCTCGACGAAGTGGGCCCCGACGCCTGTCGATACAACTTCGTCAGCCGTTCAGCCGATGCCCAGATGGACTTCGACCTGGAGCTGGCCAAACAGCAGTCCAACGAGAACCCAGTCTACTACATACAGTACGCCCATGCCCGGCTCTCGTCGGTGCTCAGACACGCCGCCGATAGGGGCATCGACTGGTCTTCGGCCGACCTGACCTTTCTTTCGAAGCCTCCAGACCTGCCCTTGGCGAAACTGCTTCTGCGGTTTCCCGAAGTGGTGGAAGATGCCACATTGCAGTTGAGCCCCCATCGTCTGGCCCACTTTGCCCTGGATTTGGCAGGTCAGTTCCACTCCTATTACAACGCTCATCGGATCGTAGACGACAGCCAACCATCCCTGACGAAGGCACGGCTCCAGCTCGCGGAGGCCCTGCGGACAGTGCTGGCCAAAACCCTCAAACTTTTGGGCATGCGGGCACCAGAGACTATGTAGCCGTATCTACAGCCATCCAAGCTCGGAGCTTGGCTACAGCCGCTGGTTTTGTCACACCGCGCACCATCAGTAGCTTGCGGCGAGATGCATTTCCCTTGCAGATCTCGATGCTGGAGGCAGACACAGACAGTGCCCCGGCCATCAGTTTGACCAGCTCGGTGTTAGCTTGACCACCCTCTGGCCGGGAACGGATCCGTATTCGCAAGTGTCCCTCGACTATGCCTTCTAGGGAACTGTTCCTCGAACCCGGCACAGCCCACACGCGAATCAAGGTGCCGCGCTTGTCCTCTATCAGGGCTTCTTCCAGGCCCACTATCCGCTCCTGTACCCATCCATCACGCGATCAAAAAGCTGCAGCACAGCATCGGCCCGGGGCACCTTTTCCACACCGCGACCAGCAACGGCGAGGGCTGCAGCGCACGATGCAAAAAGGGCTGCCTGCTCTGGGGAAAACCCCTCTGCCAGCTTGCAGAAAAAGGCTGCTGCGAACACATCCCCCGCCCCGGTGGGATCTACCTCCCGGGCAGGCACCGGTGGCACCGATCTCTGTGCGCCATTGTAGAAAAGTGTCGCGCCAGCTGCCCCTACTGTGACCACCAGCACCTTGGCCAAGGCCCCATAGTACTGGGCAAGCCCCCAGTCACCCCCAACATCGTCGATACTCATCACCACTGCAGCCCTTGGGAGCCACCTTTCAGGTCTCTCGAGAGACCTCGCGGATACGTGTCCTTGCCGATCGAAACTCCGCATCCATCCCTGAGGGGTCACCCCCAACCAGGCAACATCGGCAGAAACGGCCAGCTCTTCTGACACCTCATCGGCTATGGGTGCGATATGAACTATGTCTGACGACAGCCATATTTCAGGAATGTCGGCGAGAGCAAGCTCCGACGCCTTCGCGAGGAGCCGCTGGACCCGAGCCCCCGAAACATACCGATTCTCGAACACAGTGTCCACGGCAGAGGGCTTGACCACTGCCTCAGCACCGGGAAGGTACTCCTCAAGCACTTGGCTGCTGCGTCCAGAGCTCACGACCCGGACCTTCCATCCCAGGCGCGACGCCATGGATCCAGCATATAGCACCGTGCCCCCCGGCAGATAGGTGCCGTCCTCTTGTTTATCGAGGGCCCAATGCCCAATGACGAGGTAGTGCCTATCTCGGGAGGACCATGACGTGCCGCTCGTCACCTTCCCCAACGCTCTCAGTCCGCACGTCAGGGTCGTCGGAAAGCACCATGTGGATTATGCGGCGATCTCTGGCGGGCATGGGTTGCAGCTCCACGGGTTGACCGGTGCGGCGTACCGAATCAGCTGCTCTGCGGGCTATGACCTCCAACTGAGCCCTCCGCCGCTGACGGTACCCTTCCACGTCCACCTCTATCGGCGCATCCAGCCTGAAACGGCGAGAGAGCATCAGGTTGAGTAAGTACTGCAGGGCTGCCATAGTGTCGCCGCCTCGGCCAATAAGAAGGCCTACATCTTGTCCTTTGATCTCCAAGAGGGCGTAGGGAGCATCGGGCTCCCTGGGCACAGGACGCCGGTGAACGCTAGCCCTGAAACCCATGTGTCTGACGATGAAGTTCAGCGCCTCCTCTGCCCAGTCCACTGGGTCAGTGGCAGAGGGCAACGAAACCGACGATGTCGAGGAAGTCTCCAGCAGACTCACCCTCACCAGGACCTCAGAATCGCCCGCCTCGTCGGGTTCGGTCCCGGCGAGTACTTCCACGCGTACCTTGTCCCTGGTGACACCTAGAGTTTCCAGCGCCAGCCGCACAGCCTCGTCCACTGTGGTGGCCTGGATCTCGATGCTGGTGGGACCTGAAGACGAACCCGGTGATCCCGAGGGTATGTCCCTAGGAGCGCGTCTTCTTCTTGCTCGAACGATCTTGCACCCCTCCTTCTCTGCGCTTAGGCTGGCTGTCTGTCTTGCCGTTCTCAGCCGGCTGCTGAGCCGGTCTCTCCTTGGGTGCATTGTTGGCACCCTTGGGCCTGACGAAACTGAAAAGTTCCGGCAGCGAGCCCCATCCCGTAATGAAGTACTGCTGTACGGCGCTGAAGACACTGGAGGCAACCCAGTAAAGCACAGGACCCGATGCGAAGTTCCAGGCAAAGACCACGATCATAAGCGGCATGAACTGCATGGCATTGTTCATGGCCTTCTGCTGTGGATCAGAGCCACCGCCCGGTGGCATCATCATCCGCTGTTGTATGAACTGGGTTACACCAGCCAATATCGGGAGGATCTTGTACGGATCTTCAGAAGCCAGGCTCGGCAACCACAGGAAAGATGCCGCAAAGGAACCTCCCCTGTGGGGTGCCTCAAGAATGGCCCAGTATATAGCGAAAAAGATAGGGATCTGGATCAGCATGGGCAGACAGCCCATGGCCGGGTTGATGCCCGCCTCCCGATACAGCCGCATTGTCTCCTGTGTCAGCTTCTCTTTGTCCTTGGCGTAGCGCTTCTGGAGCTCGCGCAGCTGCGGCTGAAGCTCCTGCATCGCCTTGGACGATTTCAGGCTCTGCAGGGTGAGGGGCAGCATCAGCAGTCTGAGGAGCACGGTGAAGAGGATGATGGCTATACCTCCGCTGTGGACGATTCCGTCCAGAAACAGCAGGATGTAGATCAGTGGTTCGACTATTGGTCTCGCGAAATCAGGCAAGCCTTATCTTTCTCCAGTTCGAGCTAAGGGACAGGATCGTATCCTCCGGGGCTGAAGGGATGGCAGCGCGCAAGCCGCTTCAAACCCAGCCAAGAGCCCCTGAAAGGTCCGTGCTTCTGTATCGCCTCGTAGGCGTAGTGGGAACACGTCGGCTGAAACCTACACACCGCCGGGAAAAGGGGCGATACGGCGATCTGATATATCCTTATCAGCAGCAGCAACGCTCTCTGCAGGGGCACGCTGAGGAACCAAAAGGCCCGCTTCGCCCAGAGCCTCCCAAATTGCCCTTCGCAGAGCTTCGTAACCGGCGTCCACCGTTGGCTTTCTTGCAATAAGAACAATGTCCCATCCCCTCGATATGGAAGGCAAAAGGTTCCTTACGGCCTCCCTCAACCACCGCCTCACTCGGTTGCGGACCGCTGCCTTTCCCAACCTCCTACTTACCACGAAACCAAAGCGCGGATAGGTGAGCCCGTTGGCAGAATAACAGAGAACAAAGCTCCCCAGGGAAAGGCACCTTCCATGTCGCTTTACCTTCTCGAACTCATACCCGTGTGCGAGCCTCAGTTGCCGCTTCCAGCCAAGCCTACCGCTTGGCACGGAGCCTCCGCTCATCGCTTACCGTCAGCCGCCATCGGCCCTTGAGCCTTCGGGCAGCAAGAACTTTGCGCCCGCTCTCGGTTTTCATTCGGGCCCGGAACCCGTGAACCCTCAGTCGGTGTAGCCTTTTAGGCTGCCAAGTCCTTTTGGGCATACTTCTCCCCTAATGGGCTTCGATCCTGCACCCAACAGCTCTCATTATATGTTCGCCCATCACCACTGTCAAACCTGTCTACGTCCCGAACCCTGAAAGGCAGATCACCGCCTATGTAACCATTCTAAGCTGCAATGCTTCTTCCTGAGAGGGTCTATGGGCGCTATATTCAGCTTAGTGAAGGGCACCACCAGCGGCTCCCCTCCCATGACAGCCGTAAAGCTATCTATCAAAGCTGCGCTCAGATCCCAGAGGCTTCCCTCAAAGCCGCTGGACCGCAGGGTGATGAGGGTGGAAAGATCCCGGCCGCTTCCATCGGCAAAGGCTCCCTCCCACAGCCAGGGCACCACATCCAGTAGGATGGAGCCGTGCTGAAGCACGGCACCCTGCCGCCTTACCTGAGCACTCCCAACCAGCTTCCTCCCGTCGATGCCCACCTCGTAGGCCGATGCAGCTACAAAGCAGTTACCTGCTTTGAGCTGTGGAGCGCCACGTCGGGCCGGCACCAGCTCTGCCCTGACCCCGACCCTCTTGAGGGCATCGACTATCGGCAGACTTACCCTGAGGAAGCTTTCGAGGACGGAACCGCCCAAGGCCGGATGGGCCACGGGGAAAACAGCGGCATAGGTTAACTCCATATGATGGAGCACAGCCCTGCCCCCGGTGGGTCGCCGCACCACCCGTATGCGGGCCCTTTCGCAAAAGGCGGCATCCACGTACAGGAAGAATGGCTGGGCATAGCCGAGGGAAAGACACGGCGATGCCCAACGGTACAGCCGCAACACCGGCCCGCACTGCCTGGCAGCCACGGCTTCGAGGATAGCCTCGTCTCTGGCCATGTTTTCGAAGCCAGGCAGAGCGTCATCTATTACTACATGCCAGGATCCTCCCATGGATTTATAATACCCATAGACCCTCGAGGTTTAGTCAAACCCTATGCCTACCGTACACCTACAACCCCACGACATGAGTTTTGAGGCCCAGAAGGGGGCCACAGTGCTGGAAGCAGCCAGGGAGAGTGGCATCTTCTGGCCAAGCACCTGCGGCGGACAGGGACGATGCACTACCTGTGCCATGCGCGTCATCGCCGGCCACGAGAATCTATCTGAACCCACCGATAAGGAAACAGCGCAGCTGGCACCCCTCGCTACCCTGTATCCAACCGACTGCCTCCGGCTGGCTTGCCAGGCCAGAGTTAGGGGCGATGTGGTCGTCTATAAGACCACGGTCGTCCTTTAAGCCGCCTCACGGAATCACCTGGACTTCATCCAGGTACAGCGAAACATCTCTGATGAGCACGTCGATATGTACCGAGCTCCCATTGCTACCTCCGAAGCTCCTGTTGTCACCGATGCCGATGTGGGCCGTTCCATACACCTTCTTGTCCTCGAAGTCTCCCACCAACTCCGAGGCGAAGAAGTTGGCGCCAAGGCCCATCTCAGCCACCATGGAAGCCCCCTCGTCGGATCTCAGCATGGAGGCTAGCCAGTCCGCCCCGTCGCCCTCCAGGCTCACCACTTTGCCACCCTCTATCCTCAGGGTCAAGGGGTCTGCGAGCCGACCATATCCCGTCATCATGCCGTCGGCCACTACTATGCCTTCGGCCAATCCCTCCTGGGGCGATATGGTAGCCTCGGCATAGTCGGGCAAGGCACCCCAAGCTCCCGGGGCTCTAAGGTCGCCGATCACTGCCATACCTTTGCGCCCCTTCAGCGACAACCTGATGTCCGTACCTGAGGGAGCCACTAGACGTGCCTCCTCGGCTCGCTCGAGACGGTGGGCTAACCCCATAGCTCTTGCCCAGATCTCCTTTAACCTGACGGGATCCGCATCGGCCAGCTTGCCCGTGAGGAAACCTATTCTAGCCCCACGGGCCGTGGCATCACGCCTGAGGGGGTGGTGTCCCATGACCTGGGTCTCGTAGCTGCCGACCGCGAAGATCAGCACATCCGCCCACCTCATTGCCGCCGATATCGGCCCCAACAGCTCACCATCGCCCAGCCGCACCGAGGAGGTAGCCATCACACCCTGGGCCCCTATCTCCTGGACAGCTTCCAGCAATGCCAGACCTTCCGGCATCCTTTCCACAGCTGAGAGTATGGCCACCTTCTCGGAGGGCCCCAGACCAAAGCAGAAATCCAGCAGCTGTTTCGCTTCTATCTGCAGCACTGCGCTACCTCCCTATATAATGTCTCCAATAGTACCCGAGGTAGCCATGGAAGAGAGTGAGAAGATCGTACTCAAGTGGGAATGTGCCACTTGTGGCTATATAGCACTCGCTGAAGAGTGCCCAGCTACGTGCCCCCGGTGTGGCTCTACCCTGCTCCACCTCCTGGGAGAAGACTGAAGCCAATTATTCGGTCGATTCCTTCCAGCCTTTTAGGTATCAACCCCTGAGGGATCGGGCGACAAAAGACCTTCACATACCTTGATGGGGTGTATATACTGTATACAGACGCCGCTGGGGGTTTTACCATTGGCTTCTCTGATGCCACCCGAAGAAGCAGTTTCTCTGTCCGCCCGCCTTTCCCTTGCGTGTCCGTCCGTGTGAGTGTACGAGAAGGAGGCGACCATGGCCGTAGACAAAGACACTCTGCGCAAGATGTACTCCACCATGGTGAAGATACGCTACTTCGAAGAGCGCATGGCGGAGATATACAAGGAAGGCAAGACCCCTCTGTTCGACATATCCGCGGGTCCGGTACCGGGCGAGATGCACTTGGCCGCAGGGCAAGAGCCGCCCGCAGTGGGCGTTTGCCTCCACTTGCGTCCTGAAGATACGGTTACCGGGCCCCACAGAGCTCATCACATAGCCATAGCGAAAGGCGTCGATCTAAAGCGTATGACGGCAGAGATATTTGGCAAGCGCACAGGGCTAGGGAAGGGCAAGGGCGGCCACATGCACCTCTTCGATACCAAAGTCAAGTTCGCGTGCAGCGGTATCATAGCGGCGGGCGCACCCCCAGCTGTGGGAGCTGCCCTGGCGGCCAAAAAGCTAGGTAAGGACTGGGTGGCGGTGAACTTCGCGGGAGATGGCGCTACCAACCAAGGGGCCTGGCACGAGTCCCTCAACTTGGCCGCCCTTTGGAAGTTGCCTGTCATCTTTGTGGTGGAAGACAACTCCTGGGCTATATCGGTCCCCAAGAGCAAGTCCACCGCGGTGGAGCGCAACAGCGAAAGAGCGGTGGCCTATGGCATTCCCGGCGTCTACATCCCCGACAACGATCCCGTGGCCGTTTACGAAGCGGCAGGGGAGGCGATAGCTAGGGCACGAAGAGGTGAAGGCCCCAGCATCCTTGAGGTCAAGACCTATCGCTACTTTGGCCACTTCGAGGGTGACCCACAAGTCTATCGACCCAAAGACGAGGTCGAGCAGCTCAAGGCAAAGGACCCCATCGAAAGATTGAAGACACAGCTTATACAGCAGGGCATACTGACCGAAGCCGACGCGCTCTCCATCTACGAGGCCGTCAAGGCCGAGGTCGACGAGGCCATCGACTTCGCGAGGAACAGTCCTTACCCAGAGCCCCAGGAGGCCCTGGAAGACGTGTTCGCTTCCTGAAAGAGAGGGGAGGCTAGAAATGGCTCAGCGAATACTCACCATGGCGAAGGCCATCTCGGAGGCCATAGGGCAAGAGATGGAACGAGATCAGCGCGTGTTCGTGATGGGCGAGGACGTTGGCATTTACGGCGGCATTTTCGGGGCCACCCAGGGCCTCTACGAGAGATTCGGGCCCGAGAGGGTAATGGATACCCCCATATCCGAAACGGCCTTCATAGGTGCAGCTTACGGTGCCGCTGCAGAAGGGATGAGGCCCATCGTTGAGCTCATGTTCGTCGACTTCTTCGGCGTCTGTATGGACCAGATCTACAACCACATGGCAAAGAACATTTACATGTCAGGGGGGCAGCTTAGGCTTCCTGTGGTCCTCATTACGGCCATGGGAGGAGGCTACAACGACGCCGCCCAGCATTCTCAGACCCTTTACAGCATCTTCGCCCATGTACCTGGTCTGAAGATCGTTATCCCGTCCAACGCGTACGATGCCAAAGGGCTGATGGTGCAAGCCATCCGGGACGATAGCCCGGTCATGTACTTCTTCCACAAGGGCCTCATGGGTCTAGGTTGGATGCCCTCCCCCAAGACAGCCGCCAACGAGGTGCCTGAAGAGCCCTACACCGTTCCCTTTGGCAAAGCGCGCGTGGTGCGCGAGGGCACCGATGTTACCATCGTCGCCGCGGCCCTCATGGTACACAGGGCTCTGGAAGCTGCCGAAACCCTGGCACAGGAGGGCATCAGTGTCGAGATAATCGATCCACGAACCCTGGTGCCCCTGGATCGACAGGCCATCGTCGACTCGGTGCGAAAGACCCACCGGCTCCTGGTGGTAGACGAAGATTACAAGAGCTTCGGCTTCTCGGGCGAGATAGCGGCCATTGCCGCAGAGGACGCCCTGGAATATCTGGACGCTCCGGTGCGGAGGTTGGCAACGCCCGACGTTCCGATACCCTACAGTCGTCCGTTGGAACAGTTTGTGCTTCCCAGCAGCCAGCGCATAGCCGAAACGGTACGTTCCATGGTCGCATAGGGAGGGCTCCCATGGCTGCCCAGGTCGAAATCACCATACCACCCGAGATGTGGACTGGACGAGCCACCGACGAAGGGGTGCTGGTCAACTGGTTCAAAGCGGAGGGCGCCCCTGTCCGCAAGGACGAGACAGTGGCCGAAGTGATGATCGAGAAGGTGACCATAGAGGTCAGCTCCCCTTCCGACGGCATTTTGGCCCGCATCCTGGTACCCCAAGGAGGTGTGGTGACCCCTGGGCAGCCCCTTGCCCTTGTATCGGTAGAAGCTGCTACCGCGCCTACCACGGTAGAGGCGCCAGCACAAGCAGCCAAGGCCGCAACGGCTGAGCCCTTCGTCCCTGCCACCCCAGCTGCCAGGCGCCTGGCGAGGGAACTCGGGGTAGATCTCAGCGCCGTGAAACCCAGCGGGCCCGGCGGTCGGGTGACGGAGGAGGACGTCAGGCGCTACCACATGGGTGCCACAGCCGAAGCAGAATACGAAGAATTCTCTCTGGCAGACATCCGGAAGATCACAGCGCAGCGGATGATGGAGAGCCTTCAGCGCTCAGCACAACTCACCCTCTTTATGGAAGCCGATGTATCGGCCTTGGTCGCCTTCAAGGAGAGGTCCAGCCTGCCGGAAACCATCACCTACACCGACCTGCTGGCCAAGGCGGTGGTGACAACCCTTGCCAACCACCCCGCCTTGAACGCCCACCTGATCGATGGATCGGTGCGAAGGTTCAAGGCAGTGCACCTGGGAGTGGCTGTGGCGCTTCCCGATGGGCTTATTGTGCCCGTGGTGAGGAATGCCCAGGCCCTGTCGCTGACACAGCTGTCGGCTGAGATCCACCGGCTCTCTCAAGCAGCGCGATCGGGCCGTTTGAAGCCCCCGGAAGCCACGGGCAGCACCTTCACCATCACGAACCTGGGTATGTACGGCACCGACTTCTTCACGCCGATACTCAATCCACCAGAGGTGGCAATCTTGGGGATAGGTCGCATACTGCCGCGGCTGCGTCCGGCCCCACAGGGCTTCGAGGCCTACAGCAGCCTGCCCCTCAGCCTCACCATAGACCACCAGGTGGTCGACGGTGCCGTAGGAGCCGCGTTCCTTAAAGACCTGAGCGCTCTACTGGTATCACCCCAGTCCTTCTATGCCTGAAGCCGTCGGCATCATCGCCAACCCCCAGTCGGGCAAGGACGCCCGGAGAATCGCTGCCGACGCTACCGTCATGAACAACCACGACAAAGTGGCCATAGTCCGCAGACTGCTCAGAGCCATGGACAGATTCGCTGTGAAGAAAGTTTTCGTCATGCCCGACGAGTTCGGCATAGGATATCGGGCACTGGATTCCTATGGCCACATGGTGGAGATCCTGGACATGGAGATAAGCGGCTCGGCCGCGGACTCGCAGCGGGCGGCCGAGGCCCTGAGGGGCCAGGTGGCCTGCCTGATCACTATAGGAGGCGACGGCACCAACCGGGCAGTTGCAAGCGCCAGCGGGGATACACCCATCCTGGCCATTTCTACCGGCACCAACAACGTGTTTCCCTCCCATGTGGATGGCACCATAGCAGGCATAGCCGCCAGCGGGCTTGCCAAAGGCTTCCTTGACCCATCGGACGTTTGCTGGAGATCGAAGCGGATAATAGCCACAGCGGGATCCTCCGTCGACGTGGCGTTGGTGGATGCCGCCGTAACCACCGAACCCTTTACCGGTGCCAAGGCCATCTGGGATATCCGCACCGTGAGATACCTCCTTGTAACCCAAGCTGAGCCCTTCAACCTAGGGCTTAGCTCCATAGCCGGCATTCTGCAACCCGTGGGTAGGCACGAGCCATGGGGGCTGGAGGTCGAGCTCAACGAGCCTGGGCAGACCCTGTTGGCTCCGTTGGCTCCCGGCCTCTTGACTCCCGTTGCCGTAAAACGGTGGGCTCAGGTTCCCCTGGGCTACCGATGGACCTGGAAGGCAAATCACCCTGGAACCCTCGCCCTCGACGGCGAGAGGGAGATGCCCTTCCTGGCTGGTCAGCCCCTCTCGCTCCAGCTCGACCACCATGGCCCCCTGGTGGTCGATCCCTTCCGAGCAGTAGTCCAGATGGCCAAGACGGGTCACCTCAGGCTCGGCTGACCTTTCGTGCAGAACCGTACTGGCAGTAAAACTATTTGACTGTGGTACAATCGCCTCACGCATACCCTGGCGGAGGGAGGGCAATGCCTAAGAACCGAGTGGCCATATACTTCACCGACGAGCGCCCCATAAGGGAGATCCTGGGACATGTCAAATACGCTGAGGAGCGGGGCTTCGAAGCGGTATGGCAGGGCGACACCCGTCTTTCCCGCGATCCCATAGTGCCGATCTCGGCCTACGCGGCTGTCACCGATCGAATCAAGGTGGGCACAGGCGTAATGAACATGTGGACCCGCAACGTAGCCACCATAGCTGCCACCTTCTCTACCCTGGATGAGATGGCACCCGGCAGGGCCATCTGCGGCCTCGGCGCCTGGTGGGAGCCCATAGCGTCCCGCGTCGGCGTGCAACGGCGAAAGCCTCTGAAGGCCATGCGAGAAACGGTAACAGTGCTACGAAAGCTCCTTGCCATGGAGAAGGTGACCTTCGAAGGCGAGCTCGTTAAAGTCCATGACATCGAGTTGGACATCGTGTACGGGGAGCGGAAGCCGAAGAATGTCCCCATCTACATCGGCGCCACGGGCCTTCAGATGGTGGAGCTTACGGGCGAAATCGCCGATGGCATCGTAATGAACTACTTAGTGCCCCCAGCATACAACCTGCAGGTGATCGAACACCTGAAGGCTGGAGCCGCCAGAGCTGGGAGGAATTGGCAGGAGATAGATCGGCCTCAATTGGTAGTCTGCTCCATGGACCGCGACCGCAACAAGGCCCTGGAGGCAGCCCGCAGGCTAGTTACCCAATACCTGGCCTTCGAACCCCACATCATGAAGGCCAGCGGAGCGCCTCAGGACCTGCTCGACGCCGTGCACCAAGTGTTAAAGTGGCCCGCCACCGAAGCCGATGTGACCAGGGCCATGAAGCTGGTGCCCGACTCCTTCGTGCAGTCCATAGCGGCAGCCGGCACGCCCGACGAATGTCTGGCCAAGGTCCAGGAGTACGTCGATAACGGCTGCACATGTCCCATACTCTATCAGCTCACCGACGACGTCAAACTCATGATCGACGCCTTCTCCTCCGATTTCTGACGGGATGGCTGCTCGTACTTCTCTGAGCGGAAGGCACATGCATTCTGCGCTTCGCGGCGCCTGGGTCTTTCAGCGACGAGGACGCCATCCCTTGGGCACTGCTCACAGAGCTGTATAATGGGGCAGAGGTCCCAGGGGTTAGCATGCGCATAGGTGTGATAGGCGGCGGATTTGCTGGACTTACAGCGGCCTACGAGCTCCTTAAACGAGGCCATGCCGTAGACGTCTACGAGGCGGCACCCTTCTGGGGCGGGCAGGCAGCTACCCTCGAAATCGAGGGTACCCGAATCGAACGGTTCTACCACCACTTCTTCACCAGCGACGTAGAGATGCAGGACCTCATGGCGGAGCTGGGTATCTCGCACCGTCTTCAATGGCGCACCTCCCGCATGGGTTTCTATCAGGATGGCCGCATCTGGGATTTCGTGACGCCCCGGGACCTAATGAGGTTCGGCCCCTTGAAGCCCTGGAACCGCATACGCATCGGGTTGGTGACCCTGTACCTCCAACGAGTGCGCGATTGGAAGAAGTTCGAAGCTGTCACCGCTAAGGAGTGGCTGATCCGCGCCACCGGAAAGGAGGCCTTCCAAAAGGTATGGGGCGCCCAACTGCGGGCCAAATTCGGCAATATGGCCGATGAGATCGGCATGGTGTGGTTCTGGGGAAAGATATATTTGCGCTTCAGGTCGCGGCAAGGACTGACAAAGGAGGTCCTAGGTTATCCCGAAGGCAGCTTTCAGATCATCATCGATGCATTGGCCGACGCCCTTCGGCGCCTGGGCTGCGGCCTGCACAGTTCTAGTCCCGTGCAACGGGTCGTGGTCCGCCCTGGGCCCGATGGTCCTGAGGTGGCTGGCCTCCAGGTCGGGAACGAGGTCAGGCCTTACGATGCCGTGATAGCCACGGTGCCCAACTTCCTCTTCCCACGTCTCGTGCCCGAGCTACCCGAGAGTTACCGCTCCCTACTCTCAAGAGTACCCTACCAAGCTGCTTTGGTGATGCTGGTAAAGATGACCCATCCACTCTCTCACATCTACTGGATGAACATAGGGGACCTCACCATGCCCTTCGTTGGCATCATCGAGCATACCAACTTCGTTCCTCCCGAGCTTTATGGAGGCAAGCACATCCTCTATATCTCAAACTATCTGGCCAAGGACAGCCCCCTACTGGCTATGGAGGCTGCGGAGCTCCTCGACCGCTTTCTGCCACACCTGCAACGGATAAATCCCAGGCTCCAGCCAGAATGGATAGAGGAATACTGGGTATTTCGGGAAGCATCCGCACAGCCAGTTATCACGACCAACTACTCGAGCATTATGCCCCCTATGGAGACGCCTGTTTCGGGCCTGTACCTGGCGAACACAACCCAGATCTACCCCGAGGACAGGGGCACCAACTACGCCGTCAGGCTGGGCCGACAGGTGGCCCAACGACTGCTGGAAAGAGCAGCCCAAAGGGGAACTGTTACCGTACTTGGAATGGAAGGTCGGGAGAGTTGACATGCGCATGAGAACTCTAGCCGAGTACTTTCAGAGGTTGGAGGCCACTTCGAGCCGAAACGACATGGTGGCTATCCTGGCCGAGATCTTTAAGGAGGCCGAACCGGCCTCCCTGGACCGCATAATCTACCTCTGCCAAGGCCGGCTGGCCCCCAATTTCGTCCCCCTCGAGTTCGGTGTGAGCGAGAAGCTCACCATCAAGGCCCTGGCCGAGCTAGATGGCACAGGGGAACAGAAAGTCAAAGAGCTGTACCGGACCACGGGAGACCTAGGCCTCGTGGCCGAGCAGTTGGCCAGAGGACCCTCCGACGCCTTGACAGTACAGGAGGTCTACGAACTGCTGTACCGCCTTGCTACAGCCTCGGGACCTGGATCCGTAGCCGACAAGATATCCCTTCTCCAACAACTGCTTCGACGGGCCGACGGCCTCGAGGCGCGCTATGCCGTGCGGATAGTCCTCGGACGCCTCCGGCTGGGGATCGGCGATCCTACGATCCTCGACGGCCTCTCCTACGCCTACGTGGGTGACAAGTTGTTGCGCCCCAAACTGGAGCGTGCCTACAACCTCTGCTCGGACCTCGGCTTAGTGGCGAAAACCCTCTTTGTTGAAGGCATGGAGGCCATCGAGAGCTTTACCCCCAAAGTTGGACGCCCCATCCGTCCTGCGCTGGCTGAACGCCTGCCGTCCCCCGAGGCCATCATCTCGAAGATAGGCCGCTGTTCCGTCGAACCGAAGTACGATGGGTTCCGCTGCCAGGTCCACAGGGACGGTGCCACGGTCAAGATCTTCTCCCGCAACCTGGAGGATACCACCGCCATGTTTCCCGATATAGCTGAGGCGGCCCTGCGTCAGATTCGCGACCAGAGGGCCATCTTCGAGGGGGAGGCTATCGGTTACGATCCGGATACGGGCGAGTTTGTGCCTTTCCAGGTTACGGTGCAGCGAAAACGCAAATACGGCATCGAAGAGATGCAGGAGAAGCTTCCCCTGCTGCTCTTCGCCTTCGACATGATGTACTGCGATGAGGGCGACTATACTCCACGTCCCCTCTTGGAGCGCAGGCAGCGCCTAGCCAGCATGATCGCCACCCAGGGCGAGGGCGATCGTATTCTGGTCTCGGAAGGCATGATAACCGACGACGTGGAAGAGCTCACGAGGTTCTTCGAGGAATGTATCAGCCGCGGCCTGGAAGGCATCGTCGCCAAAAGGCTGGAATCCCCCTATCACGCGGGTGCACGCAACTTCAACTGGATCAAACTGAAGCGGTCCTACCAGATGGAGCTCAGTGACACAGTGGACGTGGTCCTGGTGGGCTATCTGTATGGACGCGGGGCCAGAGCGCGTTTCGGCATAGGGTCGCTCCTCGGGGCCGTGTACGACGAGGAAGAAGACAAGTTCAAGACTATAGCCAAGATTGGCTCGGGCCTCTCGGAAGAGCAGTGGGTGGAGATGAAGCGCCTCTTGGACCAGATAGCCGTTCCCCACAAGCCGGCCAGGGTCGAGGCTATCCTAGAGCCCGATGTGTGGGTAGAGCCGCATTACGTTGTTGAGGTACAGGCCGACGAGATAACCCGAAGCCCCATTCACACCGCAGGCAGAGCACCCGAGGGCGGTTCGGGCTTTGCCCTGCGCTTCCCAAGAGTCGTCGGCTTCATCCGATCCGACAAGGGACCGGAGGAGGCCACGACAGTCAAGGAGATCTTGGAGATGTACTCCATGCAGGGCAAGAAGCCAGTGCCCGAGTAGCTCACCTTGCCCAACGAGGCCGCTGCACCCCAGATATGGATTGGCACATCGGGGTGGGTCTATCCCCACTGGGCAGGTATATTCTACCCAGCCACATTGCGCCAGAGCCAATGGCTGGCCTTCTACAGCTCCTATTTCCCCACCGTTGAGATCAACCGTTCCTTCTACCGTCTGCCGCCACGCCATGTATTCGAGGGATGGCGGCTACAGACGCCCAAGAACTTCCTTTTTGCTGTCAAGGCGAGCCGCTACATAACCCACATGCGGAAACTGGGCGACCCAGTAGGGCCCCTGACCACCTTCCATTCGGCCATCGAGGGCCTCGGCGAGAAGTGCGGACCCATCCTCTTCCAGCTTCCTCCCTTCTGGAAGGCGGACAGGCAAAGACTCTCTGAATTCCTGAGGCACCTACAGCCCGGGCGTCACTACGCCTTCGAGTTCCGTCATCCGTCGTGGTTGGAGGATGAGGTGCTGGAACATCTCAAGGCCCATCAGGTTGCCTTGGCCATACCCGATTTTCCTGGCATGCCCCGCCGTATGGCCCTTACGGCACCCTTCACCTACATACGATTCCACGGCGGTGAACATGGACCCGGATACACGGTAGAAGAGCTGCAGTTGTGGGCGGAACGGATCGCGGCCTGGGCGCAAGGGGTCGAAATCTACGTCTACTTCAACAACGACTATGCGGGATGGGCGATCCGAAACGCCGCCACCCTATGGCGGATACTAGAGGACATGGGGCTCTCCCAGAAGCTCGCCTCTCTCAAAACGATCCAGGGAGAGGACTGAACAGTCCATGGTCCGGTAAGAGCCGTAAGTTATCAGCTCCGCCACGGCAAGGCCCACTGCCGGGGCCAACATGAACCCATGCCCGCTGAACCCAGTGGCCACCAAAAGCCCATCTATGGGCGTCGGGCCCACGATGCCATGATGGTCCGGCGTCATCTCGTAGAGTCCGCTCCAACCTCTTATCAGCCGCACTCTGGACAACAAGGGCAGCCGATGGACACCTGCCTCTACAACCTTCTCAGCAAAGCTCCAGTTGACGCCTTCTTTAAAACCGTAGGTCTCCGACGGGTCGGGCATGGCCAACAGCAGTCCTGGGCCCTCCCTACGAAAGTGGAAACCTGTCTCGAAGTCTACGGTCATGGGTACGGGATCAGGTATCTCTGGAACGGCATCGGTGAAGAAAAGGTGACGGCGCAGGGGCCTCACCGGCAACTCGAGGCCTGCAAGCTTGCCTACTTCTGCCGACCATGGGCCCGCAGCAACGACAGCAGTTCCTACAGTGTAGCGCTCGCCGCCCACTGTCAGGTGCTCCACCCTCCCTTCCCTCACATCGATGCCCGTAACCCTGCTTCCCTCCATCACCACCGTGCCCCTGTGGCGAGCATAGGCCATGAGAGATTGTGCGGCTGTAGAAGGGTCAGCATAACCGTCGCGGGGTCCGAAATTGGCCCCCCTCAGCTCCTCTAGACGCAGATATGGATACCGCGATGCCACCTCTGCAGGGGTCAGCAAGTGGACCTCAACGCCCCGGGACCGCTGGAAATCGGCATTCTTCCTGAGAGTATCCCAGCCTGCATCGGTGAAGGCCAAGAAGAGATAGCCATGCTGCCGAAACTCAATGTCGCCCCCAACCAACTCAGCGAACTGTTCGTAGAAGCTAACGCTGTACAGGGAAAGCTTTATGTCAATATCAGTGGTGAACTGTGTTCTGATCCCTCCGGCAGCGCGACCCGTTGAGCCCGAGGCTACACTGCCAGCCTCGAAAACTATCACGGACCCATGGCCGAGCCTGACCAGCTGGTAGGCTATAGCGGCTCCGACTACACCGCCGCCGATGATAGCAACGTCGAAAGTTGTCACGACATCTTCCCTCTAGGGAGGATCACCGTAAAGGTGGAGCCCTTGTTGAGCTGGCTGGCCACCGAAATCTCACCTCCGTGGGCCTCAACTATAGCCTTAGCTATGGAAAGACCCAGGCCTGCACCGCTGCTCGAACGAGACGGATCTGCCCGATAGAACCGGTCGAAGACGCGGCCTATATGCTGTGGACCAATGCCGGGTCCATCGTCCTCGACCAAGATCCTGGCCCGCGACGTCTCACATTGTACCTGTACCCGCACGAAACTTCCCGTGTCATTGTATCGGACTCCGTTGTCCAGGAGTATGGCCACCAGCTGCCGCAACTTACGCTCGTCGGCCAGAAGGTAGCACTCTTCCGTGTCGACCCGTATCTCAAGGCCCTTGGAAGCCGCGAGCCCCTCGAAGGATCTGGCCACGTCCCGAACTAGCCTGCCAAGTTCCACCTGGCGTAGTTCCACTTCAAGGGTCTGGGCATCGGACCTAGCGAGCAACAACAGGTCCTCGACCATGGAAGCAGTAAGGTCGGCCTCAGCAATTATATCCACCAGGGCCTCCCGGGACCGAGGGTCCAGCTGGGGATTCTTCTTCAGTACCAGCTCAGCCGAAGCCCGTATCACTGCGAGGGGAGTGCGCAACTCGTGGGAAGCATCGGCCACGAACTGGCGCTGTCGTGCCATGCCCTCTTCTACAGGCCGAAGGGCTCGGCCCGCAAGGAACCAGCCTCCGGCTGCTGCCCCGGGAAGGGAGAGCAGGCCAAGAGCGGCTGCCACTAGCAGCGTGCGGTTCAGCGTGGTTTCTAAGCCGCCCAGAGGCCTTACGCCCTGAACTACCACCCTGCCCAAAGGTGTGTCCTGCGGGTAGCTGTATACCCGAACGGTGCCTTCGGACATTTGCACTGTGCCAAAATTGGCCTGGCCGGCCAGGGCCGCCCTGAAGCTGGCTATGTCTGGCAGACCATCGACAGGGGGCACGGTGCCCAGCAAGGTGTTACCCTGCCCATCGAGAACCGCAAAGAGGAAACCTGCCCGTCCGAGACGCCTTTCGCCCCGGTGTTCGTAATCGTCCTCGTCCTCGTGGCCACGAAGGTCCGACCCCACCAACACGCCTCCGCTCCGGGCGAACTCGGCCGCTACGTCCCTGACCCCCATGGCCAATTCCCCGTCGGCTGAAACTCGAGCCACATCGGCGAACCCCACATAGACGGCCACCAGCACTAGGCTTACCGTCAGGCCTGCGACCAGGGTATACCAGGCAGTTAGGCGCAGTTTGATGAGGCGGAAGCGTGCTCTATCAGTCATCGCGGATCGTGTAACCAACTCCCCTAACTGTCTTGATCAGCGGCTTATCTCCAGGTCTATCTATCTTGGACCGAAGGTAATGGACGTACAACTCCACCAGGTTGCCAGCCACGTCAGGCCCTGCACCCCACACGGCACCCAGAATCTGGCCCTTGGTCAGCACCAACCCGGCATTGCGCATAAGGTATTCCAGCAGAGCAAACTCCTTGGCCGTCAGCTCCACCACGCGATCGCCCCGCCTCACCTCATGGCGCAGCAGATCCATAACCAGATCGCCTACCTGGAGCTGGGCCTGAACCTGAGGCCTTGCGGCCCGCCTCAGCAGGGCCCTGGCCCGGGCCAGCAGCTCCGCAAAGGCAAAGGGCTTCACCAAATAGTCGTCGGCCCCGCCCTCGAGACCCTCGACCCTGTCCTCGATGGCATCCCTCGCCGTGAGGATAAGCACAGGCGTGGTCACACCACGGCGTCTGGCCACGCGCACCACATCGACGCCGTCCATGCCCGGCAACATGCGATCCACTATGGCAAGGTCCCAATCACCGCTGACCAGGGCCTCCAGGCCCGACGGGCCATCGTTGGCTACGCCTGTGACGAAGCCCTCGTCTTCCAGGACCTCGGATATGAGCCTGGCAAGCCTTGGATCGTCTTCCACAACCAGCACCTTCACGCTTCCATTCTAGCGCTGTCGCGGGCACTAGTTGCAAATATTAGAGATTTCTAATATGCGCCCAAGGAAAGCCTAAACTTGCGGCCCTATCCTTCAGAACAGAAAACAGGAGGTGACTCTAGTGCTGAAAACGAAGAAACTGATCGCCGCAACTGTAGGCACCCTGGTGACTGTAGGTGCCCTGTTGGGCTTCCTCACCCAGGGCCCCGCGCAGCCGTCCAGCACCAACGTCCAGGTCAGTGCTCCAAGCTCCGGAGCAGTGCTAGCTGCTCCCCCTGAAGCCACTTCTACCCCTACGGACACCCTATACCCCGACGACCTCTCGCAGCAGTACTACAGCGACCAACAGGACGGATACTACTTCCACGACAGGGAAGGGGAGCACCATGAGCGGGAACACGAAGACAGGGAAGGGGAGCACCATGAGCGGGAACACGAAGAAGACGACGATTAGACACATCCAGGTGGCTTCGGTAGGGGTGGCCCTTCTAGCCACACTGGGATTCACTGGGCTGGTGGGCACTGCGGGCTACCTCGGCAACGAGGCCAAGGCTAACAGCCCGGGCGGGCAGACAACTTTGAGTGCCCCGGGTCAGAGCCAGCTGCCAGGCACGGCCAATCCCACATTCCCGAGGATAGGCGGTCAGCAGCGCAGATCTCCGGCGGCAGTGGTACCGAGGACATCCCAAACTCCGAGGATCCGCAGCCGTGGCTCGTAGGGTATACATCCACGCCTTCAAGGCCATGGGTACGACCTTCACACTGGGCATTGTGGGCAGCGACGCGAATCCTCTGGAGAGCTGGCGGAGGCTGTTGTGGGCCAGGCTTCAGATACAGCAGTGGGAGCGGCGATTGAGCCGCTTCCTCCCTGGAAGCGAGCTGTCGCGGCTAAACGGGTCTTCGAAACCGAGGCGGGTTTCGCCAGCCCTGGGGGACCTCCTCCTCCACGCCGTGGAGGCGAACCGAAGGACCTGCGGCCTCTTCGACGCCACAGTCCTGCCCCAGCTTCAAGCCGCAGGATACACAGGGCCCTGGGACGGCAGCGGGCCCCGCGCGGGCACCACCGTCGGCATGGCATCAGCAGTCAGGGGCGAAATCGTGCCTCTTCCTGGGCGGCGCTTCTGGCTGAGCGGCGCCGTAGACTTAGGAGGCCTGGCCAAGGGCTGGGTAGCTGACCGCCTGGTGGCGAGACTGGGCCGAGGCGGAGGCGTCTTCGTCGATGCAGGCGGAGACGTCGCGGTCCGGGGATGCCCTCCCGGAGGGGCAGGATGGCTGGTGGAGATAGAGGGAATTCCCGGCGCAGAGCCCATTGCAGAAATCCGCCTGCGCGGTGGTGGTATGGCCACTTCGTCGGTGCTGCGGAGGCGGTGGTATGGCCCTCGGGGACCAGCCCACCACATCATTGACCCCCGCACAGGAGAGCCTGCTGACAGCGACCTCGTGAGCGCCACAGTAGTAGCGCCCAGGGCGCTGACCGCCGAGTGGGCAGCCAAGGCTGTGCTGATAGCCGGTTCTGTGGAGGGCATGGCCTTAGCCGAAGCCTGGGGCCTACCTGTTGTCGCCCTACGCAGGGATGGTTCTATCCTCAAGAACAGACTTTTCCAATCACTGGAATATCGGAGGGACAAATGACGCGTTTGCAGGTGTTGCTGCTTTTTCTGGCAGCACCCCTTGGCTATCTTTTGGGGACTGCCTTCGTGGTATTCTCGCAACTGGTGCCCCAGCAGACCACATGGATCCTGATCAGGTCTACAGGATGGGCAGCCTATGCCCTGTTTACCCTTACCACGGCGTGGGGCTTTGCGTGGAAGACGACAGCCCGCAATTGGTTCCCCGCCCTGGTCCATTCTGCATGGCATCGCTATCTCTCCATGGGAGGAGCGGCGCTGATGCTGCTCCACGCCATCCTACTGCTCTTCGACCGGACGGTCGGCTTCAGCCTGGCCGAGATTCTGATCCCGGGGCTTGCGAGCTACCGACCCCAGGCTGTGGCTCTCGGCATTGTGGCGCTGTACGCCCTGGGGATAACCACCTTCGGCTACTATCTCAAGGACCTAGTGAAAAGCAACTGGTGGGCTATTGCCCACAAACTGGTGCCGGTGGCCTGGGCCCTAGCGACATTACACGGCATAATGGCCGGTAGCGACACAGCACTGCCCTGGGCCAGAACAGCCTACCTGCTGGGCGTAGGGTTGGTGTCCTTCTTTGCCTTCCTACGGTTGCTGGCCTACCCGGGGGACACAGGACAGAAGGCCGAAGCCCCTGTCAGGGGGATGAGCGGCACCGAGCCATACACTCCTCGAGGATATCCCGGTCGTGACTGAAGGCCAGCTCCGGCCACCTACCTGGCTCAAAGAGACCCACCTCGTACACCTCACTACCGGGACGAAGGTCGCCGCCCACTACCCGCCCCATGTAGACTACCAGGACCGTGGGCTCGCCAGGCTCGGAGTAGACATTTACGAGCCCATCGATCTCTACCTTGAGGCCTGTCTCCTCCTCTGCTTCCCTGACTGCCGTAGCAGCTACCTCTTCCCCATAATTCACGTAACCGGTGGGGAAGCTCCATCTGCCAAGGCCGGGCTCTATACGACGACGGATCAGCACTACTCGCCCGTCCCACACGGGCACCACCCCTGCCACAAGCTTCGGGTTGACGAAGACGATGTACCCGCAGCTATCACATACGGGCCGCAATCGGTCAAAGACCTCGGCCAGCCGCAGCCGCGCCCCGCAGCGGGGACAGAAATTCATGTCGGCGTTGGGGTCCCTCATGCCTCCATTTTATCACCCACTATCCTTAGTCGGCGGTTCTGGCGGGCAGCTCTATAGTCTCTCTGAAACGAGCTTAGGAGGTGACACCATGGCTCTGAAGAACTACATCGGCGGTCGGTGGGTGGATGCCAGCAGCGGCCGCACTTTCAGGGACATCAACCCCGCCAATGGCGAGCTCTTGGGCGAACTGCCACTCTCAGGCCCAGAGGACGTCTCGGCAGCCGTGGAAGCCGCATGGGAAGCATTTCCGAGATGGAAGCGCGTCCCGGCGCCGAGGAGGGCCGACATCTTCTTCCGCTTGGGCGATCTCATGGAGCGCCATAAGGAGGATTTGGCCCGGCTGCTCACCATGGAGATGGGGAAGGTCCTGGTCGAGGCCAGAGGTGAGGTGCAGGAGGCTTTGGACTACCTGTACATCTTCGCCGGAGAGGGCCGAAGACAGTTCGGCTATACCACCCCCTCGGAGTTACCCAATAAGGCCGCCTTCGCCGTACGGGAGCCTCTGGGCGTGGTGGCCTGCATTACCCCGTGGAACTTCCCCATAGCCATACCTGTGCTAAAGATCTTCGCCGCCCTTATCCTCGGCAATACAGTGGTCTTCAAGCCTGCCAGTGATACCCCCATCATGGCCTGCCGCCTGGTGGAGCTCATGGAAGAGGCAGGTTTCCCTGCCGGCGTCATCAATCTGGTCCACGGCACAGGGCAAGAGGTCGGCACTCCCCTGACGCACCATCCCAAGGTGGCCCTCATATCCTTTACCGGCTCCACCGAGGTAGGCAGAGAAATAGGCATAATAGCCGCCCAGAACATGAAGAGGTGCACCATGGAGATGGGCGGAAAGAACGCTATTACTGTCCTGGAGGACGCCGACCTGGATCTGGCCATCGAAGGGATTATATGGAGCGCCTTTGGCACTACGGGACAACGGTGCACGGCCTGCAGCCGCCTTCTGGTACACCGGGAAATCAAGGCCGACCTTCTGGGCAAACTCTTGCCGAGGGTTGAGGCATTACGTCTTGGCAACGGTCTCGACCCGAACACAGACGTCGGGCCCCTCATCAACGGAGCCAGGCAGGACAAGGTAGCCGAATACGTAGAGATAGGCAAGAAGGAGGGTGCGACGCTCCTGACCGGAGGCTATCCGGTGCGCGATGGAGACCTGGCGAAGGGCTTCTTCTTCAAACCCACCGTTTTCGACAACATAGATCCCAACGCCGTTATCGCCCAGGAGGAGATATTTGGCCCGGTCCTCAGCGTGATAACCGTGGGCAGTCTGGAAGAAGCAATACGCGTCAACAACTCTGTCAAGTACGGCCTCACCAGCTCGGTATACACGCGCGACCTCCAGAGGGCCTTCGTAGCCTTGCGGGAACTGGATACGGGGCTGGTGTATATCAATGCCGGCACCATAGGCGCCGAGACCCACCTGCCCTTCGGAGGCACCAAGGCAACGGGCAATGGCCACCGTGAGGGCGCCTGGGCTGCCTTGGACGCTTACTCCGAGTGGAAGACCGTATACATCGATTACAGCGGACGGCTGCAACGCGCCCAGATCGACATCGAGGGACCAGCTTCGTAGCGCCACCAGGGAACAGGGACAGCGGGCAATCGGCCGGACAACGTAGCTACAGGTTCAGGCCTCCAGCACCTCCACCAGGCCAGTGGAACCATCGATGCGCACCCTCTGGCCGGTGCGAAGGAGCATGGTTGCGGCATGCAGGCCCACGACCGCTGGCAGGCCTAACTCCCTGGCCACCACAGCTCCATGGGTCATAATCCCACCTACTTCCGTAACAAGGCCTCCGGCCGCAAGGAAGAGGGGTGTCCACGAGGGATCAGTGCCAGGACACACTAGGATTTCTCCGGGCTCCAGAAAGGCATGCCGTGGGTTCAGGACTACTCGTACGCGGCCTTCAGCCACCCCCGGAGAGGCCGGGCTGCCCTGAAACCACACCGCTTGGGTGGCTTGGGAGGGCGAATCGCCGTAGAGGGCACGGCCGTCGGTTAAGAGAAGCCGCGGCACTCGAAGCCGCCGCAGTTCACACTGAAAGGTCGCCCGCCTGCTCTCGACGCACTCCACGATGGCCTTGGGATCGGCCTCTGGAAGCTGCGCGAGTTCGTCCAGAGACAAGAACATTACGTCATAGGGCTTCTCCAGCAGGCCAGCTTCGCGCAAGGCCGCACCTAATGCTAGGAGGTATTCCCGGATCAAGCCAAAGGCACGCACCATGAAGAATTTCGGATACTCCCTGAAGCCAGCAAGCTGTCGCAGACGCCTACCTGCCAGCCCAACGAGCCACGACCTCACCCAACCGAAGGGAAGGCGACGGACGGCACCCTGTAGCTGGGCCATGGCCGCCTCTGCCTCCCCGCCACGACGCACAAGCTCATCAGCAGCGTCCTCTCCTCTCTCCCTCATCTGCACGTAGAGTTTCAAAAGGTCAAATACCGGGGCCGCGTCCTCCTTCCAGCGTGGCCTGCCTACATCTATCTCCACAGGGCCTCTCTGACCGTAGGCCTTCATGAAGTCGTGGATTGCCCGCTGGGCTACCCCGGGCAGCCTCGCGGCCTCGTACTGTTCCGCCAGCTGTCGCGCATCCAAGGCCCTGAGACATTCAAGCGATGCCGCATCTTCCCTGATCTGCGAGGCGAGCCGCCAGAGGTCCATGCCCATGCGAACCGTTGGATCGTTGGGTGGTGCTTTGCCAACCTCCAGGGCTAGGGCCTGCCACTGTTGCTGTGAACGCCCTTCCAGACCTTCGGGCACCTCTGCCGCCATGCGCCTCAGAAGATTCAGGCACAGCACCGCAGCTGCCACCATGGAGAGCATGGGCAGCAGATTGCGGTACAAGTGGCGGAACAGGGCGCGGTCCATGAGAGCCGGTACCTCCGTCAGGCTGGCGATGTTACCGTTGCGGGCCTGCCCTAGGTCGGCCTCCAGCTGCTGCAGAATGGCCTCAAGGCGCCCGGCAATCTTACGCCAACGCATCTCGGGACGCAGCAAGCTTAGCACCACATTAGCTGCCATACGACAGGCCAAGCGTCCGAGCGTGAGGACGGTAAGCAGCTTGATAGGGCGCCTTGCCCGGAACTCATACTCGCCGAAAAGCGACCGCAGGGCCCGGGCCGTCGTGGGCTCCACGATGCCCAGCGCAGTTAAACACGCCTTTCGGCCTAGATCAGAGTGGAGAAGGGGTGTAATGTCGACCCAGAGTCGCTCACCGGCAGTGTAAAGCACCCGCTGAGTAGAACTGGTAACCCTGTACCCCAGCAGACCTGCCGCCGTAGCAACCAACTGAGCAATAAGACAGCGGCCCATAGGGGTCAGCGGCTCGAGTACCCCCTGCACCGCTCCAAAGGAGAAAAGCACCCTGAGGGGACTGGGCGGAACTCCGGGTGGCAGTGGGAAAAGCGACGTTATCGGCCTCGCCTGGAGGATATAGGACTGTTGCCCGTCCCACGCCCACTCGATGTCCTGCGGGGAACCGAACAGGCCTTCGATCTCCTTGCCCATGCGGGCTAGTGCCAGCAAATCGCCCGTAGCCAACTCCCGGATACCGGCTGCCTCCCCGCTGGCTGGCTGGATCGATCCCCTCTCGGCAACGGCCGGCGGGTCGCCGAGGCGCACAGTCCACTGGTCAGGCTGCAGGCGGGCGGACACCAAGGCATCGCCGAGGCCAACCACCGCCTCGACCACTACCTCCGAGCGCACACCCGTTACCGGATTCGCCGTGAACATCACCCCCGACCTCAGGCTAGGTACCATTCTCTGAACCACAACCGCCATGGCGAGATCGTGCTGGGGCACCCCGTGGACCAACCGATAGCTGATAGCGCGCGCTGTCCAGAGGCTGCTCCAGCAATCCAACACTGCCTTTAGGAGGGCATCCCGACCGTAAACGTTTAGGAACGTGTCCTGCTGGCCGGCGAAGGAGAGGTCGGGGAGATCTTCTGTAGTAGCCGATGACCGCACAGCCACAGTGGGCTCTCCCAAGGCTTCGTAGGAGGCCACTAGCTCGGACGCCACGTCCGACGGGAGGCGAAAGGTGGATAAGGCGCTGCGGATACGTTGGGAAATCGCTTCAAGCTTCTGCGGGTCCACCTCTGGCTGAGAAGGCACGAGCTGGTGGATCAGGCCGTCAAGCCCGTTCGCTTGGACAAAGTCGCGATACGCCTGGGTCACGAGCACAAAACCATCGGGCACTGGGTAGCCAGCAGCAAGGAGTTTGGCCAGCATAGCGCCCTTGCCACCGGCGGTGACACGCTGCTGAGCCTCAGGATGGATCAACGGCAGCACGTAGCGGGTTGTCACTTGGGTCTCCAGCACCTCCAATGTATCACAGAATTCGCCCGCTGGGACGGTACTACTGCCCCAAGGTTGACCCAGTTCCCGGCGTTTCCTATAATAGATGATTGCTGGGGGCATAGCTCAGCTGGAAGAGCGCTACAATCGCACTGTAGAGGTCGCGGGTTCGAGTCCCGCTGCCTCCACCCGGTTGTGCCGAGGTAGCTCAGGTGGTAGAGCACGTGACTGAAAATCACGGTGTCGGCGGTTCGAGTCCGCCCCTCGGCACCACCCTCTCCCTGTAGGACAGTTTCCCTTAGTATCCGCCCGCTCCCCACCCTGTACAGGCGGCCTTCGTGACTCCGCCTCCCCTATAGGAGCCCCCTCAGAAGCTTGGCCAGGCCTTCTCTTGGCAAAGACCCCTTGACAGGGCAGATCATATATGATACTATCCCCAAAAGGCCGCATAGCGAGCGTTCGTTTGGAACAGGGCGCTGGACCACGAGACCGCATATTGGCCGAAGCGAGCCGTCTCTTCAGGGAGAGGGGCTACCACGGTGCCTCCATGCGGGCCCTGGCCAGAGTGGTGAATTTACAGAGTGGGAGCCTATATTCCCACATCGAATCCAAGGACGACCTGCTCTGGGAGATCGCCAACCGGGCTGCCGACCACTTCTTAGCCGAAGCTGCATCGGTGCCCGACAGCCTGCCCCCAGCAGCCAGGTTGAGCGAACTGGTCCGCCGGCACATCATGGTGATGGCCTCCGAACTTCAGGACGCCTCTGTCTTCTTCCACGAATGGAGGCACCTGTCGCCACAGCGGAAGGCGGCCATGCTGGCAAAGCGGCACCGATATGAGGCCTACTTCCAGACCACCGTAGAAGAGGGAATGCGCCTCGGCCATTTTCACGTAGAAGACCCACGCCTAGCAACCCTCTTCGTCCTCTCGGCCCTAAACTGGACCTACCAGTGGCTTAAGCCCGATGGCCGCCTGGCGCCCCGAGAGCTCGCCGACCTCTACAGCAGGCTTGTCGTCCGCTCGCTGGGGGCTGAGCCTGCCCCCACCCCAGCAGCTGACAAAGCCTCTTATTCCGTCGGAAGGGGAGCAGGGGAATAAGGAGGAAAGCGTGCAAACTATAAGCGATGACCTACTAGCACCAGAAGTGGTTGCCGACCCGTACCGTTACTATGCCCAGCTGAGGGAGTACGACCCCGTACACTGGAACGCCCGGTGGGGAGGCTGGCTTGTTACCCGCTACGACCATGTGGTGAGGGTATTGCGCGATACGGAATCCTTCTCATCGGACCGAATGGCTTCTCTGATGCTGGAGTTGGACCAAGCCGCTCAAGAGAAGTTTCACCTGCTGATCAACTACTTCTCCAAGTGGCTGGTCTTCACCGACCCACCCTACCACACCCGCGTGAGAATGCTTGTCAACAAGGCCTTCACCCCCTCGAGCGTCGAGCGACTTCGACCCCGGATCAAAGCCATTGTGGCTGACCTGCTGGATCGTTTCGCCCAGCGTAACCATGCCGAGTTTATCCGTGAGTTCGCCTTCCACCTTCCCGTCATCGCCATCTCCGAATATATGGGGGTGCCTGTAGAGGACCGCGAGCAAATCAAAGAGTGGTCCGACGAGACGGGGAGGGTCTTCTTCATTAGGGCCAATGAGCCCGACCGTCGAGAGCGTTCCCAAAAGGGCCTCGAACGCCTCTTGGAGTACTTCGGTCCCCTCATCAGGGAGCGGAGGCTTCACCCGCGGGACGACCTCATCACGGCCCTGGTGCAGGCGGAGGAACGGGGCGACCTGCTGTCTGAGGAAGAACTGCTAGCCACCTGCACGGTACTCATCTTTGCTGGCCACGAGACCACCACAAACCTGTTGGCCAACGGCGTTGTGGCTTTCTCCCGCTTCCGCGATCAATGGGAACGGCTGCGGCACGATCCTACCCTCATCAAACCAGCCGTGGAGGAGCTTTTGCGCTACGATGGCCCGGTGATGGCCACCTTCCGCTGGGCCAAGGCCGACGTGGAGCTCGGCGGCAAGACCATACGCCGGGGTGATAGGATGTTGTTGGTTCTGGGCGCAGCCAACAGGGATCCGGACAAGTTCGCTGACCCAGAGCGCCTGGACATTTCCCGGTCTCCCAACCCCCATGTGGCCTTTGGTCA
Source organism: Chloroflexota bacterium (assembly GCA_034432775.1). Lineage (GTDB taxonomy): Bacteria > Chloroflexota > Chloroflexia > DAOUBH01 > DAOUBH01 > DAOUBH01. Next base: position 150,203 of record DAOUBH010000032.1, read on the forward strand.
CGGCATACACATCTGTCTGGGCGCGCCCCTGGCCCGCGTCGAGGGACAGGAGGCCTTCCTGGCGCTCACGCAAAGGTTCCCCGACTTCCGAATGGCCGACCAAGAACTCGACTATCACCCCACCATAGTGGCAAGAGCCCTCAAGCAGCTCTATGTAGAGTGGTGACGACGCCATGTCGGCCCCGAAGTTCATCATCGCCATCGATTACGACCGGTGCGTGGGCAGCCGTATATGTGTCCTCACGGCGCCAAAGGTCTTCGGGCTGAACGATAACCTGCAGTCGCAGGTCCTCGACCCCGCAGGCGACAGTCCCGAGGCCATTCTGGCGGCGGCCGAAGGATGCCCCATGATGGCCATATCATTGCTGGACGCCACCACCGGTCAGCGTGTCTTTCCGTCTCAGTAGCTTATGCAGCTAGGAGGGTCTGGGATGTACTTCGACAGGGAAATGGAGACAATGCCGAGGGACAAGTTGCGCAGCCTCCAGGAAGAGCGCTTGCGCAGCATAGTGGCCTACGTATACCAGCGAGTGCCCTTCTACAGGCACCGCTTCGACGAAGCCGGGCTCCAGCCGTCGAAGGTGCGAAACCTCGACGACCTGGCCAAGCTACCTTTTACCTACAAGACCGACTTCCGAGAAAACTATCCCTTGGGCCTGTTGGCTGTGCCGCAGGAGCAGCTGATCCGCTTCCATGCCTCCTCGGGCACTACAGGCAAGCCCACAGTGGTAGCCTACACTCGCAACGACATAGAGGTCTTCGCCCAGGTGAATGCCCGTAGCCTAGCCGCTGCCGGGGCCACTCCGGGCATGATCCTCCACAACGCCTACGGGTACGGGCTCTTCACTGGGGGATTGGGCCTCCACTACGGTGGAGAAAAGCTAGGAATGACCGTTATACCGGTTTCGGGTGGTGCCACGGAGCGCCAGATCACCCTCATCCAGGACCTGCGGCCCCAGGTCATAGCCTGCACCCCCTCCTACGCTCAAACTTTGGCCGAAGAGTTCCGCAAGAGGAATGTCCCACCCGACCGCATCAGCCTCCAGTACGCCGTGCTGGGTGCTGAACCGTGGACCGAAACTATACGGCGTGACGTGGAGGCAGGTCTCGGCGTAAAGGCCTGCAATATCTACGGCCTCTCCGAGATCATTGGACCGGGCGTTAGCCAGGAATGCGCCGAAGCACAGTCGGGAAGCCATATCTGGGAGGACCATTTCCTGCCAGAGATCATCGACCCGGCCACGGGAGACCCTCTGCCGGACGGCGCAGAGGGAGAACTGGTCTTTACGACCCTCACCAAGGAGGCCATGCCCGTAATACGCTACCGCACAGGCGATCTCACCTACCTCACCCACGAACCTTGCTCCTGCGGCCGTACCCACGTCCGCATGGGTCCAATCCGCGGCCGCACCGACGACATGCTGATCGTGCGCGGGGTCAATCTCTATCCAACCCACATCGAGGAGATACTCAAGGGATTCCGCGAGTTGGCACCTCACTATCTCCTTGTGATGAAGCGCGAGGGCACGCTGGACGAACTGGAACTCCAAGTAGAGGTCAGCCCGGAACTGTTCCAGAAAGTGGGACAGGAAGTCCTCTCAGAAGAAGTCTTGGACGCCGACCAGGAGCTTCGAGCACTGCGGGCCAGCATTGTCCGGAGGGTCGCAGACACCTTGGGTATCCGCATAACTGTGAGGCTCAGAGCCCCCGGCTCGGTCCCCAGGAGCGAAGGAGGAAAGCTACGGAGGGTGGTGGACCTGCGGAAACTCTGATCTATGGGTCGCCATAGCTATCTTTTGTTTAGGAAAGGAGATAGGGCAGTGATCAAGATCGTGGCTCTTTACAAGAAACCCGCCGACCCGGACCAGTTCCTGCATCACTACACTGAAGTACATCTCCCCCTGGTGCGCCGCACGCCAGGTCTCGCCCAACTGAAGGTCAGCAGGGTGCTCGCCAACGCCTTTGGAGGAGAAGCCCCCTACTTCCTCATAACGGAGATGGTCTATCCCGATAGGGCCACCTTCGAGGCAGCCATGCGCTCGGACGAAAACAGGGCCGTCGCAAAGGACACGGCTAACTTCCCCCAAGGTATACTTACAGCCCTTGTCTGCGAAGATCTCGAATAGGGAGAGAGACGTGGAAACCTTGCTGCGCAACCTCCATCAGGGCGTGCTCACCCTCACCCTCAACCGACCCGAGTCCCGCAATGCCCTCACCCGTGGACTCCTTACTGACCTTCTGGATGCCCTGGCGACCGATGCCCTCCGCCAGGAGACCAGGGTCGTAGTGATTACAGGTGCTGGCAAAGGCTTCTGCGCGGGGCAAGACCTCACGGAGGACAGGACAGGATCCATAGCCGAGGCCGTAGTAGAAAGGTACAATCCCCTCATCAGGGCGATTGCGGAGCTTCCAAAGCCGGTGATAGCGGCCGTTAACGGGCCAGCGGCAGGAGCTGGCATGGCCCTTGCCCTGGCCTGTGACCTGCGTATAGCCTCATCTGAGGCTGTGTTCGTCACAGCCTTCACCCGCATCGGTCTGGCGGCGGATTCTGGCATCTGTTACTTCCTGCCCAGGCTGGTGGGGTTGGGCAAAGCCTACGAGCTGCTGGCCCTGTCACCCCGCATCGATGCAGCCGAGGCCCTGCGTCTGGGTCTGGTGAACCGCGTGGTACCGGCAGAGAACTTCCATAGTGAGGTGCTGTCCGTGGCGGCGGAACTGGCAAAGGGACCCACTAGGGCCCTGGGGCTGGTGAAGCAGGGCCTCAGGCGAGGCTTCGCAGCTGACCTGGAGCAGGTGCTGGCCCTGGAGGCACAACTGCAGGAGGAAGCCAGCCGAACTGCCGACCACCAGGAAGGACTGCGGGCCTTCAAGGAGAAGCGGCCGCCGGCGTTTCGGGGAATGTAAGGATCCTCGCGATTCCCTTACCAAGGAGGAGTAGGAAGTTGGCGCTCTACTTCGAAGACCTGCATGTGGGAATGCGACTGGAGACCCAGGCCCGCACAGTGACCGAAGCCGACATTGTGGCCTTTGCTGGTCTCTCGGGCGACTTTAACCCGCTCCACGTGGACGCTACCTTTGCCGCCAAAACGCCCTTCGGGCAGCGGATAGCCCATGGCCTGCTGGTCCTCTCCATGGTCACAGGCCTGCACAGCCGAGCTGGCTGGTTCGATGGTACCACCCTTGCCTTTTTGGAGATCAGCAAATGGCAGTTTTTGAAGCCCGTCTTCCCAGGCGATACCATCCATACCGTTACGGAGATAACCGAACTACGCCCTACATCCAAGGCGGACCGGGGAGTAGTTCGTTACAACAACCAAGTCTACAATCAGAGGGGCGAGCTGGTACAGGAGGGCGAGTTCGTTCTCCTGCTGTTGCGGCGACCGACGGCCAGTAGTTCGACCTGAGGCCTCGCCGGCGAAACCAGCCCCGATTTCTAGCTATCTACCCAAGCGTCTACCGGAGGAACGGCATGGGAGAACGTATGCGAAATAAAGTGACCCTGATAACGGGCGCAGCCCACGGCATAGGCCTGGCCACGGCGCAGCTCTTCCTGCAGGAGGGGGCCACGGTCGTGGGAGCTGACGTGGACCATTCATCCCTAACGGAAAGGGCCAACCAGTTGGGCCCAGCTTTCGTGCCCATGTATGTCGATGTGACGAAACCCGAAAGCGTCAGGGAGCTTGTGGAGGAGTGCGCGAAGAGCTTCGGCCGCATCGACGCCCTGGTGCACTATGCGGGCATCACCCGTGACGCCGTCCACTGGAAGATGTCGCTGGAAGACTGGGAGAGCGTGCTGAAGATCAACCTCACGGGCAGCTTCCTAATGGCGGCTGCCGTCTCCGAAGTCATGCGCCAGCAGAGATCAGGCAGTATAGTGCTGACCTCCTCCAGGTCATATTTGGGCAACTTTGGTCAAGCCAACTATGCCGCCTCCAAGGGCGGGGTAGTCAGCCTGACCCGCACTCTGGCTCTGGAGCTTGGCAGATACAGCGTGCGGGTCAATGCCCTCTGTCCAGGCTTCATCGAGACACGCATGACAGCCGCCGTGCCGGCTGACGTGAGGGAGCGCACCATAAATCTTACCCCCTTGGGCAGGCCGGGGAGACCCGAGGAGGTGGCCTACGCGGCCCTCTTCCTCGCCTCGGATGAAGCGAGCTTCATCACCGGCCACGTGCTCTTCGTCGATGGCGGCCGCACGGTAGGCCTCGCTATGGCCTGACTGCTTTATACTCTATCCTAGGGTGTGAGGTACAGAAGTGCGGGAAGCTTGGATCGTAGGGGCTGTCAGGACACCCATAGGCAAGCACGGCGGAGTCCTTTCCGCTGTTCGACCGGACGATCTAGCCGCCTTGGTCCTTGGGGCGCTTATGGAGAGAAGCGGCATACCAAAGCACGATGTGGAGGATGTATATTTGGGCTGCGCCAACCAAGCCGGCGAGGACAACCGCAACGTTGCCAGGATGGCCCTCCTCCTGGCAGGGTTCCCCGTGCAGGTAGCCGGCGCTACCGTGAACCGCCTCTGCGGGAGTGGGCTGGAAGCCGTCACCCAGGCAGCCAGAGCCATCATGCTGGGCGAGGGCCATGTCTACATCGGCGGCGGGGTAGAGTCCATGAGCCGGGCCCCATGGGCGGTACCCAAGCCCGAAAGGGCCTTCCCTACAGGCAACGTCACCATCTACGACACAACCCTCGGGTGGAGGTTCATCAATCCTCGCATGAAGGAGCTGTACGGCACCGAGAGCATGGGAGAGACGGCCGAAAACCTCGCTGAGATGTACTCCATCTCCAGGGAAGCCCAAGACCGCTTTGCCCTCCACAGCCACCGCAAGGCAGTGGCTGCCGCCGATGAAGGTCGCTTCGCCCAGGAGATGGTCCCGGTGATGACCCCCACCGGCCCCATCGACCGCGACGAGGGGCCCAGGCGCGACACCAGCCTCGAGAAGCTGGCGGCACTGCGCCCTGTCTTCCGCCAGGGAGGTACGGTAACCGCTGGCAACTCCTCGAGCATAAACGATGGGGCAGCAGCTGTGCTACTAACTTCCGACGAATACGCCAGGGCCCATGGACTTCGGCCCATGGCTCGGGTGGTTTCCATGGCCGTGGCCGGCGTGGAGCCCCGCATAATGGGCATAGGTCCTGTACCTGCTACCCAGAAGGCCCTCAAGCGCGCGGGCCTTAGCCTGGCTGACCTGGACCTCATCGAGCTCAACGAGGCCTTTGCGGCCCAGTCTCTGGCAGTGCTGCAAGAGTGGGATCTAGATCCCACAGATCAACGTCTCAATCCCAATGGCGGAGCTATAGCTTTAGGTCACCCTCTGGGCTGCTCCGGAGCCAGGATCCTCACCACCCTCCTGCACGAGCTCCAGCGACGTCCCGAAGCGGAATTCGGCTTGGCTACCATGTGTATCGGTGTGGGCCAGGGCATCGCACTGGTGGTGCAGAAGATCAATTAAAGGTTTCTGGCATCCCTGCTCCGAAGCTGGTAGTTTTCAAGGAGCCCCTATCCAAAGCCCCAGCCCCAAACCTACCGACACGCATCCGCGACCTCATCCACCACCGAACTGGCTGCGCAGCAGAGCCTTGTTGATCTTGCCAGCACTGGTGAGGGGGAGCTGCTCCACAAAGACAATACGATCTGGGATCCAGAAGCGTGCCAGGCGGCCCTGCTGCACGGCATCCTCCATGAACGACCTGATGGATTCTTCGGTGGTCTGCTCCCTCAGCTGGATAACGGCCACGGGCCTCTCTCCCCAACGCGGATCGGGCTGGGCCACCACAGCCACCGCAGCCACAGCCGGATGCTCGGAGATCACTGCCTCCAGCACGCTGGTAGCTATCCATTCGCCCCCGCTCTTCACGGCGTCCTTCTGTCTGTCCATCACCTTCAGCGTTCCTCGGGGCGTTATGACACCCAGGTCGCCCGTGCGGAACCATCCGTCCACGTACGCTTCTCGGCTGCGCTCGGGGTCCTTGTAATACCCCTGGGGCAGCCATGGAGAGCGCACCACGATCTGCCCCATACTGGTGCCGTCCTTGGGCAGCTCCTTGCCCATTTCATCTACCACCTTGATCTCCACCATGCCCAGGGGCTTCAGCTCTGTGCGAAGAGCCTCCCAGGCAGCAGGGCTGCCGAGATCGGTACCTTCCGGGACCACCGATATGGTGGTAGCCAGCTGGTCGGAACCGCCGTAGATGAGGCTGCAGCCGATGCCCTTCTCTACTGCCCGTTTTGCCAACCCGGAGGGGAGGGGACTTCCGCCCGTCAGCACCTTGTAGCCAGAGAACTCGTGCACACCGGCCTGTTCTGCTGCCTCCAACAGCATGTGTAGCTGCGTAGGTACCATGTTGGACCAGGTTACCCCCTCCTGGAGGATCAGCTGTAACTGTTCGGCAGGTGTCGCCCTACCAGGCAGTACCAACTTGGCACCCAAGTAGGGCACAAAGAAGGCGGTACCCCACGCGTGGATGTGGAAGAAGGGGATAAGGGGCATGAACACGTCCCTGCTGCTTATGGCCGCACCGGTAGGATGCAACGCCAAATGGTGGAGGATACCCAGGGAGGCAAGCAACATGTCCCTGTGGCGGTACATCACCCCTTTGGGTCTGCCTGTGGTGCCCGTAGTGTAGAAAACCGAATAGGGGTCGGTCTCCCTTACTTTCAGAGCTTCTTCTGGAAGCTCTGGCCGGCCCTCCTCGACAAGTCCCTCGTAGGTGGGCGTACCCTCCTCGGGGCTTTGAACGCCTTCCGTGAGCCATACCCGGTTCTTGAACCTGGCCCTCGCCCCTCCCACGGCCTCCCTGAAGCCCTCCCACACAAAGAGCCACTGGGCGCCAGAATGCTGAAGGGTGTAGACGATGTCCTCAGCCGCCAGCCTAAAGTTTATGGTCAAAAGGACGGCTCCCAGCATGGAGCTGGCATAGTGGAGCTCCAGATAGCGGTGGCTGTTGATGTCCATGACGCCTATGACGCTGCCGGGCCCAATGCCCAGCTTCTTCATGCTGAAGGCTGCCCTCAGCGCCCGGTCGTAAACCTGGCTGTAGCTTAGCCTCACAGAGCCGTAAACGACCTCTGAAGCTGTTCCCCGCGCTACCGTGTCGCTCAAGACCTCGTGCACTACCAGTTCCCGCATCTCGCACCTCCCACTTCCATTCAAAGGGACCACACGTCTGCCCTTTGTAGGGCCCAATCGGGATACTCATCCCCCTGCAGAAAGCGCCGGGCGTAGAGGGCAGCCATAGCTGCATATCGGTTTCCCCCTGTATTGGCCAGCCTGTACAGCAGCGCAACTTGAGCGCTGTCGGCCAAGCGGGCAACAGCGTCTTTGGCGTACCACTGGGCCTCTGGCGGTGCACAACGTTGCAAACGGTCCAGGGTGCTCTCGATGGTGCGGAGGGCCACCTTAGCCTCTTCGGTGGAAACCGCCTCCAGCATGGGGACGAACTCGGCCAGAAAGGCCTCGTGGGCCCGCTTCTTCTGCATGGCCTCCAAGAAATCCAGCGACTGGATATTACTGGGCCCTTCCCAAATGGGAGTGATGAGGGCCTCGCGGTGCCAGCGGGCAACGGCATATTCCTCGAGAAAGCCAAGCCCACCGAAGAGTTCCATAGCCAGCTTGGTGACCTCTGCCGCATGATCGGCCGTGCGGTTCTTAACTAGATGGCTCATGAACCTTGCGTAGTGGTAGCTGGCAGAATAGAATGGCCGCTGTTCCCAAGCCCTCTGGAACAGATCAGCGGCATGGAAACCGATAACCAACCCTGCGGCGGTGCGCACAGCCATGTCTGTCAGGTCGCGCCGCACAAGGGGATGCTCCGCCAAGTAGCTGCCAAAGGCCTTGCGACGCCTCACCCTCTCGGCCACCTCCAAATGCGCCTTCCTGGCCATACCCATAGCAGCTATGGCGTTGGCGAGGCGAGATATGGTCAGCACCTCGAGGGTATAGTATATGCCTTCCTCAGCCCGCCCTACCAGGATGGCCTCGCTACCAGGAAACTCCACCTCGCCCGACGGCACGCCCCGAGTGGCGCTCTTGTCCTTCAAACGGCGCACGAGAAAGTTCAGGGAGCCCGCAGCATTGAGCCGCGGCACCAGGAACAGGGCCAGGCCCTTAGCCCCTGGTGGAGCTCCCTCGGGCCGGGCCGTCACCAGTGCCACATCTGTGAGCCCTGCCCCGCTGCAGAAATACTTCTCGCCTTCCAACCTCCAACGACCGTTGACCGCCGTCGCCTTCAGAGCGTTGGAGCCCAAGTCACTGCCCCCCTGAATCTCCGTCATCCAGGTTGCACCCCACATCTGCCCCTGCAGCAGCTTCTCCTTCCAGTCACTGTGCTCCGGAGCGTACTTGTGGATGACATAGGCCGTTTGGTTCGTAATGGTGAGAATGCAGTAGAGGCCGGGGTCCGCAACTAAGTAGCCCATGACGTAGTGCTTGTGCCAGGGCTCCCCCTGGTAGGGTGGCCTGTTTATGTAAGCCAGCTCCCTCAGCAGGTCGACCTGCGCCGGCGACAGCCGCACCCGGTCGACGCGGTTCCCATCGAGGTCGTGGGTCACCAGCACCGGCTGCGCATCGTGGTCCACATGGTAGGAAACCTCGTAGACCTCCCTGCCGGCCAGGGCACCTACACGCTCAAGCTCAGCCTCCGAAGACCTGAAATCGGGCCAGTAGATTCCAAGCACAGCCCGAAGGTCCGGGTCCCTATTCCAGTGGTTCATCCCATAAGCGTAAGATTGATGCTCCATCCGAAACCTCCTATCCACTAGCCCCGTAGACGCCTCAAGGTGCACCTCGGCAAAAGGTCGATCCTTCCACAACGACCTCACCCACAGTTTAGCACTCGGCCTCAAATCCACCTAATGCCTCTCCATGGCTCACGTCGTGCAGCACAGTCCCGAAGACCTGTAATCGTCCCATGGCGTACTTTTCCGTCCAGAAGGCGGCACAGAAGCCCGCCATCAGGCTCATTAATTTTATTGATGGGACGAAAACTGCAAGCGCTATGGAGGGGAAATGGCTTGGATGGCGAGCCAACAAGAATTGCGCGAACATCCCATGGTGGCGAGGTTGGCAAGGAAGCTCAACATAACCAAAGCCCAGGCTATCGGACACCTCCACATGCTCTGGTGGTGGTGCCTCGATTTCGCCCCCGAGGGCGACCTGACCGATTTCGAGGAGGGGGAAATCGCCGACGCGGCGGACTGGTACGATGCATACAACCCACAGTCTGAGGTGGGAGCAACCGGGGCCTCGACCTTTGTCCAGGCGCTCCTGGACTGCCGATGGCTCACGAAAGTGGAGGGTCGGCTTCTGGTGGCCAACTGGCACGAGCGAGCAGGTGCCCTGATGGCCTACAGAGAGCGTCAGCGACGATATCGCAACCGCCTCCGCGAAGACAGGACGCGCGAAGGCAGCGACGTCGCCGTATCCACACCCTCTACGTCTAAAAAGAACAGTACAGAAGAGTGCAGTACCGAAAAGGAAGTAGGCCACGATGCTGTCGCATCGACCACTTCTTTCCCTCAGAAGGATGAACTTAGGCAACTGCTTAAGCTCCTGGGAGCTTCGCGCTTTACGAATCCAGGTCAACAGCAGGCGTACGAGGGTCTATTAGCTGAAGTGGGGAAGGAGAACTTCATGGAGGCGGCCAGATGGGCAGCGGCCCGAGGCCTGAAGCTCCGGGATTACGGCGCCATAGCCAAGGTGGCCAGGAAAGCCAACGGACAACTCCTCGATGCGCAAAAATACCTCACCGGCAGGTACGCCAAGTTCTTCGGCACCGACCGCAACGGCGGTGGCCCTTGAAGGCACCTAACAGGGTTTTTCGCCGATGTCCACGGTCAGCTGTCGACGGAAGCTTTGACGATGCCCGACAAGTTACAATAGAATTGCCCTACAGGGATGTAGAGAGTACGCCTGTGACCATGAAGAGCAGTGAGATCCGAAGGCAGTTTTTGGAATTTTTCAGGGCACGGGGCCACACAGTGGTGCCCAGCTCTCCCCTTGTGCCTGCTGAAGATCCATCCCTGCTCTTTACCAATGCCGGCATGGTCCAGTTCAAAAACGTGTTCTTAGGGCTGGAGTCGCGTCCCTATGTGAGGGCTGTGACAGTGCAGAAGTGCCTGAGAGCGGGAGGCAAGCACAACGACCTTGAACAAGTTGGTCCCTCGGGGCGGCATCACACCTTCTTCGAGATGCTGGGCAACTTCTCCTTCGGCGACTATTTCAAGCGGGAGGCCATAGCTTGGGCCTGGGAGTTTCTAACGGGCGTGCTGAAGCTCGATCCCGATCGCCTCTGGCCCACCGTTTACCGTGACGACGACGAAGCCTTCGAGCTGTGGCACGAGGTTGCGGGCGTGCCCTACGAACGCATCACGCGCATGGGCTTCGAGGACAACTTCTGGATGATGGCCGACACAGGGCCCTGCGGTCCCTGCTCCGAGATTATCCTCGACCGCGGCCCCGAGAAGGGCTGCGGCGATCCCCAGTGTCCTGTAGGCCACGACTGCGGCCGTTGGTGGGAACTTTGGAACCTGGTCTTCATGCAGTACGAGCAGCATGCAGACGGTACCTGCACACCTTTGCCCAGACCCAACATCGACACGGGGATGGGGCTGGAAAGGATAACCGCTGTCCTCCAGGGGGTTGAGACCAACTATGAAACCGACCTCTTCTGGCCCATCATAGAGCGGACCAGGGAAATTACAGGCGATACCTGGGATCAACTGCACAGCCATATCGACTCTTACCGCGTCATAGCTGACCATTCCCGGGCTGTAGCGTTCCTCATCGCCGACGGGGTGCTTCCTGGCAACGAAGGCAGAAGCTACGTGCTGCGTAGGATTTTGAGGCGAGCAGTGCGCCACGGCCGCAAGCTGGGCCTCGAGAAGCCGTTCTTGGGCGAGACCATCAGGGTAGTAGCCGAGATCATGGGCGACCACTACCCCGAGGTGCGCGAAAGCCTTGGCTTCATTCTGGATGCCGTGCGCGAAGAAGAGGAGCGGTTCCAACGCACCCTCGGCCTCGGGATGGCCCGCTTCGAACTCATCGCTCAGAGCGTGCTGGATAGCCCTTCCAAGACCATCCCGGGCCACGAGGCCTTCCGCCTCTACGACACCTACGGGTTTCCCCTCGATCTCACCATGGAGCTTGCAGCCGAATGGGGCTTGGGGGTTGACGTCAGAGGATTCGAGGAGGCCCTGCAGGCCCAGCGCCTTCAGAGTCAGGCCGGTGCCCAGTTTGTGGCCCCTTCGGCGGAAGCTCTGGATACTTACGGGTCCCTTGGACTGGCACCGGTGGTCTTCACCGGCTACAAAGAGACCGAGAGCGCAGGCAGAATAGTGGCCATCCTGGTCGATGGCCGCCCTGTATCGTCGGCTGTGAAGGGCCAAAAGGCCGAAATCGTCTTGGACCGAACCCCCTTCTATGTGGAGGGCGGTGGGCAGGTCTCCGACATAGGCACCATCGAAGGTCCCCACGGTTCCTTCGAAGTCGAACGGCCCCTCAGGCCTCTGGAAGGGCTGATAGTCCACGTGGGTAAGGTAGTCAGGGGAAAGCTCCATGTGGGCGACGAAGTGACGGCCCGGGTGGACGCCGAGCGTCGAATGGACACGGCCCGTAACCACACTGCCACCCACCTTCTCCATCAGTCCCTGAGGCGCATCCTCGGGACACACGTACGTCAGGCCGGCTCGCTGGTGGCTCCGGACCGCCTCAGGTTCGACTTCACGCATCTGGCGCCCATCACCCACGAGCAGCTGGTAGCCATAGAGGAGGAGGTCAATGCTCGCATCCGCGACGACCTGGAGCTGACTACCCTAGTGACCGACCTCGACAAGGCCCTTTCCAGCGGCGCTCTGGCCTTCTTCGGCGAAAAGTACGGTGCAGTGGTGCGCGTAGTGGCCATCGACGAGTACTCCCGCGAACTGTGCGGCGGCACCCACGTTCAGAGAACGGGCCAGATCGGCACCTTCGTGATAACCTATGAGGGCAGCGTGGGAAGCGGCCTCCGCCGCATCGAAGCCCTTACAGGTCGCGGCGCCATAGCCTTCCTTCGCCAGCAGATCGACATCGTCAATTTCCTCGCTAAAGAGCTTCGCGCTGAGCCCGACAAGGTGCCACAGCGACTCTCCCAGCTCCGACAAGAGCTCCGCAACGCTGAGCGACAGATCGAACACCTGAGCAACCTCCTAGCCTCAGGACAGGTCGAGCGGCTCATCTCTACGGCCTCTTCCGTGGACAGCCTAAAGGTTGTGGCAGCCCAGGTGGAAGCCTCCAGCATCGACTACCTCCGCCAGCTGGCCGACAGAACCCGCCAGCATCTCGGTGAAGGGATCGTAGTCCTGGGTGCGGTGATCGATGGAAAGCCGAACCTAGTCTTCATGGCCAGTCCCGGCGCCGTGGACCGGGGTGTCCATGCTGGAAAGCTGGCGCGCTCCCTGGCCGCAACCATAGGAGGCGGTGGCGGCGGCAGGGCCGAAGTAGCTCAAGCGGGGGGAAAGCTCCCAGAGCGCCTTAAAGATGCCCTCCAGCAGGTCGCCAAAGCTGTCAGAGAGCAGATGAGTGAGACCTCGGTGAGAGGCTAATGCTTGAGCGGAAGGACGCTGTCGACGTCCTGGTGTCTCCTGACGAGGATGCAGGCGACGTCCTCGAGCGTTTGGAATCCCTTCTGCCTTGCATGGTCAACCTCCATATACCGGCTAATGCCCGCGCCTTCCAGGATTTCGAGGACTTCCGAAGGTTAAAGGCCCTCACAGCCAGACCTGGCACCAGCATCGTAGTCGCCGCAGAAGATGCCACCATCGAGAAGCTGGCCCGCCTATTGGGCTTCCCCACCGCCCCCTTCGGTTCCACGTCCAAACCGCCTGCCCCAGCGACCGATTTGGTAAGGGAACAGCTGGAGCAGAGCTCCAAGGTCCAGCGTCGCCTTCCCATACTGCTCAGCATCGGGGCCGCCCTAGTTGTGCTGGCAGGTGCGGCCTTTGCCATCGCCCCGACCCTCGTCTCAGCCCAGGTCACTATAGAGCCCAAGGCCGACAAGCTGGTATCGGACGTCTACCTCGTTCTAGTGCCCGAGGGCAGCCCGGCCCCCCAGGAGCTTGCCCTGGAAGGACAGCCCATCAAAGCCATTCAGGTTACCGGCCGGACCGTTGAGGCCGCAGTGGAGGTTACTGGGGAAGGAGTGGCCCACGGCAGTAAATTACTGCCCGACAAGCCAGCCACAGGTAAGGTGCGCCTCAGCAACCCAAACCCCTTCCCAGTGACGGTAAAGGCGCAGACCCCTGTAGCCACCATTCGTGGTGTCCGTTACGTTACCACGGCTGACGTCACTGTCCCCGCGGCCGACCCCTTTGGAAGCGGGGTTCTGGGCACAGCCGAAACGGGTGTCCTTGCCACTTCGGGCGGTGCATCCACCAACCTGGACGCTCGCGAGATCCAGACCCGCCTGGACAACGGAGTGTACGTCATCAATCCCGAACCCTTAACCGGCGGCACCGACAAGCGCGTGCCTGTCGTCTCAGCGGAGGACATTAAGGTGCTAAGGGAGGCGCTGGAGGTCAAACTCAAGGGCCAGCTAACCGATGCCCTGTCGGCATCGGTGCCCCAAGGCTTTCTCCTACTCACAGATACTGTAAAGACTTCGGGCATTCAGGTAGAGACGGACCATGAGGAGGGAGCTGTGGCCGAAGGCTTCTCCATGAAGCTGAAGGCCAGCGCTTCGGGCCTCGCCTACAGGCCCGAAGACCTCCGCCAAGGGGCAATGTCTTACATGCAGGCACAGATAGCTACAAGACAGCTGGGCGATGCCTCACCTGTAATCCGCGGCATAAAGACCTCCGACTTTCAACTTCAGACTGCCGACCCGCTGCCGATATTCAAGGCCACCGTGGAGGTTCAGTACAGCTACCAGTTGAGCGAGGCCGCAGCCAACCAACTGAAACGGTCCCTTGCGGGCAAATCCGAATCCGAGGCCAGGTCCCTGCTGGCAGGTCTACCCTACGTGGCAACAGCCCGCATCGTCAGGAGCCCTGCCTGGATACCTGGGGGTCTGCCCAGCTCTCCCGACAAGATCCTCCTGAACTTCCAGGAGGGTCGATAGCCCATGCGGGTTCTGGCAGTAGACCTGGGCAGGCGCCGCATAGGCCTCGCCGTGAGCGACCCTACCGGGCTGATCGCCACCCCTCTGCGCACGGTACGCATAGCTGACTATGCACATGCCGCCGCCATCGTCCTCCAGGAGGCAAAGCGTCAGGGAGCCCAGGGCATCGTAATTGGACTTCCCCTCACGGAGAAGGGCGAAGAGGGTGTGGAGGCCCAACGGGCCAGGAGCTTCGGCTCCCAGCTACAAAGGGCTACGGATATCCCGATAACTTACTGGGACGAGCGCTACTCGACCCAAGAGGCCGAAAGATTGCTCCGAGAAATGGGCCTACGCCCATCCCGCCGAGGGGGCAGGGTGGATGCCGTGGCTGCAGCTCTCATACTCCAGAACTATCTAGATGCCAGGAGGGTACCTTTTAAGATGCGCGCAGTAGTCTTTCGCCAACATGGCCCTCTGGACGTGCTGGAACTCCACGACCTCCCCGTGCCAGAGATAGGTGTGGACGAGGCGTTGGTCAGGGTCAGGGCCTGCGGTTTGAACCATCTCGACATCATGGTGCGCGAGGGTATTCCCTGGGCCGAAGTGCCCTTGCCCCACATCCCGGGGTCCGAGTGCGCGGGGGATATTGTCCGAATGGGGCGCCCCATCGACGGACTGCAGGAAGGGACGCCCGTAGCCGTATTCCCCTACCTCTTCTGCGGGACTTGCCGACCGTGTCTACGGGGAGAAGAAAACGTCTGCGAACATCTAGCAATCTTAGGGGTACAGACGCAGGGTTGTTATGCGGAATATGTAAAGGTGCCGCTGAGAAACCTTCTGCCTCTGCCCCGGAATCTCACCTACATCGACGCCGCGGCTGTGACGCTGGCGACCTTGACGGCATGGCACATGCTGGTAGCCAGGGCTAAGGTACAGCCGGGCGAGTGGGTAATGGTCATGGCGGCTGGGAGCGGTGTGGGCAGCGCAGCGGTGCAGATAGCCAAGTTGGCTGGTGCCCATGTCATCGCCGCAGCAGGCAGCGACTTTAAACTCGACAAGGCACGAGACCTAGGCGCTGACTTCACCGTCAACTATTCCACGCAAGACCTAGTCAGCGAAGTCATGGCCATCACCGGAGGCAGGGGGGTAGACGTGGTAGTAGAGCACGTCGGAACAGCCCTGTGGGACAAATGTGTCCAGTGTCTCGGCCGCCTAGGGCGTATTGTGACGGTGGGAGGCACCACGGGCACCGCGGTTCAGGAGAATCTGTCGCGGTACTATGTGAAGGAGCTCTCCCTCATCGGCTCCAGGGGCGGCAACCGCCTCGACCTGAGCACAGTACTGGCGCTGACCGCCGAGGGAAAGATACGTCCGGTAGTCCACAAGGTACTTCCCTTGCAAGAGGCTGCCGAGGCCCAGCGTCTGTTGGAAGAGCGCCTGGCCTTTGGCAAGGTGATACTCACGATCTGACCCTGCGGGGTAATACCAGACCTATCACCGCATCAACGATGCCGACCGCGGTAGCTACGGCCACATTCAACAGGGCTGCTGTGAGGGCAGCCGCCGCCACCCGGCCCGCCACCTGGGCTAAACCCTGCTCTAAGGGTGTGGGGAGGCGGTGGGTCCATCCGAGGACATCGGCCACGACGGCCAGGGCTACAGTGCCCACCAGCAACCACCGGGCCGGTGTCAGGTCGGCCTGGCTGGGCATGGACCCCACAGAAATGGCAAAGATCAGGTAAAGGCCCAAGAAATCCAGGGGTTGCCACGGCCTCGCAGCCACCGACCAGAGCTGTGCAAAGAGGGCTGCCGGTATCAGGCTCGTGGGGAGAAGATCAAGTTTCGCCGAAACGATGGCGAGGACCAGCAGGCCCATGGCCAGCGGGGCCATAGCAACCAGAGCATTCCGCACCGGGTCAACCCTGCCCACTTCCATGTAGCCTAGTCTCAGGCTGGATCCGTAGCCTTTTCCCAGGGCAAAGAGGCTCATCCGACCGCAGGGCACCCCCAGCAGTTTGGCCGCAAGCCAATGGCCGACTTCGTGAAGCACTAGGCCCGGGAAAAGCAACATCCATAGCCAGAAATGAGCCCACCGTCTGTTTCGGAGGATCCTAAGGGCTACCGAATGCAGGCCGTACACAGCCCACCTCTGCGAAACCCCCATGGCCACCACGGCCAGCAACGGCAACAGCAGGGGCATGTCAGCCACCCAGACGGCGCAGAGCCTCAGCCAGCAACTCGTCCGGCTGGGCATCGACGGGTATATCCCAGCCTTTGAGAACTGCCTCTATCTCAGCAGGCTTGAAGCCAAGTTCCTTGAGGGTTGCTACCAGCTCCTCGCGCACGGTCGACGGCGGTCCCGCCAGCTTACCTCTGAGCTCCAGCACGATACGGGCAGCTGTCTTCTGCCCTACGCCCGGCGTCCTGCTGATAGATGCAACGTCACCCCTCTCCACCGCCTGAGCTAACCCTTCGGCTCCCAGGGTACTTACCAAGGCCATGGCCAACCTGGGGCCGACGCCGCTGACGCCTAGGAGCCTCTGGAAGAGCTCGAGGCTCTGCCTGTCAGAGAATCCGTAGAGAAACATGCCGTCTTCCCTTACCAAAAGGTGGGTGTGCAGGGCAGCCTCGGCCCCGATGGGCAGGGCCATGGCTTCCTCGGGGCATACGTAAACCCGGAGGCCTATGGAACCCACCTGGAGCACCAAGTAGCCTACGCCCTTATGCACCACCTGGCCGCGGAGGAAGGCTATCATGGTTTGGTACCGATACCGAAGAGTCGAACGGCGTTCCCCCCCAGCACATATTCTAACTCTGGGGCACCTAGGCCCGACCCTTTCACCCTGTTAAGGAAACGGGCCTGGTCTACAAGGGGATAGTCAGAGCCGAAGACGACCTTGCCAGGTCCTACAATGTCCATGGCTACGGGGAATATGGAGAAGTCGTACAAATAGGTGCTGGCCGCCGTGTCGTACCAGACATTGTGGAGCTCCTGCTTCACCTCGGGCATCAGCTCGTAGAAGCACAGGCCCCCACCCCAGTGGGCCAGCACCAATTTGAGGTCGGGAAACCGCCGCGCTAGACGGTATAGCTTCTCAGGTTTGGTGTGCCCCTTCCCCGGGTACAGGTGCCCTACAGGCTCGCTGGCATGCAAAAGCATGACGCCATCGTGCGCCTGCAACACCTCCGCCAACTCGGCCAACCGCGGTTCCGAGGCCGGGTCGAACCCTTGCCCATCGGGATACAGCTCGCCCACACCGCGAAACCCCTGCTCAAGGCAGCGCTCAGCCTCGGCTGCAGCTCCCGCATCTGTAGGTTGCACCACCGCTAGAGCGACAAGTCTGCCGCCCGATGCCCTCATCGCCTCGAGGACATACGCATTGTGCTCTCGGCACAAACCAGGATCGGCCCAGGCAAACCCAAATACTACCGATACATCAATGCGGGCCGCGTCCATGCTGGCTATCACCTGTTGCCAAGTGGCCATCCGGGCTTTGGGACTTTGATACAGTTCTTTGAACCAAACATCCCTCTCCAGGAAGCGTTCCTTGTGAGCAAGGACTTCCGGCGGAAAGATGTGCACGTGGGCATCCACGATGGATGGCCGCTCAGTCTGCATCCATGCCTATTCGTCTCAGGAGATTGGACACCGGCGCCAAGAGTTTGAGCTCCCTTTGCACCTGTACAGACCTGGGATCCAACTGCGCTGCTCTCTGGAAAGCGGCCAGGGCAGCGTCGTGCCGCTTGAGTTTTTTGTAGACAGCCCCCAGGTTCTGGTAGTACAGCGGCTTATCCGGATCCAAGGCCGCTGCCTTCTCGAAGGCTTCTACCGCCCTTTCCAGTTCGCCCTTGGCCTCGTGGATCAAGCCCAGCTCGTTGAAGTTTTCCGGATCGTTGGGATCTAACTCGAGGGCTTTCCGGATGGACACCAGGGCCTGGCCCCACCAATGATAGCGACGGCAGGCAGCCGCCAACCTCCTAAAGAACAGGGCAGATCGCGGACTAAGCGATACTGCCTCCCTGTGGGCAGCCAGTGCCTTGCGCTGTTGGCCCAACCTCTCGTAGGTCAAGCCGAGGAGGCTGAAGGTCTCGGCCTCGGGTTCCAGCTGTGCGGCCGTCTCTAAAGCCCTGGCAGCCTCCGACCACCGGCCCAATGCCATCTGTGCTTCGCCTAGGAGGCGGCAGTATCTGGCATCGCTTTGCTCTAATCGGCAGGCTTCCTCGGCGGCACTGGCGGCTTCCCTATAGGCCCCGGCCTCTAGAAATACCTGTGCCAAGTGATAGTAGGCATCGGCCAAATGGGGGTCCAGATCCAGGGCTGTACGCAGATGCCCAGCGGCATCCTCCAAGTGGCCGGCCCGGGCCAGGGCCACACCAAAGTGGAGCCTGTAGACCGCAGTATCTGGGCTTAGGTTCACAGCCTCGGAGTATTCCCTGAGGGCCTCGTCCTCCAGGCCCAAGGCTTCGAAAAATCCCCCTAGAACATCGTGCCATTCGGCCTGACCAGGCTCCAGCTCCAGAGCCTGACGCAGCTGCTCAACAGCAGCGGAAGTGTCGCCCTGAATGTGGAGGGCAATGGCCAGTCTGTACCGATACTGCGGCGTCTCGGGCCGGAGATCTGCCGCCCGCTTGAAGGCCCGGGCGGCTCCTGCCGCATCCCCCATCATCTCGTACAGTATCCCAAGCTCGAAAAACCACTCGTCCTGCTGGGGCTCGAGCTCCACAGCCCGAGTTAGGTGTTCCAAGGCCTTGCTGTAATCCTTCAGGCGCTGCCATGCCAAACCGACGTGTCTCTGATACAGCCCAGCCTCAGGGGCCAGTTTGGCCGCCTGCTGGAAACACGACAGCGCCTTCTCGTGGTCTCCCCTCTGCCGATAGGCCATTCCAAGAACGTCCCAAGCCTCAGCATCATCGGCGTTCCGAGCGAGGAGGCCCTCGAGCATACCGATGGCCTCATCCACCCTTCTGAGGCGGAGTAGGGTCCTTCCCACAGCCACCGCGATCCTATCGTCGTTTTCGGAAACTTTCATAGCTTCCTTGTAGCAAGACAGGGCAAGCTTGTAGTTGCCTTCGTCTTCAAAGAGGGAGCCCAGCTCCATATAGGCTGGCACGAAGTCCTGCCTTTCTTCTACGAGGCGGGTCAACACGGCTGCGGCCCGCTCCCAGAGCCCTAGCTGCCGCATAGACCTACCGTAGGCCAACAGGTACTCGGGGTTGGCTGGTTCGGCATTGCTGGCCACCTCATAGGCCGATCGCGCCTCTTCCCAGCGGCCCAGCTGCTCGTAGGTTTTCCCCAGCTCGTAGTACCACTCGGCTTTTCCTTCGCCCAGCTTTATCGCCAGCTCCAGCTCGGCCACGACCTCTTCGAGACGCCCCTGACGGCGCCTCGACAGGAACCTCAGCCGGGCCAGCTGGTCTTCCTTCAGGGCTACCTCCCTCATGGCCATGCCCAGGGCAAAGCGGTACTCCGCCGTCGACGGGGCCAGAGCCACAGCCCTCCTGAAATAGGGGATGCTGTCCTCAGCGCGGTCCTCGGTCTGCAGCTTGAGCGCTACCTGAAAGGCAGTTGGCGCGTCCAGGGCCTCAGGGGGCGGCTCCACGGCCTTGGCCAAAATCTTGCGGGCCTCCTGAAGGTACCGACGAACGTCGCCATCCTTGGGCCTGAGCATCTCGGCCCGCGTCAAGAGCGCCTCGGCATCAGAGATGGAAACATCGCCCTTAGACAGCTGCGATCGATGCGCCAAATAGACCGATACCACCGACAGACACCAGGCAGCCTCGTTGACCAGGGTTTCGGCCAGCTCCGTGGCTTGGACATGGTCTAGATCACCAGCCGAGAGTTCAGCCGCCAGAGCCTGCAACCTTCCGAGGGCGCCTTGTAACAGTCTGTGAAACTGTGATTCCAGAGATTCGCTGGCTTCGTTCATATCTCGCTGCAGATGGTCCGGAGGTCTATGCGGTTCGCTGGGCAGGAGAGACGGCCCTATTATACCACGGGCCGGCTCGCCGCCTGCGATATCAACCGCAGACCTATGGCTAAGAGGCCTGCGCTGGCTCCCAACGCCATGGCCGGAACGAGCCATCCGCTACCCTTGAAGGCCCCCATGGCAGAACCGTACCATAGCCACGAGTCGACAGGATGATGGATGGTGGGATCGAAGAACCAATTCCACCTGCCGTACAGATTGGCAGGCCACGGGGGAATGTAGATCTGCTTCACGACCGGCAGGGTTCCCCCTGCATCGCGTACGCTGGCTTCCTGTAGGACCACGGTGGATGCAGGATCGCCGACTTTCGCCAGCCCTGGCGATTCTATCTTCACGGTATGCCTAGCCTTGGTGGCCTCGAGGGCAAATCGCTCTTCCAGCCTACCATTGTCAACCCATCGATATTCGCCGGAAACGGGCGCGCCGTCCAGCCAGATGGCCACGGGGGAGGAGTAACTGTTGGGTAGCTGGAGAAGCAGCGAGACGTTCACTTTGCCTGCCACTACACCATTCAGATCGAGGAATGCTTCCCGCTCCATGGGCCTGGGCAGCGCATCGATCTGAGTTTCGGCGGTGTTAAGAAAACCATTGCCCACCACCACAGCCCTCTGCCTGACGAACAGCCACCGATACCACTCAGTCCACCGCGCTGCGAGGATCCGTGCATGGCCTATAACAGGCGTGTACAAGGGCTGGAAATAGCGGGCTTGCTGATTCGTTTCGGCATTGATGTAGGTGGCAAAGGCCACCAAAGTGCCCAAGAGTTGCACCACCGCGCCCGATGCAGCCAGCAAGGCCAATGCTGTCTTGGGCCACCACAGCTTCGAAGCCAGAGCTTCAGCCGCTGGAAGCACCAAGAAGGGCAACACCATGGCCATGTACCTGGGGCCCCAGGCAGCATCGCCGTGCCAAAACTGTACGGAGGAGAAGAAGGCTAGGGCCGTGGCCCAGATGCCTGTAGAGGCAACGGCGACGGCAGGGTGCCTTCGAGAGAACCAGGGTAAGCAGGCCAGCCCCACCAGCACTGGCGGCGCATAGACCCAGAGCCCCTTGCCAGGGCTCACCGTCAGCCCCACGAGTCCCTCGAGGCCCGTGGCGAACACGTTGGGCACCAGGGGACCAGCCTCCCCACTGTAGCCTGTTCGGAAGGGTCCCCCGAAGGCGGCCAGGTTGTAAGATACAAACAGGGCCAGAGCAGGTAGCCCACCCAGAGCCCACAGAGCAACGCGCCCCAAAATGCCGGCCGGCCCATACCTCAGCCTCGCAGCCGAAATAGCCACATAGAGGGCTATCCAGGGCAAGGCCAAGACCGCATGGATCTTCACCACCACCGCTAACCCTGCCAGGAGGCCCGAAACCGGCAGCAAAACGGCAGACTGAGGATGCCTGTGCGCCCACGTCACGCAGAGGAGCAAAGAAAGCACCAACCCCAGGGCCGCGCCTGGCTCGCTGAAGAGGGTACGTCCGTGGGGAAAGGCAAAGGTTCCGAAGGCATAGATCGATCCGAGCCACAGCCCAGTCTTGGGGCCATAGCCCAACATCTGGGCAAGCAGGCACAGGGCGGCTGCCGTAGCCGCGGTGACCAAGGCGTTGGTGGCCAGGGCGAAGGTCCTTTCGAAGAAGTATCGGAACTGTTCGGGGTAGAGGGAAGCCACCAGTTGTCCGGCTTTTAAAAGGGGCACGGTCATGGCCGAGATGCCCAGACCATACCTCGAGTAGGGTTCGCCCCCGACGCCGTAGCTGACCTGCACCACCCGAAGCCGATCGGAGACTCGGGTCAACTGACCCTCCATGAGGGATCCTGCCGCGTAGAAGGCCGTCTCTTCGTCACGGCTGGAGGTGTGGCCTGAGAGGAGCGGCACATAGACGGCCACCACCAGCAAAAAGAGTCCCAAAGCCATCCTGAGACTCGGCTTCACCTCACTCCGAACCTCTGCACTGCCACCGCCCCAGCCAACACCAGGGCACCTCCCACCAGCTGCAGGGCCGTCATCTGCTCGCCCAGTATCACGTATCCCCAGAGGGCAGCCGACACCGGCTCCAAGGTTGCCACCACAATGGCCCGGCTGGCCTCCACGTGTTTGAGGCCCCAGGTAAAGAGGGCATAGGCGAGGAGGGCCTGAGCTGCCGCCGATACCGCCAATACCAGCCAAGCCGCCGGCGTTGTAGAAGGGACGAGGGGGCCCGAGAGGGCCGCTATGGGTACGAGAGCTAGCGTGCCCACAGCCAGAGCAAAGGAAACCAAAGCCAGGGGCGAATAGATGTCGCGGTAGCTCTTAGCTGTCACGGTAAAGGTGGCGTAGCTAGCTGCCGCCGCAAGGCCGGTGAGGATCGATACCACGGGCACCTTGGCCCCTTGAGCGGGTAGGTTGCTCACTAAGGCCACCCCCACCAGGGACGCTGCCATAGCCGCAAACTTGCCAGGCTCCGGCCTCTCCCGGCCCAGAACCATGGAGATGACGAAGGCAATGACCGGTGCCGTGTACATCAGCACGGCCGCCACGGCTACACTGGCCTGGGTCAGGGTTAGAAAATAGAAGGTGTAGAAGCCCGTCACACCCGACAGTCCCAGCAGTACCAGCCCCGGCACTTTTCGAAGGCGAAGGCCACGAAACGACCGCGTCACGGCCAAGGCGGCAAAGCCCAGGGCAGCACCCACAGCCGACCTCCACAACGACAGCTGATAGGGCGCCATGCCCTGGGAGTAAACGAACTTGGCAACGAGGCCGAGGCTGCCCCATATCAGCGCTGCGGCCGCTACAGCCCCGTAGGCCATCAAGGCCGAGCGCCGAGTCGCTTCAACCGGTGACACTGCTGGGTGGCCTCTTTCCTACCTCTGCTTCGATGATCTCGCTGGCCAGCAGCGCGAGCCACCCCTCCAGCGTCATGTTCTCCGGCCGCTGTAATAGGCGCTCCTGGGCACTGCGGAAGGTCTCCTGGAGAATGTGAAGCACAAGGGATCGCGTTTCGTCGGAAAGCCTATATCCTCGCGCGCTAAGTTCGCGCTCCACAAAGATGGCCAAGCTGCGGTGGTACTCCTCGACCAGCTGCTGCCAGGCCTCCTGGTCTCCCATGGCGGCACGGTCAAGAAGCTCCCGCTGCTCGATCATCTCCCGCTCGATATGGGTGGTCTCGCGGGCATCGATAGCTCCCCTCTTCCTCTCGTAAGTGTAGGCATGGCTCAATTTGGCCTTGTAGTCCTCAAACTTGTCCAGCATGTCGTCCAACGCCTTGACCATGGCGTTTTCGAGGGTCGGGCCGTGGTCGCTGGTGGCCAGCACCACACCGGGCAGGGTAAGTCGAACGCGGGCCTCGTACTCCTTCTTCCGGGGCCTGTGCTCCAGCACCACGTCGAAGTGCACCACATCCTCGGGAAACTTCTCCAGCATACGGGATAGTTTGTCCAGTCGCTGGGTCACCTCCTCCTTGAGAGGTTCCACCAGACGGAAGTTCTTGGCGGTGATGTGGTAGTCCATGGGGGGATGTCACTCCGATTTGATGGCTACGGTATCCAGCTGCTTGTTTAGCTCGTCTATAAGGATGGACATCCGTATGCCGCTCCTGCGGCTCGTTCGATAGGCCGCTGCCAGGGCTATATCCCAGCCTAGCCCCAGCCGTTCGGTGAGGTTCTGGAGCTTTTCCCGGGTGTCCTGATCCTCCAACTCCTCGCGGATAGTCTTTATCTCGTCGTTCATCATCCTTATGTAGTCGTATTCAGCCATTCTATCGCTCCTGAGCTAGTTATGTCTTTTCAGATTCTCTGATGGGTCCGAAATATTGATACATCAACCTGTACTGGGCACACAAACCGTACAGGAGTTTCTCCTTCTCTTCCGAAGTCAGGCTGTCGATCAGCTCGTCGATGGTCTGCGACGTGTCTCTGCCCTCCAGTATCTTGACGGCCCTGTCCACCAGTTCGAAAACCCCTCGCCCTTTCGCCTCCATGGCTCTCCTCCCCCCGTTCACTTTAATGCCCCAGGAGACCATTTTGCCAGAAAATCCACCACTACGCCAACAACGTCGTCTGGGCCCAGATGGTCCGTCTTTATGTACAAATGGGCCCTCCGGCGAGCCCACCTAAGCCGTTTCCGTTCTTCTGACAGAAGAAGCCGGTTGAAAGTCTCGTGACCCCGCTTCCTGATGGTGGAGAGGTTCGCATCGAGATACACCAGCACGTCGGGCTGCCGAAGCCGCCAAAGTTCCCTGACGTAGGAATGCTCCTGAGCAACCGAGTGGGCATCGTATCCGAGGGCCCTCAACTTCTGCTCTAAGGTTGTCTTACCGGAACCGCAAACGCCCACAATGGCGATCCTGAGGGGGCGGCTACCCATCATACCAGTATAGGGGTATACGCATGGAGAGCCGGCGGGGTTCGTCAGCCGCCGGGGTAGCGACCACGCCCATAACCATAACCGTCATGTCGTCGTGGGCTCGGCCGCCATCGGCTGCAATGGCCTCCATAAGGATAGCATCGGAGGTCCTGGCCACATCGGGCTCCAATGCCTTCAGCACTACGTCGCCGATGGAAAATCGGCCATTGCCTGCACTGGTCACCCCGTCGCTGACTACCACCACATAGGTATCGGGCCTTACGGCGATCTGGGACACCACAGGTACCACATGGGCCTGCATGCCTATGGGCAACGATTCTTCCTGGAGCAACTTAAGCTCTCTCTCATGAACCACCGCCACGGGAGCGGGGTTGTTGCGCACCAGCACTATAGAGCGCGTTCGGAGGTCGAGGCTAGCTATATTCAACGTGCAGAGCACCTGTCCGTGCCTGTAGGCATAGAGGTAATCGTGGGCCGCCATGGCTACGGCATCCTCCCTGGCCCCTTCCTTCAGGAGGCTGATGGCCTTGCCGGCCACCATGTTGCTGAGGGTCTTAGCTGCCTTTCCACTGCCCTGCCCGTCCACCAAAACCACCGAGAACCCGCCATGGGGCCTCTCCACAACCTCCAGGGTATCTCCGCTTTCGCTGACGCCCCACTTGGGCACCTTGGAGACCCCGAGACGGAACTCCAGGAAGGAGGCCACGGCCCTACCCCCGGTCAATCCTAGGCCTGCGGCCGTACATCCTTTCATAGTATTGGGCGAATTCGCCCGACCTGATCGGCCGCCACCACCACTGGTTTTCCAGGTACCAGCGCACCGTAGCCTCCAGGGCCTCTTCGAAAGGGTGCCTGGGTGACCAACCCAGATACCTTATCTTGTTGGTATCCAGCGAGTATCGCCGGTCGTGGCCGGGTCTGTCGGCCACATGGGCGATCAGCTCCTCGCCCTTACCCAGCAGCTGGAGGATCTTCCGGGTAATTTCCAGATTGGTGCGCTCATTGCCGGCGCCAATGTTGTATACCTGCCCTACCTCTCCCTTTTCCAGCACCAGATCCAGGGCTTCGCAGTGGTCCAGCACGTAAAGCCAATCCCGCACGTAGAGGCCATCGCCGTAGAGGGGGAGGGGTCTGTCTTCTATGGCATTGGTGATGAACAAGGGTATCAACTTCTCGGGATGCTGATAGGGGCCGAAGTTGTTAGACGATCTGGTCAACACCACGGGCACCCCGAAGGTGGCAAAGTAGGCATGGGCCATGAGATCGCCGCCAGCCTTGCTGGCCGAATAAGGGCTCCGGGGTTTGAGGGGATCCTCCTCCTTAGACGAGCCCTCTTCCACGCTGCCGTAGACTTCATCGGTGCTGACCTGCACGAACTTTTTAACTCCCAGCCGCCGGGCTGCCTCCAAAAGCACGTAGGTCCCGTAAACATCGGTAATGATGAAGCTCCCTGCCTCTTCGATGCTGCGATCCACGTGGGTCTCGGCCGCGAAGTTGACGACCACATCGCAGTCCTCCATGGCCGCGGCCACCGCCTCGGCATCGGCCACGTCGCCCCGGTGGAAAGTAAGCCGCCTGTCCTCCAGGACGTCCCGGAGGTTGTCGAGGTTTCCGGCATAGGTGAGCTTATCCAAGACCACTATCTGCCAGTCGGGATGCTGTCTCAGCAGGTATCGCACAAAGTTGCTGCCGATGAAGCCCGCCCCGCCAGTGACCAGTACTCGCATGGTACCCTCAGATGATCCCTACTTTGCTGTGATCTCCCAATACGAACTTGTGGGCCTTGGGCTTCATGGGAGACCTGCAGATCTCCACATTGCGCCCTATAAGGCTCTCTTCGATGCGTACGTCTATATCCACGATTTTGCTGTTCTCCAGCACGATGCTGTGTTCTATCTCGCTATTGGCAATCACAACATTGTAGTAGATGGAAGTGAAGGGTCCCACATAGGAATTGATGATGCGACTGTTCTGCCCGATGATAACGGGCCCCCTCAGCACGCTGTTTACAATCTCTGCCCCCTTCTCCACCACTACTTTGCCGTAGATCTTAGAAGCCTCATCCACATATCCCTCGATGCGTGCTTCCAGGCCGTCCAGCACCAGGCGGTTAACCTCCAGCATGTCCTCGGTCTTGCCCGTATCGATCCACCACCCCCTCAGGATGTGGGCATGGACAGTGTACCCTTTGTCTACAAGGTACTGGATGGCGTCGGTGATCTCCAGCTCGCCGCGCCAGGAAGGCTCGATAGCCTCAACGGCCTCGAAAACATGCTCGTCGAACATGTAGATGCCCACCAGGGCCAGATCGCTGGGTGGATCCTTAGGCTTCTCCACCAGCCTGACCACCCTGGAGCCGTCGAGGACAGCCACACCGTACTGCTGGGGATTGGGCACTTGCTTTAGAAGTATCTGGGCGTTCCACCCGTTGGACAGGAAGGCCTGTACCAGTGGTGTGATGTCCTCTTCCACCACGTTGTCTCCCAAATACATTACGAAGGGAGAACCATCGAGGAAGGACCTGCTTATCTTCACAGCGTGGGCAAGGCCCAAAGGTGCCTCCTGCCTAATGTAGGTAACGGTGGCTCCCCACTGGGCACCGGTGCCTACAGCCTGTCTGATCTCCTCATGGGTGTCTCCCACCACTATCCCGATGTCGGTTATGCCTGCCCGAACCAGGGCTTCGATGCCGTAGAAGAGCACCGGCTTGTTGGCGACAGGCACCAACTGTTTGGCGCTGGTATAAGTGATGGGTCTAAGTCGGGTGCCCTTGCCCCCCGAAAGTATCAGCCCTTTGGGATGCATCTAGTTTTCACCTACCCACGGCTATGCCGCAGCAAGGATAACACACGCAGTCGGCCCTTGACAAAACTCATCCTTACAAACACAATTGACAGCCAACCCTATAGGAAACATGGAGCCATGGAGTTCTTCGGGCCAATCGCTTTAGGGCTAGCACTTGGCATGCTCAGCGGGCTGTTCGGAATAGGGGGAAGCAGCCTGGCCACGCCGTTGCTGAGGCTGCTGTTCCGTACGCCACCCATCACAGCCCTCGCTACACCTCTGCCCGTCACCCTCCTGAGCATTTCGGGCGCCCTCATAGGCTACCGGTCAGCACGGCTGGTGGAGATCAAAGAGCTTCTGCCGGCAAGCCTGGCCGGGGCACCTGCTTCGATCCTCGGTGCCCTGACCACCAGATTCGTGACCGGTGGCTTTCTCATGGTGCTTACAGGCGTAGTAGTCGTCTATGTCGGCCTCCACGTGCTGCTCTTCAGGGCTGCAAGCGATGATGTACCCACATCTGCCCGACCAGCTCCCCTGGGCATGGCCCTGATAGGTGGTGCAGTGGGCTTCCTCTCAGGCGTGCTGGCCAATGGCGGCGGCGTCTTTCTGGTGCCGGCCTTCGTGGTCTTCGAGGGCATGGCGATGAAGAATGCTGTGGCCAGCTCGTTGGTGGTCATCGCCGCCATAGCCCTCCCAGGCACTCTGGCCCACATGGCGCTTGGCCACGTCGACCTCCTGTTGGCTGGAAAGCTGGCCGTCGGCATGCTACCGGCCTCCTACCTTGGCTCCAAGCTAGCCCTGGCGATCTCGAACCGCACCCTACAACGCCTCTACGGTGTAACCCTGGTGGCTTTTGGCCTCTACTTCACCTACACCGAGTTAGCGAACATCCTCACCGCATGACCTCGTCCAACCAGTCGATCCACGCCTGGCGGACACGGCCGGGCCAGAGGGGCGTCGAGTGGAAGCCACCCTCCGCAAGATAAATAGCCTTGGGCTGGAGGGCCAGCGCATAGAGCCGCTGGGATGCCCCGTAGGGCACCACACTGTCGCCCTTGCAGTGGACGAAGAGCTGGGCTCTGGGCAAGGACCGCTCCAGCGCTACAGAGGTCTGTTTGCGGACCCAGCCCGCAATCGCCCTACCCCAGTGGATCACCATGCGTCTGCCCTGAAGCAACATCTTGGCACTGCCCAGGAGGGCCTGCCATAGGGGCCTGCCCGGGAAAGGGGCGAATCCGGGCAGAGAATGGACCCGTTGGAATTGAGGGGAAAGCCCACTGTCGCCCTGCTGAAACAGCTCGTCGTCCGGCGTTGCCAAAAGCACTGCCGCCGTGAGGGGTATATCTTCCGTGGCCAGTATAGCGGCGCGACCCCCCATGCTGTGACCCACCACAGCTACGGGCCTGCCACGAAGCTCCGGCCGCGCCATCATGGCCTGCAGAGCTGCTCGCACGTCCTGGTCCATGTCGCCGTCGACGACGCCGTCGCTCTTGCCGTGACCTCGGAAGTCGAAGAGCAAGGCCGCAAAACCCCGTTCCACCAGTCGCAAGGCCGCGGGGAGCATCTGCCGATGGTCCGAGGCTATGCCGTGACAGAACACGACCCCTCCCCTCGGAGGAAATTTCGCAGGCAGCACCAGCTTCGAATAGAGGTTTGCTGTCTGGGAGCGGATCTTGAGGGGCACCGTGCGGAAACTGCCCAAAAGACTCACCTCTGCCGTAAATATGCTGAGCCCGAAGGCCCTGGCGGAGAGGGTGGGATTCGAACCCACGGGGCCGCTTTCGCGACCCACTCGCTCTCCAGGCGAGCGCCCTAAGCCAGCTAGGCGACCTCTCCCCAACGCCTTCGGACCCGGCGGAGAGGGTGGGATTCGAACCCACGGGGCT
>DAOUBH010000033.1:0-161782 GCA_034432775.1 Chloroflexota bacterium
TGCCCCCTACAGTAGCTTCGCCCCGGTACGTGATCTTGGTGTTGCCCTCTACATCTTCCAGCTCTAGCTGGCCCTGCCCTTTCACAAAGCCTGGCCCTCCCGAGCCTTCCACTATCATCGTATATCGCACCGGCTCCTCAGGATCGACGATTTCGATCGTGCCAGAATACGTGCCCTTAATGGCAGCTACGCCGATGGTCATCTCTGCTTTGTACTTGTTGTCCCCGATCCTTTCGAGGGCCTTGCCCCCCGGGAGGCATCGGGCAAGACAGTCAGGGTCTAACATGTGCTTCCACACTCTTTCCCTGGCTGCCTTGAAGGTATAGCTCCCTTCAAGCTTCATGAGGTACCTCCGGCCAAGCAAGTGCAGATTATGCAAGCATTATACCTATTATCTGCATTGACAGACCGCCCCAAGCGGCATAGAATTAATTTGCGGGCGGTTAGCTCAGGTGGCTAGAGCGCTGCGTTGACATCGCAGAGGTCAGTGGTTCAAGTCCACTACCGCCCACCACCATTAAGTTAAAAGCAGTGAACGGGACGAGTATCCGGGTCATTCGAGGATACAGAGAGGTGGGCCCTGGCTGAAAGCCTGCCTCCTCGACACCGGAGAAAACCCCCCGTGAGCTGGCCCCGAAAGCCGCTCAGGCGAGTAGACGAGCCCGCTGGCATGCGTTATAGGCCGCAACGAGTGGTAGCCGCCATGGCTGCCTAAAGATGGGTGGAACCACGAGAGTTGCCCCTCGTCCCGGGACGAGGGGCAACCGCTTTGATCGGGAGGTACAACGAATGGCCATAGTCACAGAGGAAAAACAGCAACAACTTTATGCTATGAGGCACACAGCTGCCCATGTCATGGCAGAGGCAGTAATGTCTATATTTCCGGAAGCGAAACTGGCCATCGGCCCCCCTATCGAAGACGGGTTCTATTATGACTTCGATCTCCCCAGGCCCCTTACGCCCGAGGATCTTCGGGAAATAGAGCGTCGAATGCAGGCCATAGCAGCCGAGAATAAACCATTGATAAGGGAAGAAATCACCCGGCAGCAGGCCCGCGAGCTCTTCAAGGACCAGCCATACAAGCTCGAGATAATCGATGAGATCCCGGAAGGGGACACCATTAGCATCTACCGACAGGGCGACTGGTACGATCTGTGTCGCGGGCCTCACGTGGAATCTACTGGGCGGATAGGGCATTTCAAGCTGCTCAGCGTTGCCGGAGCCTACTGGCGAGGCGATGAGCGTAGGCCAATGCTGCAGCGGATATACGGTACGGCCTGGCCCACAGAAGACCAGCTTCACCAGTACCTGAAGCGCTTGGAGGAAGCACAGCGCCGAGACCACAGGCGGCTTGGCCGCGAGCTCGACCTCTTTAGCATACATGAGGAACTGGGTGCTGGCCTTGTCTTCTGGCATCCGAAGGGAGCTATGGTAAGAAAGCTTCTCGAAGATTTCTGGCGAGACGAGCACCTGCGCCGTGGCTACGAATTCGTGTTCACGCCTCACATTGCCAGGGACGTGCTGTGGCAAACCAGTGGACATCTGGATTTCTACCGTCAAAACATGTTCCCGGCCATGGACGTGGACGGGCACGACTACCTAGTAAAGCCCATGAACTGTCCCTTCCACATCATGATCTACAAAACTAGGTTGCGCTCCTACAGAGAGCTACCCCTCCGCTGGGCCGAGCTGGGGACAGTGTACCGATACGAGCGCTCCGGAGTGCTCCATGGGCTCATGCGCGTGAGGGGCTTCACACAGGACGACGCCCATCTGTTTTGCAGACCTGACCAACTGGAGGATGAAATCCTTTCGATTTTGGACCTAGCCATCTACATCCTCAAGGCCTTCGGCTTCGACCAGTATGAGGTTTTCCTGAGTACGCGCCCTGAACACTACGTAGGCTCCCTGGAAAACTGGGAACGCGCCACCTTGGCTCTCCAACGCGCCCTCGAAAGGGCCAACCTACCTTACGAGATAGATCCGGGCGAAGGTGTATTTTACGGGCCAAAGATCGATGTAAAGATTCGGGATGTGCTGGGAAGATCCTGGCAGTGCTCGACGATCCAGGTAGACTTTAACTTGCCCGAGCGCTTCGACATGGAGTACATAGGAGATGATGGCAAGGCCCATCGTCCCATAATGATCCACAGGGCCATTTTTGGATCCATCGAGCGCTTCTTCGGCGTTATAATCGAGCACTTTGCCGGGGCCTTTCCCTTCTGGCTGGCCCCAATACAGGTCACGGTTATCCCCATAGCGGATAGGCACCTGGATTACGCTTACAAGATAGCCGCACGCCTCAAGGAAGTGGGGTTCCGAGTCGTTGTGGACGACGGCAAAGAGCGTATGAACGCTAAAATCCGCCAGGCCCAACTGCAGAAGGTGCCTTACATGCTCATCGTAGGCGACCGCGAGGTGTCCGACGGCACTGTTTCTGTCCGGACCCGCGCTGGTCAGGACGAGGGCAGCAAACCCGTTGATGAGGTGGTATCGAGGTTTTTGGATGAGGCCCGCAACAGACAGTGACTGCGGCCCCAGTGGTATCATTAGACAAACTCCAAAGGTGATATAATGTCGGCCTCGAGGTTCGTGGCAGGGTTAACAATCGGATGGTTTGCGGGACTAGTACTTGGGCTGCTGGTGGCACCCCAGCCTGGCCAAGAGACACAGCGGCAAGTTCGCGAAGCACTGCGAGAAATCATGGACGCCGGCAAAGCAGCAGCCCATGAAGAAGAACGCCGTCTTTTGGCCCGATATAGAGAGCTCATTTCACGGGCATAGCGTTCTTTACGCGTGCTAGAGCAGCTGGAGCGTCCTAGTCAGGACCTCGATGGCCTTCTTGTACTCATCTATTAGTACGTGCTCGTCAGGCGTATGGTCGAGAGAGGAATCGCCGGGCCCGTACGCGGCCATCGGACAGTTCCACTTGCTGGCCACCACATTCATGTCCGATGTTCCCGTCTTAACCTTGAATGTCGGCCTGCCTCCTGCCTCACGTATGGCCCGTATCATGGCTCTTACCAAGGGGTTGTTCTTATCGGCCTTGAAGGCCTTCTCCTCACCCCACATCTCAATTTCCGCTTGCCCACTCACGGAGCGCACGTAGCTCTTTAGACGACCACGGTCTAGTCCTACGGGTAAACGGAAGGCGACCACAGCCTCAGCCCATTCGGCAAAGCCGTCTCCACCGCTGCTGATGTGCCGCAACGAAGGGTCCACCTGCTGAAACGCGCCGCGCACATCCGCGTTGTAAGAGCTGCAGAATTCTTTCATTGCAAGCCAGAAGTCTACAGCCTGCTCTGCTATCGACGGCTCAGGCCGGGCTGTGTGGCGCATGGGGCTCCGTCTGGTCCATCTGACCAACAACCGACCCTTGTAACCCAGCGTGATGGAGTCCCAGCTGCTGGGCTCGCCTATGATGGCATACTGTGGAGAATAGTCTAACATCACCTGCCGGGCCCCCTTCGATGTAGCAGCCTCCTCTTCGACTGCTCCCACGACAACGATCCTCTTACCCTCAGCAGCGCCACACTCAACGGCGCGTGCCGCCGCCCATATGAAGGCAGCAAGAGGTCCCTTTGCATCAACCGCGCCCCTCCCGTACAGTTTCCCGTCCTCTAAGCGTACGGGAATGAACCCCTCTACGGTATCTACGTGACCCAGCATGACCAGTGTGGTGGGGCCATCTCCTACTACACCAACAGCATTGCCTGCCCGATCACGATGCGCTTGAAAGCCCAGGTTTCGCATTGCTTCGAGCAAGAAATCTACGGCCGGCGCCTCCTGGCCCGACGGGGAGTAGACCTTTAGAAGCCCCACAAGGAGCTCCACCGGATCATTCATCGCTTTCACCCTCTGGAGGCACGTCGACCGAAAGCACCTCCTCAGTAACGGCAACCACCCGACTCAGTTCCTCCTGTGTAATAACAAGGGGAGGCAAGAACCTGAGCACAGTTGGACCAGCCGGCAGGGCCAGCACGCCCTTGGCCGCCAGTGCCTTCAGGTAGGGGCTAACCTTCCGCTTTAGCTCTATGCCGACCATGAGCCCTAATCCTCTGACCTCCCGCACGATAGGAGCCCTGATGCGACCCAGGCCATCCAAGAAACCGTGCCCCAGACGACGCGCTCGGTCAGGCAATCCCTCGTTAACAATAAAGTCTAAAGTGGCGAGAGCAGCCGCACAGGCCAGCGGATTTCCTCCAAACGTGGACCCATGAAGTCCAGGTTTAGGTCCTTGCACTCTTGGGCTAACAACTGTGGCGCCCATAGGCAGTCCCCCAGCCATACCCTTAGCCAAACACAAGATATCGGGCTCGACCCCATAGTGTTCAAAGGCGAAGAGCCTGCCAGTGCGGCCGAAGCCTGTCTGCACCTCGTCAAAGACCAGAAGGGCTCCGAATCTATCGCAGATTCGCCTCGCATGGTGGAAAAATTCCGGAGCTGCTAACCTAACCCCTCCCTCCCCCTGCACCACTTCCAGAATGACGGCAGCCGTGCCATGGTCCACCGCCTCCTCCAGCTCATCCACACTGCCGAAAGTCACGTGGCGAAAGCCCGGAACGAGAGGTTCGAAGGGATGTCTGTACTTGGGCGACCAAGTAGCACTCAAGGCCCCCAGGGTTCGACCGTGGAAACCGCCCCTGGCCGCCACGAAGCCTTTGCGTCCCGTGGCAATCATGGCAAATTTCAGGGCAGCTTCCACCGCCTCGGCACCAGAGTTACACAGAAAGATGCCGCCCACGGATGCTGGGATTAGTCCAGCGAGCCGTTCCAGCAGTCGTGCCCTTGTGTCATTGCTGAAGCTTTCTGGGCAGGTTATTAAACGTCGCGCCTGTTCTTCGACGGCCCGTATGACTACGTCGTTACAGTGGCCCACGATGGCAACTCCGTGGCCGGCCACGCAGTCAATGTATTCACGGCCGTGATCGTCCCAGACAGTAGCACCCCGGCCGCGCACCAATGTAATGCCGCGCTTGGAATAAACGGGTACCTCGTACCGGAGCTCTATGTCATAAGAGCTCATTCTATCACCGTGCCATGGCCTTCCAGGGCGCTGGTAATGGGTCGATCGGCATTACTCGACGCTATTACTATTCGGCTCACCCCACCGTCGAGAGCCTCAGCAGCAGCCATCAGTTTCTTTTTCATGCGCCCCAGAGCAAGGTGCATGTAGTCCTTGAGCTTATCCCGTGGGATGGCTGTCACGATTGACTCAGGATCTCCAACATCTCGCAACAGGCCGGGGACATTGGACAAAATGACTAGGGTTTTAGCACCTATCGCTACTGCTACAGCAGCAGCAGCCCGGTCTGCATCAACGTTTATCGCTACCCCCTCGTAGGAAAGCGCGGGCGGAGTTATTACAGGAAGGTACCCATGCTCCAGAAGCAGGGACAGCAGACCCACATTTACCTTTTCCACCTTACCGGTGTAGTCGTCCCTGATGACTTTTTGCTTGCCACCCTCCACGATACGGATGGACGCCTTTCGGCGACCTACAAGAAGAGCCCCGTCCAAGCCACTGAGGCCAACCGCATTGACGCCAAGGGACTGCAGCCGCTCTACCAGCTGCTTGTTGATTTTTCCAACGTATGCCATGGTGAAAATTTCCAGGGTCTCTCTGTCGGTCAGCCGGCTCTCGATGCCCGAAACAGAGCTTACGAACCTAGGAGGCTTGCCAAGGCGTTCTGAGAGCAGGTTCGTTGCGTGGGAGCCCCCGTGCACCAACACCATACGTGTTCCCAGCTGCCAGCAATGGGCGACATCCCTGCAGACCTTTTCGTAATCGATCCCCGAGCCACCGCCAACTTTGACCACTATCATCGATCCCACCGCCTGGACAACACTGATCCAGTTCAGATAGGATGAAGCCCTGGAAATTCGAGACCGCTGTCCTCGTCGAAGCCCAACATCACGTTCATAGCCTGAACGGCGTTGCCGGCTGCACCCTTCACCAGGTTGTCCAAGGCTGCCATCACCACGACCCGCTCCGAGCCCTCGTCTCGTTCAAAGCCGATATCGCAGAAGTTAGTCCCCGTCAGGATCTTCGGCTCAGGGTACCTATAGATGCCCGTCCTCTCCTTGACTATCCTTATGAAGGGCTCCTTTCCATATGCTTCTCGATAGATTGCCCAAAGCTCTTTCTCAGAGATCTCATGCTTAAGAAAAACGTGGCATGTCGCCAGGACACCTCTCACAAGTCCCACTGCTGTGGCTGAAAAATGCACCCGGGGCCGCTCATGGAACGCTAACTCCTGCTCAACCTCTGCTGTATGCCTGTGCATAGTAGGTTGGAATGAACGTATCGCCTCGCTCCGTTCGGGATGGTGGGTGGCAGGACTAGGCTTATTGCCACCTGCAGATGACCCCACCTTGGCTTCGACAATCACAAGATCTGGGCGTACAACCCCGCGGCGGAAGAGGGGCGCCAACCCCAGAATGGTGGCAGTTGCCAGGCAACCAGCACCAGTGGCCCACTGGGCTGACTTCAGTTCCTCTCGATGAAGTTCAGGGATCCCGTACACGAACCTCCCGAGAAGCTCAGGCCTGGGATGGGTATGCCCATAAT
Organism: Chloroflexota bacterium; assembly: GCA_034432775.1. Classification (GTDB taxonomy): domain Bacteria; phylum Chloroflexota; class Chloroflexia; order DAOUBH01; family DAOUBH01; genus DAOUBH01. The sequence goes on from DAOUBH010000033.1 coordinate 6,572, forward strand.
ACTTGAGGTAGTCGGCTGGGTCTTTGAGGCGAAAATCCGCGCTGAGATCTATAACTCTATCCGCCAGGGCCAGAAAACGATCTATACTGTGCATGGCCGAGCGATGGGGCAGTGCCAAAAACAGAAAATCGACGGGTTTCAGCTCCTCAAGAGACACAAAGCGAAGATCGGTCACCTTACGCAAGTTGGGATGCACGTGATAGACAAACTTGCCAGCATTGCTTTCGGATGTGACCTGGGCTACCTGCACTTTCGGATGGCGCAAAAGGAGCCGAAGCAGCTCGCCCCCCACATACCCCGAGGCCCCAACGATTGACACCCTCACCCGCGGGCTACCTCCAAAATGTAGTCCACGATGCGACCAGGGATGTCAACCCCCGTCACATCAATGGAGTTGCGGAACTCCATGGTATAGTTCACCTCGTTTACCATGATGCCTTGGTCTGTCTCGAAGAGGTCTATGGCGAGAACCCCACCGCCTACGGCCTTGGCAGCCGCTCGAGACAGCTGGTCGATTTCAGGGGTTATAGGGCAGTTGACCGCTCTCCCGCCTCTGGCCGTATTGGTGATCCAGTGCGGAGAGTATCTGTAAATAGCCGCAATGGTTTCGTCGCCAACCACGAACGACCGGATGTCTCGACCGGGTTTCGGAATGTACTCCTGAATATAGTAGACAGAGTGATGGTAAGTTCCCAAAATCTGCTTGTGTTCCAGAAGCGCCTCGGCCGCATCCCGATCGTTGACCTTCGAAAGCAGCCGGCCCCACGAACCAATAGCAGGCTTCAGCACCACCGGATACCCAAGCCTTTCGATAGCCTCCAGCGCCGATTCGGGCGTAAACGCGACCATAGTGCGGGGTGTAGGTACACCATGCTTGATTAGCGCCGTGGTGGTGAGGAGCTTGTTCCCACAGATGTCCGCTACCTCGAAGGTGTTTACAGTCCTCACCCCCCAGTCATTGAGGATCTTCAAAGCGTAGAGAGCTCTGGAGTGATTTATGCATCTCTCCAGAATCACATCAAAGGTAGCAAAGGAGTTCTGCTGGAGGTCGAAAACTACCTCGCGATCGTCGATGGGCACTGGCTCGATGCCCCGCTTTCTGAAGGCTTCGAACAGTAGCTTCTCTTCGACCCTTCTGATGGACAATAGGATCCCTACTTTGCTTGGCATGTACCTCCACCCCCACGTTCAGTAGGGCTATTACTCGCCCCAATCCTCCTCTTCCTCAGGAGCTGGAGCCAGTTCCACTGGATCTGTAGCCACTACCTCTAGTTCGGATCCACATTCGGGGCAAACCACAATCTCTCCCCGTTCGACATTGCCCAACTCCCAACGGGTTGCACATTCGGGACATTCGCCCATGGCCACTTTACTCACCTCCCCTCACCGAGCTTTCGCATCTCACAACAAAAGAGCCCGGGCAACAAATCCCAGGCCGCTTGACGCGCCTCAACATGCAGATTATACCACTCCCCTTAGAGCCTCAGGGAAACCTACTGCACCGGTGGCTCTCCGAAACGGAGGATATATTGGTAAATAGCCATCACATTTGCCACAAACTGCCGAGTGTCTGGCAACAGTCCGCGCTCTTGGACACTTGCCAGGCCTTGGTAGTAGGCAGCGATAGCCATCTCCACACTGGAGGTCCGCTCCAGAAGCCACTTAAGATAGGCCGTACCAGCCATAACGTTGTCCGATACACTTCCAACTACATCTAGGGGTACGCCCAATACGTCGCTAGATAGCCACTGGGCTGTGTAAGGCATGATCTGCATCACGCCTGACGCTCCGGCAGCGCTCACCACGTTTTGCTGCCAGCCACTTTCTTGCCAGGCCAGTGCCTCCACCAAGTGGCGGTCCAATCCATATCGGGCTGCATGGTCGGCAATTAGGCCGCGCACACTCCCGCGCGGGGCCACCGCCACATCTCCCCCGCCGCCTCTCGCAGGCACACGGATAAGCTGGCCAGGATAAATCAGGTTTGGGTCCGATATATCAGGGTTCTCTCGAACCAGGTCCGCCACATTGACGCCGAAGACTCCGGCGATAGCACCCAGAGTATCGCCTGGCTTAACCACATAGCCGAGGCTACGAGTCCTTTCAGGAATGCGCAGCTCAGTGCCCCAGAAGATGAGATCCCAGTTCGAGATAGCATTTGCTCTGGCCAGCTCTTCCACGGTGAGCCCAAACCTATCAGCTACCCCGCTCAGAGTATCGCCAGGCTGCACCAGGTATGTGGTTTCAGCCTCAATCGGGCTTACCAGGGCCAGAACCACCCCAGTAGCAAGTAGGCACGCATACAGGCACCGTCTCATCCACCTACAAAGGGTTGAGACCGGAGACCTGCCGTAGGAGACCGCGCAGAACGTCGCCAGGTGACCCTAGTCCCTCCTAAAGCCCGGGCACGGGTCCGGAGAAGCGATGAGCCTTCCTCAACACTCGCTGTACCCGCACACGGGACACTTGCGGCAACCTTCTTCAAAGACCAGGGAATTGTTGCCACACTCCGGGCAAAGGTTACCCGTGATCTTCGAGACAACGGTTCCATTCCCATTGTTGCCGTTCTCTTGGCCGATGCCCAGGTGTTTCTCCAACGCTTGCGCCACTGCATCTGGCAGAGATCGCACCCTGTTGGGGCCGAAGCCTACAAAGCGACTGCCGCCTATATTTTTAAGCTGGCCAGCTATCTCCTTCGCCCTGTCGTTTTGACTCATAGGCGAGGGCATTCTCAGGGTCAGGGATATCAGGCGACCCAATGCCTCTGCAAGAGCTGCAATGTCGCTGCCCGCCTTCCCAACGTTTATGAACACCTCGAGAAGTCCATCCTTGTCACTGTTGAGGGTAATGTTCACGGTGCCTTCCGGGGCCTTTACCTGCCTGGTATACCCCGATACCACCTCGGGCCGCGGCTTCACAGCCACAGGCGCCGCCGTACGCTGTTCAGCATCTCTTCCCGTGCCTACGTTCAAGACCTGAGTGCCTTTACAGCCGTCCCTGAACACGGTGATACCGAGACACCCAAGCTCATAAGCAAGCAGATAAGCGCGCTTTACATCATCCACCGTTGCAGAATTGGGCATATTGATGGTCTTGGACACGGCGTTATCGGTATGCCTCTGGAAGGCCGCCTGCATCCTTACATGCCACTCAGGGTCTATTTCCATGGCGGTTACGAACACTCGCCTCACATCTTCCGGGAGATCCAGCCCCTTTAGGGTGCCCTGTCGACTCACTGCCTCGAAAAGAGAAGCGCTGGCAAAACCCCGCCTCTCTGCAGTCTCCTTAAAGACAGGATTGATGAACTCCAGCTCCCGCCCATTGGCCCTGTGAGTGAAGGCTAGGGCAAAGACAGGCTCTATGCCACTTGAACAGTCGGCAATTATGGAGATGGTTCCTGTCGGTGCGATGGTAGTTACTGTAGAGTTCCTAAGAGGAGGGCCATTGCGGTAAATCGATCGTGGCCAATTGGGAAATGGACCCCGCTCTTGGGCGAGCTTGGCGCTCTCCTCATGCCCGACCTTGTTGATGAAGCCCATCAGCTCTTCTGCTAATTCCAGCGCTGCTTCGCTGTCGTAGGGGATCCCAAGCTTGAAAAGCAGATCCGCCCAGCCCATTACCCCAAGGCCGATCCGGCGGTTGCCCTTGACCATTTCGTGAATTTGAGGCAAGGGATAAGGATTCACATCTATAACGTCATCGAGGAACCTTACCGAGAGTCTAACTACTCTTTCCAGTTCGCCCCAGTCGATACCAGCCCAGTCATCCGTGACCATGAGCGAGAGGTTAATCGAACCCAAATTACATGCCTCGAAGGGCAGTAGCGGCTGTTCACCACAGGGGTTCGTGGCCTCGATCATGCCCAGCTCGGGTGTGGGATTTGCCGGAGAGCGATTTATACGGTCAATGAATATCATGCCTGGATCGCCAGTAGCCCAAGCAGCTCGACAGATCCGATCGAAGACCTCCCTGGCCCGCAACCTGCCCACCACTTGCCCAGTGTGGGGAGCTACAAGGTCGTACTCTCCATCATCGGCCAGAGCCCGCATAAAGGCATCGGTCGCAGCCACGGAAATGTTAAAGTTGGTTATGCCTCCATCCAACTTGCACTCTATAAACTTGAGGATATCGGGATGGTCCACCCGCAAGATCCCCATGTTGGCCCCCCGCCGGGCACCGCCCTGTTTCACGGACTCCGTAGCCGCGTCGAAAACCTTCATAAAGGAGACCGGACCGCTGGCGACTCCCTGCGTCGTGCTCACCTCCGCGCCCTCGGGCCTTAAGCGCGAGAAGGCAAACCCCGTACCCCCACCGCTCTTGTGGATGATGGCTGCATATTTGAGGGCATCGAAGATGCCCTCCATGCTGTCCTCGACGGGCAGCACGAAACATGCCGATAGCTGCTGTCCGTTTCCCTTACCCGCGTTCATCAACGTCGGAGAGTTGGGCAAAAACTTCCTGGTGACCATGAGCTCGTAAAAGGCCTCGGCAGCCTCCTCTGCCGTTATGCTCCCGCCTGGGTGCAGCCGCTCTGCCTCGGCAACGGCGGCAGCTACCCGCCAGCACATCTCATCTGGCGTCTCCACCGGCCTGCCGTTCCGCTTCGCAAGATATCGCTCCTCCAGCACCCTGAGAGCTGGAACCGACCACGTGCCCTTTCTGCGCTCTACCCGCTTCATGTCAGCCTCTCCTGAGTGATGTCATGGTCCAACACTGTACCCCGCTCCTCGCGCTCGCGCGTCAACCTGTCTATTGCTTCCCTCATTTCTTCTAGATCCTTGTAGCTCTGATATACAGATGCGAAGCGTACGTAGGCAACCGCATCGATCTCCCTGAGCTTGTCCATGACTAGCTCACCTATAATGCGGCTGGGGATCTCTGCCTCCCCCAGCCTAAACAGCTGACCTTCGATATCGTCCACTGCCCTGCCTAAAACCTCCATGGACACCGGACGCTTAGCACATGCCAGTCTCATCCCTTCCAGCACCTTGCGTCGATCGTACGGCTCCCTCCTACCGTCGCGCTTCACCACCGTCAGACTGACATTCTCCACCCTCTCGTAGGTGGTGAACCTCAGCCCACAACGCAGGCACTCCCTTCGGCGCCTAACCGCACCACTAATATCCCTGGAATCGATAACTCGGCTCTCACTGTACTGACAGTAGGGACAACGCACCCGAATTCAACACCTTTTCCACATATCCACAATATATTGTGTCCGCCAACCTCATGGACACAATATATTGTGTCACAGTAAGTATAGCATGCCAGCCTGCGTTGTCAAGGGAGATCTACCATTGGGCAGCATCGCACCGGAATCCATATCCAAATCCGCTCATCTCGGGAACCGCTCCGAATTCCGTATTACAGCAAAGGGACCCATAAAAACGACGGCTCAGTTTCCTCTGGCGTTCAGTGTTTGACGCCATCCTCCCGAAGGTGCTTAAATGGATGAATGAAGCTTACAGAAGCACAATCGAAGGATCTTCTCGGTGCCTTCGGAATATCGGTACCTCTTTCACGTCTAGTGAACTCCCTCGATGAGCTTTCTGCCGCGTTTTCGCAGCTTCCACCGCCCGTATATCTCAAGGCCCAGGTCCCCTTGAAGGACAGGGCAACAAAAGGCCTGGTGGTGCTTTGTAACAGTGTTGCTGAAGGGATGGACTGGGGGTCAAAGCTTCTAGGCAGCGCCCTAGGGCGTTACAAAGTGGAGGCCGTGCTGGTCGAGCAGCCGGTGGATGCCGCCGACCTCCTCTATGTGGGCGTGACCATAGACCCTGCGACACGATCTCCAGTACTACTAGTGTCCCGGGGCGGAGGCACTGGCATCGAAAGAAGGGGTCGGCCCTTCGTGTTCCCCCTCTCAGTTCTAGAGCCTATACCCCCTTGGCTGGGCCGCCATGCCGCCACATGTGTCGGCTACAGAGGCACTCACGCCGTCTCCCTTGGGAAAGTAATCTTAGCCCTCGTAAGGGCCTTCTATGATCTGGACGCCACTCTGCTGGAAATAAACCCCTTGGCCCTCTCGGGCGGCGACTGGATTGCTCTAGATGCAAGGATCGAGGTCGACGACGATGCCCTATACCGCCAGCCGAGAGTCCCCAAGGATGACGGGGTGAGCAAGACCGCAATTGAAGCAGCAGCCGAGGAGATCGACAGAAGCGATTCCCGAGGCGTGGCGGGGCGCCTCGTGGAATTCGACGGCGACCTGGCTCTTCTCATAGGCGGAGGAGGTGCAAGCCTGACCATCTTCGATGCTGTCTTAAATGCCGGTCTACGCCCCGCCAACTACTGTGAGATCGGAGGCAACCCAACGGTGCGGAAGGTCGCCGCACTAACGGAACTTTTGCTGCGCAAGCCGGGCGTTCGCCACCTGGCTGTCATAATGAATGTGGTAAGCAATACACGGGCAGACCTCATAGCTCGAGGAGCTATCAAAGGCATCCTCTCGGCAGGCCGAGATCCAAAGAGCACCCTCGTAGCCTTCAGAGTACCCGGGTCGTGGGAAGAGGAAGCCCGGCTACTATTGTCGCGCTATGGCATCGAGACCATGGGAAGAGAGATGGCCTTAGATGTGGTTGTCGATTTAATCGCGGCACGGATTGATGGCCGTGAAGCTTTTAAATGCTGATACCCGTGTAATTGTTCAAGGAATCACGGGCCGGGAAGGCCTGGTCGTTGCCAGGGAATCCTTGGCCTACGGAGCTAAAGTGGTGGCTGGGGTGACACCGGGCCGAGGAGGCCAGACGATAGACGGCATCCCCGTCTACGACACAGTTTCAGAAGCCGTGTCTCTCCATGGGGCCCAAGCTTCCGTAGTGGTGGTGCCGCCGTCCAGCTTCCTCGATGCGGTGTGGGAAGCCGCGGACGCTGGCATAGGCGTCATTGTAGGTATGACAGAACGGGTGCCTCGCCACGATGCCCTTAAGGCCATCGCTATCGCTAAGAGGGCTGGGGCAATTCTCGTAGGACCCAACAGCTTGGGCATCATTGTGCCAGGGAAGACCCGGCTCGGCATGGCAGGAGGAAGCGCGGAGGCAACGCGCCGCGCTTACGCTCCGGGACCAGTAGCCATCTTGTCCCGGAGCGGCGGCATGACCACAGAATTAGCCAGCATGCTGACCCTAAACGGTATCGGCCAGAGCATCTGCATAAGCATCGGAGGCGATCCCATAGTTGGCAGCACATACACGGACCTACTGCGAATCCTAACATCCGACGATGCCACGCGCGCGGTCCTGATCTTTGGAGAACCGGGTACCACCATGGAGGAAGAGCTAGCACAATACCTGATGGAACACCCCTATCCGCTACCCGTAGCTGCCTTCATTGCTGGAAAATTCACCGACAACCTGCCAGGCCAACGCTTCGGCCACGCCGCTGCATTAGTGGAAGGCGAGCTGGGAAGACCTGCGCACAAGGTCCGAATGCTCAGGGCCGCCGGCGTACTTGTTGCCGACAGGTTAAGCGAGATACCCGCCATTCTCAGAACAGTGTTGACCTAAGGGACGATGGGGCTTTTCATTCGGGTCGAAGTCGATCAGAGTCTCTGCACTGCACACCAAGGGTGCCGCCTCTGCCTATCTGTGTGCCCGGTGGACATTCTATCCTACTTAGATGACTCAGTATCCGCCGTGGAGGAGCTTGAGGACGAGTGCTTGCTCTGTGATCTGTGCGTGACAGCATGCCCTGTCAAGGCGATCACTGTAAACAAGCTCTATGTAACGACCGAGGAGGGATAAAGAATGCCGTGGGAGCCCTGGAGAACCTCCATATCCGAAGTCGGCCCGGACGAAGTAAGGATACGCGGATATGAGATTACCGAGCTTATGGAGACCCGCTCCTTTGGCGACGTGGTGTTCCTTCTCATGAGCGGCGAGCTACCCCGCCGCGGAGAAGGAAAACTCATAGAAGCCATGTTGGTGGCTGCCTCGGATCACAGCTTGGCAGCACCTTCGACAGATGCCGCCCGCATTGTAGCCTCGTGCGGAGTTCCGTTGCCATCGGCCGTAGCAGCAGGGATACTAGCTTTGGGCGACTACCACGGCGGTGCAGTAGAGGCGTGTGCTAAGCTGTTTTTAAGTGCCGATCTTTCAGACCTGCCCGCTTCGGCCGCGAAACTGGTCCAACAGGTCACAGACGCCAACGAACGGTTCCCAGGATATGGTCACCCAGTACATACCCGGGATCCCCGCGCCATCAAGCTTCTGGACATGGCCAAGGCGATGGGCATCGCGGCGAATTACGTCCGGCTGGCCGAGTTGGTGGAAGACCAACTTCGGAACCGCGTTAGACGTACTTTGTCCATGAATATCGATGGTGCCATAGCCGCCTTGATGCTGGATATGGGATTAGACTGGCGCTTTGGCAAGGCCTTCTACGTAATCGGTAGGGCTGCAGGTCTGTGCGCCCATGTCCATGAAGAACAGACTAGGGAGAAGCCTTTCCGGGCACTACCTTATCAGAAGATAGAATACACTGGCCCACCCCCTAGGCAGAGGTGAGCCATCACACGCCATGGACACAGGATCTCGCCGACACTTTCTTACCCGGTAGGCAGGCCCCCAACCATGGGCCAACGGACAGAGGATGTCACGCACACAGATGCAGTCAAGCCCATACCTGCATTGGCCTACATAGCTGACCGCCAGCTTCTATAGCCCTTGGCTACCGTGCCTGCGGGAACACGTGGCCTTTAAAGAGCCGGAGCCTGCCGAAGGGGCTTGGGCTTGGCGTCCGTACCTCTTGAGGCGGCTTCCGCACCCTTCACATCCTTGGCTTCACCCTCCGAGGCAGCAACCAAAGCAGGCCGCTTGACCGGGCGCGGCTCAGGTCTCGGAGTATCAAAGATAGCTTCGAACTCTTCGCCTTCCAGAGTCTCCTTCTGTATAAGGAGTTCGGAAATCTCTATGAGCTTGTGCCGGTGTTCTGTCAGGATAGCCCTAGCCCTCTCGTAAGCCTCGTCGATCAGGGCCCGGATCTCCTTGTCGATCTCGTAAGCTATCTCGTCGGAGTAATTGCGCTGTTCAGCTATCTCCCTCCCCAGGAAGACCAACTCTTCCTTTCGGCCCAGGGCCACAGGACCTAGCTTTTTGCTCATGCCGTACTCGGTTACCATGCGCCGTGCTATCTGGGTGGCTCGCTCAATGTCATTTCCTGGTCCAGTGGTAATCTCGTTGAAGATCAGCTCCTCTGCCACGTGACCACCCAGGGCGAAGGCGAGGAAGTCCTTGAATTGCGATCGTGTCCAGAGGTACCGGTCCTCGGTAGGCAACACCCGTGTGTAGCCTCCCATCATACCTCTAGCGATGATGCTGATTTTGTGGACTGGATCGACGTTGGGCAGGAAGCGAGCCACTAGAGCGTGCCCGACCTCGTGGTAAGCCGTGATGGCCTTCTCACGCTCTCCAATTATGCGGCTCTTACGCTCGGGGCCAGCAATCACCCGGTCAACTGCCTCCTCGAACTCCTGCATACTGATTACTTTCTTGTTCTTCCTGGCGGCCAGGATCGCGGCCTCGTTGACCAAGTTTTCCAGATCCGCCCCACTGAAGCCAGGAGTTTGCTTTGCCAGCACATCGAGGGAGACGTCCTTATCCAGGGGCTTGCCCCTTACGTGAACCTCAAGGATGGCCCTTCGGCCCCGTATGTCGGGCCTATCCAGCACCACCTGTCTATCGAACCGCCCAGGTCTAAGAAGAGCCGGGTCAAGCACATCGGGACGGTTAGTAGCAGCTATAACGATGACATTCGTGTTCGTGTCAAACCCATCCATTTCGACCAGGATTTGGTTGAGCGTCTGCTCCCTCTCGTCGTGGCTGCCACCCAGGCCTGCTCCTCTTTGCCGGCCCACAGCATCTATCTCATCGATGAATACGATGCAAGGAGCGTTGCGCTTCGCCTGGTCGAAGAGGTCTCTGACACGGCTCGCGCCTACACCCACGAACATCTCTACAAACTCGGAGCCCGATATGGAGAAGAATGGAACTCCAGCCTCACCAGCTACTGCCCTAGAAAGAAGGGTCTTGCCCGTTCCTGGCGGGCCTACCAAGAGCACGCCTTTAGGTATCCGAGCTCCCAATGAAGCGAACCGCTCCGGATACTTAAGGAATTCGACCACTTCCTGCAGTTCTTGCTTGGCTTCGTCCACCCCAGCCACATCGGCGAAAGTTACAGAAGGCTTGTTACCTACGAACATTCGCGCCCGGCTCTTCCCAAAGGACAGAGCCTGATTGTTGGTGCCCTGGGCTTGCCTCATCATGAAGAGGAAGATACCTACCAAAAACAGAGTCGGCAATATGAAGCTCAGAGTTCCCAGCCAGTTGCCCCATTGGCTCGCAGGCCTTACCTCGATGGTAGGCATCTTGTCCTCAGGCACGCCAGCCTTCTGGAGGTAGTCCCTAAGGGGACCAGGCTCTTTGATGGAGGTGTCCTCTCGAGCGCTGTTCTTGTATTTGATGGTTATGGTGTTGTTGTCCTCGTTGGTTATAATCTTGGCAATTTCGCCGGCCTTTGCCTGATCTACCACAGTAGTTATAGGGATAGTCTCGCGATTTCCAGCCGGCGGATTCATCATGGTGAAGAACAGCGCCAGGACTGCCACCAAAATCACCAGATAGATAAAGCTGTTCTTCAGCCATCTATTATCGCCCATCCAGTCCTCCAGACAGTCCGAAGGTTCGGACCACAACCCTTAAGATTTCCTTTAACCCAATGGCATTATACCAGACCATGGGGACATATCCTAAAACGCTTACGGGCCGCCCATGGCCTCCAGGGCTTCAGCACTAGCTACTCCCACATAGGGAAGGTTCCTGTACAGCTGCAGGTAATCCAGCCCATATCCCAAAACGAACTTGTCGGGTATCTCGAACCCCACATAGTGGAGCGGAACCTCTACCCTTCGTCGAGACCGCTTGTCCAGTAGAGCGCATACCCTTATCTCAACGGGTCCACGCGACTGCAAAAGCCGAAGAATATAGGACAACGTCAGCCCGGTGTCCACTATGTCTTCCACTACTAGAACACGGCGTCCGGCTATATCGGTTTCGAGGTCTTTGAGGATCTTTACCACCCCACTAGTTTCGCTGCCAGTACCGTAGCTGGCAATCGCCATGAAGTCTATTTCCAGATGAAAGGGCAACATCCGCACCAGATCAACTATGAACATGATGGCCCCCTTGAGAACTCCCACCACCACCAGGTCGTCGTGGGCATAATCTGTCCTGATCTGGTGGGCCAACTCAGCTACCCTACGCTGCAAGGCCTCTTGGGTGATAAGCACCTCACCTACAATCCTTTTTTCGTCAAACATTGCCGCTCGCTGGTTTCCTCACCTCGAGACGAAGGACCCTGCGCGTGGTCTCGGTTACTTTGAATCGGTCCGAAATGCGAACACCGCATACCCATGCGATGGTATCGCCGCTCACAACCAGGGGAAGCCGATCCCTTAGGAGCATGGGAATTTTCTCGTCCACGAGAAAGTCCTGCAGACGCTTCGGTACGTCCATGCCAAGGGGTTGGAATCTATCTCCCTCTCTCCTGCGCCTCACGACCAAGTCGCTCAGAAGATCGAAGTCCAAATGGGCTACCCTCGCACTGCTCCACTTTTTTACGTCCTGCCGGTCGATCAGCTCCGCGGCCAGCTCCCAGTCTTGAGAAAGTTGGGTGACTCCCGGCACCACCAAGCGTTCCACCTCTTTCTCCATTATCGGCAGGTCGTAAAGGGTGCTGAAAGCCCTAGGCACCGAATCTTTGGACGCAATAAGCAGAAACGTTCCGTCACTGCTCGCAACAACGCCGCCTGGCAGGTCGATGGAGCGGGTACCCTCTCTTTCTTCCAGCAAGTGCCAGACCAAAGAGAGATGCTGTTCTTCCACCTCGTGCCCATCGAGGGCAGCAACCTGGTCAGCTGCCCTCAGCACCATGCGTGCAAAGAGCGCCGGGTGGGCCGCCTTTAGGCCCTTGAGTTCGAATGCTACCCATGTCGGCTCCACCTTCGCAGTCATCCGCAGGAGGCCGTCGGCTGCCTTCGCTATATAGTCGGAATCCAAGGCGAGGGTTCGCGCCATCCTCAAAATGTTGTTCCGTACGCGGGGTGCCATGAGTTCCAACTCGGGGATGACGATCATGCGGAGCCGATTGCGCAGATACGACGGATCCGCATTGGTAGGATCGCGCCTCGGTGTGTAGCCCAGTTGCCGGAGTGCTTCCTCGACATCGCTTCTCCACAAGGTTAGCAGAGGCCTGACCAGCTTTAACGACCTTCCCTCCGGAAATAGCCGGTGGGGAAAGGGTGCAAGGGGCTGCATCCCTACCAGTCCAGCCAGACCTGCTCCCCTGATGAGATGCATAATTACAGTTTCCACCTGGTCGTCAGCGGTGTGGGCAAGCGCCAGCTTAGAACAGTGGTTCTCCATAGCATACCGTGCTAGAAAGGCGTACCGCGCTCGACGAGCTGCATCCTCTATACCTGTCCCCCAACGATCTGCCAGCTCTGCCACTTCTGCTGTTTCCACGCTGCACGGCAACCCCATCTTTTCACAAAGGGATCTTACGAAGGCGGCATCCTCACCACTGTCTGGCCGCAGCCGATGGTCGAAGTGGGCCACCCGCACCTCCAGACCCCACCTGGAAGCACGGCTGTGCAGCCAGAGAAGTAGCAGAAGGGAGTCCGGACCCCCTGAAACCGCAGCGACTACCCTATCCTCGTGATCGAAGATGCCCCATCGTGCAACCTCGTGGTCGATGTGTGAAAATAGGTTCGGTTCCAGTTGCGTCATGGGTGTAGCACCTCCAGCCGAAACATTGTAGCAGCAAGCAGTCCGAAGCGCAGCTGAGACAACCGGGGCTTGTCAGCATGGTGCTGTGGGATCCCAAAAGGGCCATGGAATCTAAGAGGAGGCGACGCTTCGAGGGCCTGGTCGCAGAAGTCCTGGCTGGCCTGCCTGATTCTGTGGTGAGGCTACTTGACAATGTAACTTTCCGCGTGGAAGATGAGGCTCCAGACGATCCCACACGTCTGGGCCAGTATCAGGGACTCCCAAGGACGCTACGGCATGGATACTCCATGGCCCTGCCTGACAGCATAGTCCTATATAGAAAACCGTTAGAGAGAGCCGCAACTTCTATGGAAGCCCTTCGACAGGAGATCCTTCGTACCATCATACACGAGATCGCCCACCACCTCGGCATGGAAGAAAAAGACATCGAGCGGCTATTGGGCCCAGACTACCTCTAGAACCCTCAACCACCGATGGGTATATAATTATCGCCGACCGCTAAGCCTGCCCATAGGGGGAACTGTGCTATGTGGGCGTACCGACCTATGGTCAAAGTGGTGGGTTTCCCGCGAAACGTCGAAGGTATCACTGCCGGGATGGCCCGTATTAGTAGGGATCCGACACCAATACCGCAACTTGTGCGTGAGGCCAAGCAGAACACGACCCTGGCCCGAGCACGGAACGAACGGATAGTCTATCAATATGGCCACAACTCGGTCGCAGAACACGGTACCTTCAGCGTAGCCATATGGGATATACCGCGCCATTTGTCGTTGGATCTCGTCAGCCATCGGCTGGCATCGTACACTCAGCAAAGTGCAAGATATATTCCCTTCGAGAGAGTCAAGCACAAGTTCTTCGTACCTGAAGCCTTCAGGAAAGGCCCGCAGCATACCATATATAAGCGCACCCTTCTGTCGGCCCTAGCGGCTTATCAGGAGCTCTATCAGGGGTTGACTGCCTTTCAGCTAAGGGTCAATCCTACACTAAAGGAAGAGACCGCACGCCGACGGGCCACCGAGGACGCCCGATACGTACTACCCCTCGCTCAGACCACCCAAATTGGAGTTACGGCCAACGCGAGAGAATGGGCTCTTATCATGTGCAGACTCCTCTCGTCCGATCGACCGGAAGCAACGACACTGGGCAAAGCCCTTTTTGAGGCCCTCCATCCGCTGGCACCAAGCCTGTTCCCAGAAAAGTACATCCGTGCTTTAACCTATCCTTCGGAGGCATTGGCTTCACTGGAAGATGCAGCCCGTCGACTCCCAATAAGCACCACAGGTCATACCCAGCCAGTTCAACTTCTCGATGCCCATCCCCTTGACCAACGGGACCTGATCCCGGCGCTACTATTCAGTGTTGGTCGAGCATCTGTAGCAGAGCTGCAGGCCGTTCCAAGCGCCCTAGACTCAGCATCCCTCGATGGCGTTATACTTTCTGCCTTCCGTGGACTGGAGGCCCACGATACCGTACTAAGGGCTTTCGAGACGGTCGTATACAGATTCCAGCTGGAGCTGTCAGAGACCGCATATCACCAACTGGTCCGCCACCGGATGACAACCCAGATTCGGCAGGGCCATACCCTAGCCTTAGGCTCAGTCGTACCGCCTTCCATCGAAGAGGCAGGTCTGAAGGACACGTATTTGAAGGGTATTGAAGAGCTGGAGAAAGGTCTCCGTCAGCTTGAAAGCGACAGGAGCTCCGAACTCCTTATCGCCAACGGCCATCGCATTCGCGTACTGATACAACTCAACGCCAGGGAGCTAGTGGAAATGTCCAGGGTGAGGTTGGAGCCATCTGCCCAATGGGAGATCAGATCGATAGTGCAGGAAATGGTGAACCAGGTGGCCCAACTACACCCCGCAATAGCGCTGGCCTGCGGTAGCAGATCTGAGTTCAAGGCTGGAACCTTGGCACTGTTTCGAGCCCTCTATCAATCAACGAAGAGTTAAAGCATACCATAGGAGCTCTCTACCCACAGGAAGGGCAATAGAGACACCGTCGCCGCCGTTCTCCAGCACCACAGCCACCACATACCGAGGATTGTCGGCTGGGGCGAAGCCTACAAACCACGCGTGTGGTGCACCATGGGGGTTTTCAGCTGTGCCTGTCTTTCCAGCCACTTGCACGCCATGCAGGGCGGCAGGCCTAGCCCAACCCGACCTCACAGAAGCGACCATGGCCTGCTTGACTTGCTGGGCCACCTGCGAGTCTAGGACTGGCCGCTGCTGCACCTTGTGCACGTAGGTGGTCACGCCCCAGGGTGTGACCACCTTTTCAAGCAGATAGGGCCTTGGCATGGTCCCGTTATTGGCTACTACAGCTGCCACGACAGCCATCTGGAGGGGGCTCGCCCAGATCTCGCCCTGGCCATAGCCTGTATCGGCAAGAGCAGGCCGGCTGTTCAAGAATCCGGGAGTGCTGTAGAGCTGGCTTACCGCAGCAGGAAAGTCATCCATAAGCACGGAGCCAAAGCCAAGGTTGGATGTAGTCTGCTGCAACTGGTCTGGCCCCAGGGATAGAGCAACCTGGGCAAATACGGAGTTTAACGACCATATGTAGCCATCCTCAAGGGTGTAGCGCTGTCGGGAGGGATCCGGACGGTTCGGATCGCGGATGAGGTGACCGTCCACTTGCAGGGAACCCGTATCTGTAAATCCACTGTCCAGTTGGAACCGCCCGCTGGACAAGGCGGCAGCGAGCGTCACTGTCTTAAAGACCGACCCGGGCGTATAGAGGCCCTGAAGAGCGCGGTTGAGGAGAGGAGCATCAGTTCGCCCAGAAAGTCTCTGCCAGCTGGCCATCACTCTGGTCGCGTCCTCGGGCCTCTCAACGGAAAAATCGTCAGACAGGTCCCCTGGCGCAAAGTCTGGCGATGACGCCGCCGCCAGTAAGGCGCCAGTGCCGGCCTCCATAACCACCACGGCACCTGGTCTGCCGGCGAGCAGATCATCAGCCCTCTGCTGGAGCCGTGCGTCGATCGTGAGCCAGACATCGTTCCCTGGCGTGTCCTTGCCAGAAAGCGCGTACAGCAAACCGATCAGATCTCGGCCACGTTTGCCGGACAGAAATTCGTCTAGCGAAAGCTCCAACCCAGACTTTCCTAGCACTCGGGGACTGTAATATCCAAGGAGGTTGCCCCACTTGTTTTGAGAGTATTGCCTTAGCATTACGCCATCGCGCTCAACAGATCTTGCTAGCCACACTCCCCGCCGATCAAGGAGTTGGCCGCGATAGGTCCGCTCCTCTCTCAGCTCGATTCGCGGGTCTCCCAATAGCCGAGAGTTTGGGCTGCCCGCTAGTGCTGCCCGCAAATCGACCACTTCGTACCTCAAGAGATGCAGGAACAAGGCGACAAAAGCGACCAGCATGAACGCCGCAACTTGCCGTATCCACCGCTCTGCCATCCCGGCTTGGCCCAGTCGCAGACTAACGCCTGCGAACAACAGAAGGGAAGCAACACCCACGGAAATCAGCCAGTAGACGTCTGTGCTTTGCAGAACCCCCAGTAGTGCCACTACACCCGCCGTAACGACGCATAGAACACCGAGACGGTATCTCACGAACCACCTCGCTCCGATGCGGCGTGCACCATGGCCAGAATGACGAAGTTTGCCACGAGAGAACTCCCACCATAGCTCACAAAGGGCATCGTTATGCCCGTTAGAGGTACAAGCCGCATGCTGCCTCCGACGATGGTTACAGTCTGAAGGGCCGTGGCGACGCCCAACCCCACCGTGAGAAGCCGCGCAAAAGAATCACGGCAGCGCAGAGCTACTATTATCGTCCCCCAGATGTAGCACAGCGCCGCCAGCAGCACACCCACGCCCCCGATTATTCCCAGCTCTTCCACAAGAACAGTAAAAACCATGTCGGTATGAGCAGCAGGCACCAGATGTGGGTACCCCGACCCAAGGCCGACACCAAAGACTCCACCATTTGCGACGGCATACATGCCTTGAAGGGCCTGAAAGCCCACACCACCTGGATCTTGCCAAGGATCCAACCATGCCTCGAACCGAGCCCTAACCCGGGGTACAAGCAGGTAAGCAGCACCAGCCCCCATAAGGAATATCCCAACCGACCCTGTAACGAACTCCTTTCGCCCTGTTGCCACGTAGATCATGGCAATGGATGTGCCGAATATCAGCAAGGCCGGCCCGAGATCTCCTTGAACAGCCAGCATGGCCAGACATAACGTCAATAAGGCCAGCATGGGCCCTAGGTACTGCCAGGAGGGCAGAATTATGGGTCCCACCTTCTTTCCGAGCCTGAGGAGCAGGGCGTTATCCCTTAGGTATGACGCCAGGAACAGCGGCACCGTCAGCTTCATAGCCTCCGATGGTTGGAAGTAGAAGATGCCCAGGTTCAACCACAGCTTGCTCCCTGACGGGCCAGTGCCAAATACGAAGGTGAGAGCCACCAGAGCGATGCCAACCACGGCCCACGTGTAACGATATCTGGACATCCACTGCAAATTTCCCGCAATTCTTTCTGTGGCAAGGTATACAACTCCGCCAGCGGCGATCCACCACGCCTGCTTGTAGGCAATTTGAGGATCGATGCGGTAAGCGACCAAAAGGCCAATGCCTGCCAAAAGCATAGCGGTTGGCAACAGACCTTGGGCCGCGCTCCGACGGAAGACCGATAACCAGAAATGGATGGTCATGCCAACGACAAGCAGTGAGGCAAAAGGCA
Source organism: Chloroflexota bacterium (assembly GCA_034432775.1). GTDB lineage: Bacteria > Chloroflexota > Chloroflexia > DAOUBH01 > DAOUBH01 > DAOUBH01. The sequence goes on from DAOUBH010000033.1 coordinate 24,052, forward strand.
GCAGCTGAAACCAGCTGGGCACTTTGGGGCCCGCGTGGGCAAGATAAGAGGCCAGGCCCAAGGCCAAAGCCAAATATGCCAGCAGCAACATCCAAAGGTCGCGGCGTCTACCCTTGCTTTTGCTGCGAGAGGCCAGTTCCATAAGCCTTGAGCTATCTGCCCATCTTAAATTGCACCCCTAGCCCTGAGACGGGCTATATGCTCTTCACTTAAGCCGAGCAGGCCTCCCAGGATCTCCTCTGTGTGCTCACCCAGCAGCGGAGGATGAAAACGCAGCCGGGCCGGGGTGTCGGCCAGTTTATAGGGAGGTCCCACAAGCTTCACACGTCCAGCCGACGGGTGGTCTATCTCTTGCACCATACTTCGTGCGATGACTTGCGGGTCCGAAAGGACTTTGTCCACGGTATTAATTGGCCCCACTGGGATGTCAGCCTCCAGGAGGACCTGGCACCACTCCTCAGTACTACGGCCCAGGAACACTTTCTCAAGGATAGGCACCAGGACATCCCTGTTGCGCACCCTAGATGGATTGGTGGCAAATTTTGGGTCATCGGCTAGCTCGGGCCTTCCGATGACCTTGCACAGCCGCTCAAATTGCCTGTCGTTGCCCACAGCTACAGCTATCCACCCGTCGGCCGTGGGGAATGTCTGGTACGGCACAATGTTCGGGTGAGCATTGCCATACCGTCGGGGCACTTCACCCGACACCAGGTAGTTGCTCGCCACGTTAGCCAGCCAGGCAACCTGCGACTCCAGCAGGGAGATATCGATCCGTTGACCACGGCCAGTCCTGTCGCGGTGTCTCAAAGCAGCCACAATAGCATAGGCCGCAAACATGCCTGTAGTTATGTCAACAATGGCCACACCCACCTTCATGGGCGGTCCCTCGGGTTCTCCAGTAATACTCATGATGCCGCCCATAGCTTGCACGATAAAGTCGTACCCAGGCCTGTCTTTGTAGGGGCCCTCGGGACCGAACCCCGTGATTGAACAGTAAACCAGACCTGGATTAACTTCGCGGAGGGTTTCGTACCCCAAACCTAGGCGCTCCAGGGTCCCGACCTTGAAGTTTTCTACCAGCACGTCGCTCTTCTTAACCAGCTCCACTAGCAGCGTCCGAGCTTCCTCGTCCTTCAGGTTGAGGGTGATGCTCTTCTTGTTCCTATTCACGCAGAGATAGTAGGCGCTTTCACCGCCGGCCCACGGTGGGCCCCACTGGCGGGACTCGTCGCCGAGACCTGGGACCTCGACTTTAATGACCTCGGCCCCCAGATCACCCAACATCATGGTACAGTACGGACCTGCCAGTACCCTAGTAAGGTCGACTACGCGAACGTCACTGAGCGGCATCCTATCCCATCCTTATGTCCCAGCTGTAGGGGATGTCTGAAGAATCGTAGGGAACCCGATATTCGTCGGGATGCTGTCGATCGTATGGCTCTGTGGGAAAGTTGATGAGCAGGGACGGTTCCACCCCAATAGTCTTGTAGCCATGGTATACACCAGGGGGTATCTTCACCACCAAGTTGTTTCTTTCGCCAATAAAAAACTCGTTGACCTCACCGAAAGTGGGGGAGCCCTCCCTGGCATCATATAGAGCCACCTTCACCATGCCCTTCACCACACAGAAATAATCGGTCTGTTTTTTGTGATAGTGCCAGGCCCGTATGACTCCCGGATAGTTCAGTGAGACGTAAGCTTGGCCAAACTTCTCGAAGATATCATCGTCAGCCCTGAGTATCTCCATCAGGAATCCCCGTTCGTCCGCGTTCACTTTCAGTTCCTTTATGGCAACCCCATCTATCATCGTTTCCTCCCATGGATTACGGCTTTCGAAGCACTAAGATCAGCCTGTCGCTGCCAGGACCAAAGGGCTCCAGATCGTAACCTCCGTAAACAGCGGCTAAGGACAACCCTAACACCCGTGCCAAAAGCTCGGCTTCTCCTGGAAAGAGGTAGCGGAACCTAAAGCGAGTGGAAACTCGTCGCACGGCCCCGCCTGCTTCCCATTCTTCGTATAGGACCGTGACATCCTCGCCCTGCTCGAAGAAAATAGGCACCCGGTGCACCAGCTTCATTACAGGTGGTGTGCCATCGATCCAATGCACCTGAGGTGCCGTAGGTGCATCGAAAGGATAACTAGAAAAGGGCTCAGGCATATCTATTACCACGAGGCCTCCCGAGACCAGCCTGTCAGCGACAGCGTGCAACGCATTCACTTGCTGCTCCGTGCTGGTCAGGTGACCAAAGACCGAAAGACCAAAGATAGCCCAGCCAAAGGGTCCCTTGGGCACCCCTTTCATAGCCGGTACCCCTGCGACCGCCAGCTCTGCCTGGCCTGTAACCAGCCAGGGTCCAAGACGGTCTCGGGCCAGCTCAAGCATCGCGGGCGACGGATCTATACCGACTCCCCTCAGACCCAGCTCCAGTAGATGCTTCGTGATGCGACCCGTACCACACCCCACCTCCAGAAAGGGAGAGTCAAGCCGCTTGGCAAAATGCTCGTAGAGGGGAAAGTCCTCTCGATAGGAAGAGTATTCGCGATCGTAATACGCGGCCACAGGCCCGTAGGCGTCTTCCATGGGCATCCAAGTATATCACTCGACAGTCTGGCTACGCCCGAGACCTTAGCTCTTCCACCTGCGCACGCATCCACTCAACTTCATCGGAGGTGGTAGGTAGGCGACCACGGGCCTTCTCTTTCAGCAGCTCTGTCAGGATCCTTCGATACGCGGGCCCCGGCGGTAGCCCGAGCGATCGCAGGAAGTCGCCTCCGAGCTCGGGACGGACATGGCGAAGATGGTCAAGGTAGGCAGCAACGGCCCCAGCGACCTCGGTAGATGCCCTGGCTATTCGGATCGCCCACAAGGTAGGCTCGGGCACAGACCTTAGAGCCACCACAAGGTCGCCAGGATCAGGTTCTGGGCCTAGTTTTTCTAGCTTGTCCAAAGCATCATCTATTGCCAGTACAGCAGCTCTGGTGGACTTTCGGAGCCCCAGATTGGCCACGAGTGCTCCATGTTCCTCAACTGGAATGCTGAGGGCTAGCAGACAGAAGTAAGTGGCCACTAACTGTTGGGACGAGCCGGCCGGTACCGTAGACAGCTCAGCCCGGGCTTGCTCAAACCAGCGGACCGACCTGTCGTCGAAAACAAGCCCCGGATGGATCTGCCCTAGGACACCCCACTTCGACAACTTCGAGAGCGCTTTCTCGGGCTTCTCTTCCTTCATAATCAAATCCAACTCGTTGTAGATCCGTTCTCTGGAGACTGTCTCCAACAGACCCAGTTCCACGGCCTGATGGATTAGCTCTTCAGTCCGCTCTTCTACCCTAAAGCCCAGACGCGCCTCGAGCCGCGCAGCCCTAAGCATTCTGGTCGGGTCCTCAACGAAGCTGAAGTTGTGCAGTACACGGAGGAGCTTCTTTTCCAAGTCCCTTAAGCCCCCAAAGTGGTCGATCAGACGCCCAAAGGACGACGGGTTCAGGGATACCGCTAACGTGTTGACCGTAAAATCGCGCCGCAGCAAGTCTAGCCGCAGGGAACTAGGTTGGACCGTAGGCAGGGCTCCAGGCCTGGCATAGAACTCCGTTCGAGCCGTTGCCAAATCGATGGTCCCAGCCTCCCTAGGCACGCCCTCCAGACGTGCTGTGTCCAGCTTAGCCGTACCGAAGCGGGGATGAGTTACGATCTCCAGGCCCAGAGCAGAAGCGATAGCCTTACCAAGTTTAATGGCGTCACCTTCGACAACTACATCAACGTCAAAGTTGCGAATGTGCAACACTACGTCGCGAACAATGCCGCCCACTAGGTAGGCCCGATAGCCCATTTCGCTGGCCTTCACGCCTATCAGCCGCAGTATGTCCATCAGGCCCTCAGAAAGGGCCTGCTCCAATTCCTGGGACAGATCGACAGCTGTGGCTCCCGGCTGCGGAGCCCCTGGCCAGGTACGAAGGATATCTGTAGCTAGGATTGTGCCTACCAGCCTGCCTTCTTCGACAACGGGCAAAGCCGCCATATCTGTCTCCACCATAAGGGTCCGAGCCTTGGATACGGGGTCCGTAGCGTTTACCATGGGAGGCCGTCGTCTCATGAAGGTCTTCAGCATCAAATTCGGGAGACCGTGGTGAAGGGCCCTGTCAACATCTCTCCTAGATACCGCCCCTGTGACGACGCCTTGGCCGTCGACAACAACGGCCAGAGGGATACCAAGTCGTAGCATCTCCCGATGGGCATCGGCTGCTGTAGCGTCAGCTCGCAACTCGATGACGCGACGCACCATAACCTGTTCCACTGATAGGGCAGGCGCCACCCGGCGCTGCAAAGCTGCCTTAAGATCGGCTTTCAGAGCGTCCAAATCGGCCACCTTAACCAGCGCAGCGGCGGCTCTCGGGTGGCCCCCACCCCCCAGTTCAGAAAGGATCGCTCCCACGTTGACTTCCTCTGTAGTGCTGCGGGCGATAAGCTGGACATGGCCATCCAGCTTGATCAGCAAGAAGAGTGCATCGGGTTCGAGGAGGGCCATAAGGTGGTTGGCCACCACGGAAAGCTCCTCGGTAGTGCCAGGAGCCGACGCGGTCGCCAGCACAATAGTGTGATCGTGACAGTGAAAGGTCTCAGCAGTCCGTAATAGCTCCTCGAAGATCTGCCGCTGATGGAAGGTTATTACATGGGTCAACAGCCTCTGCACCATCTGTAGGTTGGCCCCCTGCTCGAGCAGCCATGCCGCAGCTCGAAGATCCCGTGCTGTGGTGTCAGCGAAGGTCAAGTGACCCGTGTCTTCATATATACCGGCCAGATACAGGGTGGCCTCGACTTGGGAGATCGACATCTCGCTCGAAAGCAGCAGCTCCACCATGAGGGTGGAAGTTGCCCCGGTCTCCCCAGTGTGAAACTCTGCCTCAGCTGGCAGCTCCGATGACTTAGGGTGATGGTCGTAAACTATCAGGGAAACGCTGTCAGCTGGCCTCAAGCCCAGGCCTTCCAACCGGGGAATATGCTGGGTGTCAACCAGGATCATACAGGTGACGGGTTGCCGTGGAAGGTCGTCAGGCTCGAAGAGGCGGATCTCGTCCCCATAGAGGGCTAGAAACTCCCGGACATTACGGTTCGGCTTATGGGGCGCAAGTGGGTAGGCACTGGGATACAACCGACTAGTGGCAACTAGTGAGGCGAGGGCATCGAAATCGGTGTTGGCATGGGTCACAATGATTTCCATATACACTTCGCCTCAGTCCGAAGGTCCGACCGAGAGCACCGCTTCCGGAGTGCTGGTGCCTATCAACGTTGCGCCTGCTTCAAGCAACGATATGGCGTTCGTCCACGATCGTATGCCTCCTGCCGCTTTGATGGGCAGCTTGGGGCCTACTGCGCTTCGGATCAACCGCACCTTCTCAACAGTGGCTCCTGGTGGACCGAACCCTGTAGAGGTCTTTACTGCCCCTACACCTGCATCGACCACCAGTCTGCACAGCTCGTAAATGGCCGAATCTGATAGATAGCCGGCTTCAATGATGGCCTTCACTGTCCGCGGCTGCGAAATGCGCACCATCTCTGCCAGCTCTCGGAAACATCGGTCCCTGTTTCCCCCAAGGAACCAGCCCAGGTTTACCACCATGTCGAGCTCATCGGCCCCATCGTCCAGGGCCCCTTCGGCCTCTCGCAGCTTCGTCGATGTAGTGCTGGTCCCCAGCGGGAAGCCCACAACAGAGACAACCAAAAGGTCAGCAGAAGGATTGCAGGCGGCCGCCTCCCGCACACGGCAGGGATTGATGCATACAGCCCTGAGGTTCAACCTAACGGCTCGCTCTACCAAGCGCTGGATATCTTCCGATGTGGCCGTGGGCCGCAACTCGGAAGCCTCAATTCTCGCCGCCATTTCCGACAGCGTTTGCGGCAAACCGCTCAGCCCCAAGACGTTAGCCCTCCTCGACCCGACTGAGTAGCCTAGGTCGTATATAGAGAAAGGCCCAATCCAGGAGCACCTCTAGACGACTGCGAAATCCCGTTAGCCAAAATAAATGTACTAGCCTCCAAAGGGCCCATGCCGGTAGACCGTCAAAAGTGATGCCCAGAACATTAGCGACGGCCCCATATCGACCCGCGATAACCAAGTCGCCCCTGTGCCTGTATCGGTAGGCTTCTGGAAGCCCGCCAAGCAAGCATCGAATTATGTTGCGGCCCACACATGCCCCTTGTTGTACAGCTGCCTGCGCGCTAGCCCCAAAGCCTTCGGATCGGGCCTCCGACCATGCCAGGTCCCCAGCCACGTATACATCTTCCCGACCGGGGAGCTGCAGAAACTCATTGACTAACATGCGCCCATCCCGGCTCGTTGGTACCTGCCCTTCCAGGGCCACAGTGCCACCCTTTATGCCTCCCGTCCACACTATGACTGCCCCTCCCAGCTCTTGCCCTCCCGCAATCTTCACGGACCTTGGCGTAATCTCTTCGACCCGGGAATTGAGCATCACTTTCACACCCCTGGCCGTCAAGCTCTCGAGCGCCCGTTGCCCCATGACCTTCGGCATGTTGTATAGAAGATTCGAGGAGGCTTCCACCAGCACAACATTGACGTCATCGAAGCTTAGTCTCGGAAATTCCCTTCCAGCAACGTCGGTTATCAGCGCCACCAAGGCACCCGCGAGCTCGACACCGGTGGCGCCTCCGCCCACTATCACCAAGTTGCGTTGGCGATTGCGTGGGGCCTCCCTTTCAGCAGCATCGAGCCACTCCAAAACCCTGTTCCGAATGCGTACAGCATCGGGAACTGTCTTGAGGGGCATCGCGTATTCGCGCACCCCAGGGATGCCGTAATCTTGTACCTGGCTGCCAGGCGCCAAAACCAGCAGGTCGTAGGGAATCGGGCCCCTATCCGTTGCCAGTTCGCGACGCGTCAGGTCCACGGCATCGACCCGTGCCTGCAAAAACTGAAAGCCGTAGTCCGAAGCAATGGACCGCAGAGGGTACGCGACGCTAGAGGGTCTTACCACACCAGCTGCTACCTGGTACAGAAGTGGCGTAAAGACGTGATAATCGTTGCGGTCTACAAGGATCAGATCGAAGGGTCTAGGCGCCACAACCCTCGATAGCTCCCTTAGAGCACTCAGACCGGCAAATCCCGCCCCTACGATAACCACCCTCTTGGGCCTACCTGAAAAAGGAACACGTATAGGCTGACGCCGACTCTTTACTAGCGCCAGGACACTCATGGCGGCGAGGGCCACCAAGACAGCCCGCCTGAGACCACGCATCGTCCTCACCTCGACAGTGAACGCAACCAACTTTAAGTCTACCCCGAATGGCCACAAGCTGACACAACAGCGTCTTTACACACACCCCGTTCCATCGGGGCCCAGGACCTCAAACGGGCAAAAGGTGCCCTATCGACAGGACGGCCACTCACCCGCTACCCTGCGCCGCACCTGCAACCCATTGCGGCTCATGACACACCCAACTTGACACTCCATGGCGCGGACGCTATATTAGAAATTGATGACGCGGGGTGGAGCAGCGGTAGCTCGTCGGGCTCATAACCCGAAGGTCGACGGTTCGAATCCGTCCCCCGCTACCGAAAGAGGCCGCCTGTTCTCCAAGGCGGCTTCGATGTTGATTGCCGGCGTAGCTCAGTGGTAGAGCAGGGGACTCATAAGCCCTTGGTCGCTGGTTCGAGTCCGGCCGCCGGCACCTCGGGGCGTGGGGCGGAGCCCGCCACTGTTTTCCCGTAACTCGAAGTTAGGTACCCCATTGATCTTATCGTTCCATTGCCATATTGGTCTGGCCCATTCTTTTCCAGGCAGTATCGGTGACGCATTTGTAGCAGTTTTCTCCTATGGGAAGCACTGCGTTCCCGCCGACAAGTATAGGCTGACTGCCACAAGGCAGCCCACGGAGGGTGCGAGAAATGCGCAACAAACCTTACCTTGTCTGGGCGCTTGCGTTAGCTCTGGTACTCTCTTCGGTACCTGCTGCCGCCAGCCCCACCCAGCCGCCCTGCTTTCCTCTGGAAGACGGTTCCTGTATTCCGGCGCCGCAACAGGGCCAACCCACAGTCCAGGCGAGGCAAACCCAACCTAAAGCTCCAGGCATCTTGGTCAAACGTAAAGCCCATGTGGAGCCAGCGGCTTTTCGCCAGGCCTTGGCCCACAGGACTGGCAAACAGCCCAGGGCCCTCACGGTGCCGGGTTGGTGGAGAGTGGAAATTCCAGACGTCTCAGCCGCAGCTGAGACCTTGACAGCCCTCATGGCTATGCCCGAGGTGGAGTACGCCGAAGAGGACGGCCAGGTCGAAGCGCTGCGGACGCCCAACGATCCGTATTTTTCATACCAGTGGGGTCCCAGAAAAATAGGCGCACCCACGGCATGGGACTACACCACGGGCGATCCTGGAGTTTGGGTCGCCGTAATAGATACAGGCATCGACTACTACCATCCTGACACGCCCGGCGACCTCTGGCTCGGCTATGATTTCGCCAACAATGATCCCGACCCGTACGACGACCATGGCCACGGCACTCACGTGGCAGGAATCGCCGCCGCCAACACCAACAACGGAGTGGGCATAGCAGGCCTCTGCTGGAACTGCGAGGTCCTGGCTGTCAAAGTGCTGTCGATGAACGGGTTCGGCTACGATTCTGACATAGCCGACGGCATAGCCTACGCAGCCTTTTGGGCCTACCAGTACGGCAAGCGGACGGTCATCAACCTGAGCCTGGGAGGGGGTTACTCCCAAGCCGAGGCCGATGCCGTAAGCTACGCCCAGAGCCTCGGTGCCCTGGTGGTAGCAGCCGCCGGCAATGAGCATGGCGCGCCCCCAGACTACCCCGCTGCTTTGCCCGGTGTGCTGAGGGTGTCGGCCACAAACTCTTCCGATGGGATAGCTGACTTCTCCAATGAAGCCCCGGGAGGCGTGGGAGCCCCGGGCGTGGACATTCTCTCCACCGTGCCCACCTGGGCGGGCTACTACGACTCCTGGTCAGGCACTTCCATGGCTGCTCCCCATGCTGCCGGCGCGGCAGCCCTGGTGTGGTCGGCCTATCCGTCCTGCTCTAGCGAAGAGGTCAGGGACGAACTCCTGAACACCGTGGACGTACCTTCCGGTTGGAACAGCAACTACGGCTACGGTAGGCTGAATCTGCCCAAAGCCATCCTGAAAGTCACCACCGACTCCGTGCCCGGCGCCATGCTCGGCGTCCCGTACACCTTCAGCTTAGCAGCCACGGGCGGTACCCCGGCCTACTCCTGGAGCTTGGCGGCCGGGACGCTGCCCCCCGGCCTCACTCTAAGCACCGATGGCACCATCAGCGGTACCCCGTCGGCCGGGGGCTCCTTCAACTTCACAGTGAGGGTGTCGGACAGTCTCTGCGAAGAAAGCTATGCCTCCTTTACCATCAACGTCGGTACCATAGAGATTTCCGCTCAAAGGTGGCAAGTAGCGCCCGACAACAGGCACCTCACTGTGCAGGCGACCATTACCAATACGGGGAGTCCAGCCTTCCAAGATGTCTGGCTAATGGTATTCCAACAGGGCGACGATTCGGGCCCGAAAGCTGGATGGCAGCTGAGTACCCTCGGGCCCTACCAGTCGATCACAGTGCAGAAGACTTACACCTCTTCGTATCCCCTTACCGGCAACTGTTACTATCTTGGTCTCTATGCTGCTAACGGAGAAGAGAGTATACAGCTGGTCGACGACACTACCTTCTGCCCGCAGGTGGATCTCTCTGCTCAGTGGGCCGATCTGTTCTACAGACCAAACAGCAGCGGCACAGGGACGCTGACAGCACGCCTGAAGTTGCAGCTCGATGGAAACCCAGCAGGGAACACGGCCGTGACCTTCTACGTGACCCCCGACGGCAGCCGTGAGAGCGCAGTGGTATCCAAGACCATTTCCCTCCGAAATTTCGCCCGCACACGGACACTGCAGGCCAGCTTCCGTGGTAACTTCACCGGATACAGGGTCAGGGCCGAAATTGACTCCCTCGGGCAGGTTCCAGAGACCGACGAGGGCAACAACACCGTTGTCTCCCTTCCATGGGACCACCGCGACCTGACAGGCCAATGGCTACAGTACAGCTGCACACCCTACGCTAGCTACGAGATGGTACGGGGAAAGCTGCGCCTGGCCGTGGAAGGATGGGATCCCCTCGTAGCCTTCACGGTCACGGTCGGGGTCGGACCTAGCTCGGACCTGTCTACAGCAGTCGTCACCCGCACCTTGAAGATAACGAGTCTGAGGGGCTATAAGGACGTAAGCGTAAGTTTGAGGGCCAACGGCACAACCAGCTGCACGGGTTACCTGACGGCCCAGATCGATACGTACAACAATGTGCCAGAGGACAACGAAAGCAACAATCAGGTCTCAGTGACCCTGCGGTGATTGGGTAGAGAGATCGATAGATACGCGGACTTATGGGGCTGTGGCACATACCTGCTTCGGGCGCGTGAGTCCCTTTGAGCGGATCTCGGAGAGCCTAACGACGCCAAGAGCCAACCAAAGGGCCACTATACCGAAAAACTTGTAGGAAAGCACCGTACGCCACAGCCCCTGGTGCACTACACCGGTGTAGACAGGTATGCTCAGCCAACCTGTCAGGAAGGGCCCATAACTCCAGATATTGCCGAAGGCCACCAGGGCGTACCCTGCGATAGTCAGAAAAAGAGCTAGCCGGTTGGTTTTCAACAGGTGGCCATACTTGAATACCAGTGCCGCAAAGGCTGGCAACAATACGGCCTCATAGTGGATCCATGCGGCTGGTACACTCAAGAGTAGGGCAGCGCTAAACATGCCAAAATCGAGGTCGCTGTCAGGGATACCCCGTCTGGCTGCAGTCCGTACAAGCAACAGCGATGCACCCAAAAACACCGCTGCGCCCAAGTAGGTGCCGACCTGTACGTAAAGATTCGTAGGACCGGGCCTCGAGCTGTACGTGTCTGTAAAGAACCTACTTAAGAACCCATTCAGGGTCTGGTTCTCCACCCACGCCGTTCCATCCCCGATCCTCGGAAGCACCGCGGTGACATAAAAGGTGTAGGTCTCTAGCCCCACGAAGGGCACCGTGGCTACAACTATCAGTCCCAACCCTACCAAGAAACCCAGCACTGCCTTCCAATCCCGCCTCGATGCCAGCAGCACGACGAAGGCTCCTGGGTAGACTTTGAACATCGTGGCCAGACCGAGCAGTGCTCCTCCTAGGGGAGTCCATTTTGTTTCGCTCAGCACCATCGCAGCCCAGATACATCCGAGAAGTACCAAATCGACCTGCCCGTAGTTGAGCGTGTCGTAGATGGGGCGGAACAGTAAGGCCAGGGCCACTGCAAAACCTATCAACCACCAAGGGTGACCCTTCAGGTAACGGCGTACAACGGCCACCACCACTAAGATGAAAATCGTGAGACTGACAGCTCTCCATACTATTTTGCTGACCGTAAAAGGTAACTGAACCAATGGCGATATCAGCAGAGCAAACAGGGGAGGTATCTTGTACACGGCACCGAAGTGATTCCGCACGATCTCTTGCCACTGGTAAAGATCAGAATGGCTAACCAACCTGCGGGCCGCATCCCATATTATCTGTAGATCGACGGCGCGGCCTGCTCCCTGTAACAGCGGAACTACTGCAACCGTGAAAACCACCAGAGAAACGCCGCCGCTCAGGTAGCCTATCTGTGCCAGCAACCGGCGGTAGCGCAAAAGACGCCAGGGAACAGTCGCCGCTGCCAAGAGACCCAAGGCCACCCAAAACACCTGACTGGCATAGGGGGTCAGAGCTATACGGTGAAATGCCAGGGCGAAACCAGTGGCTAAGCTCAGCACGGCACTCACAGCCATCGCCGATCGAGCGGATCCTCCCAGCACGGCCACCAGCACCCCCAGGAGACCGATTGCTCCAGCTAGCGACAGTGTGGTACCCAAGCTGGGAACCACAAAGCCGGTCTGCGTGAGGATTGCACCAGTGGGTTGGAGGTAGACGCCAAAAACAGCAACCCCGAGATCCCTCGGATCCGATCGAGGCCTGAAAGTAGGCGTCGATATCCCTATGTTCACATTTCCCGAAGTGACCAGTCGCCGCGGTATGTAGAGATCGTACCAGGCAGGACCGGCTGCCACCAGCGCTTTACCTATTGGTTCGCCTCCCACGGCGAAGATCACTGTTGGTGGCGGATTCCCGTTCCTAGGTCCGGCTGCCAGTTCAAGGCGCAGGAGCCAGTTGGCAGCTCCCAATCCGGGAATGTCTATGGACGCGCGTTGACGGGTCCATCGGAATTCCCGGTCTCCAGACCTCTCAGGCTCATAGAAGCCCCGGAGGAAACCAGCATTCGTCGGTTCCATCGAGATCGTGATGCCGCTCCGAACTTGGTAGCCCAAAGTGATGGAGAGAAGCGCAAAAGAAAGAGGGACTATGAAAAGTACAAAGGGATTCGTCGGCTTCTTGAGGTACGACCAAGTGTCTTTGAAGCCAGTTAGAGCTTTCATTTGGCATGCAAAACCTAAACACTTGTAGGTCGACATTAATTATACCGATGGCAGCAAAAGACTCTATGTTAACAACGGCTGGACAAGCTGCTGAGGAACCTATACGAGCGACGGCCCCATGCCTGGGAATTAGTCACCATTTGCAACACCCCTCCTGTTCAAGTTTCGCACACAGCTCCGGGGGTCGACAGTGGCCAGATCAGTTGGTGGAGCCGTCTCCTTCGCATAGTACTTAGCTGTGGGTCTCCTGGCCACCGACCGCGAAGGGGCTAAAATTGATAACACATTCCTGGGAGCCTTCATGTCTGTGCACGGTCGAATCACACCCATCAGACGTCAATATCTGGAGCTAAAGCGGCAGCACCAGGACGCTATTCTGCTCTTTCGGCTAGGCGACTTCTACGAGGCCTTCGACGATGATGCTCTGGTTCTAAGCCGCGAGCTGGACCTCGCCCTCACCAGTCGGGAAATGGGGAAAGGGATCAAGGTGCCCATGGCGGGCATTCCCTACCATGTCGTTGACAGCTACATCGCCAAGCTGGTCCGTAAGGGTTACAAAGTTGCCGTGTGCGATCAGGTCGGCTCTTCCGGCAAGAACTCACTGATGGACCGCCGCGTAGTCAAGGTGGTGACGGCAGGTACTGCTGTGGAACCCTCGTTGTTGGATGAACGCGAGGCCAACTACCTGGCCGCAGCTTGGGTCGGAGACAACGACTGGGCCTTGGCTTATCTGGACGCCTCCTCAGGCGTTTTCCGCTGCACAGCCGATGTGGGCGGAGCGGGTCGCCTGGTGGAAGAAATCTCACGACTATGGCCAAAGGAGCTATTAGTCCCAGCGGACAGTCTCGAAAACTTACCAGCCTGGACCGAGCAGCTTAAGGACGCCTCTATTCACGTAACGCTTTTCGCCCCACGGTACTGGCAGTTACCTGGGGCAGCGGAAAGACTCAAGACGATGCTGAACGTGACCACGTTGGAAGGTTTTGGATTGACAGACGACAGCCCGGCTGTGTCCGCTGCTGGGGCATGTCTGGCTTATCTGGAACTGAACCGGCCGTCAGCACTGGCCTCCTTGGATCACCTTAGGTTCGTACCGGCCAATCACTACGTGCGCCTCGATGGAAGGGTTTTGCAGCACCTGGAAGTGCTGCCCATGGCCGACAGGGGACGACCTAGCCTGCTTGGTGTGCTAGATAAAACGCGCACAGCCATGGGAGCGCGGCTGCTACGAGCATGGCTTGCTCAGCCCCTCTTGGACATTGCTGAGATCAACCGCCGGCTCGACCGCATCCAATTCTTTGTAGACAGGCCGCGCCTCAGATCGATGGTCGCCGATATGTTGCAACGCATCCCAGACATAGAGCGGATCCTGGCCCGCTGCCTTCAACGCACTGCAGGCCCCCGCGATCTTATGGCGCTGGCCCGCGGTCTCAGAGAGATAGAGGTTATGGCACCATGGCTTCAGGCCGAGGGAATGAGCGAAGCCTCCGATCTCCACCCTTTGCCAGTACTGGCTGCAGAGCTAGAGGCTGCCATAGACCTCACCAGGGAGGATCCGACCTTTTACATCCGAAAGGGGTACTCGCCCCAGTTGGACCAGCTGTTGGACCTCGCCTTGGGAGGCCGACAGTGGATTGCGGCCCTGGAAGAGCGAGAGAGGGAGCAGACTGGCATAAAAAGTCTGAAAGTAGGCTACAATAGGGTATTTGGATACTACTTAGAGGTCACGCGGCCCTACCTTCACTTGGTCCCCGAACGGTACCAGCGCCGACAGACCCTTTCTGGGGCCGAGCGCTTTGTTACCCCTGAACTGAAAGAGATGGAAAGCAAAATTCTAACGGCCCACGAACGGGCAGAGGAACTTCAGGTTGAAATCCTCGACGATCTCCGATCCAAGGTGGCACTGGAAGCCCATCGGCTGAGGCTCACAAGCAGCACTTTGGCCATGATAGATGTGGCAGTAGCTCTCTCGGAGGTCTCCGCGGCCAGGAACTACACGCGGCCCAAAGTCTCGCAGGCAACGGCTATTAGGGTGCGGGCAGGCCGGCATCCCATCGTGGAGGCCTTTGCCACCGAGCGCCAGTTCATCCCCAACGACGTGGAGTTAGATGCCAATGGGGCACAGATCCTGCTGATAACTGGTCCCAACATGGCAGGCAAGAGTACCTACTTGAGAATGGTGGGTCTGACCGTCCTGATGGCGCAGGTAGGTTGCTTTGTGCCAGCAGATGAAGCTGAAATCGGTCTGGTGGACAGGATCTTCACCCGCATCGGAGCAGAAGACAATCTAGCAGCTGGTCAAAGCACCTTTCTCGTGGAGATGATCGAAACCACCCGCGCTCTCACAGGTGCAACGAACCGATCCCTGTTGTTGCTCGACGAGGTTGGACGAGGAACCTCTACCTACGACGGTCTAGCCATCGCCCAAGCCGTAATAGAGTACCTCCACAACCATCCCGAGGCAAGGCCGCGTACAGTCTTTGCCACCCATTACCATGAACTAACTGCACTGGCGCAGAGGCTTCCTAGGATAAGGAACCTTCGAACAGAAGTATACGAGGAAGAGGGCAGAGTGATCTTCCTTTACAAGGTTTCGCCTGGATCAGCGGACAAGAGCTATGGCATCCATGTGGCCAGGATGGCGGGAATGCCGTTGGCCGTCGTTCGACGGGCCGAGGAGATCCTGAACGGACTGGAACGGAAGAGGTTTCAGCGTACCGAAGAGGGTCAGTACATCCAGCTCTCTTTCCTTTCGGCCACGGAACCGTTGCTTGAGGAACTGGCCAAAATCGATATCATGGGGATGACGCCCATAGAGGCGCTCAATGAGCTATATGAGCTAGTGTGCAAGGCAAAGGAAACCCTAGGCTACAGAGCGCCGCCCTCAAAGCAGGTGACTCGACCCCCCAGGCCATCTAAAACGCCTCGGGCAGGGACCTGATGACCTTTGGGCCCCTGCCCGCTATGCCCATGGGCCTCAGTAGATCTCCAAATAACGTTCCAGTTCCCACGGACTCACATACATGCGGTACTCATCCCACTCCTTCCGTTTCGCCTCTACAAATCGCTCGAAAAGGTGCTCTCCCAAGGCCTCCTGGATGACCTCGTCCTTCTCCAACTCTGCGAGGGCTTCGCCCAGAGTTGCCGGGAGCGTCCCGATATTCCTCAGCTTGAGCTCGGCCTCCTCGAGGTGATATAGGTTCTCTTCAGTGGGTTCGGGGATGGGCAGCTTCTTCTGGATGCCGTCGAGACCAGCCGCCAGCATCACGGCGAAGGCAAGGTAGGGGTTTGCCGAAGGATCCGGGCACCTCAGCTCTATGCGTGTCGTCTCTGGCCTGCCAGGACTTGTACGGGGGATGCGTATGAGGGCCGAACGGTTGATACGGGCCCAGCTTATGTACACAGGAGCCTCATACCCGGGTACCAGCCTCTTGTAAGAATTGACTAACGGTGAAAGCACAGCACACATGCCGCGAGCGTGATACAGTTGGCCCGCTATAAAGTGCTTGGCAATTTCCGAAAGGCCATATTCGTCGGACGGATCCACAAAGGCATTGGCCCCCGTCTCCAAGTAGGCCAGGCTCTGGTGTGTATGCATGCCGTTCCCATTTATGCCCTGTATCGGCTTGGGCATGAAAGTAGCATGCAGGCCATACTTCTGAGCCACCGCCTTAAGCGTGTACTTGAAAGTCACCGTGTTATCGGCTGTCCTTAAGGCATTGTCGTAGCGGAAGTCGATCTCATGCTGGCCCACGGCGACCTCGTGATGGCTGGCTTCCACACTTATTCCCATGGCTGCAAGAGCATTCGACATGTCCTTGCGCACTTGCATTGCCAGGTCGGTAGAGAAGTCGAAATATCCGGCCCTATCATGGGGCAAAGGAGCCACACTGCCGTGGTCGTCTGTCTTAAAAAGGAAGAACTCCAGCTCGGGTCCAGTCTGATAGATGTAACCCATGTCAGCTGCCCTTTTCATCATCCGAGCCAACACTGCCCGCGGATCACCGGGAAAAAGCTCACCATCGGCGTTAAAAACCCAGCAGATGACCCGAGCCGTGACATATTCCTTTTCCCAAGGAAGCACAGCAAAGGTGGTCAAATCAGGCATAAGGAACATATCCGACTCAGCGATACGAGCAAATCCCTCGATGGACGACCCATCGAACCAGACCCCATGCTCGCAGGCATGCTCAAACTCATCGATGGGAATGGTGACACCCTTCACAACACCCACAATGTCGGTAAACTGAAGGTTCACAAATTGCACCTTCCGCTCTTCGGCTTGCTTCAGCACCTGCTGGACAAGCGTCTCCTCTGCCTTCACTGGAAACACGGTTCCTACCTCCTCAAATAACGTAATCCACACGCCAAGGATACTCCAGACCCGATCTCAAGGCATTGTGCTAGTAAGAGAATCTGATATGACTTGTTTGTGCACAATGCACGAATTTAAGCCTTGGACAGCTTACGGAGGGCCAAAGCGAGCTGTAGCTTGAAGAGGTCCTCGTAGGAGGTCAGATCAAGGCCGGATATCTCCTCGAAGCGTCGCAGCCTGTAGGTCATGCTGTTTCTGTGGATGTTAAGCCTTTCGGCCGCTTGAGATATCTGCCCGTTAGCTTGGAGAAAAGCCTCTAGGGTGGCGATGAGTCCCAGATGGCGTCGCTGGTCGTAGGCCTCGAGGGGACCAAGGACACGGTTACAGTATTCCGTCGCGGCCCGTGTATCGGCGACCTCAGCCAGGGTAGCCCATGGGCCAGCATCGGAATAGCTTACAGACCACTTGCCCGTAATCCTGGCGATCTTACGGGCAATAACCGCTTCCCGATAGGCCTGCCGAAGCCCCTCCACTCCACCCCGAGACCTACTGGTACCCCAGACGGCAGAGACGGCACCGTCGGCAGCCCTATGGATCGCATTCAACAGGTCTTCCTCGGTACGAGACGACACCACCACTATCGACCCATCGATCTCGGCGGCACAGCCGTCTCCCAGGGCATCTACGGCTTGCCAAGCAGCCTCCAGCAAGTGGGGGCTAGCAGCCGCCCCGGCTGCGACGGCAAAGGTGCCCGAGAAATCTAGTCCGAGATACCTGCCCTGGTCCAGCAAGACCTCTGCGCTCACGGCGTACTCTTTGATCGCCCGTACTATGAACTCTCCCAACTGCCTTCGACGCTCAACATGTCCAAAGGCCCGCATCCGCGCCAATGCGCAGGCCAGGGCTGCGCGGTGGAGGGCCCACAGCTGCATTGTAGTGAGGTCATCTCGAGAAAGACAAACTATAACCCCGTGAACATGCTCGCCCTCGGTAATTGGCATGGTCCATGTCCTTACAGGGCCGAAGTCACGCACCAGGGGGGCTTGACTCACCGACCGTGCCGCCTTCACTAGTTCTCCTTCCCACCCTTTCGGCAACGCCTCCCAGCCGACGCCCGACCTGCAGTGCACCGCACCGTAAACGTCGAGGTAGGCCGTGGAGATCCCAGTCACCTCATAGAAAGCCCTCACCACGGGGCAAGGTCCGGAAGTCAAGGCAGCCGCGCGGGTCAACCTGTTGCTAATCTCAAGGCTCGCACGATACTGGGAAGACCGCTCCTCGGCCACACACCTATTGACCTCAGATTCCAGCTCGGACATCCGGGTGCCCGGCGGAACCTCGAGCACAACCAACCTTTCCGCCTCAGCCCGGGCCACGGCTTCGCTAGACAAAGGGCCGTCCACTACAACACCGGTTACCGCCTTCTCTGCCAGCCGCTGCACTAACTGGAGGTCTGTCAAGCCGGGATTGCTCTGGCGCAACTTCTGTAGGGACACCAGGACGATCTCAGAGGGCCGCAGGCCGGGAAAAGCAGGAGGATTCCACCTCAACGATATGGCCCAGTAAACCTCCCGATCTAAGGCGCTCGAACCGGCTACAACCCGAGTCTCTGGCGGAAAGGCCTTATCTAGGATGTCGGCCAATCTTACCAGTGGTGTGAACATAGGCGCCGTGGTAAAATAGGCTCAAATTTTTTCATCCCTGCTTGAGAGGAGCACATGGGCAAAAAGGCGGTCATAGCCATCGGCGGCAACTCTCTGATCCGTGACAACCAGGTGCAGATACCCGAACAGATGCAGGCCGCTCGCGACACCTGCAAACATATCGCGGGTCTTATCGAGGCAGGATATGACGTCGTTATCACGCACGGCAATGGACCACAAGTGGGTTTCATGTTGCTACGTTCCGAATTGGCGAGGCCTACCGTGCACCCTGTACCCCTCGACACTCTAGGTGCCGATACCCAAGGCGCAATTGGATACTGGTTGCAACAGGCCTTAGCCAATGAATTCAGGCTTCGAGGTATCCGTAAAACTGCTGCCACCGTCATCACACAAGTAGTTGTGGACCGCGATGATCCGGCCTTTCAGCACCCCACAAAGCCTATAGGCCCATTTTACAGCAAGGAAGATGCCCAAAAACGTATGCAGGAAGACGGTTGGATCATGATGGAGGATGCGGGCAGGGGCTGGCGGCGGGTAGTGCCCTCCCCACAGCCTCGGGAAATAGTGGAGTTACCAGCGATCCGACACCTCGTAGAAAACGGCTTCGTTGTCATTGGCGTGGGAGGAGGCGGCATTCCGGTAGTTCGCAATGAGCGTGGAGAACTGGAGGGTGTCGCAGCGGTCATCGATAAGGACAGGGCATCGGCCCTGCTGGCCGTAGGCATGGAAGCTGACATCATGATCATATCGACAGCCGTGGAGAAGGTCTCCCTAAATTACAGGAAGCCAAATCAAATTGATCTGGACCGTCTGTCGGTGGATGAAGCTCGCAAGTACTTGGCTGAAGGGCATTTTGCCCCCGGGAGCATGGGACCAAAGGTTGAGGCCGCCATTTATTTCTTGGAGCGAGGCGGCAAGGAAGTCATCATCACAGACCCTGACCATTTGGAGTTGGCCGTATCTAGTAAAGCTGGCACCCACATCACGCCCGACTGAAGAAGTATCTCCATCGAGGCCGTGACCCCTCCCCAGGGGAGATGGCTCAGCGGATCCTGGCGCGCCTACAGTAAAGTAGAATTGAGTCAGTTGTGATGTCGTGCAGGAGGCAGCGCCGTGGATGCGGTAGTCGTCGGAGGCGGTCTTATCGGCCTGTCAGTGGCCTATTATCTGGCCAAGGCAGGAGCCAGCGTGACGGTTGTGGACAGACATGACATCGAGGGCAAAGCGTCTCCTGCCGGTGCTGGGATGTTAGCTCCTCTGGCAGAGGGCACACCCCCGGGGCCGCGTCTGCATTTCGCCATTGCCTCCCTCAAAATGTATCCCCAGTTCAGCCGAGAGCTCAAGGAGCTTACAGGCATCGACCCCGAACTCACGTCCAGTGGCATCCTGAGGGTAGCGTGGACGGACGAGGAAGCAACCTTGCTGAAAAGCCAAGTGGATCTCTACCGTAACATGGGCCTTCAGGTGGAGATCGTCGAAGATGCGATGCTCCACAGCATGGAGCCTCAGCTTTCTGGGGAGATCTCCTTCGGCGTCTTTTCCGCCGAAGAGGCCCACGTGCATACTCAGCGCTTGTTGCAAGCACTGAGGAAGGCTGGCCATATCCTCGGTATCTCGCTGAAAGAGGCGTCGCAGGTAGTTTCCTTGATGAGCTCCGGTGGAAGGGTAGAGGGCGTCGTGCTGGCCGACGGAACCAAAGTAGCCGCCGACGCCACCGTGGTGGCCGCGGGATGCTGGTCAGGCGGGGTTTTGGCATCAGCTGGTTTCTCCTTGAAGACAGAGCCCGTCAAGGGACAGATCGTCGAGCTGTACGCACCGGAGGTGCAACTCCATACCGTTGTCTTTTCGCACCGGGGCTACATAGTGCCGAGACGCGACGGCTCCTTCCTTGTAGGTGCCACGGAAGAGCTAGAGGGCTTCAGGGCAGAGCCCACGGCAGGTGGTATCGGCTCCGTTTTGAGCAACGGCGTGCAGCTGATACCTCGACTCGCCTCAGCCACCTTGTACCACCTCCGTACCGGTTTCAGGCCCGCCGTCACAGACCGGGTACCGGTGATCGGGCCATGGCCAGGGATCGATGGCCTCTATGTTGCGACAGGTCACTACCGGAATGGGATACTCTTGGCTCCCGCAACGGGCTTTGCTATGGCTGAGGTAATAACCAAAGGTCGCTCCGACTTGGACCTCTCACCCTTCTCGGTAGCCCGCTTCGGCTAGATCTCGCGACCCGGCTCGAAGATCCAGCGGTCGTTGTCTCGGCTATAGGACAGTATTTCTTCTGCCTCGAAGAAGAGAGCAATCTCGTTCTCTGCGGTCTCCAGGGAGTCAGAACCATGGACAAGGTTGCGTCCTATTTCGACTGACAGATCGCCCCTGATGGTACCAGGGCTTGCTGCCAGAGGATCTGTAGCCCCCATAGTCGCCCTAACAATCTCTACAGCTCGGGTCCCCTCCAACACAGCCACTACTACGGGTGAAGAAGTTATGTAGTTGATAAGACCCGGGAAGAAGGGCTTGTCCTTGTGCACAGCATAGTGCCGCTCTGCAAGCTCGCGGTCGATATGTATCATCTTCATTGCCACGATCCGCAGACCTCTGCGTTCGAACCTACCCAATATTTCGCCGATAAGACCCCTTTGAACGGCATCGGGCTTTATAATAATGAGTGTACGTTGCAATGCATCCTCCGATTTCACGCTCGTTTTCTAGGTCTGTACCGGAGCGATATCAAGACTTCGCCCAAAGACTCCAGGCCTAATCCCATCTTTCTATAGGTCAGAGCGAGCAGACGATGCCGGATCTCTCGATCGACGTCTTGCGCCGATCTTATGGCTTCCAAGACATGTTCTAGCTCGAGACCATCGGCTTGCGCCACCAGTTGCACAAGGCCATCAGCGCTAACCGGCTCTTTTGCCCTCGATGGCGGCTCTTCTACTCTCACTTGAGCTAGCAGCTCATCGACTGTGGCCAGCTCAGCTTCCACTTGCTGGCGTTGGGACAGCACTTGCCCTGCCCCCGGCTCAGCAGGGATTGCCGTTAAGTCAGCCTCGGCAGGAACCTCTTGGAGTTGCATGATATTCTCGCCAGCCAACGCTCTGTCGGCCATCTCGGAACTTCCTGCGTCGGGCAGATCGAGTTCTTCCGGCGGCGCAACCCCCTGACCTTCCGGTGTGGCCAAGAGCATGAGCTCAACACTCAGTTGCTCGTCCAGCTCTTCCAGCGCTTCGAGGTCCTCCTTGGCCAGAGGTTCTTGGATCGGCACATCAACGCGCAACCCAGCCATTTCTGGCAGAGGGTGGTGCCGTAGCAGTTCGGTCATCGAGGCCGCTGTCTCCGTCCCGTCCGGGTCAACCTCTCTCAGCTCTCGAAGCCACTGCTGAAAACCGGCCGCATCTCCGCGTTCCCTGGCATCTATCGTCAGGACAACGAGGGCAGGCAGCAGCTGAGGATACACCTCCAACAGTGTAGCAGCCACCTTAGCCGCCATAGGAAGATTTTCACTGGCCAAGGCAGCCTTAAGCAGGCCCAACCTAGCCATGAGTGGATCCTCATGCTCGGCTTCCTTCAGTTCCGCACGGGCGATGTCGACCATTCCCTGAAACAGATGAAGCCAGCCCAGTCGAAGATCCGAGTGTAGGTCGGCCTCGCGGCCCAAGGCCAACAACGTTTCCTGGAGTTCATGATTCGCAGGTTCGAAAAGGAGAGCATTCCTGAAAGCTCTAGCGGCTTCCTCCTGAGAGTGTTCCTCCGAAAGCTGACCTACAATCCGCCACAGTTGGGGATCCTCCGGCTGCAATTCCAGAGCACGCTTTGCAGCCGTTAACGCTTCTTCCCTGTGATCCATTCTCGCCAAGGTTATCGCCAGCGCACGCCGCAGTGGCCATGCCACGGGGTAGAGGGCGAGGGCCTGTTGGAGCATGTCTAAAGCCCCCTCAGGATCGCCCCTTTCCAGCCGGCTATCCACTTGGCCAAGTAGCTCACCTAGTAGCATACTTTATCTCCCACATCTCCCACTTTCACCCGTGACCAAGCTTTTTCAACCATTCCACTAGTGCATGCCGCTCGATATAGAGGATGTCATGACCAGCTCTTTCAGCTTCAAGCTCGCCCGAATACACCGCATGGCGAACGACGTCCTCACCTAGCCTGAAGAGATCCGCAATTTCGTGTACAGTGTACCTGTCCTTCTTAAGAAGCTCCTCAAATCTCTCCGACTCTCTCATAGACTCTCTATCCGACGTGCCCATAGATCTGGCCTCCTGAGTTCATCGAGAGTAGGTAAGTACTGGGGCCCCTCCCATAACTTGTTTACCAGCGCCAGCCCCCCCTTGGCAGCCAGATGAGTCACAAAAGCCTCACCCAGACGATACTGCTCCAATTTAAGCGAAAGGCCTGTTAAGCGTATGAAGAGGTGCTCCGGAGTGCTTCGGTATCGCTGGCGCTCTTCGAATCGCGCCTTGATCAGCCTGAAGCTGGGCATTAGGCGTTGTCCAAGGGAGTTCATCACATAGTTGGAATAGCCCTCCACCACAGCCATGAGAGCCTGCAACGTGTGGAATATGGCCAGTTGCCTTGGGGAAAGAATAGCCTCCACCAAAGGCTGACCGCGGCGCATCCCATCGACTATCCTTGTCCAACCTTCTAGGAAGCGCCGGATCCCTCCTTCAGATAGTTCTTCGAGAGCAGCCGTGAAGTATCTTTCCAGTAGATGATTGAAGTGCGGCACAAGCCACTCATTGCCTTCGAACTCGAAGGCGTGACTTGTTTCGTGCAGGGCAATCCATAGCCGAAATTCGTCGACGGGAACACCCAAATGGCTTACAAGGGAGGTTATATTTGGCTCCACAAAATACAGCTGCCCTTTTTGAAGTGGGCCAGTACCGAACACTGCAATATCGTACTGTCCCAGGACCCTGTGGGACAAATAGCCCAACAGGAAGCCTATCTCATGGGAAATCACAAAGCGATTGATCCCTCCCATGAGAATGCCCCCCCAAGGCCTTTCCACAGAAATGCGGAAGTTTACCCTTTCGATCGGATCGAAGAGCCGTTTGAAGCCCGAAATGTTGGCTTCGATCCACTGGAACCTGTCGAAAGCGGAAACAGACATCGGTTCCAAGGGCGGGCGCAGTCCTGTGAACGCAGCGATTTCCTCAACCGCTCGATCCACGTGTCCTCGGTAGATTGCATTTATCTCCTCCCTTGCTGCATCGGGCATCGTGCCGTCCCTGACAAGAGAGAAGGCCAATTCCCGGACCCGTTCCCAGTCCACTAGGGGAGGTACCATGCCGGCCGAGTAGCTTCGAGCCCGGCGGTCCAGCCACACCGCCCCAATCGCAAGCCCGGTCAAAGAAAGCCATAAGAGAGCTGTACGCGTCCTTCCCATTCAACAGGATCCTTTCACAACTGTCAGGTCGGAAACCTTCGGGGCCCTACCCCACGGGTCGATAATAGCCGCAGTAACAGCGGGGCGTCAAGCTAGCGTCGCACGCGCACATCGCCAACTCTCACGGTCAACTTTACCCGGTCCATGTACTCGAGAAGCGCCAAGGCATACTTTCTGGTAGTCCCCAGCAGGTCCCTGAGATCAGCTATCGTGACAGATCCCTTGGAATCGATAGCATCCATAGCAATCTTCACAGCCTCCTGTAAGGCATCTCGATGGAATGCAATCCCTTCAGCCACTTCTATCACTTCACCGCTGTTGCGCAATACGCCAAGCAGCTCCCTATCGACCTCAAAATCCCCTGGCGACGGGGGCATGAAGGGTGTGGCTAGCAATGCCTGGACGAAACGCTGCAACTTCTCCTCTTGCACCGGGTTCAACTTGATCGTATGATCGGCAAGGCGTACTAGCCCGGCCTGTTCCACGACTACGCCGTGTTTCTGCGCCAGAGAAACCACAGCCCCTGCCAACTTCGGGTCTAGCTTCAGCCTGCTTCTCAGCTCCTCCTTCGACATACCCGGTCTCATAGGGTTCTCTCGGTGATATTGCCTGAGGATATCCGTCATGGTGTCAACCAACCTAGCCCAGACGCCTGCCTCCATGAGCCAGGGCGCCTGATCATCGCCCAGCTTAACCACTTTGTCTTCAGCCGCAAGCCTTTCCACGGCCCTCTGAACTTCCTCCCTTGGCGCGTCAAGCAACTGCTCAAGATCTTCCTTCAAAATGGCACCGCGTGGCGGCAGCAGGCTAGTCACTTTGGCTTCCAACGAACTGCCCTGTAACGCATGCAGTCTCTTCACAAGCTCCGACCTTCGCAAACGGCCCAGAGCTCTGGGGGACAGTATAGATCCTCCGGCAACGGTCAGGCTGGGCGACGGTCGTCTCAAGATAAACTTGTCGCCCATCTGCAGAGCTACGGGCTGCGCAATATGCACTTCGACAAGAGCGTTGGCCCCCGGTCCAGCCGAAGGGACGTCTAGAAACCTTAACCGAACCCTGGACTCGGCTGTGCCCGAGAAGAAATCAAGCTCCATCCCGGAGGTCAGCTCCACGGGGCAAGCTTCCGACACAACGATCCTGGCAAGAGCCTTCTGAGTTGCGGAAACGGCACCTGGAATGGAAATCACCATGCCCCTTCGTAACTCCCCCACCTCGACGCCCGCCAAATTCACGGCCACACGGGTGCCCGGCCGCGCGACTTCAACCCGTCTCCGGTGACTCTGCAGACCCCGTATGCGCGCACGTATTTCCCCAGGCACGATTTCTACTTCTTGCCCCACCATCAGCGCGCCGCCCGTCAATGTCCCAGTCACCACCGTCCCGAAGCCCACCATAGTGAACGCCCGATCTATAGGGAGTCTAGGGCGGCCGACATCGGGAGCCGGTGGCACCGCTTTAAGCATCTCGTCTAAAGTGTGGATCAATCGATCTAGCCCGTACCCGGTGCGGGAGGACACAGTTACCACTGGTGCAGTACCGTAGCCGGTTCGGTTTAAAAGCTCTTGCACATCTTCCCTTATAAGCTGGAGCCAGTCTTCGTCCACCAGATCCACCTTTGTTATCGCTACTACCATTTTCGATACATTCAAGAACCTCAGGATATCCAGATGTTCTTGGGTCTGGGGCATGGGTCCCTCATCGGCCGCGATCACCATAAGGGCGAGGTCCACCCCTCCTGCCCCAGCCAACATGTTCCGGATAAACTTTTCATGGCCAGGTACGTCAATAATGCTAACTTCCATGCCGCTGGGCAGCGTCATCCATGCAAAGCCCAGATCTATGGTCATCTCCCTGACCTTTTCTTCCTTTAATCGGTCAGGGTCGATGCCTGTGAGGGCTTTTACCAACGACGATTTACCATGGTCCACGTGCCCAGCCGTACCGACAACAGCCACTATACCGGCCCCTTTCCACCGCTCCGTTGGTCAACCAGCGAGTTCTATGTTATTATTCCTCAGAACCACAAGGCGTGTAGCAGGAGTTACATGATTATCAAGCTCGCCCGTGAAATGGGATTCTGTTTTGGGGTCAAACACACTATCAAAGTGATCGACAGGGCACTTCAACGCCACCCTAGAATAGCCACCCTGGGCACACTGGTTCACAATCCCCAAGTGGTAGAAGAGCTCGAGAGGCGCGGCGCCTATGTAACTGACGCCATTCCCCAGGGAGACGGCACAACCGCGGTGGCCATCACCGCCCACGGCGCCGGTCCACAGGTGGCCGATAGCGTCAAGGAACGGCAACTAGAACTCATCGATACCACCTGCCCGCTGGTTACAGAGGTCCAACAGTTAGCGCGCGACCTCACCGCCCAAGGCTACTGGGTCGTAGTTTACGGAGACGGGTCTCACCCTGAGGTGAAAGGTGTGATCGGATGGGCCGGTGAGAACGCTTTCCCAGCAACCCGCATAGAGGAGTTGCCCCCGGTAGTCCCTAATCGCCTGCGAAAAGTGGCCGTAATTTCACAGACGACACGCAACGTCCAACATTTCCTCGACTTTGCTCATCAGGTCATGCTGATGTACTCGCCGCGGATAAAGGAATTCAGGATTCATAACACTATATGCAAACCCACCATTGACCGTCAGGAGGCTGTGGTGGAGTTGGCTCAGGCCACAGAGTTGGTCATAGTGGTGGGAGGCAAGGAGAGCGCCAACACCCGACATCTGGCCGAGCTTGCCCAGCAGGAGGGCACCCCCGCCTACCACATAGAAAGACCCGAGGAGATCGACCCAGAATGGTTGCAGGGCGTCGAGGCCGTTGGTGTCACAGCTGGGGCCTCCACACCTGACAGTGTTATCCTCCAGGTGGTGCAGCGTCTCTGTGAACTCAGGCCTGGGTCTGAGATCGTCCAACTCACCGCTCCAGGCTCCTGACCCACGATATCAGCTTCCGGTCTTCCTCCGATAGATCCTCCCACCCGAGGAGGTCTGGCCGACGTTCCAGGGTTCTGAGCATCGACCACGCTCTGCGCCACTGACTTATCAGAGCATGATTGCCGGACAGCAATACATCGGGCACACGCCACCCCCGAAATTCGGCAGGTCGTGTGTACTGAGGATACTCCAGAAGCCCCCGGGAGAAAGATTCTTCTCCCACCGACTCCGGACTGATAACGTCCGGCAAGAGGCGCACCACGGCATCTACAAGCACCATGGCTGGTAGCTCGCCACCTGTAAGGACATAGTCGCCTATAGATATCTCATCTGTAGCAAGATGTAATCGAACCCGTTCGTCCACGCCCTCATAATGGCCACAGATCAGCCCTATGCGTCGCTTGTTGGCAAGCTCCACTGCGACAGACTGTTTGAAAAGCCTTCCTGACGGTGTCATGAGTATTACGGGGGCATCGGGACCCCGGTCGTCTCCCATCACGGTCTCCACCGCCGCAAATATGGGTTCAGGCTTCATCACCATTCCCGGCCCTCCCCCGTAGGGATAGTCATCTGTTGTGCGGTGGCGATCGGGAGCGAAGTCTCGAATATTGTGGACGTGTATCTCCACTTTACCCTCACGAACCGCTCGCCCGATTATGCTATATTCGAATGGTCCAGTGAACATTCCGGGGAACAGGGTAAAGATGTCGAATCTCAAATCTCGTACCCTCCTCTTACTACCCTACAGAGCCTCCCGAAAGTCATAGTGCGTCCGCTACTGCTGCTCACCCTTCTGACAACTGTTTTCATGGTATTTCAGACCGCCAGCATGATCCAGTGGCCAGCTCAGCCACCCCAAACGTCACCAGCACCAGGTCCCGTCTCCCAAGGGAAACCCAAAAACCCACTGGTCGGCCTTCACACCCGTCTCACCGATGAACCTGACCCCACCAAAATAGAGCGCACCTTTGCCATGTTGAAGGACATGGGTGCATCCTGGGCTGTAGAGTACTTCCCTTGGGACCAATTACAGCCCAAAGGCCCAGATCATTATGACTGGTCCCACACCGATCTAGTCATCGCAAACGCCCGAAAATATGGCATCCGCCTAATAGCCAGGATAGATGCCGTGCCGCAATGGGCAAGACCGTCTGGAACCACCTCCAAGTATCTGGATGAAGCGCATTATGTCGATTACGCGAACTTCGTGAGCACCTTTGCCCAGAGATATCAGGGTTCAGTGGACTACATTGTAGTTTGGAATGAGCCCAACCTGTCCTTCGAGTGGGGCTTCCGCCCCGTAGACCCCGCTGGATACGTAAGGCTCCTTTCCATCGTTTACCGGGCGGTCAAAGCCGCAGCCCCTGGCGTCAGGATAGCCTTTGCAGGTTTGGCTCCCACAAACGAGCCGCCCGGCAGCCCCGTTGGTCTCAGCGATCTATCTTTTTTGGAACAAGCATATCAGGCGGGGGCCAGCCAATTTTCCGATGCCATAGCCGTACATAGCTACGGCCTTAACTTGCCTCCATCGGATCCGCCTGAGAGCGACAAGATCAATTTTCGTAGGACCGAACTGCTCCATCGAATAGCCCTTCAGCATGGCGACGGCGCCAAACCGTTCTTAATAACTGAGGGAGGATGGAACGACAGCAAGCGGTGGATCTATGGTGTAACCCCAGCTCAGCGCGTCAGGTACACTGTAGAGGCCTACGACATGGCTTGGAACAACTGGCCATGGCTACAGGCGATGTGCCTCTGGGCGTTTAGGTTCGTCAGGCCGACTTACACCTACCAGGACAGTTACACCTTCGTCGACTTCGATTTCGAGCCAAAACCTATTTACGAAGCGATAAGGGACTACGTTCATGGCGCGTCGCCTTAGATCTTTGCCCTGGGTTGAGATTCTTCTCGTCATGGCCGTGCTGATCATCACCTGTGGCCAGCAGATTGCTTTAACGAGAGAAGAGGACACGACCTGGAAAGAGATCGAGCTGCGGCACGTCCTCCGCGTCGGTATGGATCCGAGCTATCGACCATTCGAGTTCTGGCAAGACAATCAGCTGCAGGGATTCGACGTCGATCTGGCCGCTGGTATAGCTAGGCGTCTAGGTCTAGAGCCGCAGTTAGTGCCCATCGGCATGGACAGCTTTTACGATGCCCTTCGCCTCCGACAAGTGGATGTAGTCATTTCAGCATTGGTGCCCGTGCCCGAATATCGTAAAGAGATCTCGTACTCCATTCCATACCTGGAAGCTGGTACGGTTTTGATGGCACCACTTACCTCGCCCATGAAGCAGATTAAGGATCTGGAAGGCCGGCGAGTAGCTGTCGAATATGGCTCCGATGCCCATCGCGTGGCGCGCAAACTCCAAAGGGGCGGAATGCAGTTTCAGATGGTTCCGCTGGAGACGGCTCGCCAGGCAGCAGAGGAAGGCATAACAGGTAAGGTCGACGCAGTACTCTCGGACGGGCCCACTGCTGCTTGGTTCGTACTTCAGCAACAGCTCCAATTGGTCGCCGTGGTGGAGTCCGCTCCATACGTGGCCGCTACACGGGCTGATAATCCTGGGCTCCTCAAAAGGATCGACACTGCCTTACAGGAGCTACAGCGCAGTGGCGAAATAAGGCGCCTGGAGTTGCGGTGGCTACAGCCCTAAAGTTGAGTTACTCGACGGCGTAGGACATCTCCTTGGCATTGGTGAGCACAGCACCCAACAGATTGACCTTTGCCGACGCCAATAGCTTTTGGGCACGCTGTGCACGTTCGCGTTTCGTACTGTAGGCCTCTAAGACCAAAATGGCACCATCCGTAGCCTGCAACACAGCCAGCGCCTCACCAGCGCCCACGAGAGGCGGAACTGACACTATGGAACAGTCATAGCCATCGAAAAGGTCGGCAAGCACCTGGGGTATACGCCTCAAGGTTGTTACGTCCACAGGCATAGGCTGTAAGCCTCCCGCCGTAACCACGAACAAACGGTCCAACCCGGAAGGCCTGACTGCCTCCGATGGATCGCCCCCGATCAAGCATTCTACGAAACCTGGTTGAGGCGTGAGGCCAAAAACCTTATGGATCGCTGGATGCCGGGTATCGGCATCGAGCAACAGAGTGCGCGCTCCCCCCAGAGCAGCCAGAGCAGCCAAGTTACAGGCAACGGCTGCCCTCGACGCCTCAAGGCCCGGGCTAGTCACTGCCAGCCGTGTTAAGCACTCCCTGACCTCTGTCAGCATCAAGGCGGCATACAGAGACCTGTAAGCATCCGCAGCACGTGACTGTGGATCTGTGAGAACCACCAGTTCCTTCGGCGTCTTTGTCAAAACTTCTTTACCTCCGCTGAACGGCACTCTTAACATCTGCAGCTTTCCCGGCAGGCCATTTGCCTGTCTTGTAAGGAGGCGGTATGACTGCCAATACTGGCAGTCCTAACAGGTTCTCCACTTCCTTGGTCCGCTTTATAGTGCGGTCGACCACTGCCCAGAGCAGCACCGTCAGAAGGCCTACCGTAGCACCCAGAATTAGACCCGCCAGAGTGTCGGTGCGCCGATTGGGTGAAACAGGCCGATTGGGAACCGCTGGAACATCGATCTTCTGTATATCCACCTTGAGATCTGTAGGTGGTAAAGCCAGGTTCTCGGCCTGAATCCGTTCTACGAAAGCATCAGCCAGGGCATTGGCTATGGCCTGCGCCTGCTCCGGTAGCCGATCGTCCACCGTGACCACAATGGTACTATCTTCAGGGTTAGGCGTAACCTTAACTTCGCTTACCACATCCGCAGGTGTCATATCGAGCTTTGCCCGCCTAATCACCTCCCCAGCCAGTTGGTACGAGGTGAGTGTAGCCCTATAAGAGTTAAGCCTTGCCTTCAAGAACAGGTCTAGACTGTAGTCCGCCCGATTGGGCCTCGCCAAGAGCACCACCGTGGCCCGGTAGATAGGTGGCTGCGTAGAGCTTAGCACATATGCCACTATCCCTGCTATCAGGCCAGTCAGAATTACCACGTACCAGCGGCGGCTTAAAGCATCAAGGACGTCTTGGAGGGCAATGCCCTCTAGTAGGTTCACCTTGAGGACCACCTTTCAGGGGGAACTTCTGCCAATACCCTCAGCCCTAGCTCTTTCTCGACCTGGGATGTGCTCTTGAGACTGTCGTCTAGATAATCCGCCAATAAGGCTGCTCCCAGGGCTAGACCTACAACTGCGATCAGTTTTACGCCCAGCTCCAGGAGCCTCCGCGTACTGTTTTCAACAGCACCATCAGCTCTCTCTACAATGGCCACCGAAGCGTCATCAGTGCCCGGACGCCCAAAGTACTTCATCCTGTTGTTTACAAGATTCTCAGCAACTCCGTTTGCAAGCTGCACTGCAACAACAGGGTCAGTCCACCTAGCCGATATGGTCAGGATACGATGAGTGCGTTCTACATCGACAGCTCCAGCAATGCTGCTGGGCGTGAGGCCACGATCCCTAGCCCACGGCTGGTCCACCACGTCCTTCAGGAACACATTGCCCTTAACTATCTGTGTCATGTCATCTATTAGGTATTCAGAAGCCAGCCAGTTGTAGTAGCGGTCATAGTCGTAATAGAAGGTGCTCACTGGACTGGGTATTTGGTGCATAACCACCTTGGCCGTAGCGGAGTAGACCCGCGGAGAGGTCGCATAGGAATAGACGCTGGCAACAAACCCTACGGCCAACACAAAGCCTATTAACGATCTGCGTCTCCAGATTATCTGCCAGTAGTGTCTGAGCTCCAACGCCTCACCACCCGCCAGAGGAAGGTCGGCCGGTAGCCGCTTCTACCTCGCCGAGGATTCTCTCACGGAATACTGACCTATCGAATTTCATGGCATGGGCCCTAATGGTGATAGGATCATAATCGCCAGGCCTAAAGGTACCCAGCACCTCTATTAGAGCATCTGCTGATTGCTCGTAGAACAGTTTACCAGTAACGCCGTCGATAACGGTCTCCAACGCCCCTCCTTTCCCGTAAGCAATGACCGGCCTGCCGCAGGCCATGGCCTCCACTGGTGCTATGCCGAAATCCTCCTCGCCGGGAAAGATCATAGCTATGGCTGTCTCGTAGAGCTCCCTTAAAGCGGCTTCGTCGACCCTTCCCAGAAACACTATGTTGGGTTTAGCGATCTGCCTCAAGGGCACACCATATCTGCCCTCACCTACCACAACCAGGGGCCATCCCAGCCTGTTGAAAGCCTCGATGGCTATGTCCAGCCGCTTATAGGGTACCAAACGCGACACTATCAGAAAGAACTGTCCTCGGCGTGTAGCTAAGGGATAAGCCTCCACGTCTACAGGAGGGTGCACAACGGAAGACTTTCTGCCGTAAAATCGCAGAATTCTCTCTGCCACCGTCGCCGAATTGGCCACAAACCTGTCCACGGCCCTGGAGGTCCACCTATCCCATGCGCGGAGCAGGCCCATAAAGGGTGGCAGCGCGGCCACAGCAGGGCCGGGGAGCGCTTCCCTCGCGACATATTGGTCGAAGTTCCAGGCAAATCTCATGGGGCTGTGGCAGTAACAGACGTGGACACTTCCCGACCTCTTAGTCACACCTTTAGCAAACGCACTACTGCTCGAAATAATCAGGTCAGCATGGATTCTCAAGCGCTTAAAGGCAATAGGGTACAGTAGCAGGAAAAGCTGATGGTTCTTCTTGGACATAGGCAGCCTGTCGATGAACGTCGTGCGGATTTCAGCCCCAGAGAAGACCTTCAACTTACACCGGTCCCAGAGGGAGGTATAGATAGGAGCCTTAGGAAAGAGATGGTGCAACTCCAAAAGCACCCTCTCCGCACCGCCCCACTGGTTCAGGTAATCATGCACGATGGCCACCCGTATGTTATCAAAAGGCGCCACGGCCGGATATAACCGCTGGAATACTTCTCAGCAAGATCTTCAGGTCTAGAGTGAGCGACCAGTTTTCAGCGTAGTACAGATCCAGTTTTACCATCTCGTCAAAGGACAACAAGCTTCTTCCGTTCACCTGCCAGAGGCCCGTGAGACCTGGGGTCACTTCCAGCCGCCGTCGGTGCCACTGCTGATACTTTTCCACTTCCTCAGGAACTGGTGGCCTCGGCCCAACCCAGCTCATGTGCCCGAGCAAAATATTCAGTAGCTGAGGTAACTCGTCCAGACTCCACCTGCGTATGAAGCGGCCCACACGGGTGAGCCGCGGATCGTTCCGCATTTTGAAGATAGGACCAGTAGCTTCGTTGAATGCCTCTAGCAAGGGCTTCTCGCCCTCTGCACCGACCCGCATGGACCGGAACTTGTAAAGGGTAAATACCTTGCCCCCTTTTCCAACCCTCTTTTGCCTGAAGAGAACCGGCCCCGGAGAATCCAACTTTATCAGTAGGGCGATCACTAGGCAAGGAACCAGCACCAATACGCCCACAAGCACCGTCAGAAGTAAGTCCATAGCCCGTTTGACAAAGAGGCTCGATCCCCTGATGCCGACGTCCTTCATCGCAATGAGGGGTACGTCGCTAATGGTATCCAACCGCACTGCATCAAAGCTCATCTCAAAGACGTCTGGCACTAACAACACATCCATCCCATGGGTACGGCAGTGTTCCACAATACTGAACACAGTAGAATGCGAGCTGGAGGGAAGTGCAAGTATCACAGTATCGACTCCTCCCTTGAGGACAGCAGGAAGCTCATAGCTGCAACCTAAATAGCGTGGCGCCTTGCTGGGATCGGTGAACCCCAATATCACAGCTTCATCGATGGGATCAGAGGGATCGTCAAAGAATCCTTCAAGTTTGTATCCAAGACGCGGCTCGGAGACGATGTGCTGCATCACCCGGCGCCCTGCAGAGCCTGCGCCAACAACAACCACCCTTCGTGCTCCAATACCTCTACTGAAGAGGTATCGCCTGAGCATATGGATTACACCACGCTGAGCTGTAAGCAGCACGAGGGACAGGGCCCAAGTGTAGACGAACACAAGGCGAGAATAGTAGAACCCTCTGAAGGCGAAAACTATGACGATCATGATAGCGACAGCAGTGGTAAGGCCAGATCCGATAGATATGGCCTCGTCAAGAAAGCTGTCGAAGCGCCTTCGGCCGTAGTGCCCGCGAAGAAGCAAGATAAGTACCGTCAACGCAGCCAGAACGAGCCCAATGGGCAGGAACTCGGAGAACGGCACGTAGTTTTCAGCAGCGACTTCGGGCCCTAACTCGAGGACATAGCGGAGCAGATAAGAAAGGGTTAGCCCAAGGTTGACCAGTAGGGCGTCGGCTACCATGAGCATCAGTGGCGGAAGCCAGCGCCTCAGTTGGCCCACCAAAGCCTCTCACCCCCTCGAAACTGGCGCCCGAAATTATACCCAATCTGTTATACTCATGGCATGGCCCGGCCGTTTGCTTGGCTAACCTTGTTGATCCTCTCAGTGGGCACCCTTTCCAGCGTCCTCTACATGGACAGCTACCTCTACCGAGGTGTGGATTTCGGCCCACATTCGGAGCCCACACCTACATTTCCCGGCAACGGCATGGGCGTCAACACCTTTCTGGATCGCGAAACCAATCTATCGGATATCACCCGTACCCTGGAGATGATCAAGGCTGCGGGGTTCACGTGGGTACGTCAGGAATTCCCCTGGGAAGACATCGAGCCGACTCCAAAGGGCTTCCAACGGGTAGATCCCGATGGTAAGCCGAGAAGTACATGGGCGAAGTATGACTTTATAGTGTCTGAGGCTGACAGGCTGGGCCTGTACCTCCTTATACGCCTAGATAGGCCTCCAGCTTGGGCCAGGCAAAGGGGTCTTGCTACTAGCAAGCCGGGCACCACCGGCCCTCCGGACGATTTCTCCACCTTCGGCGAGTTTGCTAGGACACTTGCAGACAGGTACAAGGGAAGACCACGCTACTACCAGATTTGGAACGAACCAAACCTGCACAATGAGTGGAACGACCAGCCCATCGATCCCGTTGGCTACGTGAAGCTTCTAGCCGTGGCCTACCGCGCTATTAAGGAAGTTGACCCCCAGGCAACAGTCGTCATGGCTGGTTTGGCACCCACCGATCAGACAGGCCCCGAGAATCTCAACGACCTCATCTTCTTGGAACAGGCTTACGCCGCTGGACTTGCCCACTACTTCGATGTGATGTCGGTCATGATCTACGGCCTCGGCTATCCGCCCGAGGATCGTAGGACGGACCTCCTCAGAGCCAACTTCTCAAGACCAGTTCTCATACGGGCCCTGATGGAGCACTTCGGCGACGGGTCGAAACCCGTGATCGCCGCCGAATACGGATGGGTCTCGCTTCCCGAAGGTTGGGCCGGAAGGCCGTCGATCTGGGGCGATTCCATCAGCGAGGATCTACAGGCCCAGTACCTCGTGGACGGCTACCGCAGGGCCCGTATCGAGTGGCCTTGGATGTCTGCCATGTTCGTATGGGCCTTTAAGTGGCCACAGACCCCATCAGCAGATCCCCAGGACCCGACCCCCTACTTTGCGATAGTTCGCCCCGATTATTCGCCTCGGAAAGCCTACCATGCGCTGGCTGAGTACGCGGCCTCGCAGCCCAGACCCAATGGCCGGTATGTTGTCAATACTAGTTCTCTATCCTTCTCCACCTACGCCACCAGAGTAGACCTGATCATTCCGGACCATCAAGGACCCTTGACCGCTACCTGGAAAACAGATGGTAGTGTACCAAGAACAGTTGCGTTGGTACCCGGGCCCAACCACCTCATAACTGGCCTGCCCTCGGGACGGCACGCAGTTACCTTGGAGCTCTCGAGATCCGTAACTTTTGAATTAGACCTGATCCATGAGCCCATCCTGCCCTGGGGTAATTCGGTATCGGTTTTGGCCACCATGCTCCTGATGATGCTGCCTGCCTACGGCGTTGTCGGCTACCTTATGGCTGCCGGTCCCTCGGTGCGCAGGTTCTCCCGGCAACTACGTCAAATCTGCCTCCAGCCGAATTCCGTAGTGGCCCCGAGGCTAGCCAAGCTCGACATGATGGCCCAGAGTCGTGCTGGAACGGTAACGGGCCTTGTATTGACCGCCTGCTTGTCAGCTGCCGTAGCCGGAGGTGTGCCGGGGTATCTTGTGGCCGTGCTCCTCGGCGTGTATGCAATAACTAGCTTCCTGTGGCCGCCTGCAGGGTTAGCGGGAGTGCTCGCTACTGTTGGGTTTGTCTTCAGGCCCGTAGCAGGCCCAGTGGGTAGCTTCGCACCCTCCGAACTGCTTTTCTTGGCATGGGCGGTTGGTAGCTGGATTCGGCTGGGTGTCCTCAGCTTGGCAGATCTGTCGATGTCGCCATGGTCGAAACTTTTGGGCGTTTTTAAGTCCGCTTTGCGCCATCGCTCGGAGATCGTCCTGCCAGCAGCTTTCCTAGCTGTGGCTACGGCGTCACTGTTGGTTCCGCCTCCTTACTGGCTGAAGTACGCGTTACGAGAGTACCGCACAGTCATACTCGAACCGATCTTCCTCTATTTCACAGTCCTGGCGCTCCGTCCAACCCTGGGAAACAAGAGGTGGCCCTTGATCGGGCTCTTAGGTGGGGGAGCGGTAGTGGCAGTTCTGGGAATAGTGCAGTTCTTTCGGGGAAACGACCTAGTTATAGCGGAGGGGGCTGCGCGTATTACATCGGTTTACAGGCATCCCAACAACCTTGGTCTGTACCTGGAACGCATAGTTCCCTATGGCTTCGCCCTGGCAATGCTCCTGCCCAGGACTGGGAGGGGATTCGTGCTCGCCTTAACGAGCACATGCTTGGCGGCCCTCCTTCTTACCTTTTCCAGGGGTGCGTGGCTGGCCACATCAGCAGCCTTGATAGCTGGTGCTCTACTGATAAGCAAGCGACGCTTGGCCGTGGTCGGTGCCATCAGCTCAGTAGTTTTGATCGGCGTGCTAGCGATCTTCCAGGCAGCCCGTCTCGGGGACATTTGGCAGTTAGGGTCTGGGTCGACATCCCTACGATTGCTCCTTTGGCAGGCTGCTATTAACATGATCCGAGACCATCCCATTACGGGATTGGGCCTCGATCAGTTTCTATATTATTACAATCCCCAGTACGTGCTGCCGGGTGCATGGGAGGAACGGTTCACTTCCCATGCCCACAACCTCATCCTCGACCTATGGATACGTTTGGGTATAATCGGCCTAGTAGTTGGAGCACTGTTGATAGGCGCCCTGTTCCAAAAGGGAATTGCGACGCTACGCCACGTCCACGGAAAGGATCGATGGGTCTTGGTCGGGGCACTTAGCAGCTCCGTGGCGATGTTGGTCCACGGAATGGTCGACAATGCATTCTTTGCCCAAGACCTGGCCTATATATTCTGGTTTTCGTACGGGGCGGTTATGGATGCGAAAGCCTTCTCCCCGGTAGCGGCAAAACTGGCGAGTGGGGCTCACGAACAGACACGAACTATGGAGGTAACCCAGAGTTGAGGATAGTGGTTACTGGGGGGGCGGGCTTCATAGGCTCCCATCTTGTAGAGGCTCTGATCCAGCAGGGGCACCAAGTGTTAGTGCTGGACAACCTGCTCACTGGCTCACTTTCGAACCTATCAGCCGTGCTGGGTCATCCGCTCCTCGAGTTCAAACAGCACGACGTGACTCATCCCATCCAGCTTGACTGCGATGTCATAGCCCACCTGGCAAGCCCTGCAAGCCCCGTTGGATACAGGAAATATCCCATCGAGACACACCTGGTTAATTCATTGGGTACCTACCTATTACTTGAAGAGGCCCGTAGGGTAGGTGCCCGCTTCTTATTGGCCTCCACCTCAGAAGCCTATGGCGATCCCTTGGTACACCCTCAACCTGAGGATTACTGGGGAAACGTCAATCCGGTAGGTCCCCGGAGCTGTTACGACGAGAGCAAGCGCTTCGGAGAATCTCTGACCATGGAATACCACCGTAGTTATGGGCTCGACACTCGCATCGTAAGGATCTTTAATACCTATGGTCCTCGAAGTGCCGTCGACGATGGCCGAATGGTACCAAACTTCATCAACCAGGCCCTGGCCGGCAAGCCAATTACCATTTACGGTGATGGGCGGCAGACGCGGTCTCTATGTTATATAGACGACATGGTGGCAGGTGTCATCGCAGCCCTGATGGCTCCGGATATGGCCGGCCAAGTCATAAATTTGGGCAACCCGGATGAACGCACAGTGATGGAAATAGCTCTTCTTATCAAAAAGCTGTGTCAAGCGGATGTGCCCATCGTGCACCTTCCGCTGCCCCCGGACGATCCCACCCGTCGGTGTCCGGACATCAGTAAAGCGCGCCGTATGCTAGGCTGGGAGCCTAAGACAGATCTGGTCGAAGGCCTGGTGCACACCATACGCTGGTTCAGACAGGTGCATTCCGGGGCCACTACTGCCCACTGATGACCTTCGTTACCCTGTACCGCAGACCCACAACTGTAAACCACGCGGTGGCAATCACCGCCGGGGCTGTTGCTCTGGCCGTAGCCATGGGACCGCTACCCTACTCGTTGGCCGGCGCCCTGGGACTCGCAGTGGGTGTTCTCAGCCTAGTCAAGCCAGAGTTGGCAGCCTATTTACTGATAGCTTCTGTGCCTGTACAGGATGCGCTGGCAGTTCCGCTAGGGCCGACGGTTCTCACAGCCAACAAACTGGCTACAATCCTGGCCCTTGTGGTACTCATGCTCGGGGCACTGTCTCGGCAACTCACACCCAGGGTGCCCGTGGCAGCAGCGGCTCCCGTAGTAGCTTACCTTGCTGTCATGTGGATCTCCACAACGGGTGCTCTGTCCCTGACGGCGTCTCTTGGCGAGATCTATCGATGGCTCCAGTTTCTTCTGGTCCTTATGCTGGCATCTACGATACTGCGAAATAGTAAACACTGGTTGATAGTGGCAGCGATAGCCGTGGTTGCTGGGGCCGCTGAGGGGGCCCTTGGTTTGTACCAATTCCGGACCGGGGCAGGTCCCGAAAGCTTTGCCATCGATAGTCAGCTATCTCGAGCCTTCGGAACTTTCGGAATGCCCAATTCATATGCCGGCTATCTGGGGCAGATCTTCCCCCTATCCCTCGCGTTGACGGTGTATTCCCTTGTTGGTCTGTTTTCGAAGAGATCTTACGGTCGCCGTATACCACAGCTCCTGCTCACCGCAACGTTGGTGCTTTCCCTCACACTTACGCTAGGGGGACTCGCAGCCAGCTACTCGAGGGGTGCGTGGCTGGCGGCTTTGGCCAGCATTTTCGCAATGGGTTTCTTGAACAATAGGCGTATCTTCCTTGCTTTCTTGCTGGTGGTTTTCGTGGTAGCCGGGGCGCTCTCTTTGGAAAACTTCAGAGGGGTGCCACCTGTGGTGTCCGAGCGGGTCTATGCCATTGTCAGCCAGCTCCGCGTCTTCGACGTCACAAAGGAGATGGTCACACCGGAAAACTTCGCAGTGGCTGAACGGATGTCCCAATGGCAAGCCGGCCTGAATATGTTCTTAGCCAATCCCTTACTTGGTGTTGGGATCGGAAACTATAATGCCGCCTATCCAAAGTACTTCGTCGGCATCTGGGTATTCTCGAGGGGTCACGCCCACAACTACTATATCAACGCTGCTGCGGAAACTGGTATTTTGGGTCTCGCTGCCTACCTGTGGCTGCTAGGAACCTGGCTATATTTCGCGGTACGGGCCGCCCGCGTTACATTGGGCGTAGAACGGGCACTGGCCATTGGAGGCTTGGGAGCCCTGACGGCCCTAGCTGTACACAACGTAGTGGACGACCTGCACGTGCTCTCCATGGGCGTGTACCAGGCCGGGCTTTACTCCATGGCGGTCTATTTCGCCCTACGACACCCAGGTGCCAAAGCATGAAAGTAGTCGTAACGGGTGGGGCAGGCTTTATAGGCAGCCACACCTGCGAGCGATTGCTACAGGGCGGTCACAAGGTAGTATGCATCGATAACTTCAACGACTACTATTCTCCCTCTACTAAGTATGAGAACGTAGCCTCTATCAGAGAGAATCCTGACTTCCAACTTGTGGAGGGCGATATTCGGGACCGGGCCGCCTTAAGTGTTGCCTTCGCCAACGGGCCCGTCGATGCCGTCATTCACTTGGCAGCTATGGCAGGGGTTCGTCGCTCCTTTGAGGAACCGGAACTCTATGCAGATGTGAATGTCGTAGGCTCGCTCAAAGTCCTCGAGATGGCACGCCGGCATGGTGTCGGTAGGCTCATTCTCGCGTCCTCGTCGTCGGTCTACGGCATAAGGTCCATAGCACCATTCAGGGAAGACGAT
Source organism: Chloroflexota bacterium (assembly GCA_034432775.1). Classification (GTDB taxonomy): domain Bacteria; phylum Chloroflexota; class Chloroflexia; order DAOUBH01; family DAOUBH01; genus DAOUBH01. The sequence goes on from DAOUBH010000033.1 coordinate 64,086, forward strand.
CCTATCGAGACCCCGGCATCACCCTATGCCGCAACAAAGCGCAGCATGGAATTGCTGGCCTACGTGTATTGGCAGGCTTATCGCATGCCTATCACAGTACTCCGTCTGTTCACAGTCTACGGCCCAAGGGGTCGACCAGACATGGCGCCCTATATATTTTCGCGAGCCATCCTGCAAGATCGACCCATCCAGGTGTTCGGAAACGGTCTCGCCCAGAGGGACTACACCTTTATCGACGACATCATAGATGGGATCATGGCAGCTTTGGACCGAAAGAGCGAGAGCTATGCAATCTACAATTTGGGCAACTCACACCCCGTTTCGCTACGGGAATTCATTGCCACCATCGAGAAAGTAACGGGCAAGCGTGCTACCATAGAGTACACAGCTGAGAGGCTTGGAGATGTACCCCTTACTTGTGCCGACATCAGCCGAGCCTCGCGGGACCTTGGCTACCATCCAAAGGTAGATCTGGAGGAGGGGTTGCGGAGACTGGTCGCATGGCTCAAAGCGAAGATAGATCCTTCCTAAAACTGAGCGGTGAGCCCTTGCAGACCAAGGACGTCGCTCCTCCGCCGCTCTCCCGGAGACTCAAAGATCCAAAGACCTGGCTATCTTTCGGGCTAGGAATCGCCATTTTGGTCTTTTTTCTGAGCCGCTTCGACGTAGATCCTCAGGCCATCTGGGCCCAGATGCGGAGGGCCGACCTCAGCCTATTTGTGGCAGCTTTTCTTGCCTACTACTCGACTTTTATCGCTCGTGGACTCAGATGGCGACAGCTACTGGAGAACGCGGTACCGCTGCAGCAAAGGCGATCACCTCTGCCAGGGCTAGGAAGCCTCGGCCACATCTTGCTCATTTCATGGCTCGTCAACTGCGTGCTTCCAGCAAAGCTCGGCGATGCTTACAGAAGCTACCTGCTCAAACGCAGCATCGGGGGATCCTTTTCCCTGGCAGTAGGAACAGTCTTCGCTGAACGAGCCCTTGACATGTTGACACTCTTTTGCTTACTGATAGTTTCGGCTATGGCAGCCTTCGGAGGCAAGCTGCCTGCAGCCAGCGAACCTGTGCTTGGCTTCGGGCTCCTCCTCGCCGCTGGCGCTGTGATTGCCCTCCTGAGCATGCGCCATTTCGGTTCGCACATTGAGGCCGTCCTCCCTCGAAGGATAAAGCCCGTGTATCGCCGGCTCCAAGAAGGTACTTTGGGATCCTTCTCGAAAGGTACCATCCCCTTGCTTGCGTCTACCTCCATTGCGGTGTGGCTACTTGAAGCATCGCGCCTATTGCTGATCACCAAGGCTCTCCACATGGACATACCGCTGGCTCTAGCCCTCTTCGTTGCCCTGGCAGGTTCGCTGGTCACGGCTGTGCCTGCGCTTCCCGGCGGCCTCGGTTTGGTCGAGAGCGGAACCATTGCAGTCCTTCTATGGTTCGGTGTCGACCAGCACACGGCTATTTCGCTGGCGTTCCTCGACAGGATCATAAGCTACTGGTCAGTTATCTTAATTGGAATAGTGGCCTACATAATACCCCAGAAGTGACAGACCAGCTTTTCTTTAGTGGCGAGAAGTTGACCATCATAGTGGTAACACTGGCAAGTATCGCCCTTGCCTTGGGCCTAATGCTGGCCCTCACTGCCAGGGCAGAAACCGGCTCCACTGGCACGGGAAAGCTCAGATTGATCTTGCGAAATGCCAGTGTACCGCTTCTCGCTCAGCTCCTCAACAAGGGCGTGGATCTGGTTTTCGCCATGATAGTGCTTCGGGCCCTTGGGCCCCAGGGAAACGGCGAGCTGGCCTTTGCTACTGTAGTGTGGCTCTATACCAGCACGGTAGCAGACTTCGGGCTCACCCTTTGGACTGCCAGGGAGGTCGCCTCAAGGCCTGAAGAGGAAGGACACCTCCTAGGCAACAGTTTCCTCCTCCGGTGCCTGGTGACATTGGCCATCGGGCCCCTCGCTTTGGCCTTGATATATCTGTATTTTTCTAGCTCGCGCCTTTCCGTGGAGGGCGCACTCGCCGCCCTCATGTTCTTGGCAAGCCTCCTTCCCAGCAGTTGGGCCTCGTCTCTGACGGGCATCCTGAACGGCAAAGAGATGATGGTATTGCCTGCCCTCGTTTCTGTTTTCACCAATTTGGTCAAGTTCGTTGTGGGAGTTGCAGCCTTGGCAATGGGGCAGGGCGTTCTGAGCGTGGGAGTGGCGTCTATCACAGCCAGTTCCCTGGGTGCCCTCGCTTTGCACCTAGCCTATTCTCGGAAGCTGGGGCCCATTGCGCCCCGATTCCACCGGTCAGTTATCCCAGCCATGGCGCGTGACAGCTTCCCGTTGATGGTGAATGGGCTCCTCCTAAACCTGTTTTTCCGAATAGACGTCTTTATCCTGCAAGCGACCTGGGGTAGTCAGCAACTCGGTTATTACGATGCGGCATACAAAGTGATCAACCTTGTGGCCCTCATACCAGCCTATGCTGTCCTTGCCCTTTTGCCACCGCTTTCGAGGTACTGGGCTACCGACAGGTCCCGGTTTCTCAACTTAATCTTGTTGGGGCTGAGAGGTCTGGCGGTTGTGAGTTACAGTGTTGTAGGGACCGTGGCTCTTCTATCTGAACCTTTGATATCGCTCCTGGGCGGCAAGGCCTTCCTTCCAGAATCCGCCCAAGTCTTGAAAATCCTCATCTGGTTCGCTCCATTGTCGTATGTAAACGGCCTACTACAGTACGTACTGATAGCGGCTCGTCGCCAGCACGTAGTGACCGTCGCCTTTGCCACGGCCGTAGTCTTCAATTTCCTAGCAAACCTCCTCACCGTACCCATTTACGGCTTCAGGGCGGCAGCCACGGTAACGGTGGTGACCGAAGCCATACTTCTAATTGCTTACTGGATTCCGATCTCTAAAATCCTTGGGACCATGCGATGGCTCGAGCCTCCTCTCCGTCCTGTCCTGCCTTTCGCAGCCGCGGCGGCTGCTGCGATAGCCCTCAAAGGATTGGGATACGATCTATGGATCCAGACTTCAGTGGGCCTGGTAACATACCTCGTAGGGTGCTTGCTAACCGGTGCTGTACTGCCATCCGAATTACGAACCCTGACCCGCTCTCTCCTAAGCAAGTCTGAGTCTCAGCCCCGTTGAAAGCCCACCGCGCCCCCTGATATCATCGAGGGTGAGGAGAGATCCATCGCCGACTTAGGATAGTGAACTTTGGCCAGATCACATGCTGTAAAGGTAGCCATAATCCACTATTCAGCGCCTCCCATCATTGGCGGAGTAGAGAGGGTTATAAGGGACCAAGCTGAGGGCCTCCTGGAAACCGGATGCGCAGTTAAGATCGTAGCAGGTCGAGGTGCTCAGTGGCACCCCGACATACCTGTCGTCGCAATTCGTGAGCTGGATTCCCTCTATCCTGAGGCACTCCAACTCCAAGGTAGAATGCTTGATGGAGAAGACGTCGCTGGTGCCTTCGAGGACTTGGCAGATCGCATCCGCCACAAGCTTGTAAAAGCTATCTCCGACGTAAACGTCGCTGTGGTCCATAACGTGATGACGATGCATAAGAACATGGCAGCAGTCCGAGCCATTGCTTCCCTCGCCTCGGAAATGAGGACACCTGCCTTCATAATCTGGACTCACGACGTGGCCGTGGCTGACCCTCTCTACCGCAACCAGATCGGCAACGGCTATCCGTGGAACATGTTGAGGAAGCCGGTCCCTCGAGCCAGCTATGTTGCTGTCTCAGAAGAACGGAGGAGTGACCTGGCCCGAGTTACAGGGCTTAAAAAGTACGACATCTCCGTGATACCCAATGGCGTCAACGTCTTCGAGGTCCTCCAGATCGGCAGCGCTACCCGAAGCCTCATGAAGCGACACGGGTTAGAAGGCCGGTACCCGCTAATCTTAATGCCCGTACGGATTACGCGGCGCAAGCGTATCGAACTCGCCATGCAGGCCTTGAAGCTGCTATCCGCAGAGTTCCCGGATGCGTTACTGGCAGTGACCGGTCCTTCAGGGCCCCACAATCCGGCCTCGGATGCCTACGTCCGCTACCTTCTGAGTGTCCGAGAAGAACTCAGACTCCAAGATCACGTGCGCCTGCTGCAGGTCGACCAAGCCAACGGCGAAAGAACGGGCCTGGACCAAGCCACCATCTACGAGCTCATGAAGTGGGCAGATGCTATTCTCATCACAAGCCTGCATGAAGGTTTTGGCCTTCCCGCTCTGGAAGCCGTACTTCACCGGGTGCCCATAGTTTGTACCGATCTAGAGCCCATTCGACAGATAGCCGGTAACTATCCCTTATATTTCTCGGCACAAGATACCCCAGAGCGCATTGCCAACCTTCTAGGTCAGCTTTTAAGCTCTGATGCATGTCTTGCGCGGAGAAATGCGTTAACCACGTATGCCAGGGACCAACTCATACGCACGAAAGTTTTGCCGCTCCTTACACATGCCTGTGAAGGCATCGCTTAGATGCGCATTCTAGTACCCGTTCGTGGGGTGAAGGACCTACAGGCCGTGTTCCCTGCATGCCGCGCCTTCGCCGCACAGGCCTCAGACTCTATGGATTTCCTGTCCGTAGTCGAAGTGTCACAGGGCAATTCCCTTTCCACCGGAGCTACTACAGCCCAGACTCGACGCGAGGAGCTGGAAGAGTACCTTAGGCGCTTTATCGCCGATGCAGTACCTAACTGCCGTCTGTTAGTCAAGGTGGCACATAACGCCTGGGAGGAGATCGCAGCCACGGCTATTTCCGAGGGCTACGACCTTCTCCTTCTTTTTTGGCTGACTCGAGATGCCGCGTCGGATCTGCCGGAGACCATCACTCGAATCCTCCATGCGCCTCCGTGTGACACGCTCGTGCTAGAACCTTTTGGACCTAATTCTGTGAGGCGCATCCTTCTTCCAGCAAGGGGTGGACCGCATGCTGAGCTGGCCTACCGCATGGCGCTCCGCCTGGCTGAGAACCTGAACGCAGAGGTGTCAGTAGTTCATATCAATCCAACAGGCGCCTTCGAGTTTCCCAACGACCTCATCGATATCCCGCCGGAAGTGCCCCACGCGCGGTTGCGCCGATATGTGCTGTTTTCCAGCAACATTGCCAGTGCCATCGCATCGGAGGCGACCAACGTAGACCTGCTAATCATGGGTACGTCCTCCCTCTTCCAGGGCACGCTGGGTCTGGGCGAAGTGGCAGAGGAGGTGCTTCAGCTGGTGCGCGTGCCCACAGCCCTAGCCAAGACGCGGACCGAAAGCTGGAAGCTCTACAGCCGGACGCTCGTGCACGATGATACAGCCAAGAAGCTATCGCAACGAGTCGACAAGTGGTTTGCCGAGAACAACTTCCACGCAAGAGAGTTCGCCAACATAGGCGAGCTGGTCAAGCTCAAAGAACGTATGGGTGTTACCATAAGCCTGGCACTTCCGGCACTAAACGAAGAAGCCACCGTGGGCACCATAATCAGCGTGGTAAAGGATGCCCTCCAGGACAGGTATCCTCTCCTGGATGAAATAGTACTCATTGACAGTGGCTCCACCGATAGAACGGTGGAGATAGCATTGGAGAGGGGTATCGCAGCCGTTTGTCACCACGATGTGCTTCCTCAGTACGGGAGCTTCCGCGGCAAGGGCGAAGCGCTCTGGAAGAGCCTCTTCGTGCTCAAGGGAGACATCATTACTTGGATAGATACTGACATTTCTAATATTGACCCGAAGTTTGTCTTCGGCTTAGTGGCACCTATCCTCAAGGAGCCTCGCATAAAGTTCGTGAAGGGCTACTACAGGCGACCAGTGCTAATAGGGGACAAGCTATACGAGACCGGTGGTGGCCGTGTGACTGAATTGACTGTTAGGCCGCTTTTCAATCTGTTTTTCCCTCAGCTGTCAGGCTTTATCCAGCCTCTAGCCGGCGAATACGCCGCACGTCGGGAGGTGCTAGAGGCAATACCTTTTTTCACAGGTTACGGCGTGGAGGCCGGCCTGCTCATAGACATCGAGAGCAGCTTTGGTCTCGAAGCCATGGGCCAGGTCAACCTCGAGGAGCGCATCCATCGGAACCAGTCCTTGGCCGCCCTGAGCCAAATGGCCTTCGCCATTACCCAGGTAATCCTGCAGCGCCTGGAACAGCGAAAGGGTATACGCCTCATAGAGCACTTCAACCGTAGCATGAAACTGATTCGTTCCGAAGGCGACACACTAAGCTTGGAAGTCAAAGAGATCGGAGACCACGAAAGGCCCCCCATGGTCTCGATCCCAGAGTACCAGCAGACGCGTCGGGTGCAGCGGTGACGGAAAAGCTGCACCCAAATACGGGCGGTCGACTGGTCCTCATCGTTGGCATCCTAGCCGCAGTTGTGGTCGCGGGCAGCGCTGGCTACATGCTGGTCGAGGGTTGGAACTTCCTGGATGCCCTCTATATGACCGTTATAACCATCACAACGGTAGGGTACCGTGAGGTATATCCTCTATCGGATACTGGACGCATCTTCACCATGGCCCTGATAGCTGTGGGAGTGGCCACGCTCTTTATGGCCATAGCGGCGGTAGGGGAAAGGGCAGTACGATCAGAGTTTCTGAAACTCTTCACGGGGGCTCGGATGCAGGAGAAGATCGATCGTCTAACTGGGCACTTCCTTGTCTGCGGCTTTGGGAGAGTTGGGCAGCAGGTAGCCGCAGAGCTTGCCAAACATTCTGTCCCCTTTGTGGTGGTCGACAGGAATCCCGATGTGTTGGCGTTATGTAAGGAGAGGGGATACCTGTACACCGAAGGAGATGCGAGCCGTGACGAAGTGCTCCATAAAGCCGGGATTCAAAGGGCCCGCGGTCTCCTAGCATGTGCCGATTCCGACGAGGCTAACGTCTATGTTATACTTTCCGCCCGGGAGCTGAACCCCAAACTGTACATTGTGGCACGGGCCAATTACTACGAATCAGAACCGAAGCTGCGGCGGGCAGGCGCAGATCGAGTTGTCTCCCCCTATGCCATTGGCGGAAGGCGCATGGCCATGATGGCCATCAAACCGCTGGTTGTCGACGCCCTGGACACGGCAATGTACGCGGGCCCCCTGGCTATGGCACTGGAGGAGCTGCAGGTAACCACAGATTCGCTGCTAGCCAATAGGACAGTAGAAGAAGCGAGACGAATGTACGCTAAAGGCCTCATCATTCTCGCTGTAGAGAAAGCTGGGAAAGGGTTGATAGTTCATCCATCAGGAGACACATGTATCGAGCCGGGAGACAGGCTGGTCGTGCTTGGAACTCCCGAACAGCTGGAGGAGGTCGAGAAACCTTGAGGCATCGCCGAACCCTATCCGCTACTGCACTACTAACCTTACTGGCTGCTATGTTTCCCATGGCAACAGCACAAGCAGGTATCCTAGAAAAATGGGCATACTATGTGACATGGGATCCGTCGTCTTTAGAAAGTCTAAAACAGAACAGCAAACTCCTTGACTTCGTTTCACCCTACTATTTCATACTTGAGCCCGACGGAACCATCACAAGTTCCGAGCCTAGCTCATCCCTCCCAGCAGCGAACGCTAGAATCGTGCCCATGGTGAAGAACCGGGCCCAATACGATGATTTTCACGCCCAGATATCAGACAGAGCGTCACGAGCTTCGATTGTTGCCAGGCTCACGAATCTAGTCACCGCCAAAAGCTACGCTGGGATCCACATCGACTTCGAGGGCTTGCTGTCTTCAGACCGTCCCTTTCTCACAGCATTTATGGCGGAGCTATCTTCTGCCCTTCGGCCCAGTGGTAAGCTCGTGACCATGGCGGTTGCTGCCAAGACCTACGACTCCACAACTGGCTGGGCAGGTGCCTACGACTATGCGGCCCTTGCCCCTTACGTGGACCTCGTCACAGTAATGGCCTATGACTATCACTACAGCGGTAGCCCAAGCCCCGGACCGGTAGCTCCCATAGAGTGGGTTTCTAGAGTGGCAGAGTTCGCGGGCAGCCAATTTGGCAGTGGTAAGGTGCTCTTGGGCATTCCACTTTACGGGTACGACTGGAATCTCGTTACGGGCCCACCAGCCAAGGCGCGACGCTACGGCGACATCGTCGACCTGGTGTCGACATACGGTGGCACCATGTCCTTCGATGACGGCAGTAAGGCGGCGTATTACCGCTATACAGCCTCCGATGGATCGCCCCACGAAGTCTGGTTTGAAAACGCTGACAGTGTGCGGGCGAAGATCGAAGTGGCCAAAAAGTACAATCTCGCCGGTATCGCCCTTTGGCGGCTAGGGCAGGAAGACAGCCAGGTCTGGAGTGTCATCGGCGACCTGCAAAACCCGGCTTCTCCGATCCAACCCTTCGAAAGCTCCACAGATCGGATATTCTTCCCACAGACAGGGCACTCCCTGGCCTTCGGATTCCTCTACTACTGGCTAAACAACGGAGGCTTGGCGCGATTCGGTTATCCTATCACTGAAGAGTTCGACGAGGTGAACCCTGCCGATGGCAGGGTCTACACAGTGCAGTACTTTGAGCGCGCCAGGTTCGAGTATCATCCCGAGTTTAAGGGCACACCCTACGAGGTACTTCAAGGTCTGCTAGGAAGGGAAGTCACCTCCGGGCGCAGGTTCACACCAGTGCCACCCATACAGCAGGACTCCCAGAGTGTATACTTTGCAGAAACCGGGCATTCTCTGTCGGGCGTGTTCTTGAAATACTCGACCTCCAAGGGAGGGCTGATGCAGTTCGGGTATCCCATATCCGAACCCATGCAAGAGAACGGATTTCTTGTACAGTATTTTGAAAGAGTGAGGATGGAATACCACCCTGAATTGGCCGGCACGCCCTATGAAGTCTTGCTAGGTCTTCTGGGTCGCGAGCTGCTCCAGAAGAGAGGTTGGCTCAATTGACGACTTCTAATAAAGTACTGCTCATCCATGGTCCCAACCTAAATACTTTGGGCAAGAGGGAACCCCACATCTACGGAAGTACGACCCTCGAGGAGATTAACGCGGCAGCCCACAAGCTTGCAGGAGAACTTGGGCTGGGGCTTGTCACCTTCCAGTCCAACCATGAGGGTGAGCTCATCGACTTCGTGCAGTCCCATCAGGGGAACGCCGCTGGCATCGTCATTAACCCAGGAGGACTGACGCACTACTCCATAGCTTTGCGCGATTGCCTGGCAGGCTGCGGGCTGCCAGTGATCGAGGTCCACATCTCCAACATCTATGCCAGGGAACCATGGCGGGGTCACTCCGTGATAGCGCCAATAGCTACAGGGCAGATCTCAGGCCTGGGGGCGCAGGGATACCTGCTGGCTATCAGGGCTTTGGCAGAGATATTACGGTCTAAAGCATGAGAGAGCAACGCCTAAACCAGGTACTGCATTGTCTCGAGCAGCAGGGGCTGGATGCCTTGATAGTATCCCATCCAGCCAACCGGTTCTACCTTAGCGGTTTCACGGGAGGCGATCTCCCGCCTCTTGACTCTGCAGGCCACCTGATAGTCGCCAGCCATGGCCGCTGGTTGGTAACCGACTTCAGGTACAAAGAACAGGCCGAGATGGAGTGCCCTGGTTGGCAGATTGTTCTGCGGGACGGATCCCTCGGCGGTACGGTTGGCGACGTACTCCTCCAAGCAGGGTTCAAGACCGTCGCATTTGAAGCGCAGCACTTGATCTTCTCCCTTTTTCGGACCATACAACAGCGGGTTGGCAGCGATCTGCAGCTGGTTCCCACCGAGGGTTTGGTGGAGCAATGTCGTGTGGTCAAAGACCCCCAGGAACTCGAGCTCATGGGCAGGGCTGCCGCCATCGCAGACGCTGCCCTGAAAGAGGCGCTGAGAAAGCTGGCTCCTGGAATCACAGAGCGTGCCTTCGCCAGACTTCTCGACAACTATATGTTGGACCTTGGGGCCGATCGTCCAGCCTTTGAAACCATCGTGGCTTCAGGCCCCAGAGCGTCCCTGCCCCACGCACGGCCTACCGACCGATCTATTCAGCCACATGAGCCCATCATCGTGGACATGGGGGCCTCATTGCTCGGCTATCATTCCGATATGACGCGCACCTTCTTCCTGGGTCAGCCTGACGCGCAATCTATGAAGATATACCAGATAGTTTTGAAAGCGCAGCAGGAAGCCGAAACGGGACTCCGTGCCGGCATGATTGCAAGGGAGGCTGATGCCCTCGCCCGAAATGTTATAGCCGCAGAAGGGTATGGGGAATACTTCGGCCACGGCCTAGGTCATGGCATTGGCCTCGAAGTGCATGAGGCACCACGGCTGTCCCCACGGTCCGAGGAGATACTTAAACCAGGGTCTACAGCAACTGTCGAGCCCGGCCTTTACCTGCCAGGATGGGGCGGTGTGCGCCTAGAGAACTTAGTGGTGCTTCGAGACACAGGTATCGAGGTGCTTACCGGCACTATACTGCCTTCACACGGGGATGTAAGGGAGGTTATCGGATGATCACCACCGGCGAATTGAGGAAAGGACTCGTCCTCAACATTGATGGTGAGCTAGTTCGCATAATGGACTTCCAGCACGTAAAACTGGGACGAGGCAGTGCTTTCGTCCGCCTGACCCTGAAAAACTTACGCACGGGTGCTATAACACAGCGCACATTTCAGGCAGGCTCCACCTTCGAGGACGTCAGGCTGGAGCGGAGGCGCGTGCAGTTCCTTTACCGTGATGGAGACCAGCTACACTTCATGGATCTCGACACCTACGATCAACCCGTTCTCACCGCGGAAATGGTCGGAGAAGCCATATATTACCTAAAGGAAAACGACGTAGTGGACCTGCTTACTTACGATGGAGAACCCATATCCATCGAGCTGCCTACGGCTGTTGAACTCCGCGTGGTCGAGACAGAGCCTGGCGTGCGGGGCGACACCGCCACCGGTGCCACCAAGCCTGCTACCTTGGAGACAGGTCTGGTAGTTACAGTGCCTCTCTTCGTCGATGTAGGGGATGTCGTAAAAGTGGACACCCGAACCGGAGAATATATCGAGCGGGTTTCGCGATGACCGACCTATTGCCCGAAACACCCTCACTAAATCTTGACGACATCGTACACCACATAGCGCGTCTTGTTCGCGTCCTCAGCGACAGCGACGTAGACGAGCTTTCATTGGAGACTCCGGCGCTAAAACTGAAACTGCGACGCAGCCTCGCCGGCAATAAGCAAACTATCGGGAGTGTGATAGAACACCAGTCGTCACCAGCGACTCTCTCTACCATAAACGCTCCTCTGGTAGGAACTTTCTATCGGGCCCCAAATCCCGGTGCGGAACCTTTTGTTTCGCCGGGCCAGAAGATAGAGCCCGGGCAAGTGGTAGGCATCATAGAGGCCATGAAAGTTATGAACGAAATTACGTCGGAGATCAGCGGCACAGTGACACGTGTCCTAGTAGAAGACGGGCAGCCGGTCGAGTTTGGCCAGCCGCTTATGGAGGTGGTGCCGGAGGTCTGATGGTGGGGGAAGATTTCCCCGTCTATACAGTTAGCCAGCTGACCCAGGAACTGTCCAGGGCCCTTCAAACTAGCTTTGGTCTGGTATGGGTGAGAGGCGAAGTCAGCAATTTCCGCTGCTCGCACAACGGCCACTGGTATTTCGACCTCAAGGAGGCAGGACATCTGGTCAGGGCCGTTATGTTCAGCACCGTGAACCGCTTTCATCCAACTCTCTGTGATGGTCTCCACGTCATGGCCTTGGGGAGCATCGACTACTATGGGCCCTGGGGTGCCACCCAGCTGTACTGCAGCGAAATACATACCCTTGGAACGGGAGATGAGGCAGCAGCCCTAGCCGAACTAAGGGCACGCCTCGAAGCTCAAGGGGTATTCGAGCCATCCCGTAAGCGACAAGCGCCTCGGTTCCCCAAGAGGGTGGGCATTGTCACGTCACCCCAGGGTGCTGCTTTGTGGGACGTGATCAAAGTAGTTGAGCAGAGATTTCCCCTGGCAGAGGTGGTGCTGGCACCAGCGGCCGTACAGGGCGACGACGCTTCCTTCCAGATTGTGCAGGCCCTGAGGGCCGTGAACGCTTTCGCCAAGCCGGATGTAGTTCTTCTTGTGAGGGGAGGGGGATCCTCAGAGGATTTGGCCGCCTTCAACACCGAGGAAGTGGCTCGGGAGGTTTTTGCCTCTCAGGCTCCGGTAGTGACAGGGGTAGGCCACTCCACAGATCTTTCTCTAGCCGATCTGGCCGCCGATGTGGTGGCTATCACGCCCACGCAGGCGGCACATTCCGCCATTCCCAGCGTGCTTCAGCTGCGAGAGGAAATCGCTTCCCTGGAAAACCGTGCCACCGTAGCGGCATTGGGACATATACGTCGACATCGAGAACGAATCGAACCCACCTTAGCCGCCGTCGCTCGACAAAATCCGGCGCGGCAGCTTCAAGAAGTGCGGTCAACCGTAGATAGGCTAGCCAAGCGGGCAGAAACGGAGGTATGGTTGCGCCTGCATAGGCTCCGCACTGGTGTGGCTCGCTTGGAAGCTACGGCGGCAGGTGCAAGGCCGTCCCTTGCTTTAAATAGAGGGTTCGCCGTTCTTCGATCGCTGCCACTGGGAGTTTACGTCTCCAGCATTGACACAGTGTCACCAGATGACGAGCTTCAGATCCTTTTGCGGGACGGAGTGGTGTCCGCCCAAGTCCGGGGGGTGAAGCGTGGAGAACCAAGGTTCGGATTTTGAGGCAACTTTTCTTGCACTACAGTCCACAGTGGAGCGTCTGGAGCAGGGTGAGCTGTCACTGGAGGAAACCCTGGAGCTATATGAAAAGGCTGTAAACCTCGCCAAGCTTGCAAACCAGATCCTTGATAAGGCAGAGCTTCGCATCAAGGTCCTGAATCAAAAGCCTGGCGGAACGTACTCGCTAGACGACCTGGACTGGAAAGGCGTAAAGTCCGGTGGCTAGAGTTCCTCCAGCATCGCTGGCAGACTGGCTAGATGCGTCACACAGGCATCAGCAGGGCATGGATCCGGAACTGCCTGTCCTCTCACGACCCAGATGGCCCGTATCCCCGCAGCCCTGGCTCCCTGTATGTCAAACCGATATGAGTCGCCCACGTGAACCACATCCTTCGGGCTAACACCCAGAGCATCAAGCAGTCCTTGGAAGAGGCGCGGTTCAGACTTGTAATAACCCATGTCAGCGGAAGTCACTACTCGCGCGAAGAAGGCCCGGACGGCATAGCGCGTCAACGCCCATTCGAGAAAAGGAGAGTAAAGGGCACTGCTGAGAACCGCCATGACGATGCCCCGTTGGGCCAAAGCCTGTAGGCACCCCGAAACGCCTGGGGTCGGATACGTCGTTGAAAGACAACTGTATTCGAGAGATTCCAGGGCGCAGCGAATCATCCACCCCGGCGGTTTCAGCCCAACCGCGCGGAGTATGGCTTCTATATCAGTCACGGGTTTCATCTCGATGCCAGAAGCGTGGACACGTTGCCTGACTTCCCTGTAGATAGCATCGATCTCAGCTCTAAGTTCGTCATGTAAAGGAGGGATATGGCCTGTCCATGACAGGTAGGCAGCCACTGCCGAGGCCAGACGTCGCGTCTCCAGCTCGAACCAAGCATCGGCATGGAAGAGCGTATTGTGAAAATCGAAGATGACAGCGCGAGGTGGCACCTAGGGTACCATCGCAAGCAGATGGGCGAGAGATTGGATGCGCTGACAGTCCAGCCGCCAGCGACTCAACTCTCCCGTTCTATCTATCAGGAGGGGATGCATGCCAGCCGACCGCGCCCCTAGAACGTCGTTCACGTAGCTGTCACCAACATGGAGCGCCTCCTCGGGCCTCACACTGGCGCGCTTCAACGCCATGTGGAACAAATCCCAGCTAGGCTTTGCAGCACCTACCCGTGCAGACACTACCACAGGATCCAAGTAACCACCCAGGCCCAGCGGCAGCAGAATATTGGCCACAAGCCCGTATCCCCAGTCGGAAATGACGCCTATCCTGTACCCACGGGACTTCAGTTCTTCCAGGGTTGGCATCACGTCTGGAAAGAGCACCCACTGGCTGACCTCGTTAAACAGGCCGTATACGGCCTCGGCGGCTTGCTCAGCATGTCCATCGAGGCCAAGTCGCCTGAATATAAGGGAATAATAACCATACCACATATCGCGGATCGAGCTCTCTCGTGACCAAAGGAAGGGATCTCGGCCCAGTGCACTCTGGTAAAAGGCGTCGGCCTCCCCAACTAACGCTTCGATCTCGCCCACAGCTATTTCGCAACCTAGCCTGCGGGCAACTTCCAAGCACAGCTCAGGAATGCCCTTTCGAGGCCTTATCAAGGTCATGCCAGCGTCGAAGAAGATTATCTTCGCGTCCGGAAATAGCACCGAGCTAGGCACCGGCCTTTGCCTCCTGTCGTAAGAAGAAGATCAGCGTGACAAAGGCCATGGCTGCCATTAGTGCGAGGGCCACATAACTTTCCAAGAGACCGCTCTGAGACACAAAAGTGCCAAGGAATCCGCAGCAGACGGCAACCAAGTATAGAGCCATCACGGCCTCCCGTTTAGTCCAGCCCATGGCCACCAACCTGTGGGAGAGGTGATCCCTGCCAGGCGTGAAAGGCGATATGCCTCTTCGCAGCCTGGAAAGTGTGACCAATAGCGTGTCGAACAACGGCACGGCAAGAACCATGACGGGTACCATCCATGTGATTACGTCCTCGTTCCTGGGAAAGCGTAGCTTGATGCCTGCCACTGCGAGAAGGTACCCCAGAAGCAGGCTGCCAGCATCTCCCAAAAAGATCTTACGGGACTGGCTGAAATTATAGTAGAGAAATCCCACCGATGCCCCTAAGAGAGATGCCGACATGGCTCCTACCAGGTACTGGCCACTTCCCGCTGCCATCAAAAGAAAGAAGCCTGACGCCACCGCAGCTAAGCCGCCGGACAATCCATCCATGTTATCGGACAGGTTGAGGGCATTGGTCACCACAACGACCCACAACACCGTAACCGCATAGTTGGCTACCTGCCACGGGAGGAAATTGACTGTGACCCCGGCGGGGATCAAGAGCAACGAGACAGAGGTCTGAAAAAGCAGCTTCAAGGGCGCCGGCAGAGATCTTCGGTCATCCAGCAGGCCAAGAAGGCTCATGATGGTGGCACAAGCAAGGATGATACCAAGCTGCGAAAGATAGAAAGGACCGCCCACAAGCGCTAAGGCCATAGTGAACCCAGCCAGTAGGGCAAGGCCGCCCAAAAGAGGCGTCACGGCAGCGTGGTCTTTTCGGCCACCTGGCCTATCTACCATGCCCCATCTAAGGGCGAATTTGCGCACCAGCGGCGTCAACCCTAGCACAGCGACCATAGCCAACAGCATTAGGAATAGATAGCTGCCCACCTTACTGTCCCGCCTTCGAACGGAGTAAGGAGAGGAGATCCCTCATGGGACCGGCCTGATCCTGAGGCGCTAGAGATACAGCCAGTTCTAACTCCCTTACTGCCTCAGTGTACTTACCGGTATCGCTGTACACTACCGCCAGGTTTTTATGCGTATTGAAATCTCGGGGATCAATGGCAGCAGCCATCTGGAAATAAACCAGGGCCTCCTGGACCTCGCCCAGTTGATACATGACGAATCCCATGGTGTTCGCTGCACTAAAAGAATCCGGGTGGGCATCGAGATACTGACGAAGACCGTCGGCCACAGCAGTAAGGAGACCTGCCCCCTTACAGTAAGCAACCCGATCCTCGGCACGGCCATCGGCCGCCAACGCCTGGGGGTCAATCTTCGCAGCTTCCGCGTAGCTCAGACACCCACTTCTCGCATCGGATTGAGGACGGTAGTAATAATCACCTTGATAGATATATGTAAGGGCATAGGCAGGATCTAGGCGCAGCGCCCGTTGAAATGCCCGCTGCGCCTCCTGCATGTGAACCAGCCAGGTTTCGCTACCAACTGGAGTTTGCCTCTCAGCTAGAAGACTGTGGGCAATAGCCAACTCATCCCACAATTGGGGATTATTGGGGCTCAAGGACACGGCCCTTTCCGACCACTGTACAGCTTCCCTCAGCATTGCCTCATCACCTCTACTGGTCGCCCACAGCCTGAGAAGCCTAGAAAGATTGGCGGGATGGTCGGAATTTAAGGGTTCGATTTTCGTGGCCTCGAGCAGCGCGTCGCGGGCTAGAGCGAAAAATCTCTCCTGCTCCTGCTGGTTGGTTGCCTTGCGCGCAACGTCGATCGCTCCGCTAGCTAGAGCGAAACGATAATAGCCTATCTCCGGCGCCACCTCAGTGGCGCTCCTGTACGCCACAACGGCGAGATCCGACCTTCCACCAGCAGCAATACCCTGCCCAAGCTGTAAATACATATCGGCCAAGATAAGCCTCAGATTGGTGGTCCAAGCTAGCCACCCCACGATAACGATCAACACAACCGCAGCGGCCCAAAGGCTCCGCGGTAATGGCTGTGCAACCTTAGGGCGAATGGAATTATGTCTGGTGGTCCTACGGGATCGAGCAGCATCGGCCGCAATAGGGACAGCTTGGGAGAGGGCCGGGCCGTAGGCCATGACGGCTAATAGGCCCGCAAACAGGAAGAAATACAGCCAGGTAGTGGCAATCTGAATCCCGGTCTGTATCTCGACAAAATGCGCCACCAGAGCTGACAGAATGCCCAAGAGAATCACACGCGACTTTCGGTCCGGTGTCACACGCACAGCCCTAAGTCCGGCCGCGATCAGGGTACCAAAGAGGCTAAGATAGGCCAAGAGACCCATCAAACCAGTATTAACCTGCGCATCTAAAAGGGCATTGTGTGCCCGGTCCGGCACGGCCGTGCGCGCTTCGTAATGCCCCAGTTCGGGCGGATAAACCCTGCCGAAAACGTAGATCATTGTCTCCGGTCCGTAACCCACGGCAGTTCTCATGGGATCCGCAATGGCCAGATGCAAAGCGCCTTGCCAGATCAGAAGGCGTACTTTCCCGGTACCAGTTTGGGTCTCAAGCAGCTGGCCCAGGCGGCCGACATACGGTACCTGCCGCAAAGGGGCTAAGGGCGATCCCGCCAAATTGAACACTATCAGAAACACTACCAGCAGCAGCCCAACAATTGCAGTCACTATCGCCCAGGCCCTGTGCCGTTCAACGATGAAGAGACCTACAGTCCACACGAAAAGACCTAGACCTAACCCAAGCCACGGACCACGGCTTTGGCTCAAGAATATGGCTGCCAGCATTAGGAGGAGGGCAAGGGCAGACCCCACTGTATAAGCAATGGTCCATCCCCTCCCCTCTCCCGCGAGCTTCTTTACGGCCCACCCTGAACCTACAAAGGCAGCAGTAGCCGCAGGGAATAGCCACCAGGGACCGAAAGGTGGCAGCTGCCCTGTAGGGACCTGTGGTGCCCTAAGAGCTGCCAGCCCGCCAACCAAAGCCAGGTAGAGAGCTACGTTTTGCAAAAGGAGTATCAGTGTCACCGCGACAAATCGACCCCAAGAAAAGGCGGCATCCCCGATGGAGGGGGATCGTAAATTGAGGATGGACCAATAAAGCTTGGACATGGCCAGAGGGACGACCATGATCAAATACGCGGCTAGAAAAATGGGGTTACCAAGGGTAGAACTCACCCTGAAACTAACATCCCCTTTCCAGCCAACGGGGTCCAGGTTGAAATGCTGCATGATCCCATAGATGCTTACCGGTACGGAGGTGGAGATTATAAAAAACAGGAGCCTATCCAGCAGGACCTGCTCTCTCAGGTAGAAGAACAACGCGGTACCGATCGCGATGTAACTCAGCAACGAGTAAACGCCCTGCAACCTCTGGTAGGACCCGAAGATACTTACGGTCGGCGCCACAGAAAAGATCGTGGAGGCCAAATATGCCAGGACCAAGCCACCAGTAGTTATGGCTATTGGATTGGCTATCGTTGGCAGCTGCCGGCCTTTAGCCCTCACCAGCGCCATGTCGAAGAGCATCGAGGCCACGGCTACCAGGCCCAGAGACCTGATGATGGCAATCTTATCGGGTTCGAAGATCCGACTACTAAAGATGTCAAAGTATAGGGGCGCGAAGACTAGAGCAAGAATCCAGCAGAGCTCCAAGAGCCGTACGACCCTGCGATGTAGATCTTCAGCCGTGAACACTCGAACCCTCGCGCGCCTTGAAGCTTGAGGCCTCCTCCAGTAGTTCCACGGCACTCGCAATGGCCGATGATCCCGGCTCTGGGCCAGCCAGCATGGCTGCCAATTCCCTGATGCGATCTTCCCCTTCTACACATGTCACAGCCACCTTCACTCGGCCCCCTCTATCGTCTTTGGTGACAACCAGATGGTTATCTGCATATGAGGCCACCTGAGCAAGATGAGTGACACAGATGACCTGACGACCCGAGGAAAGCCTCCAAAGGCGACGCCCTATAACCCCCCCACTCCTTCCTCCCACCCCTACATCGATCTCATCGAAGACCAGACAGGGGACCTCGTCCGTAGCGGAAAGAGCCGACTTGACTGCAAGCATCAGCCTGGCCAATTCTCCCCCAGAAGCCACCTTTGCTAGGGGTTTGGGTGGTTCACCTGGATTGAGCGATACCAGGTATTCCACATCGTCGAAGCCTGTAGTACTTAGTGCACTGACCTGCTGATCCTGTGGCAGATCGGGGCCGGCCCTGGGCGCAACTCTCACATGGAAGGTGCTATTACCTAAACCAAGTTCCTCCATTAGGGACGTCACGCGGGCTGACAGATGGGTAGCTCCGCGGCGTCGAAGCTCCGATATCTCCCATGCCACAGGCAGGGCCACACCAACCAATTCCGCGAGTTCCTGCCTCAAAGCCTCAAGGGATATCTCCGTTCCTTCCAGTTGGCTAAGGCGACTCCTGAGGCGCCCTGCTTCCGAGAGGACTGCGTCGATGGAACCACCGTACTTTCGCTTAAGACGCGAAATGGATTCGAGCCTGGCGTCCACTTCTGCTAACCGATCTGGATCCACCTCTATCTGATCCCGGTATGAGCGAAGCCTGCGGGCCACCTCTCCGGCCTCCACGATCAGCGCATCCAGCGCATCGCATTCAGCCCGCAGAGCTGGGTCTAGGCGCGACAGATCGGTCAGCTGTTTATAGGCTTGTCCCAGCTGATCCAATACACCTACATCGCCCTCCCCGTAGAGGAGCCGATATACTTCTCCCACACCCTGCAGCAATGCCTCGGCATTCGCCAAGACCCGGCGCTGGGCCGCCAGCTGCTCGTCCTCCCCGAGCATCGGGCTGACCGCTTCGATTTCCTGCAGCTGGTACTGGATCAGGTCCCTTTCCCGCTCCCGCTGTCCCAATAGCTCCTCCAGTTCCCGAACCTGCCGCTGCAAAGTCCGCAGACGATCCACCAACTCTGTGAGCCGGCGTACTTCCGGCTCCAATCTCAGGAAACCATCCAAAAACCGCAACTGCTGGTGCGGATTAAGTAGCAGCTGATGGTCACCTTGACCGTGAATATCGACCAGCGCTCGGCCCACGCTCTGCAGCAACGAAGAGGGGGCTGCATGCCGGTTGATCCGTCCAATACTTCTGCCACTTCTTTGCACTTCTCGTGCCAAGATAAGGTAATGGCCTTCCTGTTCGATGCCAGCGCTCTCCAGCATACTCCTCACCGAAGATGCCGTGGCTATCCCCTTTAGGTCGAATATGGCCTCGATCCTGGCAACTTCAGCGCCGGTCCGTACCAAATCGCCACTAGCTCTCCCACCCAGGGCCAGCTCAAGGGCGTCCAACACAATGGACTTGCCCGCGCCTGTCTCTCCGGTCATAACGTTGAGCCCTGGGGAGAAATTGACATCCAAGCGGTCAATTATGGTGAAGTCGCGAATATGAAGTTCCACAAGCATTCGGCGCACCTGCGAGGCGTAAGTCAGCAGGTAGCAAGACTATCTTACCATAGGGCATCAGCCGCCCTGTAAAAGGCGAGCCATCACCTCTGGGGCACCTTGCCGGTCCCCTCCCGGGCCAGCACCAATCCCACTACTCTCGCCGCACCTGAGCGGACAAGGGCTTCCGCCCCAGCTGCAATGGTGGCACCGGTGGTCGCGACATCGTCGACCAGTCCTACGCTAATGCCGTCCAAGGGATGCCCCTTCCACCCGAAGGCCCCCTGAACGTTGCGCGCCCTGGCATCGGCATGCAGGTTAGTCTGGCGTTCTGTGTGCCGGAGACGAACCAGGCCAGGAACCAGCGGCACAGACCAGGCAAGCGCCAAATAGTGCCCTAACCTCTCAGCCTGGTTAAAACCCCGCTCCCTCTGTCTACGGTCACTAAGAGGGACAGCCACCAATATGTCCACATTGCCCATTGTATCTGCGAGTCGGGAAGCCATCAGTTTGCCCAAAGGTTCAGCAAGGCTCGCCATGGACCGGTATTTCAGCGCCCTGATGGCCGCAGCAACCGTGCCCTCGTATGGAGCCGCAGCGCGTATCGTACGGTACATGGGGTAGATCTTGCAGCGCTCACAGAGAGCTGGCCCAGGGGCACTACATACGACACAGCGTTCTCCGGGCATAAAGGGCAAGCCATCGCAGCATGACTCGCACAGGCACACGCCCGGTGCCCCACATCCAACACAGGCCTCCCCCAGCAGATAGGAGATAAGTGTCTTCAGCAACCTCACGGCGAGAATTCCAGTCGATGTCCAACCTGGGTGCAGCTGTCCCGAAGAGCGCCCACAGGAAGCTCGAGAACTGCACTTGTTCCTGGGGGACCGATGGCATTGCGCCAGGGCGGCAAGGCCTCAATTAGGCCCACCACCCGACCCTCCTTGTCCACAAAGAGCACGTCGATAGGCATGCGCATGAAAAACGTCGTGATCGCCCGACACCAGGGAATCAGCAATCCAGCCCCCGGCTGAAGGGACCTTCTACCCATGAGCCCGAGGCCACGACTAAAGGGGGACGTAGCTACCTTTATTTTGCCCCCCAATACTCTGCCTGAAGATACGTTAACCACCCTCATTTCTTGAACACATTGAAGATAAGGGGGAGAGCTGGCCCAAAAATTATAATGTAGATGGTAGGGAATATAAGGGTAACCATGGGTATGATCATCTTAATAGGGGCCTTCCGTGCCAACTCTTCGGCGCGCTGGCGCCTCTTCATTCTCATCTGATCGGCCTGGATTTTCAGTACCTTCGCAATACCAACCCCTAACTGCTCTGCCTGAATTATCGATGCAACAAACTGGTTAACTTCGTCCACACCTGTACACATGCCGAGCTCTCTAAGAGCCTCTTTGCGGGCCATGCCCAACCTCAACTGGCTGACGTAACGGCGCAGTTCCATACACAGGGGGGTATCCCATTTTTCGGCAACACGGCTTATGGCCTGATCGAAGCCAAGGCCTGCTTCGACGCTGATGTTGAGCAGATCCAGCACATCGGGAAGGTTCCGCCGAATTTGCGCTTGTCGCGCCTTAACGGCGCTGCCAAGCCAGATGCTCGGAGCTACGTACCCTATCCCCATCATCGCCACGAGGAAAAGCAGCCTCAGATGAAGCTGTCCCCCTGCTACCCAAAGGAAAACGTATCCGAGCCCGCCCATGGCTAGACCCATCAGCCCCTTGAGCCCCACGAAATCAATTGCCTGAAGCCCTCCCGGGTTACCAGCCATAATCAGGTTCAACCGAATCCGCTCCAGATTAGAGCCGGGCGTCAACCTCTGCGCCAGGACGGCAATTCCCCTCAGAACAGGTCTTACAACGCGGTCTGCAAAGGGCTTCTGGAGCTCAAGCTCCATCAGTGTCCTCGGCCGTGGCACATAACGTCTCAGCCGCTCCTCGGCCAACGACGGTCTTCTCTCTACATAGAGGCCATAAAACATCAACATTACGCCTGCAGCGACGACCACTGATGTCAATGCCGCTACGAGTCCACCGGGCACTTCTACACCTCTATGGCAACTATCCTGCGTATCACTGCGAACCCAGCCATCATCATGATAAGTCCTATGATGGGCAAGATTATCCATGGCCACACAAACAGCCGGCCCATGTATCCAGGACTAATTATCATCAGTATTCCGGCAAGTACGGCCGGTAGGAAGCTTACTATATATCCTGCAATAGTCTGCTGCGCCGTCAGAACCTTAATCTCACCGCGGATTCTCACCCGCTCCCGTATCGTATGGGCTATAGTGTCCAATATTTGGGCGAGATTTCCGCCCACCTCATGCTGTATCATGATGGCAGTTATCATCAGATCCAGATCGTCGCTGGGCACTCGTCTCATGAGATTGAAGAGCGCCTCGTCGAAGGACAACCCCAAACCCACTTCGCGCACAACCCGACGAAACTCTTCGGCCAGGGGCTGCGGACCCTCGTCAGCGATCATATCCATGGACTGCAACATGCTGTAGCCTGCCCTTAAAGAGTTGGCCATTAGGGTGATGCCATCAGGTAGCTGTTCGTTGAAGGTCTTGATGCGTAAGCCCTTTCGATAGCGCACATAGAAGCCTGGCGCAAGCCAACCCAGCACGGCACCCATACCCGCAAAAACCCACATTCCCACGCCGTAGGTGCGCCCCAAAAACATCCCGACGGCTAGACCTGCTATCGCAAAGACCAGCTTGAACAGGTAGTACTCGGCGACCGTAATCTTCATGTCAGCCTGGGCAAGGTCGACGCCCGTCCTCGCAAAGATGCCTTTCCCTGCTACTGCTCTATTGAGCCTCCCTACAACCCTCGATCTCCCCGAGCGGCCACTTCCAGGAGCAGAGGGCATCCGGCCTATCCCTAGATACCTCGCTATCCTTTCGTCCACCTCGCTCTCACGGGCAACCCGGGCAAGTCCGACAAAAATTAGCAGGATGCCGCCGGCAATCACCAGGGAGAGGACGAGCGGTACAACCATCGACATGAGGTCACCTCAGCCACGCATCGACGCCAAAGATGCCTGGTGGAAGGTATATATCCATGGTCTCGAACTTCTCGACAAATTTAGGGCGAATGCCGGTGGGTTTTATTTCTCCTACGACCTTCCCATTGTCAATACCGTACTGCTCAAAACGGAATATATCTTGCAGCACCACCACGTCACCTTCCATGCCTTGTACTTCGGTAATGCTCACCACTTTCCTGGAGCCGTCCTTGAGGCGCATCTGGTGCACTATTAGGTCGATAGCCGAGGCTATCTGCTCTCTGATGGCTCTGAGGGGCAGATCCATACCCGCCATGAGGACCATCGTTTCCAAGCGAGCCAGAGTGTCACGCGGGGAATTGGAGTGGAGCGTAGTCATAGACCCATCGTGACCGGTGTTCATGGCTTGCAGCATGTCCAAAGCTTCTCCGCCCCTTACCTCGCCGACCACTATCCTGTCCGGTCTCATGCGTAGAGCATTAATCACCAAGTCCCGTATGGTTACCTCGCCCTTACCCTCGATGTTAGGCGGACGGCTCTCCAAAGTGACCACATGCTCCTGATGGAGCTGCAGTTCCGCGGCGTTCTCAATCGTCACGATGCGCTCATCGCTGGGTATGAAGCCCGACAAAATGTTTAGGGTTGTTGTTTTACCGGATCCCGTCGCTCCAGACACAATGATGTTCAGCCTTGCCTTCACACACGCTTTGAGGAACTCCACGATCTCGGGAGTCCATGTGCCAAGTCTGATTAGGTCGTCAGCTGTCAGCGGGGTTCGATGGAACTTTCTGATGGTGATTGTAGGCCCTACCAACGACAGGGGAGGTATGATGACGTTAACGCGGGATCCATCTGGGAGGCGTGCATCCACCATGGGGCTCGCCTCGTCCACCCTGCGGCCTATGGGTGATACGATGCGGTCTATGATCCGTTTGACGTGAAGGTCGTCGAGAAATGTTATGTCCGTCTTATAGATCTTGCCACCCCGCTCAATGTATACCTGCTTCGGACCGTTCACCATGATCTCCGTAATGGTGTCATCGGCCAGCAGTGGCTCTAGAGGGCCAAGGCCGAGGATCTCGGCTGCAATCGCTTCGAACAATCGGACCCTATCGGAGCGATTCAGAGCAACACCCTCTGCCTCCAAAATGGCATTGAAGCTTTCCTCGACCATGCGCCGCATGTCGGCATCGGCGAGATCGTTCCGGAGGTCCAGCTCGGCGATCAGCTTCTTCTGCACCCTCTGCTTGAGGGTAAGGAAACTGTCACCCAACTTGGCACTGGGCGTGGTCGCTACCGTGACTGTAGCCCCTTTACCGTCACCAGGGGGCTGCTGGGAGTCGTACTGCCTTCCTGCCGACGGTATTTCGGCGCCCCCTAAGCGCTTCAGGAGACCCCCCATGGCTTACCTCCTATCCTTCGCCTGAACTCGAAACAGCTTGCCGAACTTGCTTGCTAGACCGCCCCGTTCACGTCCATTCGGTACCTGTACTTCCCCCAGTAGCAGGTGCATCAGCCTAAAAATGTCCTGCGAAAACTTACAGTTGGGCTGCGACAGTACCAGCGGCACACCTTGGTTGACACTCATAGTCACTCCTCGTCCATCGCTGACTATCCTGGCATCGAAAGGCCGGCCAAGGCTTTCTTCGGCTACCTCAACCTTTATGCCCGTGTCGCTATCGGAACGGTTGAGGACAACCACAATCTTTTCCCTTGGGTATCCCAAAAGGTCCGCCAGCTCCAGGAACTGCTTGCCGTCACGGATCAAAGGAAGCTCCAATTTGAGGATCAGGAGGATAGTATCGGCCATGTCTAGCACATTGAGGACAATCTCGTGTAGGGACTGCCAAGTGTCTACAAAAACGTAGTCGAAGTGCCTGCTGGCTATTTCCAGGACACGCTTCATAAGCTCAGGTGTAATCAACTCCGCAGCCTGGGGCTTGGGCGGTGCCAGCAGAGCCTTGACACCCGATGAATGGCTGACCATCAGATCCAACAGCAGGTCATCGTCCAGTCTAACAGCTTCCACCGCGACATCCCCAAGACTGCGGCTTGGTACCAGGTTAAGCATGAGCGCAACATCTCCGAAATAGACGCTCCCATCCACTAGGGCAACCCTCTTACCAGCCTGGGCTGTAGCCACGGCCAAATTAGTCAGGATGGTAGTCCTTCCTACGCCGCCCTTTGGCGAATAGGCTGCGATCAGCCGACCCTTGCCCATCTCCACGGCGGGTTTTGCTTCTACCTGCTTCTGCTCGAACTCCTCGGCCTCGATGATCTCCCAGTAGACCCGGCGAATGGTCTGCACCAGCTCCTCGCTGGAGAAGGGCTTTACCAGAAAATCACGCGCTCCCGCCCGCATGGCCCTTCGTATGTGCTGTTGGTCACCGTCGACTGACATGACAATGACGCCTACTTTGCGGCTGAGGCCTGCAATCTGCCTAGCATACTCGATACCGTCCTGGTTTCCCAGATGGGCATCGATAAGAATAACGTGAGGGTTGTGCTGCTGACAGAGCTCAAGGGCCTCAGAACCGGAGGACGCCGACCCGACCACCACAATGTCGGGCTCAAAGTACAGGAGCTTCGCCAGATTGTCCCTCGTTTCAGCAACGTCATCGGCAATTACCAGCCTGATTTTCTCCTCCGACATGCCCATCACCTCGCATTCCTGGGCACGGGCAACCCGTAGGTTTCTATCACGGTATCCTGTGTCACCCCACCCGTCTGTTCGATCTCGTGGTCGTCCTTGGAACGCAACACTAGATGTATAACGCCATTTTCCCTGGCGTACTTAATTAGCTCAGCCTGCGCGTCGGTTACAGCAAGGACCAAAATGACTTCCCCCGTGGACTGACCCTGCTGGACCTGTTGACCCTGTTGACCCTGTGGGGAAACCGGGCTTACCTTCAGCACCTCGATATCCTGTAGCAACGTCTTGACCGAAGCAAGCTCCCGGCCAGTAGTACCCTGCGTACCGCTCTGAGCCCGTTCCACAAATTTAGTGCTGAAGAGGATATCCACGAAGTCGTGCTCCTTGATAGTTCCTGCCACACCAGATATGGCATCCACCAGCAGGGCCATAGCCCGTTTGCCCTTGGGAATGGTAAAGGAGAACCCACCTTCTGCCACCTGCGCCCTTCTGATGCGTTGCTCTGCCTTGAACGACACCAGGGCTGTCTTCCCAACCACCAGCGTGGGATCTACCACATCGTCGGGTCCCAAGCTGTTCTGGTCGACGCTGGCAACCTTGACCATGTCGGAGGCGATCACCGAAAAGGCAGGTATGTCCTTGGCTGCTACCACCACATCTACCTTGCGAACCTGCGACTGGGCAGCCTCTCTCTGCACCGAACTCGCATACAGGAAGGCTCCTGTACCTGCCAGCACAGCCAAAACTGCTCCTAACACAATGAAAAGCCTACCACCACTCATGCCGTCACCTCGGTACCTGACCTCCCTTTATTGTTCGCTGCCGCAGTCATAACTTGAAACCCCCGGAAGTACTTCCCACCCACATACCTGCGTCCTGATGCTATCTCCAGTCCATTAAGCGCACCATCCTCCCCTGAGGATCGAGTGCTGCGAAACTTGGCACTATGGGAGAAACAATCTGCCCAAATACCGTGTTGGGATTGGAAGGGTTGGGCCCATATCTCGTAATCATTACATTGGCATATCCTTGCACTACTACGTAGCTTGCCGCTGGGGGGTCTTGCCACGGGCTCCTGAGCTTCACAGTCACAGTAGTGTAATGGGAGTTATCACCATGGCGAATGCACAGCAGGTAATCCCCCGTAGCCTGACCCTGAGGGCTAGAAGTTAAAGTCACAGTGGCAGACCTTGTGCTCCCATTTGCGATATTCAATTTCTGGCTCGCGGGGTTCCACGTTAGGTTGAGCCAACTGGGCAGTCCAGGTTGGCACGACATATCGGCCGTCAGCAGAACGCCGGAGGCGCTGTAGCCATTCACCCCCATGGAATAGAGGGTCACGGTAGCACCATGCTGGCCACTGGTGTCTATCAGCACTTCCCCTGGATCGGCCATGATGACATGCTCAGAAGGCGTGGAAGCGGACCGGAACACCACGGAAGCATATTTGACGATGTGGGTGTTGGCCTCCTCGAAGCGAAGCCTGACCACAGCCACCACGGGAGGGTCCAGTTGAGGCGGTACATCGTTCGTATGTGGATGCTTTTGCTTCACTTTTACCTGAAAGGTTCTGCCAGAGGACGGCACAAACACGGGATTGCTAGGAAGAGTAACTTCTACCTGATCGGTATCTGGGAGGGGAAAGACCTCTACAGTCACGTACATGTTTAGGTCCGGCGATTGCACATCGGGACTGATAGTTACGTTGTACGACACCTCGGCCGTCACCGTTGAGGGTACGCTGTTAAGGAGCGAACAACCCGAGACGCCGGCAGCGCACGCCTGGACCGTATAGCCCGGACGCTCCCACACAATGCCATCGTAGATGATTACAGGTACGATACTGCCCATTGTATAGCCAGCCTTATAGAACTCCTTCACTACGTGCGCGGTGAATGCGTTGCTCACGCCGTTGAGCACTGCGATCTGATCGCCCACCTGGGGCACACGGGGATTTCGATAACCCGTCTTAATGTAACTGCTCTCCAGATCCTTCAAGGTCTGCGGATTCGTGCCAGGTGTTACCCCGCTCAAGTACTCTGTTGGCGGCGCCGTGATCTGCCTGATATCTAGGTTTATGAAGCCATTGAAGTACGAAGCACCATTGTTGGTCGCCACGCCTGCCCCAAGGATAGGGACCTCCGGGCCAGGGGTACCACCCGACGGCGGTCCGGAGGCGTAAGGGCTCTGCGGTATCCACACTTCCAGAGGCGTACCAGGAAAGTGAGGTTGCGGCCACCACTGTTGGGTTGCGTAACTCGACCTCTGGTCCCACCCCCAGCCCTGTCCCAAGACGGTCTGGTTAGCAACGTAATCGGTCTTTGGAGTGTTGAACTTATCGTACCGCCTCACGGCTATGGGGAGTAGGCCAGTTCCCGAAAAGCCCGCCATCGCCCTCGCGTGGATAGTGAAACTGTCTATCCCGATGAGCTCGGTGAACAAGCCCCGCACCGTACCTTTAAGCGCTACCCGAACTGTGTCATCAGTGACTTCGATGCCTCTTGTCAAATTCGACCCGGCACCTTCAAGAGGCGTAAGCGGCTCCAATGTCAGATTTAAACCAGTCGTGTTCGATATCACATACTGGTATGCGACGTTCCAAGCCTGGGAAGTGTCCGCCCCGTCCCGCAGGGCAGCTACACCAGCCAAAGCCGCTGAGTCAGCAGCCAACTGCAGTTGCCGCCTCGTGAGAAACCAGTTCGCTCCGTCAAGGGCAACAGCCGTGACCGTTATGAGCACAAAAAACGTGGCAGCCGCGATGATAACAAGAGCTTGGCCCGGCCTAGCCCCAAAAACCCCTGCCACCTTAGGCATTCGTCACCTACCCACGATCCGCATCTGAGCTGTTGCCTCCAGATCCACCCTTGCAGGCACAGGCAATACATCCAGAACGAAGGGGAGTCTGTAGTGATAAGTAACAGTGACCACAACAGGATCGCCCACCCTGGAGTCCGCACTGTTAGGGCCGTTGGTGACCGGATATACTACCTTGAGGTCTTTGGTACCGCCCGACGTCGAGTAGGTGCCAGGGTCAAAGCTTGCCGCATCCCCATTGGCAGCTGTTGGCAGCTTCTTCAGGGCGTCGAGCACGGCATTTTTAACACAGCCCTGTATGTCGTCAGGCCAGTCATAACTAAAGCCCGTGCACCACCCACGCATCTGGTCATTCGCGGACTGCGAGTAGTCGAAGTCGTATATGTATCGGGCTGCCGCCCTGGCACCTTCCCGCGATGCATTCACAACCTGCACGTATGCGTAAAAAAGCATCCCAAGCTCTATGATGCCTGCCAGCAGGAGGGCCAAGATGGGGAGCGACAGAGCCACCTCCACCATAGACTGGCCCCGACAACCTCTGGTCGGCCCTGCATCCCTATCCTGCATCATTCGATCCTAACTACAGACCTGGCCGTAAGGTTCAGAGGTGGTATTGGCATCAACCCGTAGACAAGCTGGTAGTGATACGTCACCTCCACGGTATAGAACTCCCGGGTTCTCAGCGGATTGTCCAGTGTCCCCGGGGAATAGGTGATAGACACATCGACATTCGGGTCGAGTTGGCCGAAGTACGGAGACATTCCCAGCGGACGCGGGAAAACTGCGTCGTAGGCAGTATTGATAGCAGCTCGGACCACGCCATTTCGCTGGGAATCCACATATGACCGCTGTGATGCCGGATCGACGATACTGTCCGGAACCTGGGCGATATAAACAGCGCCCGCCCGTGCCCCCTCGCGGGCCACATTTGTGATGGCTACATAGGCATGGACGATAAACCCAACCTCGATGAGTCCAAGGATGGTGACAATCACTATAGGAGAGAGCAAGGCGAACTCCACAAGGGATACGCCTCGCCTCCCCGGTCCCACTGTCTTCATAGCACTCAGGCTCCACCGGGACCACGGCCGGTCTTCTTGA
The DNA here is from genome assembly GCA_034432775.1 of Chloroflexota bacterium. Lineage (GTDB taxonomy): Bacteria > Chloroflexota > Chloroflexia > DAOUBH01 > DAOUBH01 > DAOUBH01. The sequence goes on from DAOUBH010000033.1 coordinate 93,471, forward strand.
TGGAATTATCGGAAGGTTTCATCGAAGGACAAGGGCATATGCGGATAGAGTTATAATCTTGCTTGACTGTTCTCCAACCAATAGCGCCGGAGGAGTGATCGATGAAGGCCTATCCTGTAAGCCAGCTGCGCAATGTCGGCCTCTTCGGACACGGCGGCAGCGGCAAGACGTCCCTCTCCGAAGCCATGTTGTTCGATGCCAAGGTCATAAACCGGCTGGGAAGGGTAGAAGACGGAACTACCGTTTCAGACTATGAGCCGGACGAAATCAAACGGCGAATGTCCATAAACACGTCGCTGCTACACTTGGAATGGCGGGATGTAAAGATCAACCTTTTGGACACGCCAGGGTACCTTGATTTCATCGGCGAAATTAAGTCCGCCATGCGCGTGATAGACACGGCCATTATTGTCATGGACGCTTCGGCAGGCGTTGAGATCGGAACGGAAACTTGCTGGAGCTTCGCTGACGAGGTTAAGGTACCCCGCGTAATCTTCCTCAATAAGATGGAGAGGGAGAACGCAAACTTCGCCCGCGCGCTAGACCAGGCCCGAACCATGCTGTCGGGATCCGTGATACCCCTTCAAGTTCCTATTGGCCAGGAGAGCAGCTTCCGCGGTGTGATAGATCTTCTCGACATGAAGGCGTACGTCTTCTCATCGAAGCGTGACGGAAACTTCGAGACTGCAGAGGTGCCTCCGGAACTGGCAAACGAGGCGCAGGCGGCCAGAGAGACGTTGATAGAAAAGGTTGCAGAAGCAGACGACGACCTCATGGCCAAGTATATTGAGGGCGAGCCCCTATCGGATGACGAGCTCAGAAGAGGGGTCAAGCTGGGCATCCTCAAGGGCTCAATAGTCCCCTTGCTCTGCGGTTCAGCTCTGCTCAACATGGGCATCCAGCCACTATTGGATGCCATAGTCCAGCTGGCACCGTCGCCGGACATATTCGGAGAGATAGCTGCCAAAAACCCTCTCAATGAACATGAGGAGGCTTTCCCAGTATCACCCGCAAGCCCACTCATGGCCCTGGTATTTAAGACGGCAGCCGACCCTTATGTGGGGAAACTGACCTACTTCAGGGTCTACACAGGCGCCATCCGTACAGACTCTCATGTTCTAAACGCTAACAAAGGTAAAGAAGAGCGAATTGGGCAGCTCTTCTTCCTCCAGGGCAAGGAGCAGCAGCCAACACCCGCCGTTGAGGCTGGCGACATGGGAGCAGTGGCGAAGCTGCAAGAGACCACTACCGGCGACACGCTGTGCCCCGTGGGGAGGCCTCTACTTCTGCCTGGCATCCTTTTCCCCGAGCCTGTCTACGCGGCAGCCGTGTATCCCAAGACAAAGGCCGACTTAGATAAAATGGGCACAGCCCTGGCAAGGATGCTGGAGGAAGATCCGACCCTGCGGGTAGCCAGGGAACCCAACACTGGCGAAACGCTGCTGTACGGTCTTGGCGAATCCCACGTGCAGATCGCAGTCGACAAGATCCAGCGAAAGTTTGGGGTTAGCCTCATTCCGCAGCTGCCTAAAGTGCCCTACAAGGAAACCATTAAGGCCAAGGTAAACGCCGAATATAAGCATAAGAAGCAGACAGGCGGCCATGGCCAGTACGGACACGTGTTCCTCGAGATAGAGCCCTTGGCCGACGAGGAGTTTAGGTTCGAAGAGCGGATCGTTGGTGGAGTGGTCCCAAAGCAGTTTATACCCGCTGTGGAGAAGGGAGTCCGTGAAGCCATGGCCGAGGGTGTCCTCGCTGGATACCCCATGACGAACATCAAGGTAGTGCTGTACGATGGTTCCTACCACCCGGTGGATTCGTCTGAAATATCCTTCAAGATAGCTGCGGCTCAGGCTTTGAAGAAGGGCGCCAGTATGGCCAAACCTGTGATTCTAGAGCCCATCATGAAGCTGACCATCACCGTACCGGACCAGTTCACCGGTGACATCATAGGCGATCTCAACGGCAAACGAGGCCGGGTGCTTGGGATGACACCAGCTGGCTCTGGTAAAACAACCGTCGAGGCCCTGGTGCCCTATGCTGAAGTGCGCAGATATGCCACGGACCTGCGGTCAATGACCCAAGGGCGAGGTACCTTCAAGATGGAGTTTTCCCACTACGAAGAGGTACCACCGCACCTGACCCCGCAGATCATCGAGCAAGCGAAGCTAGAAAGGGAGAAGGAAAGGGTCTGACCAGAGAAACCCTACGCCCTGGCAGTTACGTGCAGCCCCACTGCCCATGGCAGCTTTCTAAGCAGTTGTGCTTCGTAATACACCAAGCGCCACAGGGGAGAGAGGACAGGTTTGGTTATGGCTTTTATAACCAGCGCCTCAAAGGAACCTGCTCTATCCAACTTCTCGCGGCGCCAGTAGTCCACCACATCGAAAACCTGTCCGAGTACATGAAAACTGTAAGACGTAGCTTGAACGTGGAGCCCATGGCGTCGCATCATTTCTATAACCTGAGATGCAGTAAAGCACTGGATGTGACCGACTTGACGGAATTTCCAACTGTGGATCGGGATTAGCCTGCTCCCTTTAAGCCACCTGAAAAGTGTTCTGGGGTTGCACTCGCAGGGAATAAAGCTATGAAATAGACCTCCCGACCGCATGACTCGCCTGCACTCGCCCATGGCGAGTTCTGGGTCCTGAAGATGTTCGAACACATCGAAGGCCAACACCACGTCGAAACTGCCATCCTTGAAGGGTAACCGCATAGCATCAGCTACAAGAGGGTAGCCTCCACTACCTAGGGACGCAGCCTCCTTAACCGCGGTGAAGCTGATATCGCAGCCTACGACGGTTGTTCCTGGATACAGCTTCTCCAGAAATCGAAGATATCTCCCGGCCCCACAACCTACTTCGAGGATACGACGGGGATGACTAGGCAGCACCTCAAGGGCCCTTACCAAGCGTAGCGCTGCAAGATCGCGACGCCGTGGATCAAGTTCTCCCCTGCCCTCGATCCGAGCTACATCTTCGTAGTCGAACGTCACTGCCGCTTCTCTCCTAGATGGCTTTCCAGCCATGCTACGAGCTCTGAAAGACTTCGGAACACCAGGTCCGGCTTGACCTGCGCATTTCTAAGGTCAGCTTCTGTGGACACACCTGTAAGGACTAAAGCAGCATGCATCCCCAGCTGCTTGGCCCCAGTTATGTCGGTCTCTAAATTGTCGCCCACCATCAGCACATCCTTGGGAGATGCTTTGACTTTCGCCAGAGCAGCCTGAAACAGTGTAGCGTAGGGCTTGCCCAACACTATAGGTTCCACCCCGGTGGCTACCCGAAGCGCAGCCACGATGGCTCCGTTCCCGGGGATGAGGCCTTCCGACGATGGAAACACAGCATCCCCATTAGTGGCAACGAAACGGGCCCCGCGCCTTATTGCCAAAGTGGCCAGCTTAAGCTTCTCGTAGGTCAAGGAGAAGTCTATCCCGACAACCACCCAATCGGGGCTCGCTTCGTCCCACACGAAGTCGGCTTCAGGACCATTCAAGACGGCGTCTACAAGCGGTTTCATGCCAATGACGTAGACTCTGGTGCCTACGTCCCTGTGCTGAGCCAAATACCATGCAGCTGCCTCGGCCGATGTGACGATCTGGTCCTGGGGTACAGGCCAACCCATATTGGCGAGCTTTCGAGAAAACTGAAGGCTATCCATACTGGCATTGTTGGTGACAAGTAGGAAGCTAAACCTCCTTTGCTCAAGAAAGTCCTTCAACACGTGGAGATCCGGCATGGGTTGGTCGCCCCTGTAGATGACGCCGTCCATGTCCAGCAACAAGTGTCTCACATCAAAAGTTCTGTTTGTCTCCACTACTCTCCCTTCCAGCCTTCCAATCGGCCCATGCTATAATTTGGCAACACTACTGACGGTGATAGGCATAGATGCCCCTTAGTTTCTGGGACTTTGTTCTTCCGGCCATACTGCTCCTCTTCATACCTTTAGGTTTTTGGCGTGGCCTTATCAGAGAACTCCTGACGTTCGTGGGTATTTCTCTGGCATCGGTCACCGTGTTGCTCTGGACGCCCAGCTGGGTCCGCGTGCTATCGAACACCTTCAGAGCCGATCTGCCGTCCCTCCAAGTTGCAGCCCAAATCGGTGGGTTTGCTGCGATTACGCTGATTGCAGGGTATGGATCCAGCCTTCTACCATTGAGGTTCCCGACTGCCAATGGATGGCTCCGCAGTCTCGGAGCGCTTGTCGGTTTGCTAAACGGTAGTCTCATCTTGAGCTTCATGCTTCAGTTTATCTATTTCTACTTTGTGGCGGTAAATACACGACCCAACCCCATTGCTTCCTCTGTGGTGCCCTGGAACCTTGCCAATTGGGCAGGCTGGTTTTACCTGGGCTTGGCCCTCGTGACAACACTAGCAGTAGCTCTATCAGCTCTGGCCCGCGTTCTCCTAGCCCTGGCTGGCTTAGCGCGCCGGCCTGTAGAGATCCCCGCAGCCGTCCCAAGTGGCAGCCAGCAGGCCGCCGTTCCCCCTGAAGCTTCAAACGGATCCGATTCCAGTAAAGCATGAACGGTCAGATCCGCGATCCGTGGCTCAAGGCCCTGGCCATTGTAGGTACAGTGGCTGCCTCGGTCTGGTTGGCCTCTCAGATCTGGGCCGTACTAATATACCTTGGAGACATCCTTCTCATACTGTTTCTGGCCTGGCTAATAGCCTTTATCCTTGGCCCCTTGATAGATGCGTTACAGGCACTTGGACTGCCCCATGCTGCCTCGGTATCCACCGTCTATGCGGCGCTGCTAGCGCTTCTGGCCTTTGCCGTGATTCTCGTGTTCCCGCCCATGGCCGACCAGATGAATCAGCTGGCCACCCAGATCAGCCTGCTGGCCACTCGAAGCCCATCGGTGGTCAACTGGGCGACCTCCGTCGCCCGCGGTTGGGGCATAGATGACCAGCAACTCCAAACACTGTACAGCAATCTCATTTCTCAGGTCCAGGCACTAAGTCTCGGCCTTCTCAAAGACGTACTGGGAATAGCAACCAGTGTGGTCACGATAGTCGTTGCAGCTATTCTCACCCTTGCCCTAGCCTACTATATAAGCCTTGATGGTCACAGGGTCCGAAAGGCCGTAATAGACCTGCTGCCAGTCCAGTACAGGGACGAGGCTGAAATGATAGTCACCGCGATTGACAAAAACTTTGGTGCCTTCTTGCGAGGTCAGTCCGTCGTTGCTGCGATCTATGCGCTTATAACTGCTGCTGCGGTCACCCTGGCAGGTCTCGACTACAAACTGACCCTTTCGGTCTTCGCAGGGATAGCCATGTTTGTGCCGTTCGTCGGGGGTGCTGCTGCACTGGTCCCGCCCCTGTTCGTGGCTGCCTTCCAGAACCCCGGTGCCCTGTGGTGGCTGGCCTTGGGCCTTATAGCGGCGCAACAGGTGCTTTTCAACCTTTTGGTGCCGAAACTCCTGGCCAGTGCTACCGGCATTCATCCTATACTGGTCCTCGTCGCTCTGGGCTTAGGTGCAAAACTGGCAGGCCTGTGGGGGGCCCTCTTCGCAGTACCCTTGGCTGGCGTAGTGAGCACTTTAGCAAGCTACGCGTACGCGAAGGTCACCCGGCAGAGTTGATGACGCGCAGCAACCCCCACTAGGGAAGGTATCCCCGCGCCCTCGCCATCTCCTTGCCCAAGAGCCCAAGCAGGACCTCGAACCGGGTCCCTCGATGCTCTGGATGGTACTCGAACCTTTGTCGTTCAAAATACTGCACCGTGTAGACTTTCCCGTCCTCAGAGTTTCTCTCATCGAATTCTTCGGAGATAGGATACCCGAAAATGGGCAGACCACCATTTTGGAGCCAATAACGGAGAAATCCATAGGCCAGCGAATGCCCCGTCTCGGGAAAATACCACCGGTCAAACGTAGACGAAAAGGCCGGAACGGGCTCGAAAACCCGACCCGAAGTAAGGCTTCTACCAAGTAGAGTAAGCTGTACCTCGTAAGGTGTTCCCCGAAGTTCGGGGTGATACTCAAATTTGGCCCTCTCGAAATACTGGACCGTAAGCCCGTCCTCTACGAACTCCTCAGATATCGGGTAGCCGAAGCGCTCCAAACCCCCATTTTGCTGCCAATAATAGAGGAAGCCATTTGCCACGTTATGGCCCGTCTCCGAGAAATACCTGGCTCCGGGCTTTACCGGTGTCAAGGTAAACGAGCTGGAAACCGATGCCCCGGTGTGGCTGGGTAGCTGGGCTGGGCGATGGAGGACGTACTTGGGCGCATCGGAAACGTCTATCCTCAGCATCCCATCGTGAACCGCCACAGAAGAAAGGTTGCCATCTCTGTCAGTCACTGTGGCGGAAGCCGAAGAGGATGGAAGGGTGACCGTTGCCGGGCCATCGGTGCTCCAAACCACATCTACCGCCTGACTATCTCTGGAGAATCTAAAAGCCTGTATGTCTGGCCCCTCTTCGAAAAACAGGTCATCCACATAGAGGGTGCCACGCCCAACCTTTCCGTCAGGATCGTTGTCTACCATCAAGGACTGAAAGGTCACGGGATAGTCGATTTTCCCGTCGCCGTTGCCGCCAGAGCTTACAAAATAGTCTGCCAGTCTCGCCGTACGGAGATGCCAGCCCGGGCCGTCCACATTGCCGAGGCCCACCATGAAGCGCTCACCTGTAGCGTCAGTAAATGTCACCCAGAGCAAGTGACCGCCGTTATCCCCCCAAAGCCAAAGGCCTACCTTGTTGGGTTGTCCAGGCACGGCGGTAGGAGCCGAGATATCGACGTAGTCCTTCCCTGGCGCATCGAACCAATAGTCGATCCGCAATGATCCAGCCCCACTTAAAGCTACTTCAGAAGCAAACGAGGCAGCACCACCCGCACCATCCCCCCAGACATGCCACGCCACTGGCTGCTCGGTAAGGGGGAGATAGACCCGGGACCCCGTCTGGACATCTAGCCTGCCTTGAGGCAAAGCACCGGACAGGACGGCAACCAAAGTTCGATAGGCCTGATAGCCCTTTTTAGGGCTTCGCCAGTCCTTCCGTAGAAGGCCGTAGTTGGCTTCATCGCTGGAGGTATCCCACCCATCGTTAGCCAGGTCGTACCAGAAAACCTTCTCTGCCCCTGACGAGATAGCTGCCACCATGCCACGTACCAGGTACGAGGCCTGAGTGTCCTCACTCTTGACCCCCCATGGCCCACTGGACGACGGCCAGCCCATCTCCGTTATCCATACTGGCTTGCGGCCCAATCGGTTGAGCAACGCCTGAGCCTTGGCGAGTTCCGAGCTGGCGAGCCTGCCTGCCTCGGGTGACTTGGCACCGACGTAAGTATGGACGGCCAATACATCGAAGCTTTCCCATCCCCCGCCAGCGGCCACGGACTCCAGAAAGGCAACATCTACGCCACTAGTACCTCCTAGCACTACCAACGCCGTAGGGTCCACCGCCTTGATTTCGGCGAAGCTCGCCTTCAGAAGGCGGACATAGGAGGCCACATCTGGCTGTGGATGCCAAAAGATGTCGTGGTTCTCCTCGTTCCAAATCTCCCAGGCCGACACCCGCCCTTTGTACCGGGAAACGACCGCCCGTACAAAGCTACGCCAGGCATCGAGATCGGGCATGCTGCGCACCAGAGCCCATGAAGGCCCAGTCCAGCCCGGAGTCGCCCATCCCACAGAGTAATCCAGAAGGCCAAGTATACGAACACCCCTCTCGGCGAGGCGTCCAACCATCTCGTCGGTGAGGCCCCAGTCCCAACGGTCTGGCGAGGGATGGATCACGTCGAACCGAAACTCTTCGCGAGCCCATACCTGACCGAGGCCCGATACCAGCGTAGCGGCCTCACCTAACCTCCCGGCGACGGCATACCTGGTAGCGATATGGCTGTTCACCCCAAAGGGGGGATCACCGAAGGCTGTTGCCGGGCTGATAGTAAAGAAAATAATGAAGGCCAAAGCAACACACAGTTTCGGGAGTTGGCGCATGATATTACCCTGCCTCTGCTGCCTCATACCTAATATCGTCCCAGTCGGCTGGGGGCAACAGCGGAGAATCCTACCTCCACGGGGGTATCTGGGCTATCCAGATCTGATGGCTGCTAACAATGTAGAGGCTATCGGTGCCAGCATCGTAAGCTATGGACCTTATATCGTTGAGAAGCTGCGAGCCTGTAGGCGCCAGGATCTGCCTTGCATTCTTGCCATCCTTGAGCACCTCCACGATCCGTTCCCTGGCCGGATCTAGAATGAACAACGACCCGACATCCGACCAGGTAAAGATCTGGCTTGCTCCTGCAAGAGGAGGATCGAGCCGAACTTCGAACTCAGCATCGACAGTTCCCCGCACAGCCCGTTGGACTGTCCCACTGGAAGTGAGCATGAAGATCCTCCCATCGACAGACAAAGCTGTTGCCTGACGGGCATCGGCAGGGTTGTCGAGCCAAGGCTCTCCACCCGCACCCAAGTTACCTATGTTCACCCTATAGATCTGATTGGGATTACTCGTAAGGACGTACAGGGAGCCACCCCAGTAGGCGACATCGAGAGGAGTACCCCAGTTTTCAGTATCCGGAATCTTCAGCCCGCGCCAAGACCCATCGGCGCCAGACCTGACAAAGATCTGCATATTGACATCGAGCATCCATAGTGTATCGCCGAAACTGCCCAAGGCGAGGGGTTGACCCACTTGCAGGCCACCTACGTCGTCCCCGACACCGAGCAGTTGCCGAACCTCCATAGCCTTCTGGTCGAAGTCGAGGACAGCCCCTAAGCCCTGGTCCAAAATGTAGATGTGTCTCGCGGAAGGCACGATCTGTTTCAGGCTGCTTCTCTCGCCTAGAGGTGACGCGTCCAACACTAGTTGTGGCAAACGCAATCGGTAAATGCCACTTAAGGCATCCAGGCTTTCATCGACTTGGGACAGCAAACTGCCAACCTGCTCAGAATTGACCCTTATGCTAGCGGCCTCGTCCAAAAGTTCCGAAGCCCTGCGATATTTCTGCTCAGCTAAAGTTTTATCCTGCTCTTGGGCAGCCTCCTGGCTGAGCCTGCGCGCTTCAGCTAGCAGCTCCTCCACCCGCGCCGCACGACTTCGATCAAACTCCCACTTTATACCGAAGGCGGCAAGTATTAGGAAAACCATTATGAGCGCGGTATAGCGCAGCCAACGACGCGATTTCTTCACAGGAATGCGTGGCTCGATGGACCGCAGGCGGGGAAGCTGGTCCCTTCTCAAAAAGTTAGGCAATGAAAGACGGCCCAGAATCCCTATGGAAGTTCGAAGAAGCTGCACATGCCGCAGATTGCCGACAAGCCGGGAGTTGGACTGGCCAGAGCTGCGCGGGATCTCCCTCCTGCGCCTCAACGACGACACCGCCTCCACGGGCTCATATTTCCACAGACGTGCACCCAAGAGATACTTCGCGAGCCAATCCGAGATACCCAAGGTATCTCGAACGGATAAAGGCGCAGTCACCTCCACAGCCAAAAGGGCCCCACCCACCAGTTCGCGACCCCTGGCCATATCTCGGAGCCTGTTCGCCAGAGAGTCCGCATCTCCAAGAAGGAACAGCTCCTCCTCGTCGAGCATCAACAGTAAACGACCTAGATTAGGGCTGCAAAGGACCACCAAAGTCCCCGACTCTGCCTTAATGCGTGCCAGGTCCGGGTCTACTTCGTCACTGAGCCCCAAAGGCATCTGACGTACGAAAGGCGAATGGGACGAAATGCCGGAATAGCTACCAGCGCCCACGCTTAAGACATCGCCTCCCTGGACAACGTAGACGCGAGCGGGAGGCACCACACAGAACTGAAGTTCGTCGTCTCGCAGCACCACAATAGCTACACCAAGGCCTATTCGCTCCCTTAAGGATTTCGTGAGGTTCCTGCGCCGCAAATCAGCATTGGCCAACTTAAGGGCCTGGACCAACGTTCCTACCAGTGGTCGCCCCTTTCCCGAGTAGTAATGCTGCATTATTTCGTGCAGCACCGCCCGCGAAACCGATGCTATGGATTCTTCATCGCGCTCTGGTTCGACCAGGGCTAACATGCGCCCAGCACTTGCGATCCGGGCGGCGGGAACGTGGTCAGCACTGTCGATTATCCTGGCCTCCAACCCGACAGCGCCCGGGAGGCCAAAACGTACTACCGTTGCAGCCTGAGCCACGGCTCCAGGAGACAAAGCCATCACCCAAATGCAAGGATCATGCCATTATACTAGTGACTAGCGCTATGTCGAAGAAAGTTGGAGAGGGTGGATCCTACAGCCACTGTGGCCATACCCAACTGGAATGGACTGCACCTCTTGCTACCGTGCCTTCGCGCTCTGCAGGTTCAAACCTTCCAGGATTTTGAGATCATCGTCGTCGACAATGGATCCACAGATGGCTCCAAGGAATGGCTGGCGTCCCAAAAGCAGGTACGGATCGTCCAGAATGACCGGAACGTCGGATTCGCCGCCGCAATGAATCAGGCTCTAGCCGCAGCAAGAGGGCAGTTCTTCGTGACACTCAACAACGATACCCTTGCTACACCCAGGTTCCTTGAGGCACTGCTCTACCCTCTCCAACGGATGCCCGAAGTAGCCAGTGTCTCGGGACTTCTTGTGTGGCAACATGCGCCAGAAGTGATAGCCTCAGCTGGGATAACGATACACACAGATGGCTCGGCTACAGATTACCTGCTGGGAATGCCAGTCTCAGCGGCCGTTGACAGAGAAGTATTCGGACCCAGCGCTGGCGCTGCTGCCTATCGGACCAACACGCTTCGGACAGTTGGAGGCTTCGATGCGGCCTACTTTGCATACTTGGAGGACGTCGATCTCGCCTGGCGGCTGAGGCTGCTGGGCAACAGGTCGTGGCTGGCAGCAAGCGCCGCTGTATTGCACGCCCACTCCGCCACTGCGAGACATCTCAGCCCCATGAAACGCTTTCTGCTCTCCCGCAACAGGATCAGGGTAATCGTGAGATGCATCCCTATTTCAATACTGGTGAAGTGGTGGCCACACATCATAAAATACGATGTCTTGGCAACTTTGGAAGGATTCATCCGAAGGGATTGGCCACGCCTGAGGGGGCGCACGGCTGGTCTCCTGCAGCTCCCGCAACTTATAAGGCAGCGACAGGCAATACAATCCATACGCCAAGTGGCGCCAGAAGAGCTGGAAAGCTTTGCAATGCCACCGCTCCCTTGGCGTGAGGCACTGAAAATGCACTACCAGCCTGGATGAAGAAGGTTCGTCCGGGTATTTATGTCGATTAATGTTGTCCTAAGCGGAATCTCGTGTTACAATACCCGAAACTGGAAGGACGTCCTCGGTGCCAGAATCCATACGAACTTGAGACCGCGCGAGGACCACACCAAGAGGAGATTGATATGCCCGTAGAACGTGTACTGCTGATACAGCCAGAGCCCAGCGAGCGCTTAATCGGCTTCACTAACCTTGCCCGAGTGGAACCCCTAGCGTTGGAGATGGTAGCAGCCGCCATCGACGATATCGTCGATGTGAAGATCCTGGACCTACGGGGGGATCAGGATATCCAGGGCTGGCTCTCATCGTATCGGCCAGATCTTGTGGGAATCACTGGCTACACAGCAGACGTTCCCAGAATGAAGCAAATATTTCAGATTGTGAAAGACTACAGCCCGGACATTATTACAGTTGCCGGTGGACACCACGCCTCCGTAAGTCCACAGTTCTTCTTCCTGCCCACCGTCGACTACATAGTAGTTGGAGAGGGCGAGCAGACCTTCCGGGAGATGATCCAGGAGCTCAATTCGGACCGGCACATGGATCAAGTCCCCGGGATCTATTTCAAGGAAGATGGTGAATTCCGATGGACTGGAGATCGAAGACTTATCCGCAATATCGACGAGCTGCCTGATCCCAGACGAGATCTGGTGGACCAGTGGCGCGATAAAGTCTACTTCTTCCGATACTGGCTCAATCCCTACGTGCTCGAAACCTCCAGGGGCTGCCCGTACCGGTGTAACTTCTGTTCCGTTTGGACCTTCTATGACGGCCGATACCGCATCAAGAGCCCTGAGAGGGTGGTGGAGCAAATTGAGAAAATCCCAAGCCGCTATGTCTGCTTTGTGGATGACAATTTCACCCACAACCTGCGACGGGCTGAAAAAATAGCCGACCTTCTTCTGGAACGCGGGATCAAAAAGCGCTATTGGGCCCAGGTGCGTTCAGACAGCATCGTTCATCGACCCGATGTCTTTGAGAAATGGGCACGAGCGGGCATGGACACAGTCCTGGTCGGATTCGAATCGATTGACCAGAAATACCTGGATCAGATCAATAAATCCAACACGGTGGAGAACAACAATCAGGCCATCGAGATACTTCACGACGTGGGCATCCGGATCTGGGGAACGTTTCTCATCATGCCCGACTGGGAGGAAAGGGATTTCGCCGCCCTAACTGAGTACGTGAACAGGAACAGAATCGAATTCCCGCAGTTTACTATTCTGACTCCGTTGCCTGGGACCGATTACTGGGAGGATATGAAGGACAAAGTCATTACCACCAACTGGGAAGAGTACGACTACCTGCACTCCGTCCTCCCCTTCGAAAAACTCTCGCCTGAGGCCTTTTACAAGCAGGTCGCCGACCTGTACCGGAACACAGGTATGACCTTCAGCCAGATCAAAGAAGCTATCCGAAGCGGGGAAATCCCCAAGGAAGCTCTACCTCGGCTACGGCAGATCGGCGGCATGCTTGCTCAGTTGGCCGACGTCCGCTCGTACCTGAAGGGGACCATCTTCGACCCAGGCAGAAAATCCCAGGCACTTAGCACCGCCTGAAAGAGCCGCTGGAATGACAGGTGCAGGCTCTTGCCTGCACCTCTTTTGTTTCCAAAACGGTTATAATGGGCCCGTGGGAGGTGAAGTGCCATTGGACCAGCCTTTATCTGCTGCCGATCTGCACATCCATTCGCGCCACAGCGATGGCCTGAACTCTGTGAGAGAGATCCTCGAGTACGTGGTTTCCCGTACCACCATAAGGGTTGTTTCCATTACCGACCATGATACTCTGGCGGGATCCTGGGAGGCCATGGAGTTGGTCGATGCCATGAGATTCTCCCTTGAAATCATTCCCGGGACCGAGATCACCACTGCCGACGGTCACATCCTCGCCTATCAGATATCGCAGCCTATACCTCCCCTGCGCAGCTTGAAGTGGACCGCGCAGGCGATCCGCGAGCAGGGTGGGCTGTGGATCATCGCCCACCCTATGGCACCCTTGGTAGCCAGCGTGCCTCGTAGGCGCCTCTTAACCCTCAGGCAGAACGGTGTCGTGCCCGATGCCATAGAGACCCATAATGGAAGTGTCGCAGGCAGAATGATCAGGCGCCGTGCCGTCGAACTCAATAAGTCCCACCTCAACCTACCTGCCACTGGGTCCAGCGACGCCCATATCCTGATGCAGATAGGAAGTTGTGTGACGCTCTTCCCCGGAGAAACGGCTGCCGATCTTGTCAGGGCCATACGCCACGGGCGGCTGAAGCCGGATGCCAGCCGTCGAGCTATTCGACACGACAAGGTGCCACAAGGTCCCAAGGCTTTCGGGAGCGCCGTTCTAGCACTGAGTCAAAGGATGGTTTGGCGTTTGGGCGCCAGGGTTGCCCGTTGAGGATCCTTTTGGTATCACCATACGATATAGATGTCCCGGGTGGGGTAGTAGAGCACCTTCTCCACCTGAGAGAGGGGCTCCTTCAGCGCGGCCACTGGGTCGAGGTAATGGCTCCCTCATCGTTCAAGGGCACCTCGACGTCGGAGGAGGGATACCACTTCATTGGAACGGTAGTACCCATTAGGGCCAACGGAGCCGTGGCCCGGATCACCCTTTCACCTAGGCTCTCAAGGTGGGTTAGAGAGATCCTCGAGGCCAAGAAATTCGACCTTATCCACCTCCATGAGCCCTTGCTCCCTGCCCTTCCTCTCACAGTGCTCTACCATTCCCAGGCCTGCAACATTGGCACTTTCCATGCCTACGGGGTACACTCCATTGCCTACTTCTACGGTCGGCCCCTCCTTCAACCTTTCTTCAACAGGCTTCACGGGAGAATCGCGGTTTCTGAGGCCGCTCGACAGTTCGTAGCTCAGTTCTTCCCAGCAGAGTATGAGGTGATCCCCAACGGAATCGACCTCAAGCGATTCAACCTTTCGGTGACAGCCGCCCCCCAGCTGAACAGCTTAAGAGGCATAAAGGTACTCTTTGTGGGTAGGTTCGAAGAACCCCGCAAGGGTTTCAAGGTGCTCCTTAAGGCAATGACCCTCTTATGGGAGACCGGTTCTGATGCCAACTTGGTAGTGGTGGGTCGGGGAGGCATCCATCGCTTCCTAAACCAGGTGCCGCAACAGTTTTGGAGCCGTGTGGTTGCAGTAGGTGAAGTTGGCCGGGATGAACTTCCTGGCTTCTACCGTGCTTGTGACATATTCGTAGCTCCGTCCGTCGGAGGTGAGAGCCAGGGCATAGTGCTGCTCGAGGCCATGGCATCGGGCCTACCAGTAATCGCCAGCAACATCCCTGGATACACCGAAGTGGTCAGACACGGCATTGAGGCACTGCTGTTTCCCCCCGGCGACAGCGCCTCCCTGGCTAAAGCTATCGGTGCACTCGAAGGAGACGAACAGCTGCGCCGGCGCCTCGCCGATGCCGGATATAAGCGGGCAGCTATCTACTCATGGGACCAGATAGTACCTCTTATCGAAGCCCATTACCTCAGAGCACTTAGAAGTTATGCGGCGCCTTCGACCACCCAAGACAGCAATACCCTCTATGGACCCAGCCGCCGGTAGGCCCCTCGCCTCCCTCGTTTTAAAGTTAGCTCGCGGCCTGAACAGGCTGCGGATTTCGCCGAACGTGCTAACGATAGTGGGGTTTTCCGGAACCGTAGCATCAGCTTTGGTGCTGGCGTTGGGTTACCCAATTCCTGCAGCCCTTTTGTTCCTGGCAGCGAGCGGCCTGGACATGTTGGACGGAACTTTGGCTCGCCTTCAGAACAAGACCACACCCTTTGGAGCACTGCTTGATTCCACCCTGGACCGTTACGGCGAAGCTGTGTTCCTGGTTGCCCTGGCCTACCAAAGGGGTAACCAGGGAGGACTGGACCTCTCCCAGTTTATGCTCCTTATGGCAACCCTCGCAGGCAGCATACTTGTGAGTTACGTGCGCGCCCGGGCGGAAGGCCTAGGCCTCTCAGGCAAAACGGGTTGGTTTCAGCGCCCAGAACGGGTAATTCTCCTCGCTGCAGCTGTAGCCATAGCACCTTTAACCGTAGCCCTTCTGGCTATCCTGGCTGTGGGCACACACCTTACAGTGGCACAGAGGATTTTAGATATATGGCGCCAGACCAAAAGAAATTAAACAAAGCCCTTCAGCGATCCTCAACGGCACGTCAATCTCAGCGCGCTACTCACCACGGGGTAAAACCCTGAAGGTGCCGAGCCCCTTTGCAACCAATTCTCCCGAAGGACCCTGGGCTTCTACTTCGACCACGGCTATCCGTCTCCCCAGTTGCACCACCTTCCCATGACCCACTATGGGACCGTTGGCCACGGGTTGCAGGAAGTTCACTTTGATCTCTACTGTGGCCACTGTCTGGCTTACAGAAAGGCGGCTGAGGACCGATATGGCTCCAGCCGAGTCTAGCAGGGAGACCAGGGCACCCCCATGGACCACAGCATCAGGCTGCATCAGCCTACCCACATCTCGGAGCCGAAGTGTGGCATATCCGTCGCCAACCTCGGTAACCTCTAGACCAAGCAGCCGATAATAGGGACAACTTTCTCCCATCTCCTTGAGTGTGAGGAAATGGTATCGATCGGACAACACGGCACCCCCTAAACTGGTAGCAGACAACTGCTAAAGGTTATCATGATCGCTGGAGTACGAACTATGCGGAGAATTCTACAAGAACTAGGCATCCGTCCCAAAAAGAGCTTGGGACAGAGCTTCCTTACCCAAAGGGGCGTTATCCAGCGAGTCGTCGCCGCTGCAGATATCTCGCCCGATGAGGTCGTGATTGAGGTTGGTCCTGGCCTCGGCATACTCACTGAGGCCCTGGCATCCACGGGGGCTAAAGTAGTAGCGGTGGAGCTGGATTCGCGCCTGATACCCTACCTTCGAAGCAAGTTTGCATCCTCTGCCCGGGTAGAGATCGTACACGGTGATATCCTGCAGATTCCCCCAATGGCACTGCTGCTAAAGGTTGGTGAGTCGGAAGACTACAAGGTAGTCGCCAACATACCTTACTATATTACTTCAGCAGTATTACGCCACTTTCTGGAGAATCTACCACGCCCTAAATTAATGGTTCTGATGGTGCAGAAGGAAGTGGCACTCCGGATCGTAGCACAACCTCCCCATATGAACCTTCTTGCATTGTCGGTCCAACTGTACGCGAAACCGGAGATCCTGGAAGAAGTGAGTCCAAGCGCCTTTTACCCCACTCCCAAGGTAGCCTCAGCAGTGGTCCGAGTAACTACTTTTGCACAATCGCCCTACGGGGTCACTAACTACGCACTTCTCTTCCGTTTGGCCAGAACCTGCTTTCAACAGGCTCGTAAGCAGGTGGCAGGTACCCTAGCCCGTAAGCTAGGTATTGATAGGTCAAAAGTTGAAAGTATAATGCTCAGTCTGGGCCTGGCTCCGAACAGCCGCCCCCAGGAGTTGTCGGTCGACCAATGGGTCAGATTGACCGAGGCCATGGCGTCGTTTCTCTAAAGGCAACTGCATACGCGAAAGTTAACCTCGGCCTGGAGGTAGTGGGTCAGAGAGCCGACGGCCTGCACGACATCGTATCTGTCATGCAGACCGTAGATCTTGCTGACAAACTGTACCTATCGTGGGGTCAAGACGTATCGCTGGAGTGCGACATGGAGGAGATAGCCACCTCGGACAATCTTGTCCTTCGAGCTCTGCGAGCCTTGGCCGAGGCTACAGGCCGAAACCTCCCCATAAATGTGCGGGTCTATAAAGGGATACCCGTAGGAGCCGGGTTGGGCGGAGGGAGCAGTGATGCTGCTGCCGTCCTCGCCGGTGCCACACGGCTATCCGGCTTACGGCTACATCGGGATATGCTGTCCAAGCTCGCTTTCCGACTGGGAGCTGATGTTGCCTTCTTTCTAAGGGGCGGAACATGTCTTGTTACAGGTGCAGGAGAGAAGATAACAAGGCTCCGCCCCATACGTCCATGCCTCATGGTTCTGGTAGTGCCACCCATTGTCACAGGGAATAAAACTAGGACGCTGTACTCTCTCCTGGGGGCACAGCATTACACATGCGGGGAAGCCACCATAGCCCTCGCGAGGGCCATCGACAATGGGGAACATCTGCCTGAGGAACTGATGACCAACACCTTTGAGAGCATAGCCTTTTCTCACTTCCATAATCTGTCTACCTACTGGGAAAGAGCTGTTTCAGTTGCTGGCCGTCCAGCGCACTTATCCGGTTCTGGACCCGCCTTCTTCTTTGTGCTGGAAGACTGGTCGGAAGCCCGTGCGCTCTCAAAACAGCTCCGTAGCTTTGGCTTGCAGGCCTACATAGTCAGACCAACCCGACGGGGTCATGTGCTCCGGGTATCTGCCGGGATGGCCTAGCCTCGCCGTGGCCTGGCAAATGTCTCCCATGACGGGCCTTTCTAAATACGCGGTAGACCTCCCATGGCGTCGCAATGTGGATCTCCTTTTAACTGTTGCGTTCTTTAACTCTTTGCTAGGCCACCGGTAGATGTGGCATCTTCTCCGGTCCAGCGGGCGGGAAGACCAAACCCACGCAGGCGAGCCACGGGTTTTTGACGGTCGTCTGCCCTGGGCTTAGAATTCAAGCTAGGACACCATGGAGACTACAAGCGAAAGGATACTCTCAAAACGATACCGCCTCGAAGGTGTTCTGGGCGAGGGCAGCATGGCCCAAGTCTTCAGAGCGACGGACCTGCTCCTGGAAAGGCCAGTTGCCATCAAGGTCCTGAGGCCTCAGTTCACCGCCGACCCCAACCTGGTACAGCGCTTCGAAGCCGAAGCCAGGGCCGTAGCGCGGCTGCGGCATCCCAATATCGTAGAGGTCTATGACGTCGGTGAGGATCAGGGTGTCCGTTTCATAGTAGAAGAGCTGGTCGATGGGAGAAGCCTACGACAGATCCTTGACACTGAGGGCCCACTCCCCTTGCACAGGGCCGCAGACTATGCCCGTCAGATCGCCCGGGCCTTAGACGCCGCACATCGACAGGGGCTGGTCCACCGCGACATAAAACCCCAGAACGTACTAGTTGATCAACAGGGTGTTGTAAAAGTGGTGGATTTCGGCATAGCCCGGGCCATGACAGACGTCAGGGGAACGCAACAGGGATTCTTCTGGGGAAGCCCCGCATACTCTGCGCCCGAACTAGCACGGGGCGAAGCCCCCACGCCAGCCACCGATATCTACTCCTTGGGGGTCGTGCTTTTTGAGATGCTGACCGGCAGGCTCCCCTTCGAGGGGGCAGATCCCTTGGCTGTGATCCTTGGCCACATCCAACAGCCCCCACCTCCACCATCGAAGCTAAGGCCATCTCTGCCTCCCGCTGTGGATCAAGTGGTTCTGACAAGCTTGGCCAAGGAACCTGCCCAAAGATTTGCGTCAGCCTTACACTTCGAAGCAGCTCTGAGATCGTTGGTCGATTCGTCCGCCTCGTCAACTTCAGTCCTGTCTACTGTTCCGGCGACCAGTCCTGCAGCAAGGACTCTGCCCGGTACGCCCAGAGTGCAAGCCCATCCCAGGGACGCACCATCAGGCACGGTTAGCCTTGTAGGGCTTATAACTGTGCTGTTGGTAGCTGCGGGCATCGGGTACCTCGCCTACTTGGCAGCACCCAGTCTGCTACAAGGCGTACTGTCGGCCGTGACTCCCACAACAGTGGCGCCATCTCCCACTCCGTTGCCGCACGTGGACACGCCGCGACTGCTGGGAGTGTCCCTCGAAGATGCCAAGAAAGTGGCCCAAGATGCAGGGCTGAAGTTGACTATAGGAGAAGAACGCTACGATGCCAGTGTTCCCCAAGGTCACATTGTCAGTCAGGACCCTGCCCCTAATGTATCGGTACCCCCTGGTTCCACCATCACTGTAATCGTGAGCAAGGGCCCTGAACCTGTCACCGTCCCCGGCCTGATCAACGTGCCCTACCCGGTAGCAAAGGGCATCCTGGAGGCCTTGGGGCTTCAAGTTCAGCGCAGCGACGAACCTAGCTCCACAGTGGCCGATGGGGCTGTCATACGCTCAACACCTCCCTTCGGTTCGACAGTCCAACCTGGAACCACTGTAACGCTAGTTGTGAGTGTCGGCAACAAGGTAAAGGTCCCCGATGTCTTTAATTGGCCCTTGGCCGAAGCCGAAAAGGCCATTGTCGACGCTGGCCTCAAGGTTGGGTCAGTAAACTATCAGACGCAGGAGGACATTCCTCATTTCGATATCACGAAGGTGGGAGTAGGCCACGTGCTCAGTGTGACCCCGGACTTCAACACGTGGGTACCCAGAGGCACCGTTATCAACATCGCTGTACGGGCTAAGTGAGCGTTAACGCGCCAACCACCTGCGAACGGCCTCGCTGGCTCCCCAAGCTGGACCAACCTCTATTTCGCACTGGGGTAGGGATCGGAGGAAACGCTCGCCATATTTCCTACGAGCCACCCGTGAGTCGAGGATCACTACTACTCCCCTGTCCTTGGGCGACCTAATCAATCGACCAAAGCCCTGCTTAAAGCGTAAAATGGCCGAAGGTATCGAGAACTCAGTAAACGGATCCGCGAACTGTTCAGCTCTAGCCGAGAACACCGGATCACCCGGCACTTCAAAGGGCAGCCTCGTCAACACTAGCACGCTTAACGCCTCGCCTACGACATCCACACCTTCCCAGAAACTGGCTGAGCCGAAGAGGACCGCTCTTGGAAGCGTAGTAAAGCGCCGGATGAGATTCCGCCGCGATCCATCTATTCCGTGTCCCAAGGGAACGATGTCCTGTCGAGCAAGGCGAGGCTCCAAGGCCTTATAGGTTGCCCTAAGGGCTGAGTTCGACGTGAATAGTACCAAAGTACGGCCCGCAGCCGCCTCCACGATCCGACCCACGTGTTCCGCAAGAGCTCTCTGGTAGCCCGAGCTGTTGGGGTCAGGAAGATCATCGGCCACATAGACGAGCACTGACGAAGCGTAATCGAATGGCGACGCCACGGATAGCTCCCGGGCACGCCCGATCCCAAGCCGCGAAGCGAAGAATCGGAACTCTCCGTCTACAGTCAAGGTCGCCGAAGTTAGCACCACGGAGTCAAGTCTCTCAAAAAGGCGTTGCTGCAACAAAGGGGCCACATAAACAGGCGCACCGCATACACACAGATCCCCGTCCTCAGGCCCTAACCAGTAAACTTTGTTACTGTCAGGCCTAGCAAAGATCTCGGAAAGGGCCATAGTGTAACCCTGGAGTTCCATGGCGCTATCTTCCAGCAGAGCAGCGGTCGGAGGTGCTGCCGAATCAAGATCCTCAGCCAACTTCACCATGTTAGCAGCCAAGGACCTAAGGGAAGGGATAGCCGTCTGCAGCATTTCAACCATAGGCTGCCAAGCATCTCCCCACTGGCCGTGGGCCTGCACCCTCACGCGGCTCCCCTGTTGGTCCGCGGCTTCAGCCGCCAAGATCTCCCTAGCCATTTTCACCACAGCTGACACCATGGGCAGCAATGAAGAGGCTTCCCGCGAGATGGTGCGAGCACGTTCCCTAGTCCCCGGTGAGCGAGCTGCCGAGCTCACCTCTACGAGTGTCTTCCCCACCCGGGAAGTACCGTTAGCGAGACCGCTCAGGAGTTTGTGAAGCCAATCGAGTGGTACACGAAACCCAAACTGCTCGGTAGCTTCGGCCTCCAGGTGGTGGGCCTCGTCCACGATCAGGTGGCGGTAAGGCGGAATCACCCGGTTTTCGGCCAAAGGATCAGACAGTAGAAGAGAATGGTTCACCACTAACACGTGTGCAGCCTCGGCCTTTTCACGAGCACGTCTAAGGAAGCAACGCCCGCTCATCCATTCCTGGCAGAGAGCCGGTCTGCATCCTTCAGCAGCCGAGCTCAGGCCCTGCCAAACCGGTTCCTCATCCTCCAGTATGTTAAGCTCGGAACGATCGCCAGTATCAGTGGCCTTCAGCCAAACGAGAAGACGGGCCTTCAATCGGGCCTCGTTCTCCGCCAATACCGGCCTCTTCCTGAATTCCTTCCACCGGTCCAGACAAAGGTAATTGCTGCGGCCCTTCAACAGTGCAGCCCTCAGCTCGCCCCCAACGACGGCTTGCACCAAAGGGATATCCTTGTATAGAAGCTGCTCTTGAAGGTTAATAGTTTTAGTGCTGACAACCACCCGGGCCTGGTTAGCCATGGCGTACCTGGCGGCCGGAATAAGATACGCCAGCGACTTGCCGGTCCCTGTGGCTGCCTCGACTAGAGCTACCCCTCCCTCGTTGAACGTGTTCAATACAAGCCTCATCATGGCGAGCTGACCCGGTCTAGGCTCGTAATCTGGAAGCTCCCTGCTCAGAGGTCCGTCGGGGGCAAAGTCTCCTTCCAAGACCGCGGGATCCACTTTAACTGGTGGATAACGCGGCTCCAGGGGGTTCGCCGCCCCCGACGCCACTTCAAGCGACAGGTCGACGGGATCGATTCCCTGTGCCACCAACAGGTCGGCCACGTTGTAGCCGCTGAATTTCCTGACAGTCGACATGGACCTGATCACGTCCGACAGAATTGCGGAGAGGGGAGATCCCGAGAGCACGAGGCCAGCAAGTTCGGTCACGGTCTCGTAACCGAGCCGTTCGATTTCACGCTTAATGGCGAGGAACACGCGCATAGCGAGTTCAGCGTCGTGCATCGCCCTGTGTTGGCCAGAAACAACGATCCCCAGATGGCTCGCTATCGAAGCCAGATCATAGGCAGGCAAATTTGGCAGAAAGATTGTGGCCAGCTCAAAGGTATCGAAGCGAGGATTATCGACTCTAAACCCATGGGAAGCTAGGAGATCCAAATCGAAGTGGACAGACTGACCAACCACAGGCAAGTTACCAATGAAGGTCAGAAACCTAGGTGCTACGTGATCCAAGGTAGGAGCTCTAGAGACGTCAGCCTGACGGATTCCCGTCAAAGAGCTCACACTCGCGGGCACAGAGCGGGAAGGTCTCACCAACGATGAAAACCTTCCTAGTACCGTGTCACCAACAAACTTTACCGCTGCAATCTCTATAATCTCGTTGCAGCTTCCCCTGCCTGTCATCTCCATGTCTACAGCTACACAGG
The DNA here is from genome assembly GCA_034432775.1 of Chloroflexota bacterium. Lineage (GTDB taxonomy): Bacteria > Chloroflexota > Chloroflexia > DAOUBH01 > DAOUBH01 > DAOUBH01. The sequence continues at coordinate 115,748 of DAOUBH010000033.1, forward strand.
CGGGCCCATTTGAACGGCGAACTACACTCATGGTGCCGGAGTGGGCGTAGGTTTCGGCGGAATGCGAAGCTTCTGTCCCACAGAAAGCCTATTAGGGTCCCTTATGTTGTTCGCCTTTACAAGGTCCTGAACGGTGAGGCCATACTTCTGGGAGATGGCCCACAGATTGTCTCCCGGTTGCACGGTATACTCTTGCCATCCGTCAGCCGTGGGTGTGGCCATCTCCTCTGTAGGCGCCACCGTCGGAGAAGGCATGGGACGAGTCGGGGTAACGAACCGTACCTGGGCCGGCTGCGTTGGCACCGTGGATGTGCCACCGTTCTGGCAACCAGCCATGGCCAAAAGACCACACACAACAACTTTCAATAACTGCCGAGCAGCAAGCATGGCAACTAATTGTACCAGGCTCTACGGGGGACAGGTGTGGTAAAATGACTCGATCCTTCGCATGAATGAGCTCCTTACCCCGGAACTGAACCCACAACAGGCGGAGGCTGTGCAAGCACCTACAGGGCCTGTCCTGATCGTGGCAGGCCCCGGCAGTGGCAAGACCAGGGTGCTTACTGCACGAATAGCTCACCTCATCTCTCATCGCAGCGTTCGCCCGTGGCAGATCATGGCTGTCACCTTCACCAACAAGGCAGCCCGTGAAATGAGGGAGAGGCTGCAGGCCCTGCTTGGATCGGAGGCCGACAAGATAACTGTGGGAACTTTCCACGCCATCGCAGCAGGTATGCTCCGCAGGTATGGCCAAGCGATCGGTATCAGTCCACATTTCGCCGTATACGACGAGACCGACCAACTGGCGATAATCCGCCAGGCTATGGCAGAGCTGGGACTCGACGAGAAAAGAATAAACCGTAGGTCGGTCTTGAATGCGATCTCTAAGGCAAAGGTCCAGTACCTGCTCCCAGAGCGGCTTCGTATGAAGGCCAGAAGCCCCTGGGAGCAGGCAGTAGCACAAGTGTATGAAAAGTACGAAGAACTCCTCTTCCAGAACAATGCTCTGGACTTCGACGACCTCCTCATGCGGTGTGTCCAAATGTTCGAAATCAGCCAGCCCACCCTGGAAGAGTTGCAGCGCCGATATCAGCACATTCTGGTAGACGAATACCAGGACACGGACCATCTTCAATACCTGTTCCTGAGATATCTGGCATCGGCCCATCGTAACATCACAGTCGTGGGTGACCCTGATCAGTCCATCTTCCGCTGGCGCCACGCTGATATCCGAAACATCCTCAGGTTCCAAGAGGATTACCCGGAGGCCAAGGTTATCAAACTCGAAGAAAACTACCGGTCCACCAAGCGGATCCTCGATGCGGCCCTGTCAGTGATTAGAGGGAACAGAATGCGGATCGACAAAGGTCTCTGGACCAGAAACCCTGAAGGGCCACCAATCCGAATTTTCGAAGCAGCCGACGAACGCGACGAAGCCGATTTCGTCGTCCAGCAGATTTCAAGACATCTCAGTAGGAACGACTGCAGGGCTGGCGACATAGCCGTCATGTACAGGGTCAACGCCCAGTCCAGGGCACTCGAAGAGGCTTTCCTGCGATGGGGTCTCAGATATCAGCTGGTCGGAGCAGTGCGGTTCTACGAGCGCAGAGAAATAAAGGACGTGCTAGCCTATCTGAGAGTTATCGATAACCCTGCAGACAGTCTCAGTCTCGAGCGCGTCATCGCGAACACACCCACCGGCCAAGGTATTGGCACCAGGACCTGGAGCAACATTGTGCAGTGGAGCCGCACGACGGGAGTGCCCGTACTAGAGGCATGTCGTCCGATGGCGGAAAACCCTCCCAGGGGTCTGCCTGCCAAGACACGCTCTGCCCTAAGGAGCCTAGTGGACCTCTTTGAAAGACTGCGCGAACTCAGAGAGACGCTGACCCTCCGCGATCTCATAGACAGAGTTTTAGAGCTTTCTGGTTACAGTGAATGGATTAAAGACGGTACGGAAGAAGGGGAAGACAGATGGGCCAACGTCTTGGAGCTACGAACCGTGGCCGATGAGTACGCCCACGTGCCGGCCTCAGAAGGCCTCACCCTTTTCCTTCAGAACCTATCCCTCACATCCGAAGTTGACAGCATCAAGGAGGACGGCGACGCACCCCTTTTGATGACACTGCACGCTGCCAAGGGGCTGGAATTCCCCATAGTATTCATTGTTGGCCTTGAAGAGGGACTTCTCCCTCACTCGCGATCCCTCGACGATCCAGAAGAGCTCGAGGAAGAACGGCGTCTTTTCTACGTAGGGATGACCAGGGCCATGCATAGGCTGTACTTGGTGTACGCTACTCGGCGCGCCATCTACGGATATGCTCAGCCTAGCATCCCATCCAGGTTTCTGGTGGATATCCCAGAACACTTGGCGCACCTGGGCGCCGAAAGCCAGGCGGACATCCATCCGCCAAGAGCCGCAACTGCCCGGGACCACAAATTAGACCAGCGGGAGCTCTCTTTCAGGCCTGGCGATGCGGTCCGGCACAAGGTCTTCGGTCAGGGCATCGTGACAGCCGCACGACTGGTTGAGGGCGACGAGGAAGTAACGGTACATTTTCCGGGGCGTGGCCAGAAAGTGTTGCTGGCCAGGTATGCCAACTTAGTGCGAATTGCCAAGTGAAGCGCTAAAATCTTTAGGATATCCTCAGCGTGGAGGCAGACCGATGGTCGTTACAACCAAGAAGTGGGTGTACCTCTTCCATGAAGGTCGGGGCGAGTGGCGGGACCTATTGGGTGGCAAGGGCGCCGGCCTTGCCGATATGACCAACGCCGGCCTGCCCGTACCTCCCGGTTTCACCATAACCACCGAGGCCTGCAATGCCTACTATGAGCTAGGGCGCAGGCTTCCGGAGGGCCTCTGGGAACAGGTGATTGAGGCCCTCCAGGAGGTCGAACGGGCCACCGGCAAGAAGTTCGGTGACGACAACAGCCCCCTCTTAGTCTCCGTACGTTCTGGCGCTAAATTCTCCATGCCGGGGATGATGGATACTGTCCTTAACCTCGGTCTCGATGACGAGACGGTTAAGGGCCTTATCCGACAGACCGATAACCCGCGGTTTGCTTATGATGCCTATCGACGCTTTATACAGATGTTTGGCAAGGTGGTCCTGAGTATCGATGCAGCGCACTTTGAGGAAAAGCTGGAAGAGCTCAAACACCAGCGCGGGGTCAAGGAGGATACTGAACTTAACGCCGACGACCTGCGGCTTCTGGTGGAGGAGTTCAAGGCCATAGTAAGGCAGCTTACAGGCAAAGAGTTTCCGTCGGACCCCTATGAGCAGCTTCGCATGGCCATACAGGCTGTGTTCGATTCTTGGAACAATAAGCGCGCCATCGACTACCGTAGGGTGAACCGTATACCTGATACCCTTGGAACGGCATGTAACGCGCAAGCCATGGTTTTCGGAAATATGGGGTTCGACTCTGCCACCGGAGTTGCCTTCACGCGCAACCCTAGCACAGGGGAAAAGAAGCTCTACGGAGAATATCTGCCCAATGCCCAGGGCGAGGACGTGGTCGCCGGTATCCGCACCCCGAAACATATAGAAGAGATGGCCAACGACCCCTACCTCAAGGATGCCTATCAGCAGTTCTTAGAGGTGGCTGAGCGCCTAGAACGCCATTATAAGGACATGCAGGACCTTGAATTTACCATCGAACGCGGAAAGCTGTACATGCTTCAGACACGTACTGGTAAGCGCACGGGCAGGGCGGCGGTAAAGATCGCTGTAGACATGGTCCACGAGGGCATAATCGATAAGGCTACTGCCGTCCGTAGGGTTGCTCCCGAGCAGCTGGACCAGCTCCTGCATCCATCCATAGATCCTTCGGCGGAGGCAGAGGAGATTGCAGTGGGATTGCCCGCCAGCCCCGGAGCCGTGTCGGGGGAGATAGTTTTAGATGCCGATGATGCTGAGCTTTTGGCGAAAGAAGGTCGCAAAGTCATACTTGTCAGAGTTGAGACTTCTCCGGACGACTTCCACGGCATGGTGGCTGCCCAGGGGATACTTACGGCGCGCGGCGGCATGACCAGCCATGCAGCCGTGGTAGCTCGGGGAATGGGCAAGACATGCGTGGTAGGCGCCAACATCACCGTTGACTACGGCGCCAACACCCTCACAGCTGGCCCCGTGGTGCTCAGGCGGGGAGATTGGATCACCATCGACGGCTCCACAGGAAAGGTATATAAAGGTCTGGTTCCCACCGTGCCACCTTCATTAACAGATGAGTTCCGTACCCTCATGTCCTGGGCCGACGAGTTCCGCCGGCTCGGCGTGAGGGCGAACGCAGACACCCCAAGGGATGCAGCCGTGGCCCGCGATTTCGGAGCCGAAGGTATCGGACTGGCCCGCACCGAGCACATGTTCTTTGAAGGCGACCGCATCGATGCCGTACGGCAGATGATCATGGCAGAAGACCCCGAGGGACGGCGCGCTGCCTTGGCAAAGATATTGCCAATGCAGAGGAAAGACTTTCTTGAGATATTCAAGGTCATGGACGGTCTTCCCGTCACCATACGCACCCTGGATCCGCCACTGCACGAGTTTCTCCCCAAGGACGACGCCGAGATCCGACAGCTTGCCCAGAAACTAGGATTGCCCTTCGAAAAGCTCAAGGCCAGAGTAGAGGCCCTGGCCGAATTCAACCCGATGCTCGGCTGGCGCGGCTGTCGCCTGGGCATAACCCACCCCGAGATTACTGAGATGCAGGCCAGGGCAATCTTCCAGGCTGCCATAGAGGCCACGAAGCAAGGTTACAAAGTCCTCCCCGAGATCATGATCCCTCTGGTCTCGGATGTCAACGAACTAACGCTCCAGAAGGAAATAATCGATCGAGTGGCACAGGAGGAGATGGCAGCGTCGGGGATCACCATAGAATACTCCGTGGGAACCATGATCGAGCTGCCAAGAGCCTCCCTAACAGCTGATAAAATTGCCCGTGAGGCTCAGTTCTTCAGTTTCGGCACCAACGACCTCACCCAAACCACTTTCGGCATGAGCCGTGACGATGCCGGGAAGTTTTTGCCGCTCTACATCGATAGGAAGATCCTGCCTGAAGATCCGTTCCAGGTGCTCGATAGGGACGGCGTCGGCAAATTGATCGAGATTGGCGTCACCCTTGGCCGAAAGACTCGACCGGACCTAAAGGTAGGCATATGTGGAGAACACGGTGGGGAGCCTAGCAGCGTCCATTTCTGCCACCAAGTAGGATTGAACTATGTCTCCTGTTCTCCCTATCGCGTTCCCATAGCCAGACTCGCTGCTGCGCAAGCCGCCTTGGAGCAAATCGAACAGGACAAATGAGGGCAGGTTGCGAACGAGAGACGCCCTGCAAATGCCCTAAAACCCACAGCTATTGGCGCACCGTTACGCAGGCGCGCTAGGGGGCCAAAGTGCCATCGCCTGTAGACAAGATCAAAGAGCAACTGGACATCGTTCAGGTTATAGGGCAAACGGTTCAGCTCAAGCGGGCAGGACGCACCTATAAGGGTCTGTGCCCCTTCCACAACGAAAAAACACCTTCCTTTGTGGTGTTCCCCGAGACCCAAAGCTATTACTGCTTTGGCTGCGGCGAGGCAGGAGATATCATCACCTTTACCATGAAGCGTCAGGGGCTGGCATTCAGAGAAGCTCTGGAGACATTGGCTCGGGCTGCAGGCATCTCTCTTCAGTCAGTGGAGAGCCGCCCCAAAGGGAACCAAGATCGGCTGCTCGGGCTGCTGACCAGTGCGGCACTGTTCTACCAGCAGCGACTCGCATCGGATCCTGAAGCTCAACTGGCTATATCCTTCCTATCTTCAAAGAGTCTCTCGAAGTCGACGTGGGAAGTCTTCGGTCTTGGCTACGCGCCCAAGGACAGCACCATGTTGGTCCAGCATCTCAGGGACCGCGGGTTCTCGGAACCAGAGATGATAGCAGCTGGGGTTTTGACCGAGGGTGCCACTGGCCTCAGGGACCGATTCAGGGGCAGACTCGTGATACCCATCAGAGATCGCACCGGCCAGGTCAGGGGCTTTTCGGGCAGGAGCCTGGACGGGTCTGAGCCAAAATACCTAAACTCCCCCCAGACAGAGCTCTTCGACAAGGGAAGTCTGCTCTTTGGTATCGACCTAGCAGCAGAGGAGATACGCCGAAGTGGTACCGCAGTTATCGTCGAGGGTTATACCGATGTCATGGCTGCCTTTCAGGCTGGTGCCCGAAATGTAGTGGCGACCATGGGCACCGCACTTACTCTCAACCAAGCGCGGCAGCTGGGGCGCCTTGCATCGCGAATAGTTCTGGCCTTGGATGCCGATGCCGCTGGGGCCACAGCTGCTATAAAAGACATAGATGCCCTTAGACGCAGCCTCGGCAAAGAACGTCTATCTGTAGGGTGGGGGGGTGTACTGCTCCACAGTCAGCAGCTTGAGGTTGAAATCAAGGTGGCCCAGCTTCCTCCCGGAAAGGACCCCGACGACATAATTAGAGATGGGTTGACACAGTGGGAAGAAATCGTCAGCCAGGCGCAGGATCTGGTAGATTACTGCATAGACCACTATGTTAAGGTGGCGGACCTTGCCTCTGCCCGGGGCAAATCACAGGTGGTGCAGCAACTCAAGCCAGTGCTGAGAGCCATCAGGGACCCAGTGGCACGGGAACACTATGTCACGGTACTGGCCAGCAGGATTGGTGTGCCCCCATCGGCCATCCACCAAGCCCTCAGAGGACGAGACACTACACCCACAGACCTGCCTGACCATCACCAGAGAGACTCCAGTAAGCTCTCAGCAGAAGACTACCTGCTGGCATTCCTCCTTAGGTATCCAGAGGCCCTTCAGCTCGAACACGATATCTCCCCGGAGGACTTCCCTCGTGCCGACGATAGACTCATATTTGGCGTACTGTCTCGAGCGGTATATAATGAGCCCAATCTTGACACGCAGCGGATCCTGGATCTGATGGACGACACCCTCAAGGACAGGGCTTCCCACCTGGCCTCAGCAATGGCCGCTCAACCAGACCTCGACCGTGCATCGCTAGATCGAGCCCTTAAAATCGAAGTTACCAGGCACCGAGCCCACTGTTTAAGAGCACGTCTAGAACAGAACCGCTTCGCCCTGGCTGCTGCTGAGGAGGAAGGCGATGCTGAGGTGGTGGCCCGAATAGCCGCTGAGATCCGCCAGTTAGCCACGAAGCTTGCTGGTATCCGACCCATTCCTAGGGGAAAAGCCAGTTGACCAAGGGGAATGAGATGTCGCATCAGGAGAATAGTTCACTCGATCGCACAGCCGACAAGGCTAACCGAGACCTATCGCTTCTGTTGGAGAAGGCCAGCGTGGACGGCCACCTCGATGTAGACGATATCATCCACGTTATCCCTGAACCCGAAACTCAACTCGAAACCGTAGACGAGTTATACGCCCAATTTTTGGACCACGATATAAACATCGAAAGGCCAAGTCAGCACCAGGCATCTCCGGACGACCCGGGCGACGACATCCTGTTCGTCGATTCTCTCTCCAGCGACCCAGTACGCGTCTACCTACGCGACATCGGCAAGATACCCCTCCTATCGTCGGATCAAGAGATAGAATTGGCTCGAGCCATCGAACGGGGCGAACTTCTCCGCGCCATCGTCAACAGAATAAGCCAATGCACACATCCGTCGCCTGTCGAAGTGGCCGTGGGGATCCTTGAACACGTTCGCCAGCATTGGTACCTCGCGGAACATTGCCTCCTGGCTCTTCCCCCAACGCCGGAGATAGCTAAGCGCACTGAGGCACTACGAGCCATACTTCCAGTTCCCCTGACGAACCCCGAACGCGCCCAAAGCCTTGCCTCTGAAGTGGGCCTTGGGTTGGAAGAGCTGGAGGAAAGGATCCGCAGTATAGGGGTTGCTCTCGACCTGCTAGTCCCTTCGCTTAGGGAAGTGGTTGACGACCTTCGCGCATGGCCGGACATAACCCGCTATCGTGAGATGGCATCGCAAGCCCATGAAGACCTTCTTGCACTGTGGGATCACGTGCGCGACGATGCCACCGCAGCCCGTAAAACCCTCATAGAGTCCAACCTGAGACTGGTAGTAAGTATCGCCAAGCGATACGTGGGCCGGGGCCTGAGCATGCTCGACCTGATCCAGGAGGGCAACATAGGTCTGCTGAAGGCAGTAGAGAAATTCCGGTATGCCAAAGGGTACAAGTTCTCCACCTACGCAACGTGGTGGATACGACAAGCTATAACCCGGGCCATTGCAGACCAGGCTCGCACCATACGCATTCCCGTACACATGGTTGAAACACTTCACAGGCTCAGTCGTATTACCCGGAGGCTGGCCGTGGAGCTTGGCAGGGAACCAAAACTCGACGAGCTAGCCCAAGCCATGGACACCACCCCCGAACGCATACGGGAGATCCTTAAGGCGTGCCAAGAGCCGGTCTCATTAGAGATGCCCATCGGAGAAGACGAGGACAGCGTTCTGAGCGAGGTGCTGGAGGACAGCAGCTTGCCAGGTCCCTCCGAATTGGCCCTTCGGGATATCCTTAGGGAACAGGTTGAAGAGGCCCTCAAACTCCTCAGCCACCGAGAAGCTATGGTGTTGAAGCTAAGGTATGGCCTGTTCGACGGGCGTAGTCGCACTCTCGAGGAAGTCGGGCGAGAATTTGGGGTAACCCGCGAACGGATCAGGCAGATCGAGAGCAAGGCTCTTAGGAAACTGCGGCACCCGAGTCGGAGTCGGAAGCTAAAGGACTTCGTAGACTGATTGCCTGACCGGCCTCCACCTTCCCATGTTTTACGACAGAGCAAAGATCTTCGTTAAAGCTGGAGATGGCGGTGATGGTGCCGCCACCTTTCGGCGGGAGAAGTACGTCCCTTTTGGAGGCCCCGATGGGGGCGACGGAGGTAAAGGCGGTGACGTCTGGCTAGTAGTAGACCCCAACCTGAACACCCTGCTCCCCTTTCTCCATAGAAAGCACTTCAGGGCCCAAAACGGCGGTAGAGGTGGCCGCCAACAGAGGAAGGGCAAAGACGGTAGCGATCTGACCATCCCTGTGCCACCAGGCACCGTAGTAAGGGACGCCGAAAACCCACAGATCCAAGTGGACCTGGTACGCCCCGGTCAAAGGCTTCTAGTGGCTAGAGGCGGAAGGGGCGGCCGCGGCAATGTCCACTTCGTCACCCCGTCGCACCAGGCACCGCGAATGTACGAGAAGGGAGAGCCGGGAGAGGAAAGGTGGCTGGAACTTGAACTCAAGCTCATCGCTGACGTTGGCCTGGTGGGATGCCCCAACGCAGGCAAATCGAGTTTCCTGGCAGCCGTTACGGCGGCCCGTCCCAAGATTGCCCCCTACCCTTTCACCACCCTTGAGCCAGTGCTGGGGGTAGCCGCCGTCGGAGACTATTCCTTCGTGATTGCCGATATCCCTGGGCTAGTCGAAGGAGCCCACCGCGGCGTCGGTCTGGGCCACGAGTTCCTTCGACATATAGAACGCACTCGCCTACTGATACACCTACTAGATGGGGACGCACCCCCAGGGAGAGATCCTGTCTCCGACTACTTCACGACAAACCGTGAGCTGGAGCTTTACAATCCTGGGCTTACCGCGAAACCGCAATACCTCGCCCTCAATAAGATCGACCTGCCGTGGGTCCGCAGCCGAGTTCCGGAAATCACCAAGGCATTCGCCGAGATCAATCTCCGCATCTATCCGGTGTCAGCCGTGACTAGGGAGGGCATCCAGACCCTACTGGCCGACGTAGCAGCCCACTTGAGGAAATTAGGCCCTAGGTACCTGGAAGTAGCCGCTCCCGAAACGCTGGTTCTGAGCCCTGCCGAACCGATCGAGAAGGATTTCGAGGTCTCGCGGGACGCCAGCGGCATCTACCTGGTCCGCGGCCGCGAGGTCGAACGCATGGCCGCAATTACAGATCCTGAAAACCCCGAGGCGTTGCAACGCTTAGAACATTGGCTGGAAAAGAGAGGAGTACTACGGGAACTTCGCAACCAGGGCATCCGAGAGGGAGATACAGTACGTATCGGGAAAATAGAGCTCTTGTGGGGACCAGCCCAGCCGCCAGATACTAGTGAGTGACAGCGGAGGGCACGGCCCTCCGAACCTCGATAACGTTCTTGACGCTTTCCAGCTTCGCAAGTACTTTGCTCAGCTCCTTGGCATCGGACACTTCTACAGTAAGAGTAATGGTTGCTGTGCGCTCCTTGGGATCCGTCGTAGTTGTCACAGAAGTCATGTTTATTTTCTCGTCCGCAATCACCGTGGAAACATCTCGCACCAGACCAACACGATCCAAGGCATGAACGCGGATAGTCACAGGGTACTTTTGGGGAGCCACACCCTCCCAGTCCAACCTTACGAGGCGCTCAACCTCCGTTTCCTTCTTGATATTCTCACAGTCAGCCCTGTGGACGGTGACACCTCTCCCTCGAGTTATGTAGCCCACTATCTCATCGCCGGGCATTGGTTTGCAACAGGGAGCTAGTCTGGTGAGGAGGTCGCCTACTCCCATGATCTTGAGACCAGAGGTCGAGGTCGGGTGGCTCACAATCTGGGCTTGTGCAGTTTGCTCTTCCCCGACCTTGAGGAGCTTCTGAGCCAACTGCTGTGTGGTGATAGCCCCATAGCCAATGCCAGCCAAGAAGTCATCCAGCTTCGTATACTGCGGGAAGTGGAGCATCACCTCCTGGTATGGCATTCCTTCGAGGCCCAATTTCCGCAGTTCAGCATCGAGGATATCCCTGCCTTGAGCAATATTCTCTTCCCGTTGCTGACGGCGGAACCACTGTCGTATCTTCTCTCTAGCCGTGGCGGTCTTCACGTAACCGAGATTGGGGTTGAGCCAGTCCCTGCTCGGCCCACGCCTGACCTTGGAGGTAATGATCTTCACTACATCGCCGGTCTTGAGCACATAGTCCAAGGGGACAAGCCTGTCATTGACCTTGGCGCCTACGCACTGATGCCCTATGTCGGTATGGATGCGATAGGCGAAATCGATGGGGGTAGCACCAGCGGGGAGGTCGATTACGTCTCCCTTGGGTGTGAACACATAAACCTGGTCCTGAAATACATCGGATTTGAGGGACTCGACGAACACCTCGGCATCAGCCATCTCGTCGCGCCACTCCATCAGGCGCCGCAGCCAAGCTATCTTGGTTTCAAAGTCCGGATCGCGACGCCCACCCTCTTTGTACCGCCAGTGTGCCGCAATGCCATACTCTGCCACCTCGTGCATCTCGTGGGTGCGGATCTGCACCTCCAGCGGCTTGCCCTCCAGAGACAGCACCGCTGTATGCAGCGACTGGTACATGCTTTCCTTAGGTACCGCTATGTAATCATCGAACTCTCCAGGAACAGGCTTCCACAAGGAATGGATAACACCCAAGGCAGCATAGCAATCCATCACTGAGTCGACGATGACGCGAACGGCAAGCACATCGTATATCTGGTCGATAGGCCTGCCCTTCCTCAACATCTTGCGGTAGATGCTGTAGATATGCTTGTTTCGACCCGAGATCTCAGCTGATATCCCCTCCTTTTCTAGCGCCCTCCTAAGCACAGAAATGACCCTCTTCAGATACCTTTCCCGATCTTCATGGTGCAGCTCGATCTGCCGATGCAGCTCCATGTACTTTTCAGGCTCGAGGGTCTTGAAAGCCAAGTCTTCGAGTTCAGACTTAAACTGCCATATGCCGAGGCGGTTAGCGAGAGGGGCATAGATCTCCATTGTCTGCTGCGCCACGCGAATCTGCTTTTCCCGGGGCAGGGCATTGATGGTCCTCATGTTGTGGAGTCTGTCAGCAAGTTTGATCAACACCACCCGGAGGTCCTCGGCCATAGCCAAGAACATCTTTCGTAAGTTCTCTGCCTGCTGATCCCTTTCTCTCGGAGAGGTCTCTTCGCCTGCCCACTTGATTTTGCTCAGTTTTGTAACGCCATCGACCAACTTGGCGATCTGCTCGCCAAATTTCGCCCTGATGACCTCGAAGTCAACCGGGGTGTCCTCCGGCACGTCGTGGAGAAGGGCAGCGGCAATGGTCTCAGGGTCAAGTTGCATGCGCGCTAAAATCATGGCGGTCGCAACGGGGTGCTCGATGTACGGTGCCCCGGATGCCCTGTATTGACCCCGATGGGCCTCCTCTGCCAGCTTGTAGGCCTCTTCTACGACAGCAAGCTGGCTCTCAGAGGTCACGTATTGCCGCATTATGTCCAGGAGACTGGAAAGGCTCACGTTACACCAGCAAAAATTTTAGCGCTGCTCATTTTTATACTAACTCATGCCTATTCCCGTAGCAAGAAGCATTACCTTTGCCTTGTGTGGTATGGAAACTATTGCGATCGAAATAATCCCTAGAGGGAATACTGGAGGCCTAGGTGAACCTCGAAGCTTGCCTGGACAAACCCTGGCCCATATGGTTGCGGATCTGCCTTGGGAGAGCAGTATTTCGACGGGCGTTAATCCATGCCCTGAGGATCAGAGAAGGGTCCGGATTTTCATATCAAAGAGTGCTGACGCCGGCAGCTGCCTTCCTACCCGTGACTGCTCGCTGAATGGCACGAACCACTAAGTCGTCGGGCACATCCACGTCGATCTTCATCCGTCCACCGGAAGCGGGAAGTACCCACCGTGGGCGCCCCGCTGTCACCTTTTTATCCATTGTCAGAGCCGCGAGCACCTTCTTCGGGTCAGCTGGCAGAGAAAGGGGCAGCCCTGCGGTCTCTATCATTCCCTTCTGCTCTTCCACAAAGGCGGCCTCCACAAGCCCCATCTCCGCAGCTATACATGCAGCCGCATGCATCCCCACCGCAACGGCCTCCCCGTGGAGATACCGCCTGTAGGACGTAGCCACTTCCAAGGCGTGCCCAATAGTATGGCCGTAGTTGAGGAGTTTCCTTAACCCCACCTCTCTCTCGTCTCGCACCACAACTTCCAGCTTCGCCCGCACGCACTCAGCCAAGAGATCTCGGATAAGCTGCGAATCACGGCCGATCCCAGAGATGGTTATCGGCAAAGAGGCCAGCATGGGGGTCATGGTGCCAACCACTTCCCGAACAATGGCTCGGTACTTTATAACCTCGGCCAAACCAGCTCGGAACTCCCGTGCTGGCAGCGTCGAAAGGGTGTCCACATCGATGACCACCAGGGCGGGCTGATAAATGGTCCCTATGGCATTCTTCCCTTTCGGATGGTTGACTGCGGTCTTTCCGCCGATGGCCGCATCCACCATGGCCAATAACGAGGTGGGCACTTGAATAAGAGGCAAGCCCCTAAGGTACGTGGACGCCACATAGCCGGCTAGATCCCCTACCATGCCGCCACCAAGAGCAAGAATGCAGTCCCTCCGCTCAGCCCTGTGGTCTGCTAGCCAGTTGTAGCAGAGTTGCGCAGTTCTCAAGGACTTGCTGCGCTCACCTGCCGGCACTACAAGGACGTCGAGCGTGCGGCCACCCAACGCTTTCCCCAGCAGCGGCATCCAGTGGACACTGACAAGCTCGTCGGTTATAACAAAAACCCTGCCATCCCCGAGCTCGGCTCCGGCCAGCTCCCCAAGCCGCTGAATGAGCGCGGAACCTAGTACAACCCTCTGCCCAGTCGCTCCCAAGGGAGATGAAATCTGCAGATGCCCGTCCGCATCTACAGGCTCCAACGATCTCCCCTCGAGCACTGTGATCCCATGTACCACAGCCGCGGTCACGGCCCAGTCAGGCATTTCGTCCGTTGAGACTATCCAGTGGGATGCAGACAGGTAGAGTGGGAGTCTGGTCTCAAACAGCTCCCTTACCCGCGACAAGGGGTTCGTCGTACCGATCAATGGACGGTAGGCTCGGCTCCCAAGAGCTCGCTGTTGGGTCATGACTCGTTGGGCGGCAGTATCTGGCCGCACGTTCAGAAACACCACCCATCCATGATCTCTGAGAAGCGCGATGTTTTCGGGCCGTGTGACCACACCGCCGCCGGTAGCCACCACGGCAGGTGGCCCCTGCACCAACTGCTTAAGGACTTCGGACTCCATATCGCGAAAAGCCGCCTCGCCCGCCTCATGAAATATGTCTCCGATGGACCTACCCGCCCGCCGTTCCACCTCGTCATCTAGATCGTAGAAGGGCATTCGCAACCGTACGGCTACCTGAAAGCCGACAGTGCTCTTTCCGCTACCGCTCAGCCCCACCAGAAATACGAACCTACGCACCGACACGTTGCACCCTTGCAGACTCTTTCCTTTCCAGCCGATTATACTCTCTGGGAAGACCGGCAAGGCTATACCTGTAACAGTGCATTCCCTGTAGAATCTAGACGAGGGCTAGCATCGTGACGGACCGACCTACGGAAGGGGACTGGCGCGACCTGTCGCCCTACAATCTGGCATACCTCGAGGACATGTACGAACTGTACATGTCCAATCCCTCCGCTGTAGAGCCTGCACTGCGGGCAACCTTTTCGCGGTTAGGAGCACCTCCCTCATTGTTGGCTTACAGAAGGCCGGTCGAACGGCCCTCTACAGAGTCCTTCCAGAAATTGGCAGCCGTAGCGGCCCTTGCCCATTCGATCCGTGCCTATGGCCACAGGGCCGCGAAGCTTGATCCCTTGGGCTCGGCACCTCCTGGAGATCATTCCCTCGATATCGCCACGTATAACCTCTCAGAGGCCGATCTTGCGCTTCTTCCGGCAGAAGCCGTGGGCGGTCCCATTGCTCGCAGATCGCCCGATGCTCTGACAGCAATCCGTGAGCTGCAGCGCATCTATCAGGGAACAACCGGGTTTGAGTTCGAACATCTTTCGAACGCTGAAGAGCGCTTGTGGTGGGAGCATGCCGTCGAAACGGAACGGTTCAGGCCACCTCAAGATCCCATCGATGAGCTCGGCCTCTTGGAAAGACTGACTGAAGTCGGAGCCCTTGAGAGGTTCCTCCACAGAACCTTCCCCGGGCACATTCGCTTTTCTCTGGAGGGCCTGGGAATAATGGTACCGGTCCTCGACGAGATCCTCCGAGCTGCGGCTGAAGCTGGGACCGCCACTGTCATGCTGGGCATGGCCCATCGAGGTCGGCTCAACGTATTGGCTCATGTCTTGGGCAAACCTTACGAGCAGATCATTGCTGAATTCATGGGGGTTTACCAGCCACCCGGAGTGTCACATACAGGCAGCAGTGACCCCGGCTGGACAGGCGATGTGAAGTATCACCTAGGTGCCCAGAGATCGATCCACAGCGGCAAAGAGTTGGAGATGGTCGTTCACCTGGCCCCCAACCCAAGCCATCTAGAATGGGTGAACCCGGTGGTCCTGGGTATGGTCCGGGCCGCCTCTGAGCACCGCGGGGAGGCGGGCCCTCCTGTCAGGGCCGATGGCCGCTGCCTCGCCATACTGATCCACGGAGATGCCTCCTTCCCGGCTCAGGGAATCGTTGCTGAAACCTTGAACCTCTACAGGCTTCCAGGATACAGCGTAGGAGGTTCCATACACATCATCGCCAATAACCAGGTGGGGTTTACAACCGGTCCTGAGCTGGGCAGATCGACCAGCTACGCCAGTGACCTGGCCAAGGGGTTCGATATACCTGTCATCCACGTGAACGCCGACGATGTGGAGGCCTGCATTGCGGCAGCGCGTGCAGCCCACGCTTACCGACAGCAGTTTAAAAAAGACGTGGTTATCGACTTGGTCGGTTATCGACGGTGGGGGCACAATGAGACCGATGAGCCCTCTTTTACCCAGCCGCTGATGTATAGGCGTATTGCCCAGCATCCCACGGTAAGAGAGCTATGGGTCCAGGAATTGGTCAGACGCGGGCTCATTACGGCCGAACAGGCAGAACGTAGACTGCAGGACGCCATCGAGCGCCTCCACGACATACGTAGACGGCTCGCCGCAGAGCTTAAGCCGCAGCAGCCGCTGCTGGCGGCCGGACTTGAGGCCGGTAAAGAAGAGGACACCGGAATGGCACCTGGAGATATTCCGCCGGTAGACACCCAGGTTTCCGTGGAGTTCCTAGCCCGTCTGAACGATGAGCTGACCCGCGTCCCACAAACTTTTCACCTCCATCCCAAGCTGCAGAAACCCTTCGCCCGACGCCGCGCCATTTTCTCCCCTGAAGCACTTGCCGAGGATGCGGCTACCATAGAATGGGCACATGCGGAGGCGTTGGCTATTGCATCGGTCCTTGCAGACGGTGTACCCGTGCGTATGACAGGGCAAGACGCTACTCGTGGCACCTTTAGCCAGAGGCACTTGATCCTTCACGATGTCGAAACAGGGGCAACCTATACGCCACTTCAGGCTCTGCCTTCTGCCAGAGCCTCCTTTGAAGCCTGGGACAGCCCACTGTCAGAGGCGGCGGTTCTAGGCTTCGAATACGGATACAGCGTACAAGCCCAGGATGCATTGGTGCTCTGGGAAGCACAATATGGCGACTTTGTCAATGTGGCCCAAGTCATAGTGGACCAGTTCATCGCTTCGGGGCGCGCAAAGTGGGGGCAACGTTCGGGCCTGGTCCTCCTCCTACCGCATGGTTACGAAGGTCAGGGGCCCGAGCATTCCAGTGCCAGGATAGAACGCTTCCTACAGCTCGCAGCAGAAAACAACATGATAGTAGCGAACTGTACTACAGCGGCACAATACTTTCATCTGCTGAGAAGGCAGGCAGCATTCCTTAAAGCTGGATATCCACGGCCACTGATCCTCTTCACACCCAAGAGTTTGTTGCGTAATCCTCTAGCAGCTTCCAAACCCAGCGAGCTTTCCCGTGGCAAGTTCATGCCGGTGATCCCCGATGCTCGGGCGCTTGAAAGGCCAGAGGGGATAAAGCGTGTGATCCTGTGTAGCGGCAAAGTCTACGCGGATCTGGTGACGGAGATGGCCCGGGCGTCTGACCCGCCGAGCCTGCCCATTGCTGTAATACGCATCGAGCAGCTTTACCCATTTCCCCACAGCGAGCTCGCTGGAGCTTTGGCCTCGTTCCCGAATTTTGAGGAAGTGGTTTGGTTACAAGAAGAACCTCGTAACATGGGGCCGTGGACATTTGTAGCGCCAAGGATCCGAGAGCTGCTCGACGGTCGAGCACCGCTGCGCTACGTCGGCCGGCCGGTTTTAGCCAGCCCGGCAGAAGGCACTCAGGAGTGGCATCAGATGGTTCAGTCACGCATCATGGGGGACGCCCTGAATCTGGCCACCCTGCCGTCTGCAGCAGGAGGCACCATACTGGAACCGATACCAGACAACTGAACTAGGTCAGATCTAGGAGTGAAATATGCCATGGGAAATTAAGGTACCCATGTTGGGGGAGTCGGTCCTGGAGGC
The DNA here is from genome assembly GCA_034432775.1 of Chloroflexota bacterium. Taxonomy (GTDB): domain Bacteria; phylum Chloroflexota; class Chloroflexia; order DAOUBH01; family DAOUBH01; genus DAOUBH01. Next base: position 133,036 of record DAOUBH010000033.1, read on the forward strand.
CACGATTGGCCGTTGGCTCAAACGGGAAGGCGATACAGTGAAGGTGGGCGAACCCCTTGTTGAGCTGGAAACTGAGAAGGTGAATGCAGAGATACCTGCGGACGAATCCGGCGTATTGCAGCGTATCATCCGTAAAGAAGGCGATACCGTAAAGCCCGGCGATGTCATAGGCATCCTTGTCGAGAGCTCGACACAACCAGAGGCGCCCTCGGCTACCCGCCCGATAGAAGCCGTAACACCTACAGAACCGACCGCCGAGACAGGGGAAGCCAAGGTCACGCCCGTTGCCCGCCGCCTGGCAGCGGAACTGGGAATAGACCTCACCAAGATCGAAGGTACTGGTCCGGGCGGGCGTATTACCAAAGAAGACGTAGAAGCTTACGCTCAAGGGGCAGGGGTGGTCTCCGAGCCAACACAATCAAGGGTATCCCCTCGGACCACCGCGCCTGTCACAGAAGCGGAAACCTTGACGTTGCCTCCTCAGAGGCCAGAGACAAGGCAACGCCTGTCTAGACGACGAATAACCATAGCTCGGAGGCTGGTCGAGGCCCAGCACACCGCGGCCATGCTCACCACCTTCAATGAAGTGGACATGAGCGCAGTGCTCGACCTACGTAGGCGATGGCGGGATCGCTTTCAGCAGCAATATGGCATAGACCTTGGGCTAATGTCTTTCTTTGTAAAGGCTGTTATCGGTGCCCTCAAGGAGTTTCCGCAACTTAACTCTGAACTCCAGGGCGAAGAGCTGATAATAAAGCATTACTACGACATCGGCATCGCCATCGGTGATCCCGAGGGCCTGGTGGTACCTGTGCTCAGGGATGCCGACCGAATGACCTTCGTCCAGATCGAACGCGCTATCGCATCCTTTGTGGAGAAAGCCCGAACACATACCCTCACGCTAGAGGACCTGAGAGGCGGTACCTTCACTATCACGAACGGAGGAGTCTTTGGATCTCTGCTGTCGACCCCTATCCTTAATCCTCCCCAAGTAGGTATCCTCGGAATGCATAGGATACAGGATAGACCGGTAGCCGTAGAAGGGCGCGTGGAGATACGGCCCATGATGTACGTTGCCCTCTCATACGACCACCGTGTTGTCGACGGTCGAGAGGCAGTGCTTTTTCTGGTAAGGGTAAAGGAGTTGGTCGAAAACCCTGAGCGGCTGCTCCTGGAAGGCTAGAGGAGCTAATAACTACAAATCGAAGGGGCGTCAGTCTTGAGCAAAATTCTTCTAGTTGACGACGATGTAGACCTCTTGGCGCACCTCAAAGAGGCCTTAGAAATGGAGGGTTTTGCCACCGCCAGCGCCACCAGCAGCCGCCAAGCCTGGGAAATGATGGTGGAGGATCCTCCAGACCTCCTCGTGCTGGACATCAGCCTGCCCGATCTCAGCGGCTTCGAACTGTGCCGGCTGATGCAAGAACACCCGAAACTCAACTCGGTACCCGTAGTGATGCTTACGGTCAGGAACTCGCCGTCAGATCTTGCCAATGGATTTCGGTCGGGTGCCGACGACTATATTACGAAGCCCTTTGACGCAGAAGAGCTGGTCTTGAGGGTCAGATCCCAGCTGCACCATCTCTACCACGAAGAGGTCTCTGAACTCACGGGACTACCTGGCAGTAAAGCAGTGGAGCGTGTCCTCTCGAAATTACACTCCCAAACACAGTCCAACGCGGTGATAGTATACGTAGACATCAGTAATCTGCGCGCATACAATGTCGCCTACGGGTGGTCCAAGGGGAATCAGGTTATCCTCCTGACAGCAGATCTGCTTCGCAGGTGGGCACGTAGGTCAGGTTCCTTCGTGGGTCACTTAGGTGGCGACAATTTCGTAGCCGTCGTGGATCGCACAGAGCTAAACAGGTTCACAGCCTTGCTGGGCCAGCAGTTCCAAGAGGAGATGGTCCGGATGTACTCACCCATCGACGTCTCGAGGGGCCATCTGCTAGTAATTAATCAGCGCGGCATGCTTCAGTACGTGCCTCTACTCCAACTGCAATTCGACGTCGTTGAGCCGTAGCTCCTCGCCCCTCGGTGGACTACCGTCACTCCTCTGTAGTGTAGATAGCTGGCTCACCCCAGACAGCCCAGTCGTAGGCCGGGTCTCCAGAAGGGCCGACATCGGTCTGCAGCTCAAGATTCACATGTCTACCGGCAAACTCGGAGAGATCAATCCTGTAATCCAGCCACTGGCCCCCTGAGGAGGGTCCATAGGGAACATCCAGCAATACCTTTGTTCCTCCATCGACCAGGAGGAGAACTCTGAAGACGACACCGTCGCTTCGACCGAGGGCTTCAGGCACTAGACCCACTGCTGTTCTAAACTCGATTCCTTTCCGCCTGGGCAGCGTGAGAGGGAACACGAGCTTGCCCGGCGGATGCTGAAAAAGGGCTGGCATCTCCTTTCCGCCAAGCCTTACAGCTGCCAGCGTTCGGACCACTTGTTCAGGAGTGTTTCCTTTGGGGATCTGCCGGATTTCAGCATCACCAAGGGCCTCGTAAAGGCGGTATACGGCATTGCCAGTCTCCCCCAAATACCAGCGAGCATGCCGCCGATAGGCGACCACGTAGCTCCCATCAGGGAGGGCATACCTGGCCAGCTCGCTATGGGAAAATCCCTCAGCTAGGAAAGCCCACAGTCGAGAGAAGTTCACCACACCATCCAACTCGCCTTGGTCCCCTCCGACCTTAGCAACCACGTAGTCAGCGTCCCGGGCCTGCTTAAGCAGGGGGAGCCAGCCCTGGAGGCTCGTAGCCCCAACGTCCAGAGGAAAGCGCTTCCACGCGACCACGAAGCGATAGGCATTGTCGCTCACAGCCGGGTACCGCGACAGTACAACCACATGGGCTGAACCCATGCCACGGCGACGGGCATCATCGGCAACGGCACTCAGAACGTCGACCGAGTGCCAATCTCCTGCCATGGCCTGCGATGAAAAGGGACCCACTATCCTCAGGCCTATGGTCGCCGACGCCTCGGCTGCACGCGCAAACAGTGGGAACTGTCGCGGGGCCACCCAATACGCAGTCAAAGCCACCACAAGGGACCCGGCGAGGGCGCCACTTACAAGCAATCTGCCCAAGATACCCCTTTGCCACGCCCTCCAACTCCCCTGAGCTGAGAGGACTATCACGATGATCAGGACCGGCAGAATGTACCGCACCGCCTTGGACGTGGAGGTAGTCCACACCACGAGGGCCGGTATCGCGGAAGAGGCCACAAATGGCACCGTCCATTTGGAGGAAAGCTGCCTCCGGCTTTGATACAGAGCTAGGGCACCATAAATGCCCATCAAGGTGACCCATGGAACAAGTCCTTCAGTCAAGAAGGCTCGAGCCAGCCAGTCAAGCACCTCCCCGAGGGACAGAACGTTGCTTGTACCGAAAATTCTTGCCGAACCTGGAGAGCGGTAAGCTCCTGGCACCCACTGTGCCAACCACCTTAAGTTAGGCCAGTACCATACAGCAGCTATCGCGGCTGCTACGAGGGCTGCAGCCAAGGCCCTGACCGCCAGCGCCAACCGGCTCTCTCCTGAGCCCTCAGAGCGAAGCTCCCTGGCTACTTCTAGCACTATGGGACCCGCTACGAAGAGAGGGTAACTTTCCTTGACGAGCAGGCCCGATCCCACCGCGATCCCCAGGACAGCCGCTCGTTCCAGCCTCGAAAAGGGCCTGGTGCTCAGCAACCATAAAGAAAACAGGACCATGGCCGCCAAGGGGATATCAGTACCGAAGTTCCAGGCTTCGCTGAGCAGCACAGGGGTCGTCAACAGGAAGATAAGAGCCGTGATAATGGGCAGGGTTGAAAGCCCTAGGCTTTTGGCTAGAAGTACTAACGCTATGCAGAGCAAAACCACCCAGAGCCAGTGGGTTAATCTCAGCGCTAAAGGAGCATTATCCAGCACCAGCGATAAGGGCACAGCACTCAGCTCCACTAGGGGAGGGTGCAAGCGGGGCGTGGTCAACAAGGCGATGAATGCCTTCCAATCGGTGTCGAGCACCGCATCCCGAATGCCCAGGGTCCGAGCACCGTAGACTGCCTCATCGAAGTAGGGGAGCCCAGGTCCGATAAATATCGGTACCAGCAGGTTAAGCAAGAGGGCTGCGATCAAGCAAGACCCGAGAAGGGTCGAGGACGAACGCAGTCGAGATAGGGAGTTCTCTACAACCCTAGGGGCACCATCGCTATTCGATACAGACACTGCAAGGGTCCTTTCGGATGCCGTAAAATGTCCCTAGTGAAACAGCCGCGAGGTCGATCATATGACGCACAGGCCCGATCTTCCCATAGAAGGGGTTGTAGAATCGCCCTTCGACATGCTTCCCGTCGATGTGGCAACGCAAATTATACTTGAGAAAACCCCCGTCCTTGAGGCCGAGGAAGTGGACGTGCTCGAGGCAGCAGGCCGGGTACTAGCGGAGGATCTGGTCGCAGCCTCCGACATGCCCTCGGCGCCGGTGGCGGCTGTAGATGGCTATGCAGTGCTGGTAGATGATCCATCGCCCCGCCGAAAGGTTGTAGCGGAAGTGGGAGCTGGCTGGCCACCCGACTTCCGTCTAGGATACGGGGAAGCTGCCCACGTGATGACAGGCGCCGTCCTTCCGCCAGGGACGCAAGCTGTCGTGATGGTGGAACATGTGAACCGTCAAGGCAGCTGGATAGAAATCCTCCAAGCCGCACCGAAAGGCGCCAATATCGGCCAGCCAGGCTCCGATTTCCACGCTGGCCAGAAGATCCTCGAAGCAGGGACTCGCCTGGGTCCAGCTGAAATCGGGCTGGCGGCCCAGCTGGGCCGGGCCCGCCTGCGCGTGTACCGAAAGCCTAGGGTGGCCGTCATGGCCACCGGTGACGAACTGCTGGCTCCTGGCGAACCAGAGCGACCCGGAGCAATAAGAGATTCCAACTCCTACAGCCTTTACTGCTCCGTGTTGGAAGCGGAGGCTGTTCCCGTATGGCTTGGACGCGTCAGGGACGACACAACGGTGCTCAGGGAGGCGTTGGTCACAGGTCTGTCCCAGGCCGACGTTATTGTCACATCGGGTGGCGTGTCTATGGGAACCAGAGACCTTATAAAGCCTCTCTTGAAGGAGCTGGGAACCATCCATTTTGGGCGAGTGGCCATAAAACCCGGTAAGCCCCTTACCTTTGCTACTGTAGGGTCCAAGCTTGCCTTCGGTTTGCCCGGCTATCCGGTATCAGCCCTTGTAACCTTCGAGGTCCTCGTGAGGCCAGCCTTACTAAAGATGCAGGGACGCAGGGACATATTTCGCCCCTGCGTAGAAGTACGAGTGGAGCACTCCCTGGTTCGGCCGAAAGACCGCCGAGAATATCACCGTGCAATCGCCGCTTGGAGAGATGGAGAAATTTGGGCGCGAAGCACCGGCAATCAGAAGTCCAGTAGGCTGCTGTCCCTGGCTGGAGCCAACGCGCTCCTTGTGCTTGACCCCGACACAAGCCCCATAGATGCCGGATCCAAAGTAAGTGCTCTCCTTATCGGACCCCTTCGTGCTGGTCAGTGAATCTACACGGCACGAGCCGGTGCCTGATCTCTGAACTGCTGCTTATAGAGCCTAGCGTAGAGGCCACCCTGAGCCAACAGCTGCGCGTGGGTGCCCCGCTCTACTATCCGTCCCTTGTGCATCACAAGGATGAGGTCCGCCGCCAGGATAGTCGACAACCTGTGGGCTATAACCAAAGCCGACCGCCCCTTGAGCAGAGGGCCCAGTGCGGCCTGAACCATGGCCTCGGACTGACTGTCTAGGGAAGCAGTGGCCTCGTCGAGCACCACTATTTTCGGATCTTTCAAGAGTACCCGGGCAATGGCAATCCGTTGTTTTTCTCCACCGGAAAGCCTATAGCCCCGCTCCCCAACTACCGTGTCGTAGCCCTGGGGCAGGGAACGAATGTAGTCATGGATGTAGGCAGCCTTGCAAGCCGATATGAGTTCCTCTTCCGTAGCACCCGGCTTCGCGTACAGCAGGTTCTCCCGGATGCTGGCATGAAATAGGTAGGTCTCCTGGGTTACCAACCCTATGTGACTGCGCAGGCTGTCCTGCCTGATAGTACGTATGTCGCGACCATCCAAAAGAATGCATCCCTCCTGAGGGTCGTAGAAGCGGGGAAGGAGATAGGTGACAGTGCTCTTCCCTGCTCCAGAAGGGCCTACCAAAGCCACTAGCTGGCCAGGTTCCACCGTAAAGGAGACATCATCCAGAACCTTCTGGCCGGGACGGTACCAAAAGGAGACGTCGCGAAACTCCAGAAATCCCTCCACACGATCCACCACCGCGGCATCGGGCAGATCCCTGATTTCCGGCTTCATGTCCAGGTATGCGAAGATCCTTTCGAAGAGAGCCATGGAGGTGACCACGTCCACATGTATGTTTGCCAAGCTCGAAACCGGGTTGTAAAGCCTAGCCAGCAGAGTTACAAAGGCAACGATGGTGCCCAGGGTCAAGCTCCCGTGCATGACCAGATACCCGCCCAACCAGTAGATCAGCGCCGGCCCTATAGCGCCAAAGAGCCCCAACACCATGAAAAACCAACGCCCCACCATGGCCTGTCGAACCTGCAAAGACATTAGCTCCTCATTCTTTCGCCTAAACCGAAGGGCCTCGTATTTCTCCCTGCCAAAGGCCTTCATGAGCAAATAACCCGATATGCTCAGTGTTTCTTGCATAAAGGAGCTCAGCTCGGCGTGCTTGCTCTGGGTCTCCGATGCTATCTTCTGCCTGATCCTGCCCACGCGGCGGGTCGGCATCACGAAAAAGGGCAGTATGGCTACCGCCAGCACCGACAGCTGCCAGCTCATGGAGAAGATCAAGGCTAGGGTAGATCCCAGGGTGATCAGGTTAGTTAGGAGGGAGACCAATACGTTGGTCACCACATTCTGAATACCCCCAACATCGCTGAGGAGGCGTGACATGATCTCTCCAATCTTAGTGTCAGTGAAAAACCTCAGGGACATGCTCTGCAGGTGCTGGTACATCTGGTTGCGGATGTCGAACATGACCCGTTGCCCGATCAGGCCGTTAAGGTAATTCTGCAGTACCCCTATCAGCCCTATTACCAGAGGCACCACGATCATGCCTCCGACCAGGAGGGTAAGCAGCATCAGATCGCGTTCGGGGATAGCCCTGTCGATGGCCTCACGCATGAAAAGTGCCGGTAAGAGGCCCAGAAGCGACGTTGCAGCTATACATAGGGTTACCAGCAAACCCGTTTTCCAGTAGGCAACAAAGTAGGCGGCTGCGCGCCGCAAAGTTGTTGCACGGATCTCAGGCCGCTCCTTGAGTTCGCCATAGTTGAGGTGACCTGGCCAGGTACCCCCTCCGAGCATCATGCCCCCTTAAGCCACAAGTCAACATGCTTATCTGTACATTCTAACTTACCTGAAGATTGACCTCGAGGTATAATAGTTAGCACTGCAAATCGATTCGACCATGCAGGACAGTGAAGCGAGCCTATTTCTCAGACAATTGATCGAGGCCTTTCGAAAGGTAGGGAGAGCCCTTCGAACCGAAATGGAGCCTGGTATCGGCTGGCAGCACCTGGCCGTGCTTTGGAGCTTGCACTCTCGTAGTCGGGGTACGGCCGAACTAGCCCACATCCACAGGGTGTCAGCACCAACCATGTCACGCACGCTTTCGAAACTAGTCCGACGTGGTTGGGTCTGCCGACGGGTTTCCGAAGACGACAGACGATCGGCCTCCTTCCATTTGACCGAGGAGGGATGGCTGATCCTGCGGGAAACCTGGGCTCGCGCTGAACATAAGCTGGCCACCATTCTGGGGAGGCTCACGGAGCAACAGCGCTGGGAGCTCCACCGTGGATTAGAACTGCTGGCGCAGGCCTTCAGCGACGATGAAGATGGCCCACAAGAGCATAGTTGTCCACCAGCTGACCCGACGCTTCGATAGGCTGACTGCCGTCGATGCCATAAGTTTCGAGGTAGAGCGTGGGGAAATATTCGGCTTTTTGGGACCCAACGGAGCCGGTAAAACCACGACCATCAGCATGCTGTGCACCCTCCTGCGCCCTACCAGCGGCGAAGCCTGGATCAACGGCCACAGCATCCTGAAGGAGCCCTACCAGGTCCGTCAGTCAATAGGGATTGTGTTTCAGGACCCGAGTCTCGATGACCGGCTGACTGCCATGGAAAACCTCCGCTTTCATGCCTTGCTTTATAACGTACCCCGAAAAGTATTCGCCGAACGGGCCCAACGGCTCCTCGAGATGGTCGAGCTGACGGAATTTGCAAATACCAGAGTGAGATCTTTTTCTGGCGGCATGCGCCGGAGGCTCGAGATCGCCAGGGGCCTTCTCCACACCCCTGCTGTGCTCTTCCTTGACGAGCCCACCCTGGGCCTGGACCCACAGACCCGTCGCCACGTATGGAACTATGTGCTGTCCCTCAGGGAGCAAGAGGAGGTCACGGTGTTTCTCACAACCCACTACATGGAAGAGGCCGAGGTAGCCGATCGCATAGCCATCATCGATCACGGGCGCATCGTCGCTCTGGATGCACCAGCGTCCCTGAAGGCCACCGTTGGCGGAGACGTGGTTTTCTTCAGAACCTCTGACAACGAACTCGCGGCCCAGCGCCTGAAGACGAATACGGGCCTCCAGGTCCGTATAGTAGAAGACATGGTGGCCGTCGAGGTGGCCCACGGCGACAAGGCTATCCCCGAACTCATTGGCATCCTACAGAACGGACATGACCGTAGCCTCGAAGTTCTGTCCGTCAACCTCCGTAGACCAACCCTCGAAGACGTGTTCATAAAACTGACTGGCAGAACCATGCGGGACGAGGAAGCCGACACCCTAGAGCGCTGGCGCATAGTTAGCCGAGGCCGGAGGGGCTGAAATGTTACAGCGCAGCCTTAAGGGTATCTTCACTATTTGGATGCGGGACATGATCCGGTTCTCCCGGGATCCAGCCCGAATAGTATCGTCCTTGGCACAGTCTGTCCTGTTCTTGTTCGTGCTGGGTACTGGCCTCTCGACCGCTATGAGGGGCGTAGCGGGGGTCGCCATAGACTATCGAGCCTTTATGCTGCCTGGCATCCTGGGCATGACAGTCATTTTTACAGCCGTTTTCTCAGCAGTATCCATAGTATGGGATCGTGAGTTTGGCTTTCTGAAGGAGGTTCTCGTAGCACCTGTTCCCAGACTTGCCGTTGCACTGGGCAAGATTCTCAGCGGAAGCACTATGGCCATGGTCCAAGGGTTGATCATGCTTCTCTTGGCGCCCCTCGTGGGGGTTCCCGTATCCGCAGACCAGATCCTATTTGCCGCTGCTGTAATGCTCCTTTTAGGAGCCACCTTGGCGTCCCTCGGTACCCTCGTCGCCGCCAGGATGCGATCCATGGAAGGTTTCCAGATGGTCATGCAGCTGCTGCTAATGCCAGTGCTCTTCCTTTCTGGAGCCTTCTTTCCCCTAGGGGGGTTGCCCCTGTGGCTCAGACTGCTGACCCAACTCGACCCCGCCACTTATGGTGTAGACCCGCTACGACAGATACTTTTGGGTGGTTTTCTGCCCCCCGAGGCGCTTCGGCCCCTCATCCTCTACCCATTGGCCATAGACCTGGCAATACTGACAACCCTTTGGGCCCTCCTCATATCCCTGTCCATCTGGGCCTTCAACCGCCGCGACTAGCTACCCTCCCACACCCGATTGGCAGTGTGATACACTATCCCCCTGGAGGGAGCAATGAAGATCACAGAGGCTTTGGCAACCCTGCAAGAAAAAGTGTCAGCCAGCGCCACCGTTGACCGAGTCTATGGCCAACCCATTGACGTCGACGGACACGTGATAGTTCCTGTGGCCCGCGTCGCGTACGGCTTTGGAGGCGGCGGTGGCGGACAGGACGAAGTGAGCGGTATGGGTGGAGGCGGAGGCGTTCGGGTAGAGCCACTGGGTTTCGTGACTCTTGACGAAGATAGACCTCGTTTCTATCCCTTGTGGCCCTACCGGGTACGTCTTGGCACCTTGGTGCTCGGTTTCGGCCTGGGCCTTTTGGCAGGGATAGCGGCATCTCGTGGAAGAAAGTAGAGCATCCCTACACCTTCAGCTCCACGCTGTGGTGAGTTCGGTCCTGAGTACCATAAGGATGTGACACAACAAACTGCTCGCTAGCCATGTTCGAGGTGCACCATGCAGTTAAAGCCATGGCCAGACCCCAATGAGCGGCCGTCCGAAACAGCTATCTGGCAGATGCTGAGGAACGAGGGTTACGTGCCTGACAGGTGGGCTAACGCTCCAGGGTATGTGTATGCCGAACACTGGCATCCCTTCGATAAAGTCGTGATCGTGGCCCGAGGAAGCATCACGTTCAGGGACTGTTCCTCTGGAACTGAGTACGAACTTCATCCTGGGGACCGGCTGTTCGTTCCAGCTGGTCTGGTGCACTCAGCTGTAGTCGGTCCTAAAGGCGTGTCCTGCTTCGAAGCTGTGGTCTGAGGTGGTAACTATGTGCTTCGATAACGACCTTCCAACGGATATGGACGCTGATGTGGCCGAAGTCTTGGTAGACCAGATAGCCATCCAACGTCGGGTGGCCGAGTTAGGGCGCCAGATCAGCGAGGATTACCGGGGCAAGCCGCTAATGTTGGTAGGTATCTTGCGTGGCGCCTGCGTGTTCCTGTCCGACCTTATTCGCTATATTACTATCCCCATCCAAGTGGACTTCATGGCCATATCGAGCTACGTTGGCACCTCCACCTCTGGGGAGGTTAAGATCCTCAAGGACCTAGACCAGCCTGTGGAAGGATTCCACGTCCTCATCGTGGAGGACATCGCAGATACGGGACTCACGCTCAGCTACATTTCAAGGATAATTGCCGAAAGGCGGCCTCTTTCAGTACGGACCTGCGTCCTGCTGGACAAGCCCTATCGAAGGCAGGTACCAGTGGACATAGGTTACTGCGGCTTCGAAATTCCGGATAAGTTTGTCGTCGGATACGGGATCGACTTCAACCAAGGCTATCGCAACCTAAGATACGTAGGCGTATTACGTTCCGAACTCTACTCAAAAAAATAGCAGCGCGCACCAGGGCCTCCTGGGCAATGTGGTCGGGAAACCCGTCCGCCAAAAACGGAGCCTCGTGGCAGGCAACTGCCTCAGCGGTGTAGGCCACATCTGCAGTTCAGCACGGCCCCGCAGCCAGCCAACTACCTCTTCAATGAACCCTAGATGAAATCTGCTTACTCCCTCTTGCTATGAGACCTTCGTATCCGGGCTATAATCAGCTAAATGCACACTAAGGGGTTCGACATGAAGGAACCCGCTTCGCCTATTTTCCGCTTCTCGCCACGCCCCAACCGGGCCGCCGAGATCTCCTGGCGTCCTTGGGGCCAACAGGCCTTTGAAGAAGCGCGCCTAGAAGACAAGCCTATCCTTCTGTCCATAAGCGCTGTTTGGTGTCACTGGTGCCATGTCATGGACGAAACCACCTACTCAGATCCCGCAGTGATAGAAGCGATCAATCGCGACTTCATACCAGTGAGAGTCGACAACGACCGGGAACCGGAAGTGAACCGGCGATACAACCAGGGAGGCTGGCCAACTACTGCATTCCTGCTGCCGACAGGCGAGATTCTCACGGGTGCCACCTACGTACCACCCCAACAGATGCTTGCCCTCATGGCCCGCGTCATCCAGTACTACAGAGGCCATAGGCAAGAGATTGAAACTCGACTGACTCAACTTCGCACACAGCTCCAGAGCACCCGGAAGGAAACGCAGGCAAACTTCCAGCTCAGCTGGGCGATAGTGGAGGATATCGATAGTTCTGTACTTAACAGCTATGACTGGGTATATGGCGGCTTCGGCACCGAACCAAAGTTCCCCCACACCGACGCCCTGGAGTACTCCTTAGCTCGGCTGCATCAGACCCGAGATGAAAGCTGGCGAAAGCTGCTACAAACCACCCTCGATGCCATGGCAAAGGGCGGTATGTTCGACCACGTAGAGGGAGGGTTCTTCCGCTACTCTACCACCCGAAATTGGACCGTTCCACACTTCGAGAAGATGCTGGAAGATAACTCTCAGCTGCTCCGCATCTACATAGCAGCAGCTGACCTGCTGGCAGATCCCAGCCTGAGACAGGTGGCTGATGCAGTTGCCTCCTACTTGCGCCACACCCTCTACCAGCCAGCGCTCGGCGCCTTCGGAGGCTCGCAAGACGCAGACGAAGAGTACTATGCCCTCGAGAGCTTAGACCTCCGCAGTGAAAGAAAGGCTCCGTACATCGATCCCACCATATATGCTGACTGGAACGCTTTGGCAGCCAGAGCCGCCACAGCCTACTACCTGGCATCGGGCGAAGCGGAGTGGTGGGCTATAGCGCAGTCGACCCTTGAGTTCATCAATAAGCACATGTATCTCGAAGGCCAGGGAGTGTGCCACTACTGGGATGGCGAACCCCACAACCCCACGAACTTATCTGACCAGGTCAACGTTGCCCACGCCCTTTTAGACAGTTACGAGGCTGGCGGCCCGGAAAGCCACTTCGTGCTAGCTGACAAACTGTTTGGCCTCGCGATGGAGAGATTCCGCGCTCCAGAGGGTGGGTTCTACGATACCGTCCCCGACCCTCAGGCTCCGGGATACTTGTCGCTACCCGACCGGCCGCTCGCGGAGAACGCTTTGGCAGCCGAGCTAGCCTTTAGGCTTTACTTGCTGACAGACCGGAACGAGCTGCTCCAGATAGCCCTGGATACCCTGATGGCTCTGGGCTCGACGGCAACACGTCAGGGTCTGTTCGCCTCCCAGTTCGGCAGGGTAGCTCAGCGGCTGATGACCACTCCCGTTACCGTGGCAGTGGTAGGCCCAGCGCCACAACGCCACAAGTTCATCGTGGCTTCTTTAAGGTGCTACCATTCTAATCGGGAGGTGGAGCCTCTCGGTTCCGATCTCCGTACGAAGCGGTTTTCAGACCGAGGTTACACCCACGACCCGGCAGCTTACCTGTGCATCGGGACCACGTGCCTCTTGCCCATCGAGCATCCCCATAAGCTTGAAACGGAGGTCCGCAAGGCCACCCCCACGGTTTCTGATCAGTATCATCCACCAGGAACGGCGGGATGACAGGCCTAGGGAAAAGAGGCGCAGGATGCTGGCCTGCTCCAGACCGAAGCCCGACGGTTCAGCATGGAGGGAAAAGAAGCAGCACAGGTACGAACAACCAGCATGAAGGTCAACCACAGATCTGATGCGCATGCGCAGGCCGTTGCGGCCTGCGCCCTCGTCATGTCGCACCGCGATCGCGGCTTCGCACCTTCTCCCCCATAAACCTGGCAAGGGCAGAAACCGCCTCCTCGACGGTCATGGCCGTCTCCAAGGGATAGCCCAACTCCCTTAGATGGAGAAACAGACGGCTAAGCACCGGTGGCTCCAACCTATGGGCCGACATCAGCTCAGGGTCACCAAAAATGTCCCTTGGTGTACCCTTTCGAACAATTTCTCCACCTGTCGCCATTACGTAGACCGTGTCGATGAAGTAGGGGGCCAAATTCACATCGTGTACCGTTACAATAAAGGCAACTTCCCTCTCCGCGTGGAGACGGTTCAGAAGCCGAACTAGCTCCAACTTCGAAGCTGCATCTAGACCCTCGAAAGGTTCATCCATGATGAGAAGGCGTGGTTTCATGACCAGGGCCCCAGCCAAGGCTACCTTCTGCCTCTCTCCTCCACTTAGATAGTGGGGCACCCTGTCTAAGAGGTGGGTTATTTCGAGCAGCTCTGCTATCTCCCCAACTAAACGGTCTATCTGGTCTTCGGGAAGACCATAGTTGCGCGGCGAAAACCCTATGTCGTCCCTGACGCGGGGCGCGATGATCTGGACCTCAGGGTCCTGTAGCAGCACACCCACCTCGCGGCTTATGGCCCGCCACTCTGTGGCAGGATTGCGGCCGAAGACCAGAACTTGACCTGACTGTGCCTTCAGAAGTCCAATCAGATGGTAGAGTAAGGTCGTCTTGCCGCTGCCATTGGCACCCAGGAGAGCAACACGTTCTCCTTGGTGCACCACGAAATCTATCCCTCGGAAGTGCAGAACAGTGCCATCGGGGTAGATGTGGCGGACGTCGCTAAGCCGAACTATCTCTTCCAAAGCTCGGTCTCCGTTGCCACCCTGAGGCCCTTCCTGTGAACAACGAAGGAAACTGCGAAGACCAATGCCGCCCCGACCAGCAAGAAGCCGTTCACCTGTCTCAAAGAGGGTAGCATCCTCAGGATGAAGGCTATAAAGAAAATGCCGGTGCCCACCGCCACGGGCACCAGATCCAGCACGGTGATAGGCTTGCCCCGAACCGGGGAAGCCCAGGCGCCTGAGTAACCCCTTACCCTCAGAACCTGGTAGAACCGTTCCGTCAAAGCTATGGCGTGGACCACTATATGCCCGAGACCCTGTCCAATGTTTCTGACTGTGCGAAGATACCGCCACCTGACAAATCCGCCGCGGATCCTGAGGGCAATCAACAGTTCAGACACTAGCCGAAGAAGCAAGAACAGAGAGCGGTAAGTGAGAAAAAGGGCATCAGAATAAGGGGAAGGGATGGCCAATCGGAGCACCCTAAAGATTTCCGAATATGGGGTCGTAACAATAAGCAGGACCGTGGCCAGCCCAGCATCCATGGCCCTGAGGATAATTGTGGCCGGAGCAGCCAGTGTACCATCCCATCGACTCAAGGCGAAGAGCACACCGAAGGTAGCTGGGTAAGCAGCAATGAGCAATACTTTTCCCATGGGCAGCCGGGAAGTAGCAGTCACACCAGCGAGAAGCAAGTAGATGATGGTCAATGTCACTACATCGCCTGCTATCAGCACTGCCGCAATCACAAGGGCCGTTGCCAGCATCTTTGCGCCTGCGCTGGCCCTATGGTACGGCCCACCACCGTGTAACGCCCAGTAGTCTATTAGGGCGACATCCACGCTCGGCCCCTCAGACGGCCAACAGTTCGATCATACGGGAGACCCTAGATTCGAATTCACGGTCCGACATCACTGGGCAGCTTTCGGCCCGCCAAAGCTCCGCAGGATCCAGCTCGATGTCCGCCCAAGACCTGCAGCCACCGTATTCCGGACGCGACGGTAACACGCGGGGCTGCGCCAGCCTGTAAACCCTGAGCACCAGCAGGTTCAAGGGGTACTTGGGCTTCCACTGAAATCTTTGGAACACGTAGTCGGGCGTCCAAATATAGAATTCTGCAAGCCTTCGCACCTGCTCAGGTGTGCGCAATGCGAGCAGATCTACTACTTTGGCCCAGTGGCTTAGAACTACCGTCCCATCGTGACGTGGGACGCAGAAAGGGTCGTCTAGTATGCTCCGGTACTGGGGCTGGAGAACGCCATCTCCTTGATGCGTGTACGTCGGCATCAGGAAGAACTCACCAGCTTCGAGGGCGAACCTACGCTTCTCCTCGACGATGCCGCCTTTCCGTAGGAGGATCGTTTGGAGACCGAGATCCATAGCACGGACCACAACAGCCCATTCCTTTAAGGCCTTCGCAGTTGCCACAGGCACTAGGAAACCTCCACAGCTAGCGTTCAAATCCATGATACCCCAACAGGGTGAAAGTCACCGGGACGACACCGGCAGCAGCTATGGAAGGCGCTTGAAATCTATCCCAGCCAGCTGGCGGTATTCTTCCAGAGCAAAGCGGTCCGTCATTCCGGCGATGTAGTCGCAAACAGCCCGCCGAAGCCCTACGGTGGCAACGCGGAGCTGAACCTCCTCGGGCAACTGCTTGGGATTGTCAACGAAGCTCTCGAAAAGCCCTCGAACTATTCGAGCTGCCCGTTCGTTCGCCCGGACCACCCGATGGTGATTGTAGACCTTTTCCTCTAAGAATTTTGCTAACCTTCTGACTTCCGGCAACATTGCATCGGAAAAGCACACAAGTCGACGGTCAGCTGCCCGTACTTCGTCCACGGTAGATACCCCGCTGTCGTTGATCCTTCTTGACGCCTCTTCCAACACTGCACTGACCATTAGGTCGACCAAGGACTTAATCAACATGTATCGCCGACTGTCTCTGTTTGGCGGGGAGAAAGAGCCATCCACGCGCGCAGAAACCTCGCGCCAGACGGCCAGATCGGCAGCATCGATCTCATCCTCGGATATGAGGCCCGAGCGCAACCCATCGTCCAGATCGTGACAGTGGTAGGCCACCTCGTCAGCAATATCGGCCACCTGAGCCTCGAGGCTGGGCTGTCTAACCTGCTCAGGCGAGTTCCTCCAAAGGGCCCTGAAGTCATCAGGATGCTTAGACAAACCCTCGCGCACCTCCCATGTCAGGTTCAGCCCGGGATACCTGGGATCGCGACCTTCAAGAAGCTGCACAATGCGCAGGCTCTGACGGTTGTGGTCAAAGCCACCGGTTCCAGCCATCAGCTGGTCGAGCACCCTCTCGCCAGCGTGACCAAAAGGGGGATGCCCGAGATCGTGGGCCAGGACTATGGCCTCCACGAGGTCCTCGTTAAGCCCCAAGGCCCGTGCCATGGTCCGCCCAATCTGAGAAGCCTCGAGGGTGTGGGTAAGCCTAGTACGGTAGTGGTCCCCTTCAAAACTGACGAAAACCTGGGTCTTATACTCCAGGCGCCGGAAAGCCTTGCTGTGGATGATTCGGTCCCTGTCCCGTTGAAATGCCGATCTGAAGGGGTGCTCGCTCTCAGGAAACACGCGCCCCCTGCTGTGCGAACTTCTGGCTGCGTAAGGTGCCAGAGTCGCCTCATAAAGGTGAGGAGATCTAAGCACTGGCTCCAATGGATCCTCCACTTGACCAGTGTTTCAGAGGACAGAGGCCAACCCTGCCTTCCACGCAATATCGGGCCCTTAGCTCCAGCAACCCCTGCACCCAGTACATTTTTTGGGGCCCTCCTACCAAGCCCAGCTGGCGTTCCAGGCGGCGCGTTACGCCATATCCCTCACAGGGAAGTTCACACCACACTTCCCACAACTTACCGTCGAGATTTTCAGGCAGCGAGGGCAGCAGCACGTTGGCAAGCAGTTCCACAATACGGGTACGTCCTAGGCAAGGGTTGGCGCCACCCGCCAACAAGGATATGAATTTGCGACCCACCTCGGCAGGCTGGCCCTGCACCAACATGCTCTGCATCCTTTCCCTGAAATGCCATCCGCCAAAGCCTACCAGGAGGCGCACGAAGGCCAAAAGTCTTTTCCACGGGGCCCCACCGGGCCTCCAACCCCAGCTACACCAAAGGGAAGGAGGAAGGGGGGCCACGTCCCAGAACCTAGATACCTCTGGCCAAGCCTGTACAGCTTCGGGACTTGCCTGCCCGATCCAGCCAGCCACGCCCATCACCAGGGCCTCCAGTCTGCTGGGGTCGGTCATCTCAGATACGACCCATGACCAAGGAACGGCTCTGGACAGAGCCCGGAAACCGACTCGGTTCGACGTGTACCCCAAACTTTCGAGGCACGCAGCCCACAGCGTCTGATCCCATCCCCAGGTCGATGCCTCAGCCTCCAACAGAGCCGCCTTTCGCTGGAACCTGGCGTGGGCCAGCGACCGCACTCTATCGTCGATATCTATCGGTATGAGACTGCAGCCACATCCCCCGCATATCCGTCGGCCCGAGTCAGGCTCCAGGGCATGAAGCGGTCCCCGAAGGTGCGCTGCCACGCACAAGGTTACCATGGAGCTGCAGGCCCGAAAGCCAGAATCGTCGTCTGTCAGCACTACGTGGAGTACCACGTTTCTGTAGCGTTCATCCAGGTGGTGGCCATGGGCCTTCCAGCTGGAACTCCGGAGATGCACTTCCACGTCGCCGCGGACTAGCACTCCATCGATTTCCACCAGGGCATCGCGGAAATCAGGCCCCGGCCCGCCATGGTAGCTTCCTGGATATACTACGCGGACGCTCTTGCCGTCCGTGCTGGTGAGGACGCTGCATCTAAACCACTGCGATTCCCAGGCAAGTGCGAGAGCCGCTTCCCTGGGTCTTTCGGCTCCAAAGGCATCACCCATGCTGTTGGGGAGGAGCCCCGAAACCTCCTCGGGAGAGATGCCTATAGTATAGCTGGTTTAGAAGAAATCGGGGCGGAGCAGTCTGATGGCCAGATAGGCGCCAACCAGGAGTCCAAATCCCGTGAGCGCTGCCCGGTCAACAGTCCTCAGTACCAGTTCCCTCTGCCACGTACGGTGACGAGCATAACCAAAGGCCTTCAATTCCATAGCCATGGCCAGTTCCGAAGACCGTTTCAGCGAGCGCAGGATAAAGGGAAGGATGAGCACAGGCAGCCGTATCAGTTTCCGCACGCTGCCCTCGAGCTCCAATCCCCTGGCCATCTGGCTTTCGAAAATCTTGACCAGTTCCCTCTGCATTATGGGGAAGAAACGCAGCGCGAGGGTTATCACCATGGCATACTTATAGTTCATCCCCAGCTTGGCAAGCATCTGGCCAAACTCGGGCGGAGTCACAGTGCGAATTACGACGAAGGACGAGGTAAAGATGGTGGCGACCCTCAGGGCCACGGCTGCGGCCACCTCCGCAGCACCTGAATGCACATCTAGTGGACCAACCCGAGCGATCACGGGACCGCTCCTCTGTAGCAGAGCCTGCAGAACTGCTACCGCGATCATCAGGATCACGAGAAATCGCAGAGGGGTGGCCAGACCGCGGAGATCCAGACGGCTGGCCACCGCCAGGGAAAGGGTAAACAGTAGATATGCGGCAAGGAGTTCCGGCCGGGATGTTGTCAGAGCCAACAGAAACATTACCAACATCCACGCGACCTTCACGCGTGGGTCGAACTTCCCATAGACTTCATGCTCGGAGGAGGTATTTTGCAACATGTGCTCAGTCCACCAAGCCGGAGTGGGCTATGGTGTCGGCTATGGGCTTTGCCAATATCGATGCAATCACTATGGCCGCAACGTCGGTGAGTATTTGGCCGTAGACAGCTACAGACAGCGGTATGTTGAACACGGCCATAGATATGGGGATCATGGGAGAATACCCTATGAGGACACTGGGCACGATGAGTGCCAAGTAGTGCCACCAGCGTCTCATGCTCAGATACTTGCTGATGAGCACTGCAATGATGGGATAGATGAAGTTGTTGATGGCAAAGGCCGGGGCAACAGGTGTATTCTGGAAGAGGAAGGCGAAGAGTGCATTCATCTCGCCGGTGATCCAGCCGGCTGGTAGCCGGTAGAAGACACAGGAAATCACCAGCACCAAGGAGTGGGTCCCACCAGCCAGAGGAAACCACAGCCCCCCGGTCAGGCCAGTATCCAGCCGCTCCGTCAACTGCTGGATGAGCACCATTACTACTCCCAACAAGACACCGGCTACTATCGAACGGGTATCCCACCGGAAAATCTTCTCCAGGTTTCTGTGAAGGGGCTGCTCAGCCGATCGAGCAACGGTCGCCATGTCCGTAAACCTCCACAATCAGTTTATTTCAGCCGGTTGCACTTCTCGCTTGCCGCCTTCAGAACAGCGTCTGTCTGATAGCATCACCTCCCTTCAAAAGTCCGTGTCTCAAGAGGCCCACTAGTTGTTCCACCGAACTAACCGACGGGTGGCCTATGGCTTCGGCCAACTTTAAAACGTTGGGCATCTCAATCCCGGCCCGGTGCAACACCGATGCGTGATGGCGCAGCCGCCCCACCGGTACGTCCAGCAATATCTCGCCCTGGGCCATGACAATTGCCCTAGTGGCAAAGCGTATGGCCATCTCCACGTCGTGGGTTACCATAACCACTAAGGCCTTTCCAGCGTACTCACGAAGGGTTTCCATCACCTCCAAGGTCCCGTTCAAATCTAGGCCGGTGGAAGGCTCGTCGACTACCAGAACCCGAGGTTCAAGCACCAAGACCGAGGCCAACGCCAGTTTCTGTCTTAGACCCCGGCTGAGGCGGTAGGGATGCAGATCCCTCACAGCCGCCAATCCCAGCCGCCTGAGGATGCCGTCGACTCTCTCTTCCACTTCCTCTTGCGGACAGCCCCTAATCCGAAGACCGAAGGCCACCTCATCGTAAACGCTGGCAGAAAAGATCTGGTAGTCAGGATCTTGAAATAGGAACCCTACGCTCCGAGACAGCTGGGCGACGCTTCTCCCAAGAGTATCCACCCCATCCACCCTTACACGGCCCTTGTGGGGCTTTAGCAGTCCCACAATATGCTTGGCGAGGGTGGTCTTCCCTGCACCGTTCTCTCCCAGAATCACCACGATCTCTCCGGCCCGTGCTGAAAAACTCACACCCCGCAGTGCCTCTCCGTGACCTGGGTATGAGTAGTACACGTCTTCGATTTCGAGGAGGACTTCCCCGCCCTCGACCGAGGAGTCTGAAGCCTCCCTCGATCCAGCCGCGTGGGACTCCACCCATGGGCGCTGCTCCCGGAGCAACCGCAAGAGGGGATCCACGGACAGCAGCATGTCCCCTGGCAGATTTCCGTCTAAAACTAGACCAGCATCCCTCAGCCCTAAGAAGAACCTTACGTGGTCAGGCACACGGATGCCGAAATCCAGGAGGTCGCGTCTGGTGAGGAGACGTGACGGGGGCTCATCGGCCACTATTTCCCCATTGTGGAGAAGGATCATCCTGGTCGCAAATTCCGCCACATCCGACAATCTATCGTCCACGACGATCACGGTCTTCCCCAGCGACCGGTTGAGTTCGGCTATGCTCTCGTACACCTGTCGCCTGCCCTTCGGATCCAATTCGGCCGCCGGCTGATCGAGGACATAAATTTCCGACGGCATGGCCAATATAGAGGCCAGCACAACCCGTTGGGCCTGTCCCCCAGAGAGGGTGTCGGGATTCCGTCCCGCATATGCCAGCATGCCCACAAAGGAGAGGCTATCCCTTACCCTCTGTCTTACCTCGCTGACAGGCAAACAGAGGTTCTCGGGACCGAAGCTTACGTCCTCATACACAGTGAGGTTGAACAGCTGGTTTTCCGGGGTCTGAAGCACGAAACCTATGGGTGAAGCTATTTCAGGCAGTCGCAGTTGCCTGACGCTGACGCCATCTATAACGACGTCTCCCTCGTAGTCCCCCTCGACATGGTGGGGTATAACTCCCGTCAGGCAGTAGCATAGTGTCGTCTTTCCGGCCCCAGCGGCTCCTAGCATCACTACGAATTCACCAGGCTCAACCACTAGCCGCACATTTTTCAGGGCAGGACCGTTGCCGAAGGGGTACGCGAACCTAGCGATGTCGGCTTCCAGCACCGCCATAGCCGAACCTAGCCTCTAAGACCGTACTTATCCCGAAACTCCGCGGGTCCCAGGGTGTCCAAATCTATCTCCATACTCCGTCGGAACCTGTGGGCAGCCGTCCTATCCCGCCCAAATTCGAACCGCTTGATAACACGTCCCTGATGGTCCTTGACTAGCAAGGTCGTAAGCCCCACGTCCATAGCGGCACCAGCCTTGAATAGTGCCTCAAACACCGCGACCAGCGGCTTCTTATACCAAGGCGCTCTGACCAGGAGCTGTAAGCTATAGTGTTCCCTGGCACAAAGGGCAGGCTCAACCATATCGCCTCACCTTACGGGACTAGGGCTATCACCCGAACGGGGCTTCCAGAACCACGTACGATCTTCAGGGGGGCCGCAACCACTACAGCTCCCGTAGGCGGCAACTGGTCAAGATTTATAAGGCTGGTCAGCCCGAACTTTCCATAACCGTGCATGATATTGTGATTGGGGAAGGGCGGGTCGAAGGTGGCGGCTCGCCCAGCATCGGTGCCAACGGTTTCTACCCCCACGCCTAGTACGTCGCGTTCCAGGGCCAAAAACTCAGCCGACTCCTTTGACCATCCAGGGGTATGGGGCATTCCATCGCTACCCACGTTGAAGTATCTGTCATGATCGTCGATGTAGGCAGACCAACCACTGAGCATCAACACCCAGGACTTCGGGGGAATCTTCCCGTGGACATCCTCCCACCGCAGGATGTGCTCCACCCTCATCAAGAAATCTGGATCTCGTTCGACCTCCGCCCTGACATCGATGACGCAAGCTGGCCCCACAAAAAACTGAGCTGGAATGGTATCCACGCTGTTTTGGGGAAGGTCCTTGCCTGTAACCCAGTGGATGGGAGCATCGAAGTGTGTGCCCACGTGCTCGCCAGTCTCGAACCAATTCCAGTACCAGGCGGGCCCCTTTTCGTCGTATTCTGAGATGAGATGTAGGCTGAACCCGGGTGTGTTAGCGAAAGGCTCCGGCAGCTGAATGATGGGCGTCCTATTGTGGAGAGGAGCCGTGAGATCCACTACGTGGATCTGGCCCGAGCGTATCATAGCAGCAAGATCAGCTAACACCTGCTGAGTAGAGTTCATGGTCTTGGGCTACCTCCCTTCGTCTAAAGCTTTGTCATGGCTTCTAACCACTTCCACTTTTCGTCCACCATCCGTTGCAGTTCTGTCAATTCCTCCCGGGTGAGGTGCGCGTACTTGTCCATGGTCCGGGTATAGGCGGAAACGGGCAGGCGACGTCGAGGCCTATAAGTGATTCGAAACTTGCCATGATCGCATTCCCACAGCGGGAAGATGCCGGTTTCTGTCGCCAGTCTTCCAACCTCGACTGTGTTCTCTGTGGGGAACTTCCATCCAGTGGGGCACCCCGAGAAGAGATGGATATAGACCATCCCATCCTTGATCTCTTTAGCCCTTCTGAGCTTAGCGAGATAGTCAGGTACAAAGGAGGGATTGGCAGTGGCCACATAGGGTATCCCGTGCATGGCCATGATCATAGCCATGTCCTTACCCTTTTGCCGTTTCCCTCTGCCAGCTTCGCCCACGGGGGTTGTGTTGGTCCAGGCAAAGCGCGGGGTGGTTCCACTACGCTGAATGCCCGTGTTCATGTAACCTTCGTTGTCGTAGCAGATGTAGATGATGTTCTCTCCCCGTTCGGCCGCCCCCGAGAGAGCCTGGAAACCGGCGTCGGCTGTGCCTCCGTCCCCAGCGAAGGCGAGCACCGTAATATCGTCTCGGCCCATGCGCCGCAAGGCCCGCTTGATGCCAGCCAGCATCGAAGCGGTGTTTGTCAGGAGGGGGAAGAACACAGGAACCTTTGCCCCCATCGTCGGGCCGTATCCCACCACCGAGATACCTCCCATGCAGGATGGTGGGATAGCCAAAATGGTATTGGGACCGAAGAACCGCAGAGTCAAGCGGAGCGCCATTTCCGCATGACAGCCAAGACAGGCAGCATTACCCGGTGTCAGAAGGTCGGGGTTTTTCTTGAGTTCTTGGTAAGCTTCCTTGATACCCCGCTCTTCCTTTATGATCCACGCCACCTTTCTGGGATCGAGAAAAGGCACCTTCCTCGGCTGCAACGTGACCTGCGCGCCCTCTTGGGCCTCTGAAATCTTTATCCAGTCGACACGGGTACTCATACATCAACCCCCTTGGTTTCAGGCTAAGGCCTGTTGTGGCAAAGAAGGATCTTCTAGGGCCTCTGGATCAGCGATGCCGAGCCAATACACCTCCTTACCCTCCGAACCTTCGGCAGCTCGACAGGTTATCTCGATAGCTCTTGCTAGGTGGTCCAGAGTTATATCGGCGCCCCCCAGACCATCGATGAAGTTGACCATTCGAGGCTGTGGCCACACCCCGGAGAAAGCTGCCTTGAGCTCGCCGAAGAGGATACCAGTGCCCCAGCCGAAAGAGACGCTTCTGTCCACGACACCCACAGCCCGCAGTCTCGAGAGCCTTTCAATGACCCGTTCAGCAGGAAACGGTCGCATACATTTGACTTTCAGCAATCCCACCTTCAGGCCGGCGTCCCGGGCCCTATCTACAGCCACCCTGGCCGTTCCGGTAACGCTGCCCACAGTCACCAAAGCGACCTCTGCCCCTTCTAGTCGGTAGGTGTCGATCAAGCCTCCGTAGCTCCGCCCGAACTTCTCTTGAAAGGCTTGATCGACTTCCTCGATGACTGCCTTGGCCCGACGCATGGCCGCCATGTGCTTGTACCGGTATTCCATCAGCATCTCCCCCGGGGTGAGGGGATCTACCGACACAGGGCGCTCCGGGTCCAGGAGCATCAGGTCCTTTGAGGGAGGTGGGAGGAACTCATCCACTAAGTGCTGATGGGGGATGACGACCCGTTCAGCCATATGGGATAGGTAGAAGCCATCGTAGCATACATTGACTGGCAGAAGGACTCTGGGGTCTTCGGCAATCCGGTAAGCGATGATTACCGTGTCCAAAACCTCCTGGTTGTCCTCGACCCAAAGCTGGATCCAGCCAGCATCACGCACGGTCATCGCATCTTGCTGGCCACCCCACACCGACTGGGGTGAGATTACTTCCCGCGTAACAATGGCCATGACTATGGGGAGTCTCATTGTGCTGGCCCGAATGTACGGTTCATACATGAGGGCCAGGCCCTGGGAACTGGTTCCGGTGAACACTCGCGCTCCCACCAGGGCCGCCCCTTCCAAAACGGAAAGGGCAGAGTGTTCGCTTTCCACTTCCACCATGTCGGCCTCGAGCTCGCCGTCGGCTACAAAGGTAGAAAGATACTCGACTAGGGGGGTCTGCGGTGTTATGGGGTAAGCTGCTAATACGCTGGGCCGGCAAAGTTTCGCCCCATAGGCCGCTGCTTTGTTGCCGTTTATTACGAGGACCTTCCCCTGATCTGTTTCCACACCCTTCAGGTAACTTACATTTCCCACCCCGGCCACGTTGGCCCGGTTTTGGCTGGGTTTCATATCCTCACCTCCTCATACATGACTATGGCCCCGGCCGGACAGACTTGGGCACATATGCCACATCCCTTGCAGAAGCTGAGGTCAGTGTCGAAGTGGGTCTCTAGTTCCACCTTGCAGCCCACAGGGCAGAATATGAAACAAGCCCCGCAACGCTTGCACTTGTTGGGATCGGTCACAGGACGCTGATATCGCCAGTCTCCCGTATTCACCACATATAGCCTGTCCCCCAGGGCTGCAGGCCAGTGGCCAGTTAGCTTGCCTGATACAAGATCCTTGAGCTTTATCATCGAACCGCCACCTCACCGAGACTCACCACCTTCACTTCCTCGTATCCTCGCCGGCAGGCCACAATGTTTGGATCCAACTTGCGACCTGCAAAGAAGTTTGGCAACGCACCTATAAGAGCTTCGAGTTGGAGCCATCCCGTCGCCGCAGCAAAGGCACCCAGCATGATGGTGTTAGTTATGGGAGCTCGAAAGATCTCGATGGCCAACCGGTTGGCGTTCACGGTAGCCAGCTTCTTAACAGAGGGTGGAAGGGCCAACTGGGACCATTCCTTAGCAGTGTTTAGCACCACAATCCCATCACCCTTGAGCCCCTCAAAGACTGGCACGCTTCCCAGTAGACTGGCATCCAGCACCAGAACAGCGTCGGGCGTATAAATTTGGGTCTTTTCCCTTATAGGTCGGTCATCAACCCGCACAAAGGCTGATAGAGGAGCCCCCCGCCTTTCAAAGCCGAAGAAGGGAATCGAGTTTCCGTACCAGCCTTGAGTCACAAAGGCCTGCACCATGATCTCGGAGGCCATGACCACACCTTGTCCGCCCCGTCCATGAAGTCGTATCTCTCTCACACCACCCCACCTCCTTGTCCCAAGTCAGAGGCTTGACTGGCGCACCCTAAAGGGGAATAATGCAATTGATGGTCACAAAGGCTAAGGCAGACCCAAGGAAATCGCAGTCCCTTATGAAGGCCTTCGATATCCTGGAGGCTATGGCAGCTCGCCATCGCCCCATGGGTGTCACGGAAATCGCCAAGGCCCTGGACATGAACAAAGCTACCGTGCACCGCATCCTCAGGACACTGGCAGACCGTGGCTACGTGCGGCAGCTGGAACCCTCCGGGGCCTATGCCCTCGGGCTCCAGCTCTTGGCTCTGGGAAACGAGGTGCTCGACAGCCTGGACATCATAAATGCAGCCAGACCGATCATGCAGGAGCTGAGCGATCTCAGCGGCGAAACAGTTTTCCTCTACATCTACGACAGGGGCACGGTCACCCTGGTGCATAGCGTAGAGAGCGCACAGGCTGTCAGGGCTTCTCTTAAGGCCGGACGCAACGTTCCCATCCACGCCACGGCTGCCGGCAAGGTGTTTCTGGCGTTCAACGACGGGGAAGTCCTCGCGAAGCTCGAGCAGAGCAAATTGAAGCGCTTCACCGACCGCACCCTTCGGAGCGTCCAGGAGCTGAGGCAGCAACTCGACCAGATACGCTCCACCGACATCGCTTTCGATCACGGCGAGTATCTCCATGAAGTGTGGTGTATATCCACACCTATCCGCAACCATCGCCACCAGGTTGTGGCTGCATTAAGCCTGGCCGGTCCAGAGCACCGCATCGAAACCTCACGTCGCCCATATCTCGTCGACTTGGTCCGCCAAGCGGGAATTAAACTGTCGATGCAGCTAGGCTGGCATCCCGACGCTGCGGCGGCAGAGGAGCGGTTCACTAAATCTACCCCTTTGCCCTATTGATCGATGCTTGAGTGAAACCATAACACCTTCATCGTCCCGTTGTCAATACTTTTTGAACTCAGTTTGAATATACGATACACTTTTTCTCGATTTGTATGGAATATTCAAACAAGCGGTCCGCTGAAGCTGGTGCTAAAATTGCCTAGGCCGCAACGAAAGTGCAGGAGGAGGATATTTCCGGGAACTTGTTCTACCTCTTGCTGCTGGAGGCTGCTGCAGGTGCCTTGTCAGCCAGTGTAGTGGCTGATATCAGGGGCAAGGTCCCAAATGCAGCCACAGCTGCCACCTCTGGACTAGCACTCTTAATGGCCATGGCTGCCATGGTCCTCAGGAGCCTGGCAGGTGTCCCCACCTTCAGGCTAGCCGACATTCCTCCGTGGTTTTTCCTTGCCCTCTGTAGCAGCTATACTTTTCTAGTGTGGGTTGGACAGCCTGGGACGCGGTCATGGATGGGCGTGGCTGCTTCCCTTACAGGACTTTTCGCCCTTCTCCTAGCAATGGGCGACGTGGCTGAGAACTTCGGCGGAGCCGTGGCGCTTCTCCAAGTTCTGCTACCCCCGATTTCCTTTGGGAGTTTCCTTGCCGCAGCTACAAGTGTGCACTGGTACATGAAGGTGCCCGGCATGCCACCTACTACAGCAACCCTTTTGGCAGCCACGGGTCTAGGTACGGCCTTGGGCCAAGCCATCCTTTTGCCCTACGTAGTCTGGTTCCAGCAGAATGGGGATTCCTTCGTCTCAGTTTCTGAAGTCGTAGCATTGAGGGTTCTTACGGGCGTGGCGCTTCCCGCGGTCCTGGGCGCAGCAGCCCTGGGAACGACTGTTCGGGGTCATCTCCGTTGGGCCCGGGTACTCCTCTTTACAGCTACCTCTAGCGTTCTCGTAGGCTCAGCAGCTGCAAAATACGCACTGTGGCTTACCGGCCACGTGATTTGACCTGCGCCAAGGCAAGCACGCCGTGGCAAGCCGACACTGTGGCCACAGCGACCTCATGCGGAAGCTTCTCTGCAGGTGAACTCCAACGTCGCAGAGCTTCCTGGAGCCTCTCCACCGCTACACCGGCGACGCCATAAGCAAAAGTGCGGGAGTAGAACAGCTCGATCGGAATCGAGGGGAGAGACCGGGCAAGCATGTCGGGAAGGTGCCACGTGCGGTCGTGGCGAGTGGCTGGGCACCGACGGGGTTCAACGCACTTAGGGGGACACACCCACGCCGCAGCGCTTATAAACAGGTTGCCCTCTCGGTCTAGATACTCGTACGGCAGATCGAATTTCCACGGCGCCGGAACCCTCCGCAGCTCGTAATGAGGATTTGCTCGCCCGAAGGCTGCTGCCAAAACATCCATCATAAGATGTGGCGCTCGCGGTGCCAGAACTATATAGGCTCCGGGCAAGGCCGTTACTTGATCCCATAGACCATCCAGAAGAAACTCCGTCCAGCCCATTTGGATAAAGTCGACCACGGGAAGGTGGCCGAACTGGTCCCGAGCGGAATTATCCGACCGCAGATCCACAAATACTAAACGCTGCAACGGCACCTTCCGAAGCCGCCATCCATGGAGCAGTTGCCCCCCATGAAGGCATCCAAACCATCCGCCACCGAGGATGTAGACCTCCATGCTCAGATTTTAACCCTGTTGACACGGGACAGCGTCTATAGGTAGCATTCCCAAAGGAGGTGGACCATGGAGGCCTTTGATGCGTATGTGGAGCAAAACCGGGAACGCTTCATCGCGGAATTTCAGGAGTTCTGCAGAATTCCAAGCATCGCAGCGACTGGGTTGGGTATAGATGACGGTGCTTCGTGGGTGGCTGAGAGGCTCAGGCGTCTGGGCGCCAATGTTCAGGTGCTTCGTGTCGAAGGTGTGGCACCGGTGGTCTTCGGCAGGTTTGGTGAGGCCCCGAAGAGGCTTATGATCTACGACCACTACGACGTGCAGCCTCCCGAGCCCCTAGATCTCTGGAGTGCAGGACCCTTCGAGGCAGCAGTCCGCGACGGCTACCTATACGCTCGAGGTGCAGCTGACAACAAGAGTGAGCTTTTGAGCAGAATACAGGCAGTGGAGGCCTATGTCAGGACGGCAGGGGACCTGCCGGTCCAGATAGTATTCTTCCTGGAAGGTGAAGAGGAGATCGGTAGCCCCGGTTTGCCGAGACTAGTGGAAAGGTACCGCGAGCTTATTAAGGCCGACGGCTGCCTTTGGGAGGGAGGCTGGAAAGACGAGAAGGGCCGACCCACATATTTTCTCGGTCTCAAGGGAATGGCCTACTTTGAGTTGCATGCCCGCACG